>CAZROM010000048.1:0-1691 GCA_964601715.1 uncultured Candidatus Peribacteria bacterium | reverse complement strand
TGCTCCACAAAAAAGAGATCCTAAAAATTACTGGTGCTCTAGACACCAAGGGTGTTACCGTAATTCCGCTCGAATGTGGCTTAGAGAAGGGCAAAATCAAGATCGAGATCGCCATCGCTCAAGGGAAAAAACTCTACGACAAACGCGACACGATCAAAAAACGCGACCTCCAGCGCCACATCGAAACTTCACTTCGTGATTAAACTCCTCCATGTCCACGCAAAACAGCCTCTACGCCGCCCTGATTCAGGAACTCCATCACTATGCCAAAGAAAACCAACACCAACGAGTGGTGCTGGGTCTTTCGGGTGGACTGACCAGTGCCGTCGCCCTTTGCCTAGCGGTGCGCGCGTTCGGACCTAAAAAAGTGACCGCGCTCCTTCTGCCAGAAATGGGAATCACTCCTCATGAAGACATCGATCACGCCCGTGCCTTGGCTCAACATTTTGGATGCACCGTGCACTACCAACCCATCAACAATTTTCTCGTCGATCACCATTTTGTGAGCTGGGAAAAAAGTGAAGAAGCCTTTGAAAAACTCAAATGCCGCGTGCGCAGTGCCCTCATCCATCATTATGCAGACAGCATGAACGCCATGGTGCTCGGCACCGCCTGCAAAAGTGATCTCGTGCTGGGTCTCGGAACCCGTGACGGCGAATTCACCGGCGAACTTCACGTGCTCGGCGACCTCTACAAAACCGACGTGATTGAACTGGGCCGCTGGATCGGCCTCCCCGAAGAACTCTTCCAAAAAGCTCCATCCCGCAATTTGCGCCCGAACCAAACCGATGAAGAAGACCTGAGCGGACCTTGGGCCAAAATCGACGAAATCCTCAAACGACTTTCCGAAGGCGGAGACCCTGGAACTCTCATCCAAAAAGGAATGGATTCCCTGCTCGTTCACAAAATCGTGCGCTTGCTCGAACAAAACGAAGGCGGCATGAAAGAAGTCCTCGTCGTGGACGTGAGCCGCATCGCCGACGCTCAAAACTCCCCCGACTCCATCAGCCTCGCCCAAGAAGCGGAAGCTCAGACTTTGCTTTAAGAGTTCGTCTTGGACTCATCCAAACGGAACTTTTCTCCAAAAAACATGAGCGGGTCCACTGTTTTTCCATCTTCTTTCATTTCAAGGTGCAAATGAGGCCCTTCTGACGAAGTACCCGTTCCACCAATTTTTGCGAAGCAAGTTCCTGGTTCCAGCAAGTCTCCTCTTTCAAAGGGAGGAAGCTCGTCCAAATGGAGGCAAGTGAAAACCTTATCAGGATTTTTCGGATCAAACAGAGAGATGGTATATCCCCCACTGTCCGATTCGTACACATTCTCAACTTGTAAAGAAACATTGGCATATAAGGGCAAATGTTCATCGTCTGATCCACTGCCATAATTCAAATCAATTCCTTCATGCATTCGAGTGGGTTTGCCCGGACGCGTCCGCATTCCAAACTCCGACGACAAATGCAAAGGATAGCCCTTGCTCGTCGTGATGGGCGAATCTTTGTACTCCGCATCTTCCAAAGAAATAGGCTTTGGCCATGACGAAGGCGCTTCTTTTGGCTTCTTGCCTTGCGTTGGCGTGTCGGTCTTGGTGTCTTCAGTTTTAGTTTCCGAACTCAGCGGCGGCAAACCAATGCTCACCAGCACTTGATTCACAATATCCATGACCTCTTTGCCCAATTCCGACAAAGCGGAAA
>CAZROM010000047.1:0-2021 GCA_964601715.1 uncultured Candidatus Peribacteria bacterium | reverse complement strand
TTCCCTTCTCAACCTTTAAATCTTTAGAAAGATCCACTTTCTCTCCTTCTTTCAAGGGCTCATACCCAAACATGGATCGAATGAAATTCACAACCGCCGTGACTTGCTTTGCCTCCATCTCATAAGGAGTGAGCGCTGCCTCAGGATCGGTGTCAAAGGCTTGAGCTATGCCTTCCAAACCATCCACCACAGAAGCATTGTGTTTTTCATGTTCGTCGAGTTTTTCGTCCGCATGTTTACGAACTCCACCCACCACTTCTTTGGCAAGTCGAGCCAAACCCGCAATGAGCTCGTTTTTTTCTCCTCTCGATTCTGGAAGTTTAGGGAGTTCCATGGTTAAGCAGCAAGTTTAAGTCCTTCTTCAGGTTCCAATTCGACCTCATAGTCCAACGCCACCACCTGAACACGGTCAGACATGGCCTTCACCAAATCAGAATAATCTTTGTAAGATTTCACTTCTTCCACACCAAATTTTGGGAATTTCTTGCCCAAATAAGATTTGGGGACCTTGCCTTCGGGACCGCCATTCCTAAACGCCCACAGTTTTTTGGCACCTGCAGCTCCTTCGTGGTGAGTCTCATACACGCGTGCCGCCAAGTCGTCTTGATCAGGAGTGAGTCCACAAGCGTCCATATTGCTGCGTGTGTACCACGCAATCGCAGTGAGCGCTGCTTCAGGATCGGTTGCAGGTTTACCTTTGAGCTTGTCTCCTTCAGGAAGACTCTTTTGAAAAGATTCCCATGTGCCTTTTATAAACTGACCAAGTCCTGTCGCAGAACTTGCAGTGGCCTTAGCATCAGGGTTGAAACCCGATTCAAAACGGGACATGGCAAAAATGATCGACGGTCCCTTTGCCCCCAACTTGTAACGTTCAGAAGCGGTCTCAGCAATACCGAGCCAATCTTCATGTTTGTCTTTCATCTCAGCGAGTTGCTTCTTTGCCTGAGCTTTTATCTTGTCGAACTTAGGATCTTCAGGGTCAAAACTGGGGTCGTCAAAACGATAACGCTTTCCATCCGGTGCATCGTCGGAATCTTCATCCACTTCATCGTCACTGGTTTCTTCTTCTCCAAACCAGAGCTTGTAAGCGTGATACAAAGTACCCAAAACAGCCGTGACTGTGAGCTCACCTTTCGATTCCTTCATGGATTTCTCCCAATATTTCACCAAAGAATCCCACTTGCTGGGCTCCTCTTTTTTAGGATCAGCTTGCTCGTCGTCCTCCTGTTTTTTCCCAGAAGCAGCGGCATCCAAAGCCTCTGAGTTTTTAACGGCCGTGTCCGCCACATGATCGTTGGACTGGCCTTCTTGTTTTGAAAGTGACTTATCCACGCCCTTCTGTTCAGGCGTTTTTTCAGGTTTAGGAGCCGCCTGTTCAGTGGTTTTAGGCGCTTCACTTTGCACCTCAGCACTTTCGGTTTTGACTTCAGGTCCAGCCATAGGTTCAATTAAATCTATAAATTATACCATTTTTTAGAAGATTTTTCTAGAGTCGTCTGCTAGAATTTTGCCAACACCAAACCCATGATTCATCCTCACATTTTTCGCGCCTACGACATTCGTGGAATTGCGCACAAACCTCTGCCCGGCAATGATCCCGATTTGACCCCTGAAAGTATCAAAGAAATCGCCAAAGCCACCGGAACCTATTTGAAGCGCCGCTACGGAACGAATTTGGCTTTGGGCTACGATTGCCGCCTCAGCACTCCGGAGCTCTCCGCAGCCTTCTTAAAAGGCCTGCAAGAGGTTGGCGCAACGGTCACCGTGCTTGGACTGGTCAGCACTCCCATGCTCTACTTTGCCGTGGCTCACCTCGGCTTTGACGGAGGCGTGATGATCACCGCCAGCCACAATCCCAAAGAATACAATGGCGTGAAGATCGTCGGTCCCAAAGCTCACTCGATTTGTGGAGACGAACTTCAGGTGATTTTGAAGATGATCCAAACCCAAGATTACGACCTGAGCGCTGAAAAAATCCCCAGCAAAACGTTGGACCTCTTCCCCATCTACAAAGAAAAACT
>CAZROM010000046.1:0-2071 GCA_964601715.1 uncultured Candidatus Peribacteria bacterium | reverse complement strand
CGTGAGGCACCCCATCCATATTGGTGTTGGGACGATTTCCGTCCAAAACGTCCCAATAAGTCCCCACTCCCAAGTCCAACGCAATGCGTCCTTGATCGTAGCCAATCACTCCTTCGAGATCACTCAAACCCCAACCGTCAGCAAAACGTGCATCCGCATCGACACCCAAATAGAGTCCGTTCCAATCTTTAAAAGGAAGAGGTCTAAAACTCGCATATGTATCGAGGGCACCATAAAAAGCACCTCCATTCAGTTCCGCAGTCGCCGAGTCCAAAGTATTCGCCCCAACTCCAATCTGAGCTCCTGCTTCCAAAAGTGGCAAGTCCATAGAATCTTTCGAAACATCCAAAGAAGTGGGTTTTTGAGCTTCTTCTGCGTTAGCACGACTCGCCAAAAATAAACCTAAGAGTGCTGCAGCACTTCCATTTAGATTGTTCTGTAAAGAAAATCCACCTCTTTGATTGGCAATCGCTCCTTCATTTGAATCGATTGAGTCAGCGGCGTCACGAGCAGTGTTCATGAGATTTATTAAATTTAGCAGAAGCCAATCTTAGCTCTTGTCAAGGCTCCCGTCAAGTCGGCTCAACCTATTAGATGCCGTACTGAGCGCGGTAAGCACGGATTTCTTCCATGCGCACATCGTCGATCAAAACTTCCCCATCGACAGGCTTGTTGTACAAAACCTCGATGACTTCATCCAAAGTCACAATGGCGTGAACTGGAATCCCAAGACTTTTCTCGATTTGCTCGAGAGCGTTTTCACCATCGTTCGTCTTTTCCATTCGATTGAGCGCGATCAAAATTCCAATGAGTTGAGGGTTTCCATATTTCTTCAAAAGTTCCACACTTTCACGCACCGCCGTTCCTGCCGTGATCACATCGTCGATGAGCAGCAACTTGGTTTCAGGCGTGAGAGGCGCGCCAACAATCACGGTCTTCGCGTCGGCTCCATGGTCCTTCTCTTCCTTGCGATTGAAGGAGTAATTCACATTTTTCTGGAAGTCAGAAAAGAGCACGCTCGTGGTCGCAACCGCGAGTGGAATCCCTTTGTACGCGGGACCAAAAATCGTGTCGGGCTCAAGGCCACTGTTGAGAAGGGCTTGTGCATAATAACGTCCCAATTCGTGCAAAAGTTCACCCGTGTAAAAACATCCTGCATTCAAAAAGTAAGGCGCTGTGCGTCCGCTCTTCAGAACAAAACTGCCAAATTTGAGCGCTTTAGCACGAACCAAAAAGTGCACAAAATCGATTTTATACTGCTCCATGTTAAAAGTTGTAATATTGTTTTTTACCAAGATTGTCGCGGTGGTATTTTCCAAAATCTTTGAGCTGCTTCACTTTTTCAAGGGGCATCACAGGTCCAGAAACGCAGCTCGGAACCCCGAGTCCATCCACGCAGCAGTTGCCACACACTCCGAATCCACACTTCATGTAACGTTCCACAGAAATTTGCGCTTGCATATTCTTTGCCTCCGCAAGTTGCATCGCTTTGAGCATCATGATTTCGGGACCACAGGTGTAAATACAATCCACAGGTCGCCCTTCGGCTTCCGCTTGTTCAACCACTTTTTCCATGAGCACCGTATTGAAGCCTTCAAAGCCAGCGCTTCCATCGTTGGTTGCAACATGCACATTCACATTTTTGAGTTGCTGCGCGCGCTCGGTGTACAAGAGTAAATCCTTGCGACGAGCACCCACCACAAATTCCACTTGGCAGCCCATGGCCGAAGCTTTGTGCGCGAAATAATAAAGTGGTGCGGCTCCATAGCCTCCACCGAGGAACAAAAGTCGCTGGCCTTTTTCGCAGGTGAATTCCGTTCCAAAAGGTCCCCTCACACCGACTTGATCGCCTTCTTTGAGCTCATGCAGCGCATTCGAAAAAGGCCCAACGGCTGCAATCGCCAAATGAAGTTCGAGCCCGTTGTCCATGGCGACTGAGAAAGGTTTTTCGTCGAGTCGAGGAATCCACACCATCACAAATTGCCCAGGCTGCGCACCCAAACTGATATCCAAAACAAAGGTCTTCACTTGCTCATTCTCTTGAATGATTTTTTTGATTTTCACGACCTGC
>CAZROM010000045.1:0-2217 GCA_964601715.1 uncultured Candidatus Peribacteria bacterium | reverse complement strand
GGTCAAAGTCGGACTTACACCGACTTGTTGTTGCCCATACCGGGCGCACCGGCGAGGCGAGATACTCGCCGAGGTGCTGAAGATAGCCATCAGGTTTCCCACGCTTTACGAAGAACAGTAAGGCGCCGAGTACAAACGTTGATCCCCAGACAATGGGAATGCGAAATGAGGTTGCGCCGAACAACAGGTTGGTGAAGCTGAGATTCCCGAAAATGATCAGAATGTCAGCAAGCTCCAATCCAAACAATTTGGTTTTCATTTCCAGAGATCTGGGCACTCTCGTTGTCAAAAGAGATTGTTCATCCACGTCGATCTCCATCACCGAACCGTCTGGGCAATAAAATCAACGATGGACTGAGCCCCGAAGCCTAGAATTGCGCCCATGACGGCATAAAAAATGTGCTGCTTGGCCTGAGGATTGCCCGTAAAGAAGGAAATCGAAGCCAGTGCAATTCCGATCACCGAAAGAACCGGCAGAATTACTCCCGTCAATTTCGTTCGGATTCCATTCAGCGAGGATTCAAGGCTTGCGTGGGCAAAATCGGGAACAAACATCACCACTACTGCGACGACGAGTAGTGAAAACAAAACGTTATACTTCTTAATAGGTACCTCTCTTCCGTTATTGGTTTGATTGAAGTTCATCAGGCAGCGCTCCAGTCAGCGAGGCTTTGAAAGGCCAGGACATTCCCGGCATTCGCGGGGTAAATGCTCATGTAGAGCGATTCACCGAAAAGATCGAATTTGAGCTTCATCACGCCAGCGCTGGAAATCATTTCTCCTTCGCCGACCACATTCCAGTAGGTCCGCTTTCCTTTGTCTTTCGTAACGACTTCCTCTTTTGTCAGAATTTTAAAGAGGTCGCGATTATTGTCTGATGGCACGATGACAAAGCGATCCTTGGTCAGGGAAAAGAGCTTAACTTTGTAAGCGTGTTTTCCGGAGCGCAGGTAGGCGTGGCCCGCAATCCTTGTCTTTTGAAACGACCCATCCTGGGCAAGTTTTCCTTTGTAAATGTCAAAGCGGAAGCTCTCTTCAGTTTTTTGATTTTGTACTGCATTCATCTTTTTTTCTCCTGTCGGTAAAGGTTCCTTAAAGATGCCAGCGCGACATAAAAAAGTCGGGCATGGCATCTTGTGAATGTTCTCTATGAAATTGGTTCTGGTATTTTCTTGTTTTCTCTTTTTGTTTCTCGATCATTTGTTCGATGAATTGGTCTCGACTTAAAAACTCTTCGCGACCATCCTCGCGGTACCTTCGCACCAAAGGTTCCGACTTCTTTCTTTTCCAAAAATGGATCACCTGTTTTTCCTCGCTCCTTTTGATGGGTTTCTGATTGGGATTTCCTCTAGCTCGTCCCATAGACAGTTTGGGCAATAACGTTCACCGTGATGACCCATCAACGATGAGCCGCAACGGTGACAGGTCCACATGGACCGCAAACGTAATCTTGAAATTGACCGAATGAACTGCATCAGGCGGCCACGTAGTTTCTTTCAAAATATTCCTGGCAACCGATACAAAGCGTGGCCCCAAGTCTGGCGTGAAGCCTGGCAAATCCAATGGAGTCTCCACATTCCTGGCAAACTCCGAAAGTGCCACTCTTTAAGCGAGCCAAAGCTCCCTTGAGTTCCACGAGCCGAGCATGGCTGTGATTGTGAATTCGGATCTGAGCTTTCAGATCGCGTTCGTCCTTGGCGCAGTCGATGACATCGCCAGTGGAGGTGGCGCATGTCTCGGCGCTGGTCTTCAGTTCCTTCCTAAAATTCGTTGTTGCCTCCCCAAGCTCGGAAATTTCCAATTCAATTCGCGAGCGAAAGGTCTGCAATTCCTTGGTGTTCATGATTGATCCTCTCTGCGAGGAGTGCTGTCTGCTCCCCACGCCTTTCAAGGATTGCAACCGATGCCAACAAAACGCCGAAACGGCCCTACGTTGTTGAGATCAATAATGAAACCTGGATTTTTTGATTAGCCGAAGACATGTGATTGAATACAGGGACCCTGTATTCAGAATCTGAGAAAAGACGCTTTTTCAGAGGGAAATTTTAAACTTAGGCGAGGATACAGAATTTCTGGGGGAATACAGAAGGAATGTACGCCGCCGTTTTGACCTGCGGATGGCTTCCCGCGTAGGCAGGCGACTTCGTGACTGATTCAACTACCTATGGTAAATAGCTCATGGATTTAAAGGTATTTCGTTTGTTTCTGGTGGAGGTC
>CAZROM010000044.1:0-2954 GCA_964601715.1 uncultured Candidatus Peribacteria bacterium | reverse complement strand
GACCCAAAACTTGCGGATCTCTACACCATGCTCGAAGAAAACGAAGCTCTTTTGATGCTTCCTGTGAATGCGGGTGAATACAAAGACGAACTTGAAAACGTACTCGCACTCTACCCCGACTTGCCCGTGATTTGTCCTCACTACTGCCTTTCTTCCAAATCTCTCAACCGACTTTCTGAGTTGTTGGACGCTCATCCCAATTTGTATGTGGACACCAGCTTTGGAAGCACCGCTTTTGCTTTGGATGGATTCAAAACAATCAGTGAAAACACGGAAGTGTATAAAACTTTCTTTGAAAATTACCAAGATCGCATTCTGTTTGCCACCGACAATGTTGTCACTGGCTATGAAGACAAAGATGGTGACTTTTTAAGAGATCTTTACCAGGATTACATTTCGATTTTGACCGCCGACGAATTCAACTCGAATTTGGACGACAACCCCGAGGATGGAATCACGGTTTACAAGGGACTTGCCTTGTCCTACACGGAACTTCAAAAAGTGTTCTGGAAAAACTGGTCAGACTTGGTACAATAGAGCCACTTTAACCAGTGCCTATGCCATTTCTACTGTTTGTCTGTCTCATCATTGTTTTGGTGAGCATTCGTCAGGTCAATGAATACGAACGAGGAGTCAAATTCACACTCGGTAAATTTTCAAAAATGGTGAATCCCGGATGGAGACTGGTTTTCCCCATTTTTCAATCCATGAAAAAAGTGGATCTGCGTCTTCGCACGGTAGAAGTTCCTACTCAAGAATGTCTGACCAAAGACAACATTTCCGTCGGAGTGACCGCGGTTTTGTTCTTCAAAGTCACCGACGCGAGCAAAGCCATTCTCAACATTGAAAGCTTCTTCTACGCCACCAGTCAGTTGGCGCAAACCACCATGCGAAATGTGGTGGGAGAAGTGAGTTTGGATGATCTTTTGTCAAAGCGAGAAACCTTAGCTGAACGCATCAAAACCAACGTGGACAGCACCATTCAAGAATGGGGAGTCACAGTGGTGAATGTGGAACTCAAAGACATTTTGATTCCTGACGACATGAAGCGCACCATCGGTAAACAAGCCGAAGCAGAGCGCGAACGTCGTGCGACGATCATTCGTTCAGAAGGGGAGGTCATCGCTGCCGAGAACATTGCTAAGGCTGCCAAAATGCTTTCCGATTCACCTGGTGCCCTGCACCTTCGTACGCTCGATTCCATCAACGACATTTCTTCCGATCAATCCAACACCACCGTGTGGATGCTGCCCATTGAAGTGCTCAAGGCGGTGGAAGGACTCAAAGATTTCATGGCCGACCACAAAAAGAAATGACACAAAAATACCTGATCATTGGTCATCCACTCAGCTTCTGTTTGACGACGCCTGTCATCAACGGAGGCTTCAAAGAACTTGGCATCGATGCGGAGTTCGAAACCACCGACATTTTGCCGGAAGAATTGCCCACCGTGATGGAGCGACTCAAAAAAGGCGAACTCGCCGGAGTGGTGGCAACCATGCCTTACAAAACTCCTTCGCTCGAGTACTTGGATGAGTCCACGGACGAGGCCAAGGCCGTGAACGCCGTTAACCTGATTTTGAATGAAAAGGGAAGCTTGGTTGGACACAACACAGACTGGCTCGGAGCCCTTGGCGCGCTCAAAACCGCGGTGCCAAGACTCGCCAATAAACAAGTGCTCATTCTCGGTGCCGGTGGAGCAGCGCGTGCCGCCGCTTACGGACTCAAAAAAGAAGGAGCCCATGTCGCCATTTGGAATCGCACTCCTGAGCGCGCCAAAGCCTTCGCTGAACAAATGGACATCGAGTGGGTGGAAGACATGCGTCGCTGGGAAAAATTCCCCGATCTCATCATCAATGCAACGGCCTCCAGCAATCAAGACCGCCAAAGCACCTTGGTTCCCTTCCCTTTGTGGAAGAACGTGATGGTGGCCATGGACGCCGTTTACGGTCGCACCAGCCTCTTTTTGGAAGAAGCCAAAGCCGCTCAAGTGCCCCATGTGATTTCAGGAGAAATTTGGTTCCTCAATCAAATCTTCACCATGTTTAAATTGATCACCGGCAAAGAAGGTCCCGTGGATTTGATGACCAAACTCACTCACGAATCCAAAGTGATCGCGGCCTAAAGATCTTCGAGCGCGTCTTCCGAAATCATCACTTGCCACGACAGGATCAAAACTCCGCAGACAATGAAAACGTCAGCGACATTGAACGTGGGCCACCAATACACCTGAATGAAATCCACGACGTAGCCAAAACGTACGCGATCAATCACGTTCCCCAGCGCTCCAGCCAAAATCAAAGCCAAAGGGAAGAGGTGACGTTTGTGTTCCCAGAGGCAGTTTTTCACCACCACGTAAAAGCCCAAAAATAAGATAGCAATGGTCAAAAGATAGGTGCCAGCGATGGGCATGTGCAGGCCAAAAACCAACTGAGAATTCTGAGAAAGATTGAAACCAAAATCCACACGTTCACCCAAACTCAAATGCTCGTGAGCCCATGCCTTGCTGAACTGATCCATCGCAAGTCCAATCAGAACAATCGGCGCAAAAAACTTCCAGACGTGGTCCAGCTTTTTCACCAATTTCTCAGAATTTGCAGTTTTCTTCATAGCCTAGTTATAAGCAAAAGCAAATGTTCAGCCAACCCAAAAGAAGTCAGAGCCCCGCAAATGCTTTGACCAAACCTCAAAAAAGATGTATAATCCATAGACTAATAAAAAACTATGTCACACGCTGAACCTGCAACACCAGATCACGGGAAGAAAGAAGGGCCAAGACCTAGAGGATACGAAAGCCTATCTGATGGAGTTAGAGGCGTTTGGCAAGAAGGCAGTCGAGCCGTTGTTGGGATTAGTAAAAATGTCGCAAACAGAGTAATCGCCGCTACGGCACCAGCAGATAAGGCCGATCACAAAACAGACCACAAAAAGGAAGAAGATCATAAGAAAGAGGA
>CAZROM010000043.1:0-3639 GCA_964601715.1 uncultured Candidatus Peribacteria bacterium | reverse complement strand
TTTTTTTAGTGTAGAGTGAGCGCATGAAAATCTCTTCTCTCTTTAAGTTTGTCTCTGCTTCTTTGTGCGTGCTAGCGCTCAGTGCGGGCGTGGTGAAAAGTCCCACCGTCTATGCCTATTCGGATTTGGACGGCTATGCTTATAAAACCGCTGCCGATTATTTGACCGAGCAAGGAGTGATTGGAGGATATGAGGATGGCACTTTGCGGCCCGACAACTCCATCAATCGTGCGGAGTTTTTGAAAATCGTGATGCTTGCGGGCGGGCACGAGGTTTCGGATGAGGCAGCGACTTCTTGCTTCACCGACGTTTCGGATCAGTGGTTCGCGCCTTATGTGTGCGGCGCGAAAGACGCTGACATTGTGAACGGTCATGCGGATGGAAGTTTTGCTCCCGAAGAAACCATCACTTTGGTGGAGGCCTTGAAGATCACGACTTTGGCTTTGGATTTGCCGATGCAAACACCGACAGGCAGCGAATGGTTCAGTCAGTATCTTGAAACCTTCGCCAAGAAAAATTACATTCCTGCGACTTTGGATTATTATTCGGAGGAACTGACGCGTGGGGAAGCCTTTGAAATTTTGTGGCGAGCGATGACGGACAATGAAACGCAAGACGCAACGACCTTTGATGAATTCAAAGGCAATGCGTGTGAAGATTTTTCGGTGGAGACTTATTCGGACATCGACATGCAACGCGTGCGCGACACCTGGCTTTCGTGGACGAATACTGCTCGCGCCCAAAATGGCTTGGACGCTTACGAATACGATACGCAGTTAGAACGCACGGCCATCGTTTGGTCCGAGTACGGGCGCACGCAAGGTCGCATGACGCACACGCGCCCTGGCACCACGGCGTATTACGATTACTACGCCATTCAAGATTGGTTCGAAAACTTGGGTCTGACGTTTAAAAATTCAGGCGGCTACACGTTCACCGAAAACATTGGTCGTGGACCTTACTCCTGCAGTGCCGACGAGTGCACCGACGAACTCATCGCCGCGATCAAATACACCTTCGATTACTACATGAGCGAAGCGGGATCGAGTTACGCGCCTCACTACAACAGCATCATGAATTCCCAGTTCCAAAAAATTGGATTTGGACTCGTGGTGAGCGACAGTTCTTATTTCATGACCATTCATTACGCAACCGAGATCACCTCCACGGTGGCTCCTTCTTGCGACTAATCTCTAATCCTTTTTTCTTATGTCCGTCACTTACCAAGGAAGTTGTCATTGCCAAGCGGTTCAATTCGAAGTGGATTTTGATGAGCAGCCCAAAACCGGCTACGCGTGTAATTGCAGCATTTGCGGTAGGGCAGGTTGGATGCTTCAATTCATTCCTGTGGATCACTTTAGACTTGTGAGCGGGGAAGACTTTCTCACCGATTATCAATTCAACAAAATGATGATCCATCACACCTTCTGCAAGGTGTGCGGAGTGCGCGCGTTCAGCCGTGGCAAAGACGCCGAAGGCAAGGAATCGATGGCGGTGAATTTACGTTGCCTCCACGATTTTGATGTCGACGCTTTGGAAGTGCAAAAGTTTGATGGAAGGAGTTTGTAATTTTTTATGAACAAAGTCCTTCAAAGTCACCTCAAAAAACGTTTGGATCGTAGCAGGTTCACGGGCTTGCCCCTGACTCTGCTCGTTTTGGCGTTTGGCTATGTGCTGCTGCTTTTTATGGGAGTGGTGGAAGATGTGGTGAACTCTGAAGCCATTGTGAATTTGGATTTGTGGGTGGAAGGATGGATCACGGCCCATCGAAGTGCGGGACTCACTCAGGTTTTTCTGTGGATCACACAATTGGGCAGCCCTTATGGCATTGCGGTTTTGGGAGGGCTCGCTGCGCTCGCCCTGTTCTTCACCAAGCACAAAACTCAGCGCAAAGATGCGGTGATTTTTTCACTCACTTTGCTCGGCTGTTTCGTGGCGACTTTTGCGGGCAAAGATTGGATTGCTCGCACCCGTCCCGTTTTTCACACCTACGTCGAAAATTCCTATTCCTTTCCGAGCGGTCACTCGTCCATGAGTTTGGTTTTGTATGGCTTGCTGGTCTTTTTTTGGATGAAGCGTTTTCCCAAAGCCAAACACAAATCCCTTCTGGTCGTGCTCGCCGTTTTGCTCGTGTTGCTGATCGGATTCAGCCGCATTTATTTGGGAGTTCACTACTTGAGCGATGTGCTGGGTGGCCTTCTGCTCGGCCTCTTGTGGCTGATCCTCGGCGTGACGACTCACGAGTTGGAGGAGAAGGCTAAGTGAACGAAATCTTGAGGTTTGAATCTAGGGCTTTGGCAGCTTTTTTGAGAAGGTTGAAGCGTGGATTTGAATTCCCCGATTCCAGTCGAGAGATGGCGGATTGCTTGGTGCCCATCTTCTTGGCGAGCGCGGCTTGAGTCATCTTTTTGTCGATGCGTTTTTGGATGATGACAGCGGCCAACTCGAATTCAGGCTGCAGGGCATCGTAGGCCTTTTTGAACTCGGGGTCTTTGAGGAGTTCTTTGTGGAGTGTGTCGAATGGTTTGAATCCTTTCATAATTCAATTATAACTAATATGTGATAATTTTTCAATCCATTCTATTTTCTTTTGCGCTGTTTCGATTTCTTTTGGAGGTATTTTTTGTGACTTTTTTATGAAAAGATGAAGTAAGAAAACCGAGTTATCGTGAAATGTGTAGAGGATTCTTATTTTCGTCTGTCCTTTGGTTCTCAGCTCGAAGATTTTGTGGGCTACTTTTTTGCTGTGTGGCATCCGTAGGTCTTTTCCAAATGCTTTTAGTAGATGAATAGTTCGGTCCACTTTTGCGCCATTGATCGGGTCAAGTTTTTTGATCGCTTTGCAAACTGAATTGTCGTAAAGAATTTCCATAGTAACGCTTATTATGAACGTTCTTTTTTGAAAAGTCCTGAAATTTTCCTGACAGAAAACTGAATTGCACGTGCAAAGATTTCATCAATTGTACCTGAAAATTCCCTGCCATTTCTGGCAGGGTCGCGAGAAAACCTCGAAAGCGACTCGATTTTACGACTGGTTTTTATTGGAGTCAACGATTCAGCTCTGTGTTAAACTCTCCTTATGACTCCTATCATCGCCATTGGCGGGTACAAAACAGATTGGTCCGAAGAGGGCTGTTTCGACACGCCGTTTGAAATCGATCAGCGCATCGTGAAGCTCACGGGCAAGAAGAAGCCCAAGGTGCTGTTTATCCCCACGGCGAGTTCGGACTCGGTGGGTTCCACGCGCGCCTTCATGCAAGTGTATGGCGAGAAGCTCGGTTGCCCGGTGGACGTGCTCCGTTTGATCACCGAAAAACCATCTCACAAAGAGATTGCCGAAAAGATTCGTGCGGCGGATGTGATTTATGTGGGCGGAGGCAACACCCTGATGATGATGAACAAGTGGAGACGACTGGGCGTGGACAAACTGCTCATCGAGGCGCACAAGCGTGGCACGGTGCTGGCCGGTGTGAGCGCCGGAGCGATCTGCTGGTACGAATGGGGCGTGAGCGACAGCCGTCAGTTCTACGACAAAAACTCCCACGAATACATCCGCGTGCGCGGTCTGGGTTTGCGGAAAGGTCTGTGCTGCCCGCACTTCGGCAGCTCCCTCTACGACAAAGGCTTCCGCATGGAAGG
>CAZROM010000042.1:0-3893 GCA_964601715.1 uncultured Candidatus Peribacteria bacterium | reverse complement strand
CTAGACTGCGACCAAACCACCATTGGAGTCCGAGGTAGGCGACGTTTCTTTGTGCAAGTTCGGGATGCCACACTTTGAAATCTTGAATGGCGTAATCACCGTGACCGTGCAGGCTCACAACGACGGTTCCGGTGCTGACGTCAAAGTCTTCGGGCTGCCACCAAACGGCGTAGCTCATGTTGTTGTCCACAGGAATGATTTCCGCTCCTTTTTGATCAGCAAAAGCAAATTGCTGTGCATCTTCTTCTTTGGCCAAAGAAAGCACGTCGCCAGAAGGAAGGTGAGGGGCTGGAGTTGCCGTGTCGGTGCAAAAAGAAGCCAGCGATTCATCAGTTGCGATGTCTTGAACTTCCGTTTGTGACGAACACGAAGTGAGTAACAAGAGTGTGGCGAGGGCGAGGCGAAGGCGCATGTGAATGGAGTGAATTTAATTCTTCCCCACACTCACTTTGGCGGGGCGGACGGTTTTGCCTTTGAAGGCGTAGCCTTTTTCGAAGACTTGGACGACTTGGCCGGCAGAGCCTTCCACTTCCATCAAAATTTCGTGACGGTGAGGATCGGCGGCTTGACCCGTGGGGTCGATGACTTCGAGTCCTAAATTGGTGAGGGCGCTGAGCAAATTGGCTTCAATCGCTTCGATTCCTTTCACCCACTCGTTGGTTTTGAGTTCTTCGGGAATGCTGGTGAAGGCGCGTGCGAAATTGTCCAAAGCAGGGAAGAGGGCTTCGAGGAGTTTCATGTTTGCGTAGACTTGGAGTTCACTGCGTTCTTCTTCGGCGTGGCGTCTGAAATTTTGCAAATCGGCGAGCGCACGCTTGGCGGTTTCGGTCATGGCGGTGAGGTCCGCTTGCAGTTGGGCCACTGCGGGATCTTGCGCTGCGGCAGGATCTTGAGTGGACTCGTCTTGAGGAGTTGTTTCGTCTGTCATTTTTATAATTTGTGAGTTTCTAAAAGGTCGCGTACTTGGGTGAGCACGGCGGAGTTGTAGGCGTAGGGCATGCGTTTGGGGCCGAGCAGTCCGATGATGCCTTTGTAGCCATCGTAGGTGTAGCGAGTGAGGAGCACGGAGCAGCTGTCGATGCCTTGCAAAACATTTTCTTCACCGATGAAGATGCGAGGTTCTTCATCCACTTCGATTTTTTCGAGCGATTTCAAAAAGTGACTTTGGTCTTCAATCACTTCCATGACTTGGCAGGCTTTGAGGGGCGCTTCCATGAATTCGGGTTGGCGCAGCATCTTTGAAAAGCCCATGAAGAAGGTGCGGTTGTTGTCCGGAATGGTGGCGAAAGCCATGTTGGGGCTGGCTTGAGAAAGCAGACTGACCGCTTCGTGCACCCGTTGTTTCGCGTTTTCTTTTCGATGGTGATGCATCAACTGAGCCAAGGTTTCTTGAGCCAGAGTTTTTGCGCGTCCGTAGTCGGCCAACTGATCCACGTAAACGCGGTAGCCTTTGTCGGTGGGCACACGTCCTGCTGAAGTGTGAGGTTGCATGATCAGGCCCTCGGCCTCGAGATCGGCCATGTCGTTGCGCACGGTTGCGGGGCTCACTTTGAAGTTGTAGGTCAAAATGATGGTTTTAGAACCCACGGGTTCCGCCGTTTGAACAAAGTGTTCAATGATGGCGCTGAGGATTTGATTTTTTCTTTCGTCTGACATGGCTTCTTTATAGCGGTTTTTGCACTTTTGGACAAGCAAAGGGGAAGGATCATTTGGACACTTGACCAAAACTGATAATAGGGTAGAATATTCGCACCATGAGATCCTCGTTAGCAAAACTTGCACCTGAACTTGAACCTGCCAATGCTGGGGTTGCTCGTTTGCATATGCCGTGGACCCGTGTTCATGAGCTTAAGCTTGCTGAAGTTGCTGGTCACCGAGATTTGGCCAAGGGGCTAGTGAATAGAGAATCGGTTAGCAGCTTTCCGAAAGGACATTTGATCGTTTGGGACATCAGTGGCTTTACCAAAATCATGGAAAGTCTCCCTGATGAAGGGAAGGTTGCTTTTGTTCAGGACATCATTGCTACAGCAGTGAGAATGGCGACGGACTTGGGCCTCGTGATGCTGGCTCCGCCCGCTGGCGATCAAGGAATGTATTTTGTTCCGGAGTCTGGTTCTGGAAGTTCTGTTGCTCAAATTGCTGAGTATCTTCGAGATGCTTTGCGCATCGTAAATCCACTTCAGCCAGATGAATTTTGTAAGGTTAAGGCGGTGGTTTTGCCGGTGGGGGAAAATGCAGTGCAGGCCAATACTTTTTTAGATCAAGACCGTGGGCAAGGCGTGGTGCATGGCTTTCAAGCCATTACGGGCCCGGCCTATGAGCAGAGTTTGCAAGTGCTAAAGACTGCTGAAAAAAACTCAGTCACTTTGCTTGGCGATCGAACACCTGGTTTGACGGATCCCTTTCCTAATATAGATATGGGTGCCCTGTCTCAGGGTGATTCAATGACTCCTGAACTCTCTCAGCTTGTGGATGCGGTGGCTGTGCCGCAAATTCCTGAAGGGCCTCATTACTATGGAGTGTTTCGAGCAAAAGGAAAGGTGGGGATTGTTGATCCTTTGGATTCTGTTCGATTGGCGAGTGCACTTTTTGATGCGGTGGATGGAAATTCTGCGGTTCGCATTCAAAGACAAGATGAGCAAACCGTGCATCTGACGGTTGAAGATATCCCTGACGCAGACCGAGTGCTGGCTGAAATCACTTCCAAGCTCTCTGCTTCTTTGGCGGGGATGGGCCTTCAGTTGCAGGCCGATTGGCGTCTTGTGAAAAACTCGGTTACAGCCCATCATTCTAGGCTGGTTGAAACTGCAGGAGGGACGCCTGTGCAGATCATTAAACAAATGAAGCGCCCAAAACCTCCTAGAAGAGCTTAAGCTTCTCGACTTGCCATGTAAGCGGCGAGGTCGACACAGCGCATGGAGTAGCCCCATTCGTTGTCGTACCAAGACAGCACTTTGACAAGGTTGCCGGTTTTTCCGAGCACTTGCGTTTCGAGGGAGTCGAAGATGCTGGAGCGTGCGTCCATTTTGAAATCGGTGGAAACGAGAGGCTGGTCGCAATAGCCGAGGATGCCTTTCATGTCTCCTTCGGAAGCGGCCTTCATGGCGGCGTTGATTTCTTCGGCAGTCACTTCGCGGTCGAGTTCGGCAGTCAGATCCACGAGAGAAACCACAGGAGTTGGAACGCGGATGGAAATGCCGTGGAATTTTTTGTCGAGTTCAGGAAGCACAAGACCGATGGCTTTGGCGGCACCGGTTGAAGTAGGGATCATGCTGAGGTTGGCGGCACGAGCGCGGCGCAAATCTTTGTGATCGTTGTCGAGCAAGTTTTGGTCGTTGGTGTAGGAGTGGATGGTGGTCATGAGTCCACGTTTGATTCCAAAGGTTTTGCTGAGCACTTTAGCCACGGGAGCGAGACAGTTGGTCGTGCAACTGGCGTTGGAAACGATGAAGTCTTTGGCTGGATCGTATTCGGTGTGGTTCACGCCCATCACCAAAGTGTGGTCGATTTCATCCTTGGCTGGAGCGGAAATCATCACGCGTTTTGCTCCGGCTTGAATGTGTTTTCCGGCTCCTTCACGACTGGTGAAGGCACCGGTGCATTCGATCACAAGGTCGATGTTTAAATCCTTCCAAGGCAAAAGCAAAGGATCCCGATTTTGCACGAGAGCCACTTCCACTTTTGATCCGTCGGGTTTGGTCACAGTCAGTTTTCCAGGTTCTCCCTTCACATCCATGGGCAAGACGCCGTAGCTGGAATCGTATTTCAGCAAGTGAGCGGTTTGAACTGGGTCACCGAGATCGTTCACTGCCACAATGTCGATTTTAGGGTTCATTAGGTTGGCGCGGAAAATCATTCGGCCAATTCGTCCAAAACCATTGATAGCGACACGC
>CAZROM010000041.1:0-4138 GCA_964601715.1 uncultured Candidatus Peribacteria bacterium | reverse complement strand
CTTCAAGACCAAATCAAAATACAGCCCTCGCAAAAGAAACTGTAAAGCTACTGAAGCTTCCTTGTGAGAATTTTCACTTGGCGCTCCGGGGCGCTAGCCCAAGTTTTACCTGCGCAAAAATTCTCACAAGGAAGCTTACACTGAAAAGCTCGTCTTTTCTTTTGCGAGGGCTATAGATTATACTCATGTCGTGGAAAAAACTCTTAAAAATTGTGCGTCCGTTTCTCTGTTCTTTTTAGTGCTCGTGGGTGGAGCCCATTTGAGCGCCACTTTTCTAGTGATGCAAGGCGCTACGAACGACGCCATTCTACTCTTATTTAGAACCTTGGATCTTCCCTTTTTGCTCTGTGCTCTTTTGTACGGCAGCGCTAAGTTTTCGCTGGCCATGGAAGAAGCCACGGGCAAAGGAAAAGCCGTGTTCATTGGCTGCTCCGTGCTTTCTGTTGCGATCATGGCTACGGCCCTGTTTTTTAATTTTGCTTTCTTAGATGTCCAGTTCCTCGGATAAAAAAATCGTGATGGCCTTCGGGACCTTCGACTATTTTCATGCAGGGCATGACGATTACTTGCGCCAAGCCAAGGCTTTGGGCGAACAGCTCATTGTGGTGGTGGCACGCGACGACACCGTCAAAAAAGTGAAGGGTTTTGCTCCTGGAATGAACGAAAAGAAACGACTTCGTGATGTGTCCGCCAGCCCTCACGTGGACAAAGCCGTGCTCGGCTATCCAGACGACAAATATTACGTGATCAAAAAACACAAACCCAATATTTTGGCCTTGGGTTACGATCAATTCGCTTTCACTTATGGACTCGAGAAATTCTTCATCAAAGAAAACCTCGACATCGAAATCATCCGTTTGGATGCCTTCGAACCTCAAACCTTCAAAAGCTCCATCATTCGCCGCAATTTAGTGGCAAATGGAGACACACCAGTTGAGAAACTCACGCTTCGAGTTCCTCTGCCCGATCCTTCTAAATCCACACCATGCGCCCCCGAAGCACTCACGCTTTTCGCCGACTAGCAGTTCTTGCCCTACAAAATGTGCGCCGAAACTTTCTACTCAGTTCTGCCACTGTTTTGATGATGGGACTCATTCTCTTCATCTTCAACGTGATGCTCATGCTCAATGTGCTGGCCCAAAGCAGTTTGGACGAACTCGATAAAAAAGTGGATTTGATCGTGTACCTGACCGACAACGCCTCTCTGTATGAAGTGACTCAATTGGTGAATGAGCTCGAAACACAAGCAGAGATCCTGGAAGTGGAATACACCAGCAAAGACGACGCATTGGATTCATTTTTGGCGGATTATCCCGATCAAACCGATCCTTTTTCGGAATACGGAATTGAGAATCCTTTGCCCAGCAGTTTACGCATCGTGACCAAAAGCCCCGAAGAACATCAAGACGTTTTAGACTTCATCAAAAATTCCGCCTACGGAGACTTTTTGCTCGACACCGAGAGCACAAATGAAAACCAAGAAATCACAACGCGACTCCTGAGTCTCAGTGATTTCACTCAAAAACTGATTGTGGGAGTGTTGCTCGCGTTCTTGCTCGGAACCTTGATGATGAGCATGAATGCCGTGCACCTGAGCATTTTCAACCGAAAAACCGAGATCCAGATCATGCAACTCGTGGGCGCCAAGCCTTCCATGATCTACAGTCCTTTTTTAGCGGAAGGAGCCTTTTACAGCGTGCTCGCCACGCTCTTCAGTGGATTCTTGCTCGGCATCTTCCTCAAAAGCACCAATCTGATCCCTTATCTGAATTTTGAAGGACGAACTTCTCCCTTCACTTTGGCTTTTCTTGAAATCTTATGCAGCATCGCGATGGGCCTCTTGGCCAGCAGCATTGCAGTTAAAATTTACCTCCGCCGAACCTTAGACTTGGATCACTCATGATCAAAAATGTCACCGGCATCGTGATCAAACACAAGGAGTGGGGTGAACGAGACCTGCTGGTTTCTTTGCTCAGTGACGAAGGAGAACGTCTCGATTTGGTGGTGAAAGGCGCAGGCGACGGAAAATCCAAACGCAAAAGCCACATCGAGCTGATGAATCGCATCAAAGGAACGATCTACGACAGCCCTCGACATTCCTACCTGCAAACGGTGGAATGCGAGGAAAGCTATTTTCACCTCAAACAAAGTTTTGAGCGTGTTTTTCAGGTTTATGTGCTCTTGGAAGTCATCGAACAAAGTATTCTGCCCGAAAACGCCGATCCAACCTTGTACGAACTCCTGGAGTCCACCTTGAGCCATTTGAATCAAAAAAACGTTTCTCTGCTCGGCGCAGAAATCGGATTGGTCAAATGGGGCGAAGCCTTGGGCATTTTGCCCAGCTTCAAAGCCTGCGGAGATTGCCACAAGAGTTTAGAGGCCATGGCGCACTGGAATCACGAAAAACAGGTTTTGCTCTGTCACGAATGCACCTCGGCTCACTGCGAAGAATTGCCACTCAAATACCGAAAAGCGCTGGAATTCTTCAAATCGGCCTCATTTCAAGAATGCAACGCCATTCAATTTAAAGAGGAAGAAGTCTTAAAATTGCGTGAATTGATCCCCTATTTGCTCCGTGGACACCTCGAGCGTCCTCTCAAAACCCTGAGTATTTTTTGACATAAAAAGTCGGTTTTGTAAAATGCTAGAGACAAAAGGTGTTTTTTCCTTTATAATAAGCTCAAAATCCTTAAACCCCACAGGTAAATGTTCAAAAAATTCAATCCAAGTGACCGTCGAGGAGGCAACAGAAATGACCGCGGAGGAGATCGCGGTGGAGACCGAGGCTTCGGTCGCCCCGAAATGTTCCGCACCACATGTGCAAACTGTGGAAATGGCTGTGAAGTGCCTTTTAAACCCGCAAACGGAAAACCCATTTACTGCCGACCTTGTTTTCAAGACATGCAAGATCAAGAGGAATCCGCTCCTCGCTTTGCTGGAAAAAGCTTCAATGCATCCAGCTTTGAAAAATACCGCAGCAATGACGACAAACGTCTTTTCGATGCTGAATGCAGCATGTGTGGAATGGACTGCCAAGTTCCTTTCAAACCCATGCCAGGTCGCCCCGTTTATTGCGCGACTTGCATGAGAAAAGAAGACAAAATGCCAATGACTGGACCAAAGCCAGTGAACGCATTTTCTAAGAATTCAGACATGGGAACCAGCTCTACTGGACCTTCCAAAGCTGAATTTGCTGCTCTCACCGCTAAAGTGGATAAAATCTTGAAGCTTTTGGAATCGGTTATGGAAGACGCTGAAATGGATGCGGCTGCCGAAATGGAAGATGGAGATTTTGATGAGGACTTTGAAGACGAAGATTTCGAAGACATGGATGAAGAAATGTTCGAAGAAGAAGTGGCAGCTCCTAAAAAAGCTCCTGCTAAGGCAAAGAAAGCCGCAGCTCCAAAAGCCGACAAAGCTCCAGCAAAAAAGCCAACACGCGGACAAGTGAAACGCGCAAAAAGAACAGGTAAAACTCTTTAGTTTTTCTTCCAAACCACGCTCACAAAACGCTGCCCGTCTAAGCCCGACAGTTCTCGGCAACTCAGACGGTGAATGCGAATGGAGTGACCACGAGTCACGTATCCCACAATGGGATGCGGTGGCTTTGGCTTGCAACAAGCACTGAAAACCACGGGTAAGTTCGCCTCCCCCGTCACCAAAACCTTATCGGTCAGCTCCCAGGGCGCTTCATAAACAGGTTTTGCCTTCTCTTCCAGATGCTCTTCGGGGAACAGCGTTTTCACAATCTGCATGGGAGTGACGGTGCCGAGACCCACATTTTCTAAAAGCTGCTCACGTTCGGTGATCGAGCGTTCCTTGCCGGCATAATCTTTAAGCAAAGAAAGTTTTTCATCCAAAAGCGGTTGCCCCAAGGCTGCGAGTTCTCGATTCACCAAATCTTTACCCGACGCCACATTCAATTCTTTGTCCTGTTTGTTGAACCAGTTGCGAATCTTGGTTTTCGCCGCCGCCGTCTTTGCAATGGAGTACCAATAGCGATTGGGTTTTGCGTTGGCACGCGTCATAACCTCAAGCACATCTCCATTTTGAAGTTCGTAATCCAAAGGAACGATTTTTCCATTCGCCTTGGCACTGAGCAATTTGTGACCCAATTCCGTGTGAATCAAATACGCAA
>CAZROM010000040.1:0-4154 GCA_964601715.1 uncultured Candidatus Peribacteria bacterium | reverse complement strand
TTGGATATTGAAAAGCCAAGAAAAGTCCCAGTGCAGAACGCTCCTCAGGCTTGAGATCGAACAAGTTTTTTGTTCCTAAAAGGGCTTCACCCGAACTGTGCTCATATTTGGGATGCCCTGCCAGAACACTGGCCAAAGTGCTTTTTCCAGATCCGTTCGGACCCATGATGGCCACAATTTTTCCTTCCGGAATGTCCAAATCTAGACCGTGTAAGATCTCTTTGTTTTCCACACCGGCGACGAGCTTTTTTATTGAAAGGTGAGCCATAAACTTGAAGTACGAACAGATTAGCGTTAAGCTAAGTGAGAATCAATACTATTTATGACAGCAGCTAAACTTAAAAAGCCTCGTTTCAGCCCTCAAAGAGAGCTCGTTTTGAATGTTCTAAAGTCAAACGCAGGGCACTTTTCCGCTCAAGAAATCTTTTTGCGAGCCAAGAAAAAGGAAGCCAAACTCAGCCAAGCCACGGTTTATCGCAATTTGCAGCAACTCGAGGAACTCCATCAAATTTCCGCCATGCAAGGCCCCGAGGGAGTGACTTACTACGAAGTTTTCTCTCATCCTCATCATCATTTCGTCTGCCGCGTCTGCAAAGAGATCCAAAACCTCGAAACACCCAATGTGAACATTTGCACCTCCTGCATCACCAAAAAAAGCCAAGTGAAAATCGAGAACATGGTCACCACCCTCTATGGGGTGTGCGCGAAGTGCAACTCTTAGAGACTCGCCTAAAACCATTTGCCAATCCTCAGGCTTTTCTTTAGATTGAACCTGCTCATTTTGAGCATGATCTTTGTAAATGTGGGCTCGTAGCTCAGTGGTTAGAGCAGGAGGCTCATAACTTCTTGGTCGCTGGTTCAAGTCCAGCCGGGCCCACCAAAAAAGTTCAAAAAGTATAAAAAGTTGGAAAAGTTTGCTAGCATGGCTCTATGAGTTTTGATAAATCTTGGATTCAGCTTTCGTACGAATGTCCTCAAATTGAGATTGATGACCAGACGGATATCCGTTTTCCAATTGAACTACCTAACCATTTTATTGAGAAGCTAACAAAGCCAGGGGATACGGTCTTCGACCCTTTTGCAGGGTTTGGAACCACCTTGCTTGCTGCACAAGAACTAGGACGCATTGGAGTGGGAGTGGAGTACGAAAAGAAACGTGCCGACTATATTCGAGCTAAAGTTAAAGTGCCTTCACGCGTAATCCATGGAGATTCACGTGAAATTGGTAGAATGAATTTGCCTGAGTTTGACCTGTGTTTCACATCACCTCCGTATATGCGTTCTTTTGATGAGGAGAATCCTTTGACCAACTACCATGAAAAGGGAGCGTACGAAACTTACCTAAAAGAGATGGGAAAAATTTTCCAACAAATTAAACAGAAAATGAAACCTGGGGCTTATGTACTTGTTGAAGCGGAAAATACCTATGAGTCAGGAGTCCCAATGACTCCTTTGGCCTGGGATTTGGGGCGCGAACTTTCTAAAATCTTTTTTCTTGAGCGAGAAATGATCTGCTGTTTCAAAGAAGGTGACCTGAAAACGAAGAAAGTAAACCATAGTACGATCTTGGTTTTTAAGAATATCTAAAGCGCATAACCACTAAAAAATAAGTCGAGGAACTAGTATGACCACAAAAAGTTCAGAAAGTACAAAAACTAGAAAAAGTTTGTTACTTCAACCTTTAATCAACTCAAGGTTTTCAAAGTCGCTGTTGGTCAAGATAATATCTGCAACTCGTTCAGGGTCACATGCTTCAATATAAATTTGTGAAGCTGCATGATAGCGAGAAAGATATTTAGTGTGTGCCGCATCCACTCCTCCAAGAAGCTCAGCATCTCTTTGAGTTCCACGTAATCTCGCAACTTCAAAGGGTACTTTTAGATAAACTTTCAAATCCCAGTGAGGCAGGTAGCTAGGCTTAAACAAATAAGCTCCGTCTGTAATAATCACGCTTTTTTCGGGAAGTGGCACGGAGTCCAATTCCAGTAGTTCATCTGTCTCAAGATCATGTACTGCAGATGTATAATGGGGCGCATCGGTCTGTGAGGCTCGTAAAACCTTTTCCGCAAAAGCTTCTTCGTTGTAAGAGTCTTCATAGTATCCTCGAGCAGAATCCCGTCCTTGCCTGTACCGATGAGATTTTTGATGATGAAAGCCATCAATACTGACATGAGTGGCTTGAATGCCACTTTGTACTAAATAGCGAACAAACTCCTCTACAAAAGTGGTTTTCCCCGATCCTTCAATGCCATTTACGGCCACTCGAACAGGCTTATCTTTGCTAGCCATCAATTCTGTGACACGCTTTTTAAGTATTTCAAAGGCTTCAAATCTTTTCATGAGGTAATTTTACACGAATAACCACCAAAAAATAAGTCGAGGAACTAGTGTGACCACTTCCCCTTGTCACTTTGCACTAAATTCTGTTACAAAAAGAATCTAGGTTTTTAATCTGTCTTTTTGTGAAAGACTTGCTTGAGCAATTCAAAACTACCCCAGCCCCTTTTTTTGAACTAAATGGGGACGGTTTCCCCGTTGGTGACGGTGGTGAGTATCGCTCAAAAATTCCGGATGAAGATTTTAGCAAAGAGCACGACCCTTTGATGCATTTGAATGGACAATTGCTCACTCGTCCCATGTATTACAATCTGGGGATGACAGGCGAGGAGTGCATGCATTTTCGTGCGCCCGCTTTGGCGCACTGTTTGGAGTTTGATCAGGCAATCCACGACTTAGTGGGATGGCGTGTGCGTGTGTGCGACGCCTATCGCCCCATGGAAGTTCAACGTCAAGGGTTTTGCTGGGGCGTGAAAGAATTGCTCGCACGCAGTGGAGAACATTCTTATGAACGCTTTTTGACGTTGCTTGAAGAAGCGGTGACTTGCGGTGTGAGTGATGAAGAAATGGAATTGCTTGAGGATTACACGATTTTGGGCGAACAATTCTTCTCCTACGTGGAGGCTCTGCCCATCAAGGCCGAAGACTATCCCAAAAATTTAACGCCCCTCGTCGTGCACGCAGCGGCAAACTTTCAGCTCGAAGGTTTTGAACTCAATCCTTACGCCATCAACGAACACAATTCGGGCGGAATCGCCGACATCGAGTTTATCGACGTAAAATCAGGTCTCGTCGTGAACATGGGCGTGGCCGTGGACACTCCAGGTTACTTCAGCGCCTTTGCTTATTTCGAAGATGAAGCGGCGCCGATTTTTGCTCATGTCCCACGTTTTCCAAAAGCTTTGTACAAGCTGGAAGAACGAAAAAAATACTATCGAAGTGAGCTCGTAAACAATGCTTTTTTGCGTCACCATTTGCAGGCTTGTGGTTATGATCCCGCAGCCATTCAAAACGACGACAAAAAATTCGAAAAATTCTGGGAAGAAGTGCGCACCAATCGTCGCATTTTCTCACACCTCGCGTTCAGAATGGATATCGTAGTGGAGGCACTAGAAGCTTGGCACGTGCGTTTCAATGATCAGCGCGGGGGAGTAAGATTCCTACGCACCGGCGAAGTTTCAGGCGCCGGTTCCTACGCAACTCATTTAGGCAAAACGCACTGCGCGTGGGGCTCAGCCAATCCCATTTATCACGCTTAAGATGAAATTGCTCTACAGCTCCGCTCAAATTCATTCTCGCATCCACGAACTTGCGGAAGAAATCAGCAATGATCACCAAGGCAAAAGCGTTTTATTGCTCGGTGTGCTCAAAGGCTGCGCGATTTTCATGTCGCATTTGCTTGTTCAATTGAAAGGAGATTTCCAGATCGATTTTTTGGCAATCAGCAGTTATGGATCGGGCACAACGAGTGGTCAGCTCACACTTCAAAAAGAACCTTCGCAGTCGGTGGAAGGGAAGACGATTTTGCTCGTCGAAGACATCATCGACAGCGGCAAAACCGTGCGTTTCGTGAAGGATTATTTGCTGAGCCACGGAGCTGCTTCCGTTGAAATCGTGACTTTTGTGGACAAAGAAACCGAGACCAATGTGCTCGAACCCAAATACGTGGGCTTCAAATATAGCGATCCCGCATTTTTGGTGGGATTTGGCTTTGACCTCGCCGAAAAATTCCGCAACTTGCCCGACGTTTATCAGTTGGAGCCCCAAGACTTGAAAACCGAGTAAAAAGCACTATACTCATCCCGCTATCGCATTGT
>CAZROM010000039.1:1651-4509 GCA_964601715.1 uncultured Candidatus Peribacteria bacterium | reverse complement strand
CTCAAGCCTGAGGAGCGTTCTGCACTGGGACTTTTCTTGGCTTTTCAATATCCAAAAGAAATTCCCGGCGTGAACTTGGTTTCGTTTTTGCGAGCGGCTTACAATGCAGTGAACAAGGCGCGCGATCCTGAGTTTCAAGCGGTGCCTTTGTACAACTTTAAAAAGATCGTGCAGGAAAAAATGGATCTTGTGGGGCTCCCCCGCGCGTTCATGAATCGCAATGTGAATGAAGGGTTTTCAGGAGGAGAGAAAAAAAAGTGTGAAATTTTGCAACTGGCATTGCTCGAACCCGAAGTTGCGATTTTGGATGAGACGGATTCTGGACTCGATATTGATGCGCTCAAAACCGTTTGTGAGACTGTGCGTGCCATTAAAAAACCAAAGCAAACCATTGTGATGATCACGCACTATGAACGCATGCTTTCGCTCTTGAAGCCGGATGAGGTCCACGTGCTGATCAATGGGAAAATCGTGAAAAGTGGAGGGGCTGACCTCGCCGGAGTTTTGGAGGAACAGGGCTACGACGCCTTCCGTGAAAAATCATCTTTGAAAGTGCTCGCCTAACCCCAGCTCATGGCTGCTCTGGATTACATTCAGGACCTCAATCGCTCGGTGTTCGACACCGCGAATCAGCAAGACTATACAAAAAATCTGGTGAAGGGACTTTCTGAAGAATTGATCCGACGCATTTCGAGTGAAAAAAAAGAACCTGAGTGGATGCTGGAGCATCGTTTGAAAGGTTTGGAACAATGGAACGCCATGGCGATGCCAACTTTTGGCGTGGATCTGAGCGTGATCGATTTTGACGACATCATCTACTACGCAGCTCCCAAAGAAATGGCGGGCTACTCCACCAAATGGGAAGACGTGCCGGAGGATATTAAGAGAACGTTTGAACGACTCGGGATTCCAGAAGCGGAACGCAAAGTTTTGGCAGGAACAGGCGCTCAATACGACTCCCTCAACGCCTACCACAAACTCAAAGAAGAGTGGGAAAAGTTGGGAGTTTTATTCGAGGATTTGGACATTGCGCTGCAAAAATATCCTGACTTGGTGAAGAAGTACTTCATGAAATGTGTGCCCCTGCATGATCACAAATTCGCGGCTTTGCACGCGGCGGTGTGGTCGGGTGGAACCTTTTTGTATGTTCCCAAAGGCGTAAAAATAACCGCTCCTTTGCAGGCTTATTTTCGCATGAATGCCAAGAGCATGGGACAGTTTGAACACACGCTCATCATTTTGGAAGAAGAATCCGAAGCGCAATACATTGAAGGATGCAGTGCGCCCAAATATGGCAGCACTTCCTTGCATGCGGGTTGTGTGGAAGTGTTTGTGAAGAAGAATGCGAAGTTCCGTTATTCGAGCGTGGAAAACTGGTCACAGGACACTTACAACTTGAACACCAAGCGTGCCTTCGTTGAAGAGAATGCAACGATGGAGTGGGTGGGCGGAAATTTGGGAAGCGGTCGCACCATGCTTTATCCCTGTTCCGTTTTGATGGGGCGCGGCGCGCACGCAGACCATTTGGGAATTGCGTTTGCAAATGCCAATCAAATTCAAGACACGGGAGCACGCGTGATCCACGCCGCGCCCGACACCACGTCATCGGTGCTCTCGAAAAGCATTTCTAAAAACGGAGGAACCAATGTGTATCGTGGACTTTTGCAGATCAATAAAGGAGCAAAAGGATCTAAATCCAAAGTGCGTTGCGACAGTTTGATTTTGGACAAAACGTCCAAGAGTCTCACCTTCCCCACGATGCGCGTGAACGAAGACGATGTGAGCATTGGACACGAAGCGAGCACGGGACGCATCAATGAAGAGCAGCTCTTTTATTTGCAAAGTCGCGGGCTCAGCGAAGAAGCCGCCCTCGGCATGATTGTGAATGGATTCATTGAACCGATTGTGCGTGAACTTCCGCTCGAATACGCCGTGGAAATGAATCGTCTGATCGAAATGGAAATGGAAGGAAGTATTGGCTAATTTTTTATGACAAAGATTCAAACCATCAAATCTGGAGAACATCTTCACCTCGTGGGGCAAGCCAACAGCGAGCAACATTTTGTGCTCGAAGACGAAGCGGTGCTCGATTTCTTTTTGCCGATTTTGGACGATCAGAATTCGGACAGTCGTGTCACGGTGGAACTCAAAGGAAAGCGCAGTCGTGTGAACAGCCACATTGTGTTTTTTGGCCACGGAGCTCAAGAACAAAAAATTCATTTTGAGCATGTGCACAGCGGTGAAGAGACCGAGTCTTCGATGAGCGCAAAAGGGGCTGCCAAAGACAAAGCCATCAGTTCCTTTTTTGGAGGCGTTAAGATGCTTCCTGGCTCCATCAATGCAAAAGGACATTTGAGCGAACACAACCTCATTTTAAGTCCTCATGCGCGCATCACGGCCGTTCCTGCCCTCGAAATTGAGCACAACGAAGTGGAAGCTTCACACGCTGCTACTTTGGAACGTGTGGACGAAGAAAAAATGTTCTATTTGAATGCTCGCGGTTTGCCTCAAGCCGAAGCGATGGAACTTTTGGTGGAAGGTTTTTTTGAAGACGCTTTTTCTTCCTTGGAAGATGAGGAGCTTCGTCGTACATTGACTGCAGAACTTTTTAAGAAACTTTCATGAAAAATGTTCGCGATCACTTTCCGTTCTTCAAGCAAAATCCTGCGGTGATTTATTTGGACAGTGCCTCCACAACACAACGAGTGGACAGCGCTTTGGAAGCTGAACAAGAATTTTATACAAAGTACAACGCCAATGTGCATCGTGGGCTTTACCCCCTTGCGGAAACTGCGACGGAAAAATACGAAGCCGTACGTGAAATTGCTCAGCGTTTTTTGAATGCTCCTTCGCCTAAG
>CAZROM010000039.1:0-1551 GCA_964601715.1 uncultured Candidatus Peribacteria bacterium | reverse complement strand
TTGGACGTCGATTTTCTCGCCCTTTCTTCCCACAAAATTTATGGACCGACGGGCAGTGGAATTCTGTATGCAAAGTCTGAACTTTTGGAACAAATGGAACCATGGATGGGAGGAGGAGACATGATTCGTAGCGTGACCTTAGAAGCCAGCGACTGGAACGATGTTCCTTACAAATTCGAAGCGGGAACTCCCAACATTGCAGGTGTGATTGGCATGGGTGCAGCCATGGAATTTTTGATGGATCTCGGCTTTGAAACGACTCAGGCACATGAAAAAAATTTGATGGAACTTCTTTTTGCCGAACTCAAGGCTTTGCCTTTTGTGGAAGTGTATGGAACTCAGTCTTGGCTCACGCATCGTGCAGCCGTTTCCTTCAACGTGAAGGGCGTGCACGCGCACGACACCGCAGCGGTGCTCGGTGACGCAGGAATCTGCGTCCGCGCGGGTCATCACTGTGCGATGCCTTTGCATGCGTGGCTTAAAAGACCCGCGAGCGTGCGCGCCAGTTTTGGAATTTACAATACGGAAGCAGACATTAGGTCTCTATTGAACAGTCTTAGGAAGGTGAGTGAACTTTTTTTAAACTAGAGCTTTTTTTGCCACCGTTTTAATTGCCTTCTTGGGTTTTACCGAATCAATTTTTAAAGTAATGATCTTATAAATAGAATCTAAGATGTCTTCTTCACTAAAAGTGAGTTTCGTCTTTTTCTTTAAACATTTCTTCAAAAAACGAACCACCTCTTCTGAGTACAAATTTTTACTGAGCTGAATAGGTTCTAAAGCTTCAAATCGTTTCCAGAAATCTTCCAACTCATCTTTCAAAACACTTTTTTTCGTTAGGTACATTAAAAACTCGGGAGCTTTTTTGAAATGTTCAGGATTGGACAGGTCAAAACTAAATAATTTTCGACTCTCAATGGGTTTCGAAAAAATAACTTTGTACACTTCGATTTCCTTACCATTCGTTAAGATGATCCAATCAATTCCTTCATTTGCAGCATAATTCACACTTTGTCGTAGGTGCTTCTCATTTAGATCCAACTGAATGGCCTTCACTTCGACTACAAAATGTTTTTTTCGTGCAAGCTGAATCACATAGTCCGCATATTCACCACGAATGCGATATTCTGTTTTGATTTCATCCAGTTCCTTGTAACCCAAAACATCGGTTAAGAAACTGTTGACCATCAAACGAGTCGCTGACTCATCCAATTCCTCATACTGTTTTTTTAGATACCTCGACTTATAAAACTTCAGTTTTTTTTCAAAATCCTTTCTTTGTAGTTCGGTTGCCATGAAATGGAATTAATGGATAAGTTTTTACTGTCTAGACTCCGTGATCGTAACGGAAGTTTTTCCATCCGTGGTGATCGCCATCACAGCAAGAGTTCGGTCGTCCTTTTCGGCGGCCAAGGATGAAGTGCCAGAATAAGTGCCTGACCCAGCAATCGTCCAGCCTTGAGCTTCAAGATCAGCTTTGTACAAGGCGATGGCCTCGTCCACCGTGGATTCAACTTGAACCATGACCCAATAGGAACCTTCTTCCGCACT
>CAZROM010000038.1:0-4716 GCA_964601715.1 uncultured Candidatus Peribacteria bacterium | reverse complement strand
GACGGTAGTTTTTGGTGCGTCGCATTTCCTCTTTTTTGAGGTTCACGAGTTCTTGTAGGAGGTCTTCAATTTGTGCCATGGCGTGCGAATCGTTAAGATGCATCTATCTTAATCTATTTAAAAAGAAATTCCATGTGGATCGACACACATTGCCATCCGTTCTCTGATTCGCTTCGAGCCGAGGAATCGCAGGCTTTTGAGCGTGCGCGTGAAGCGGGTGTTTCAAAGTTTGTAGTCGTGGGTTACGATCCCAGCGCGAATTTGGATGTTTTGCGCCTTGTGGATCAAGAGCCGGACGCATGGGGTGCGATTGGGGTCCATCCTTGTGAGGCCGATTTGATGAGTGAGGAAGCCTTGGCTTTGCTTCGAGAGCAGGCGAGTCACGCCAAGATTGTGGCTTTGGGCGAGATGGGATTGGATTACTATCACATGGATGCGAGTAAAGAAGTGCAGTTCGAAACTTTTCGAAAACAGATTCGTCTCGCGAATGAGCTCGATCTGCCCTGCATTGTTCACTCGAGGGATGCGGCCGAAGACACGCTCCGCATTTTGCTCGAAGAAAAAGCCAAACGGGCGATTTTTCATTGCTACAGTTACGGCCCTGACTTCGGCCGCAAAGTCTGGGAAGCTGGTTACTTCACCAGTTTCAGCGGAGTGGTGACTTACCCAAATGCCAAAGACATTCAAGAAGCAGCTCGCCTTGCTCCAGCCGATCTGATTTTAACCGAAACCGACTGCCCTTGGCTCGCACCTCAATCCGTTCGTGGCAAACGCAACGAAATGGCCTACGTCAAAGAGGTTGGCGAGAAACTCGCGGAGTTAAGGGGTGAGGCCCCTGAAGTGCTCGCGAAGCAGGTGATGAGGAATGCGGACTTGCTGTTCTGTCGACAATGATCGGTCTGTCTTTTTGAATTCGCCTTCTGTCTCTAATGGCAGCCATTTCTCCTTTTTCTTGTTTTTTCGCCCATGCTTCGTATTCGTTTCCTACCGTATGGATTTGTGAGTTGTAGGCTCGTGGAATGACTTTGAGAAGTTTGATGGCTTGTTTTCGTTTGTAGAATGAATGGTGACTTCTTGAAGTTGTGTCGTGTTCACCTCTTAGGTAAGTGTCACCACAAAGTACTCTGAATTCTACTCGAATGGATGCTTCGGGATCCTTGGGGTCATCAATAGGGATATTCATGTAGGCTTTCATCGCGGGGAAGTTAAAGCTTTCTGTATTTTTTGGATCCATCTTTAGCTTATCTTCAATTTTGTATGTTCCTCTTGGGATTTTGTGATATTCCATGTCTCCTTGAATTTCTTTTAAGTCCATACCGAAAGATTGCACTGCTTCTCGAGCAAGGCTTTTCATGAATTCGGCTAAACGTTCACGATTAGGACTGCCTTCTTCAAGATCTCTTTCATTGATGTTAATGGCAATACATTCACCAGCATCAAGGTCAGTGATATCCTTGAGGGAGTATTTTTTAATTAAAGTCTTAATTAAGATCGAAATTTCGTCTTTCAATCTGAAGCGACCTCTTACGATTTCTTTCGTTTCTGGTGCTAGGTCTTCAAATCCTTCTAAATTTGTTTGATAACAATCAAGATGAGCGTGGTTCTTGATATCTGATGGATCGGTTGCAAGTCTGCCGTTCGCGGCTAGTCCAACTTGCTTGGATTTCTTCGACTCAGCTGTGGCTCCAATGCGCTTGTAATAATTTTTAATGAATTTTCTATTGAGTCCAGGGCCAACACGTTCTCTAGTTTTCATCACTGGGTGAGAGCGCAGTCTTAACAGCAGATAGGTGAGGTGTGCAATTGCTTGAGCTTCATATTCATCCTTTCCATCTTCAGACATAGCACCATTCAGTCCAAAAGCTTTTTTGAGATATTCAAAGTAAGGCTCCCAAACATCTTCGATTCTTAGATCGATTGAAGCATAATCACCATTTATGCCCGCTTCTTTTTGGCCTTCTAAAATTTCTTTCCCCAAATTTTCATAAAGTGCAATGGCGTCAAGTTTTGCCTCTTCAATTTTTTTTACAAACTTTTCTTTTTCATCTGGATTGGAGTCTAGATCAATCAGTCCTAATTTTTCTGAAAGGATGAGCATTGGATCCGTATTACTGTCCTTTGATTCGTGTATAGCTTCACCAACCGCTTGCTTCAATCTTTCATATGAAAAATTGTCATTCTCTGGGTTTTCCACTGTTTTGTTTTTCCAGCCTAGATCTGGATTGACTGCTTTTACATATCTAGCTTGTTTCAAATTGTCATGAAGGATGGCCACGAGTGCGTTGCGAATGAGGGTTCTTAGTTGGGGGACTTTAGTTTCATCCAGTTTCAATCTTGTGGATTCAGTTTCTGCTAAACTGTCTGCTTCTGTTTCTGCAAACCCTCGTGTGCTTGCTTCGGTCAAAAACCATGGAATAAACCCTAACCATTTTTCTGCTCCTGCTGGCAAGTCACTAAAATTTTGACTTGAGCAAAACTGAAATAGAGGGCTCTCTTTTCTGCCAGCCATGGTGCTCCGTACATAAGCTAAAACTGTTTCAGATTCTGATCTGAGTTCTTGGTCATAATTTGGTAAGTGCAGCGTGTCTGCCTCTGGTTCAGCTGAAGCTAGAGAAGAGTGCAAGAATGCTTGGACGGCATCAGCATCGTATTTTGATCTTTTTGACATATTTGGTTTTTGTATTTTACTAATTCATCTATCTTTTGTAAACCTTTTTTAAAAAAGAAAAGTCACCTTTCTTCAGCCCCATCTTCTCACAGGCTTTTTCGCGTTCTTTGTCTTTGAAGTTTTTGCGGACTTCGCCGGTGAGGCCGAGTTCGCCCCAAATCACTTCATTTTCTGGGAGGGTTTTTTTGTTGGCGCTGGATTGAATGGCCATGCAGATTGCGAGATCGGCAGCAGGGTCTTTGAGAGTGAGCCCGCCAGCGATGTTGATGTACACGTCTTGATCGGAGAGGTCGAGATCCGAATATTTTTGCATGACGGCGATCAGAAGTTCGAGGCGATTGCGATCAAAACCACTGGCCATGCGTTTGGGGTAGCCAAAGTTCGTGTGGCTCACAAGAGCTTGGACCTCCATGAGGAGCGGTCGATTGCCTTCCATGGTCATGGTCAGGGCACTGCCGATGGCATTTTTGGGACGGTTTTCGAGAATGCGCTCTCCCGGATTTCGAACTTCGCGCAAACCTTCTTCCGTCATTTCAAAAAGACCGACTTCGCTCACAGGACCAAAACGATTCTTCACCGCACGAAGCATACGCAATTCATGATCGCGCTCTCCTTCTAAAATAAGCACGGTGTCCACAAGGTGTTCCAAAACTTTTGGACCCGCAATGTTTCCTTCCTTGTTCACATGTCCAATCAGTAGGGTAGGGATGACGAGGGTTTTTACGGCGTTCATCAGCATTTCGGTCGAGTAGCGAACTTGGCTCAGGCTGCCCGCCACTCCTGGAATTTCGCTCGAAGCAATGACTTGGATGGAATCCACAACCAAGAAGTTGGGTTTTTCGGACTCAATCGTCGCAAGAATGTTTTCGAGCGAATTTTCGTACAAAATGTGAATGTTTTCGTGCTTGCAGCCGAGGCGACGAGCGCGATCCGAAACCTGTTCCACGGATTCTTCACCCGTGATGTACAGCACCTTTTCTTTGAGTCCTGCCATGCGGTCCAAGACTTGCATGGTTAGGGTTGATTTTCCAATTCCGGGTTCACCCGAAAGCAAAATCAGGCTTCCTTCCACAATTCCTCCGCCGAGCACTTGATCCCATTCGCCAATTTGCGTTTGAGCACGAGCACGCGTGACGGCCGTTTGATTCAGATTTTGTGGGGCTTCTCGTCGCAAGCCATGCGAACTGGGACTTTTGGGGGAGTCGGTTTTGCCCACATTGATCACTTCTTCGGTGAAGGTGTTCCACTGCTCACAAGAAGGGCAGCGCCCCTGCCATTTGGAGCTTTCTTGTGCACAATTCTGACAAATATAAACGGTTTTGAGTTTCATAGGCGTGGGTTTTCTATAGGGTAGTATACACTCACCCGACACGCAAACCATTAAAAAAGCTTAGCATTGACTTTTTTTAATTTCATATTATAATTTCTCTCCGCTCGTAAATTTTCAACAATGGCTAAGGAGAAAATAGATGTTCATACCATTCCGCAGGGTGTTGATGCCGTTCTTGAGTCTATTAAGCCCTTACTCTCACGAATTCTTAAGAATTCTGAACCTGATGATTGGAACGATCTCGTGCTGGTCCTTAGGGCTCGTTTAAGAAATGCCTTGGATGTTCCAATGGGTGAGGGGAGTTACGTTGGTAAAACACCTGTTTGTGAAAACCTGCTGAGAATATTTAGTGATGCCGAGAAACGTCAGTTTTTGCATGAATTGCCAAATAATCAGTTGCAAATTTTAAATTTAATTGCTGCATATCCAGATGGCATTAAGGGAGATTTCTTGCTTGAAGGATTTAGGCAAAGATCTCCTGCTAGAATACCTGATTCAACTAAAGATTCTGATATAAATCGCCTTCATGTTAACCTTGCACGCCTCAGGCCTAAACTCGAGCGTGTGGGTATAAAGATTGTAAGAGTTGGGGCGCATCCAGCAGTGTATAGAATTGAGGAGATGAAATGAGTTCATCTTGATCCTTAGAAGGCATTTCGTTAGAATCCTGCGCGTGGATCGGTAGCTCAGCTGGTAGAGCAGAAGACTCTTAATCTTT
>CAZROM010000037.1:3035-6348 GCA_964601715.1 uncultured Candidatus Peribacteria bacterium | reverse complement strand
GTTTTCTCTCGCTCTAAACCTGTGGCTGTGCTCATGAGCTATGCGACATACCTCACTATGACCGCCAGTTCTCAACCTGTCAGTGACAAAGAGTGGCACGACGCTTTTTCTTTTCTAAGCACTGCAAAGAAAACGGTGAGGAAAACAAAACCCTTCAACGCAGTGAAGGAAATTCGTAAACTTCGTTAGCATGAAACACATCGTTGTTGACTCCTCCGTGTTCCTCTCTGCGCTCATTCCCGAAGATGTGTTTCACACTCAGAGCGTTCGATTCTTCTCTCATCTTGAGGAAAATAAAATACCCATCCTCATCCCTATTTTAGTTTTAATGGAGGTGATGCAAGTGGGTTATAAAAAAACGAAGGATCCACAGCTTCTTCACTCTTGGATGCTCACCTTTACTCGACTTAATGACGCCAAAGGTCTGAGAATGATCCCCTTAGAAGCCATGTTTTTCTCCAATTTCCTCAAGTTTCACGTTTCCTTTCCACTCAAAACCTCAGATGCGATCGTTTCTGTAACTGCCGCCATGGAGAACTTGCCTTTAATCTCTTGGGACAAGCAACTCGTGAAAGCCTCTCGACATTTGGTGGAAGCTCACACGCCCTCCGAGTTCCTTGCTCTGCATGGTGGCAAACGTTAGAATGAGAGTCCTCTAACTTTTCGCCCTATGGAACTCATGCAAGCTCTCAATTGGCGCTACGCGACCAAGACTTTTGACGCCAGCAAAAAAGTGTCAGATGATGTTTTTGCTAACCTTATGGAAGCGGCTCGTCTCGCTCCTTCTTCTTATGGTCTTGAACTGTGGAAGTTTGTGGTCGTGGACAACGCTGAACTCCGCGCAAAAATTCGTGAAGTGGCTTGGAATCAAGGTCAAGTGACCGATGCTTCTCACCTTGTGGTGCTCTGCCGCCAAGCGACAGCAACTGCTGATGATGTTGAGAAATTCGTGAAATACACCGCTGAAGTTCGCGGAATGGACGTCAGCGCTTTGGATGGTTACAAGCAAATGATGCTTGGTGCTGTGGCTGGAATGGATGAAGACAAAAAGGCAAACTGGATGGGCAAACAGGTTTACCTTGCGCTCGGATTCTTGCTCGCTGCTGCAGCAGAAGCCGGCGTGGACGCCTGCCCAATGGAAGGATTTGATCCTACAAAAGTGGATGAAATCCTTGGTTTGGACAAAATGGGACTCAAATCCGTGGTGCTTTGCCCTGTGGGTTACCGCAGCGCCGAAGACAAATATGGAATGGCTAAAAAAGTGCGTAAACCTGCAAGTGAAGTGGTTGTTCACATTTAGGCCTTCCCATTCTCTTTAAATAGGGTTATAATACCTTCGATGAGTAAGCCGTTCGTAGAAGTTTCATTCTGTTTCGTTCGGTAGGTCGACGCATCGAAAATATCAACTACTAAACGTAAATATTATGGAACTCAAAAAATTATTCGTAGGGAATCTTCCTTACTCTGCAACCGGAGATGATCTCCGTGCTCTTTTCTCTGAAGTTGGAACCGTTGAATCCGCTATGGTGATCTCTGATCGCATGACCGGACGCAGCAAAGGTTTCGGATTCGTTGAAATGGCAACAATCGAAGAAGCTGAAGCAGCTGTGGCTAAATTCCACAACTACGACTTCAATGGTCGCCCAATGATCGTAAACGAAGCTCGCCCTCAAGAAGAACGCCCTCGTGGCTCTTTCGGAGGAGGTAGCCGTGGAGGATTCCGCGGTGGAGACCGTGGACCTCGCCAATCTTTTGGTGGAGGAAACGGAGGATACGACAACGACGCTCGTTTCTAATTCTCTCTAGAATCAATCAAAGAGGACTCCAAAAGAGTCCTCTTTTTTGTTACTTTAATTCGTGCACGCCGTATTCTTTTGTGAACAACCCACTAACTCATGGCCTCAACCGAAAGTTTTTCGTCTTATTATGAAGAATACGCACAAGCGATTTATGCGTATTTGTACTACCGCACCCGAGACAAAGGCAGTGCGGAAGATCTGACCAGCCAAACTTTTTTGAAGGCTTTGGAGAAATTCGATTCTTTTAATGAAAACAAGGGCGGCTTTAAGGCATGGATTTACCAAATTGCGCGCAATGCCTTGGTGGATCATTACCGTTCCAATAAGCCGACGCGCGACCTGGAGACTGCCTTTGACTTGGCAGGGGAGGAAGATGTGGAAGAAGCCGTGAAGCGCAGCGAAAATAGGGAGCGCGTCCAAAAAGCCTTGGCGTGTTTGAATGAACAACAAAGAGATTTGGTCATGCTTAGATTGTGGGACGAACTCAGTTTTAAAGAGATTTCTGAATTCCTAGGAAAAACGGAAGCCAGCATCAAGATGATGTTCTACAGGGCCCTGCAGGACGTCGAAAAACAGCTCTTGCTGCTGACGCTGGTTCTGGCTTATTTCTTTTCAAATTCCTTTACCCCACTCATTTATGGATAAGAAACTTTCCAAACTTTTGGATGAATTGTATCAACTCGATCCCAGCTTAAAGGTTCACGACTCTTTGCTGCGCAGTGTGCTCAGCGAGGTGCTCGCTTCACGACCCGAAGCCACGATGGATCCTGAGTTTTATCGCGATTTGCGCGAAACTCTGCTCAGCCGTATTCGAGAAACGAAAGCGTCCACCGACGAACGCTTCACCACTCCTCGTTTCTCGTTGTTCCCACGAATGGCTTATGCGTTTGGTGGACTTGCCGTGGTCACCGGAATTGCCGTTTTAGCCAATGGAGTTTTGCCTCAAAGCGGAATCCTTGTGAAGCGCGTTGGTCCCGAAGCCTATGGAACTTTGAGTTATAGCAACGCTGCCGGAGAAAAAGGCGGACTCGGTGGTGGAGGTGAGCTCGACTCCATGATTTGGCTGCCCGATGAACGCATCAACTATGAATTCAATTACACAGGAGATGCCTTGACGGGCTTTGATTCCGTCGATGTGCTCAAGCGTGACGAGACTTCAAACGTCTTTGACGTGAAGGTCGACACCGATGCCTTCAATGTTAGCCATTTTGGCGCGATGGAAGCCGCTTACACCAATCTTGTGCCTGTGGATGGGGAAGGTTACAGCCTGAATTTTGATCCGAACGGCCAACTCTTTTCCTTCAACGAAATCCATCCTTATTCGCCAGAATGTCCTTGGGGATCGTGTTCTGATCTGGACACCTCTCCGCTCAAAACTTCAGAGCTCCCTAGCGATGAGGCTTTGATTGCCGTGAGCGATGCGTTCTTTGACGACATCGATTTGGATCGTGCTTTGCTCGGTGAGCCCTATGTGAACGAGTATTTCATCGGTGAAAACTCTGAAGTGGACTACT
>CAZROM010000037.1:0-2935 GCA_964601715.1 uncultured Candidatus Peribacteria bacterium | reverse complement strand
AAGTTGGGTTACAACGCGTTCATGATTTTGAATTTGCTCGAGTCTGAGGACCCCGACAAAGACGAATTGATGCGAGAACTTGCGGATGGAATTTTGTACCAGCAGAGCAAAAATGGCCGTTTTGACACTTTCTTTTTTTCAAACCAAGCCACGGGCAAAGATTATTACCCCGGCGAGGCTTTGCTGGCGCTCATGTCTTTGTATGAGCACACGGGCGAGCAGCGCTATTTGGATTCGGTGACGGAGGCCTTGCCGTACTACGTGTCTTATTTTGAAAACACGCCAAACACCGCGTTTGTGCCTTGGCAGACGCAGGCTTTTGTAAAATATTATGAGGAGACCGAAGACCAAGCAGCAGCAGATTTTGTGTTTGCGATGAACGACTTCATGGTGGGCGCGTTCAGCACGGGTGAGAGCTGCGAGCCTTACACCGCGAGCGCGGGCATTGTGACGGGCGTGTATGTTGAAGGCATGACGCAAGCCTATGCTTTGGCAAAAATGGTGGGCGACAAGGAGCGAGCGGACTGCTACGAACGCTTCATTCACGATGGACTCCAGACGGTTTTGGACTTGCAGTTCCCTTTGCAGGATTTGGATTTGAGTGTCTACTCCGAGGACACTTTTAAAACCGCCGAAGGAGGTTTTGTGGGATCGATAAAAGACCTCACCATGCAAGTGGATCGCAATCAACACGCGGTGATGGCGCTTATACGAGCCTATGAAGTCGGACTATGACAATAGAATTGTTTAGAGGCTTGGGCTTTTTACCCTTATAATGAGATTGAGTTTATTTCTTAATCCTTTCCTATGCAAAAAGGATCTTGCGGCACTCTCGGCTCTATCAGCTGGGCTTTGGTGCTCATCGGAGCAGTGAACTGGGGCCTCGTTGGCCTTGGTACTTTAGTCAGTGGTTCCGACTGGAACCTCGTTAACATGCTCGTTGGTCAATGGCCAACAGTAGAGGCTGTTGTGTACCTCCTCGTTGGGGCCAGCGCTGTCTACTCTCTTGCATCTTGCTGGGGAGCGTGCTCGACTAAGAAATAGTCTCCTCACGGAGATTTTTTAAAAGGGCCTTCGGGCCCTTTTTTGTTTAACTTTTTATCAAACTCTACCAGCGACCGCTGGCGCCTCCACCCCCAAAACTTCCTCCACCAAAGCCACCGAAGCCGCCGCCACTGCTGCCGCCAAAGCCTCCGCCTCCACGCCAAAATCCAGAAGAACTTGAACCACTGTGGGAAGTGATTTTTCCAAAGAAGTAGGTGGAAAGCATGTAGTCGACAAAAAGGCCCGTGAGAGCGCCCATGATGAGTCCGGTGAGCCCTGCGACGAGAATTCCAAATACGCCGCCGAAAACGCCTCCCAACCACCATGATTTGGTTCCGGCCAACATGCTAATGATGGCCCATCCCAAAGGAAGGAATACAAAAAGGAGTATTGAGGCAAAGTCCATGGTGCTGGTGGACGACTCCAATTGAGAAAGATCGTAGGCTTCGCCCTTGGCGAGGGTTTCTAAAATGCTCATGGATTCCAAAACACCTTGGTCGTAGTTTCCATCCTTAAAATAGGGAATGGCGACTTGATTCAAAATCATAGAAGACTGCGCGTCCGTGATGGCGCCTTCCAGCCCGTAGCCCACTTCAATGCGCGCCACTTGATCGTTGGGCGCAATGAGAAAAACCAATCCGTTGTTGAATTCGTCTTGGCCCACACCCCACGCTCTGCCCAAGGCGAGAGCGTATTGTTCGGGTTCGTAGCCCTGCAAATCCGTAACGGTGACCACCACGAGTTGAGAACTGTTTGCGGTCTGCAGTGCTGCGAGATCCGTTTGCAGCTGCGCTTCGGTTTCGGGCGAGAGAATGTTGGCCTCATCTAAAACATAGCCGTTGGGCGCGTCGGGGAGCACGAGTTCAGCGAAGGAAGAAGGAGCGAGCGCGAGGAGCGCGAGCCCAGCCCAAAGGAGTTTTTTCATGTCAGGAATTTATTGTGCAGGAACGGTTGCGGGCGTTTCTTCCTCAACAAAATTGAATTCCACGTCCACGGCATCTTCAGATCCAGCCTCTGCATCAAAGAGAGGAGATTCTTCAAATCCGAAGAGTCCTGCGAAAAGATTGGTTGGGAAACGGCGAACTTTGATGTTGTAGGTTCCAGCGACTTCGTTGTAGTCCATGCGAGCTACTGTGATTCGGTTCTCCGTTCCTTCCAATTGAGATTGAAAGGTTTGAAAACCTTCGGTAGCGGTCAAAGTTGGGTAGGACTCAACGGTGACCAGTAAACGGGAAAGGGCAGAATCCATCGCCTGCCCTGCAGCAATTTGATCTTCCAAAGAAGCGCTGGGATCTGCAGATGTGTCCATCCATTTGGTGCGTGCTTCCGTCACTTCCACAAGAGTGCTTTGTTCAAAATCGGCTGCTCCTTGAACGGTGCTCACCAAGTTTGGAATGAGATCCGCGCGTCGTTGATATTCGGTTTCCACTTGAGCCCACGATTTCTGGACTCCTCCTTCAGCCGTGATCAGCCCGTTGTAGGTGCCCATCAGCCACCATCCTAAAACCAAAAGAACACCTAGCCCTAAAAGCCAAGTTGGGATTTTTTTTGTTGGAACGGATGCTGCCTTTGCCATAGTGGAGAGATTAAAAAACTACAGGCAGTGTAGCACTCCTCTTGAATAATTGCAGCTCTTTCTATAGTCTCTGCACCGCAGTGCTCAAACGGAGAGATGGCCGAGTGGTTGAAGGCAACAGTCTTGAAAACTGTCAGAGGCGCAAGCTTCTCGGGGGTTCGAATCCCTCTCTCTCCGCCATCGTAGACGAATTGATTCTAAAGCAGGACTTTCACTGCTTTGTAGTGCCCTTTCTGCTGGTTCTAAGCAAAGGTATTCCTTTTCAAGCTCTGGATACCCCTCGCCAATAGGTACAAGCCACTCGTGAGGGTCCAT
>CAZROM010000036.1:0-6689 GCA_964601715.1 uncultured Candidatus Peribacteria bacterium | reverse complement strand
GATCCTTGTAAGATTTAATCTTGCCGGCCATTGTGTAGAAATCTTTGTTAGCAGAGAATTCTTTTTTCGCAGTTTCAAGCTCAGTTTTCTGTTTTTCCAGTTGAGATTGCATAAGCGTTAACTCGCTACCTTTGTTAGTTAACGCTCCCTTCTTTCTTTCGAGTTCTTTTTCGCCCAGTTCAACTTTCTTTCTCAAAGCACTCTGTTCAGATTTCGTTTTATCAACCGCAGACTTTGCATCCGACTTGTCATCTCGCAATTCTCTAAGGTCATCATAGGTGTCATCAAGTTTATCCTCTTGATAGCTGAGCTTCAGCACAGCGGTTTGGATTAAAGCAAAATAATACGCTGTCTTAATCTTATTCTTCTGCTTTTTATACTTATTGTAGTCACTTCGAAGATCATCGATTTGATCTTGTATAGAATCAATTTTTTTGCGTATAGAAGTTATGTCTTTTTCCTTTTGAGAGATTTGACCCTCTATAGTCGCCAATTTATTCTTTAAATTTGCTGAAAGTGTATTCAAAGTTGTAGTTTTTGCGTCCAGTTCTGCTTTTACATCGCCCAATTTCAAGGTTTTCCCTTTATATTCAAAAGCACCTTTTTTTATATCTGTTTGGAGTTGTTTGATGACGCTCTCTAAGGTTTCAATGTCATCTTCTAATACTGCAATATTAAGAGGCCCTTCTTTCAGGATTTTTTCCAGTTTCGCCCACTTTTGTAGGGCAGTGTTCAAAGCCTCTTCAGAAAGTTTTGCTTTTTTCTTTTCACTCTCGTAAGAAGACTGAGCTGTAAGATAGTCTCTCTGGTAACTCATGATTAAATTCAAAGCAGTGCTCAAAGTTTGATAGCCCACTGAGATGTCCTGCATCGGAGTATTCGCTCCTAGTGTGTAGGTGGTGATGAGAGCCAATTCTTCACTGATCGAAAGTCCCATTCCATCGAGAGCAGTTGCAAAGGTTTGATAACATTTTTCTCGAGCCGTATCTCGCTCCTCCTTGTCTTGAATTTTCAATGCCGAACTGATGCATTTTTTAAATTTGCTGATATCCTTTTTGGTCTGTTTGTCTCCGATGATTGCCATATAAACAGGAACATATTTGCCAAAAATCTCAGCTGCTTCTTCATCAGAAACACTGTTAGCTTCATCTAAGCTTTCGGCGTCAGTGCCAACGATCAAGACATAGCCTTTGAAAACATGATCGAAACTTTCTCTGGAATACTCAATATTTCCAGCTTCGGTGTCTGAAAGAGTAACGCGACCCGACAAAACGTTGTATTCTCGTAAGACAGAATAATGACCTCCTACATTTTCTTTCTCGTCATGGATCAAAACGGGATTACCTGTCGTTTGAATAAAGTCCAAAACCTGCTCGCTGCTCCATTTTTTAAGAATCGCATTCTGGCCCAAAGCTTGAGCAGCTATTTTCAGTGAGAGCAAAGAAACACCCTTTTCCTCTGAGATTTCGGAAATATGCTCCAGCACTTCTTGCTCACTTGTTTCTTCCCCTATTTGCGTGAGCAAGGTGGCCAATGCTGCTGGTCCACAAGTAAAATCCTCCGACTGTCTCACTACACCCGTGAAATCTTTTAATGCATCTTCATTGGATTTATCGTCCGAGAACAAAAGATCTTCTGTTTCCGCTTCTGTTTCATTGGATCCACTCTCATCGATTTTAGTTTCACCGACTTTGGATTCAGGTGTTGTAATTTGGCCGTAAGATTCTTCCACAGTGCTGACTGAACTTCCTTCTGTAGGTTCACTTTCTGTAATGATCTCTTGGTTAGTCTCAGAACTCGTTACGCCGTTTGTATGGCTTTCTGTAGGCACTTCTATCTCTGTCGGCTCCTCCAACGAGTCCGAAACTGCAGAAATCGGCTCAGTTACCTCTACCTCTGATGTAACTTCAGTTACATTGACTTCATCAGCCTTCACCACAACGGGCGACAGCTGAGTCAGGAAAATGAGTAAAAGGACGAGAGCAGAAAATTTCCGTTTCATAAATAAGGGGTTACGCACTAATCCTTTCTGTTTTATCAAAAAATGTCTATCATTTGCTGTCGTCAGTAGGTGCTGACAGCAAATCAAAAATCATCCAATCCCCTCTCTATTCATACGAAACAACTTTAGAGTAAACGCCCGTGCTGATGGTGCGTTGGATTAAAATAGAAGGGAGGTCGCCGATGAGGCCGGAGCCGTAATCGTCGCTGAGGCCAATTTCCATGATGATGGTGACTTGGGGTTGCAACTGAGTGTCGGCTTCGCCAGCGGCGCGGTAGGGATCTTCGGAAGGAGCGATGAGCACGTTGAACGAAAGCACGCTGATGTTCGAAGGCGAGATGGAAATGAATTCGTCGATGGTGGGTGCACCCGCGCAAGGATAATCGGGCGAGCAATCCCACGTGTCTTCTAAGCCGTCGTTGTTGGAGTCGGTGCCGAGCATGAGCAGGTGCGCAAGACCGTATTCGGTCGTGGAGCTGTCCAAAAGTTTGCGTGAATAAATGCTGCGTTCATCGCCTGCTCCATTCACCAAAATCAGTTCATCCGTGAAAGGAATACCAGCGTCGTCGCAACTCGTGTCGCCTTCGCAAAACGCATTCATCGTGGTGGGGTCGTCGGTGCTGTAATCGATGGGATAATCGGAATCGATGCCACTGTAAGGATGAGCTCCCGTGTCATTGTCTTGCTCTGAGGAAACAGGATAAGAACAATCCGCCGGGTACTCGCTTCCATCCGCACAAGTGGCTCCGTAAATATCTCCGGTGGGGGAATAAGGTCCGGGCAAGTATCCTCCATCTCCGGGGTCAAAAAAACTCTTGGCGTAATTGCCATAAGTCGGCGTGTCCCAACTCGTATCGCCTGCAACGTTGCGGGAATAATACGCTTCGTAATCCACGGTTTTGCTTTGCACGTCGCGCGCGATTTGATCCATCAACGCTTGTGCTTCGGAGTACAAATAGACTTGCGCTTGAATGCGTCGCGCAGAACGCAGTCCATTCACCAGCAAATTCACCGTGACCACGGCCACGAGCGAGAAAATTGTGAGCGTGATCAGCACCTCAACCAAAGTGAAAGCACGAATTGTTTTGCGGCTAATAAACATTGACGATGAGGCGAGATAAAGAAATGCTTTGAGTCAAATTGTTGACGGTCCATGTCACGGTCGCAGTGGCCAAGTAACAATTGCCATCCGCACACAAATCGGTGCCAGTGCTGTCGGTGGGTGAGCGATCGACGGTGATCACACGTTCAAACGCATGTTCAGTATTGGTTGTGAAATCTGCGGTCGCCGCGTTGTGCCAGTCGCTGTAATAAGGAACGGTCTCGTCAGGAATTGTGGCGTCAGGAGTGAAGTCAAAAAGATTCATGTAACCCGGTTTCGCTGGTGACCATGCAACGGGATAAAGGTCCCAACGATATTTGGGATCGGAATCGAAAGTCTGAAGAAGATAATAGTCCGTATCTGAGATTTCGGTGGCGCTCGAACAAGTTGAAGTCGCGGTGAGGCCAAGTTTATCCCAGCATGTGTCGGTGTCGTCAGGGAAAAGTAAGTAGTTGGTGTCGCGGATGTTTTGTACGGCATCGAGTCCTTCCATGGCGAGTTCAATGGCTTGCAACTTTTCGCCGATCACGCTGTTCCCGATCAAAGAAGTACGCAGCATCGAAAGAGCCGCGGCGCTCGCCAGAGCAATCACCGTTATGGAGATGATGGTTTCGATCATGGATTCTGCGAGGCGCGAGCGCAGTGCGTGGAGCATGACCTCATCTTAATGATGGCCGGCAAAAAAATCCATGCTAGAATACAACCATGCACGCCAGCATCCCAACTCGCTTTCGCACTCACGCTGCTTTCACGCTGATCGAAGTGACCATCGTGGTCATCATCATGGCGATTTTAGCCGTTTCTTTAGCGCTGGCGTATCAAGAAATACAATTGAAAGTACGTTTCGATGCTCATGTGAATCGCATCACTGGCATCTTCCAAGAAGCGCGCAGTTCGTCCTTGTCGAATAGAATGATCGACGGTACGGATCCCACGGCTTACTATGAATTGAGTCTCGACACGACCTCCATCACGCTCACTGCTTATGCCAACGATCCGAGTGTGAACGAAATTTTGGACACCTATGCTTTCGATTCTGACATCTTGCTTTCATCAGACGCAAACGACATCTACTACTTTCCTCCAACTGGAGAAGTGTGTATTTCAACACCCGATTGTGACAGTGGCGATCCAGACCTGCGTTTTATTTTGGGCAACAGCGATTCCACACGCTTCACTCAATTCGACCTCACCACTGTGGGCGGGTATGTGGATGTGACTCAGCTGGTGCCTTAAGTTCGGCGATGGATCAAACAACGAAGCCGATGATTTTTCCTGCGACGAAGATTTCTTTTTTGACGCCGGCTTCGATGTATTTGGCGACGTTGGATTCGGCGCGAGCGGCAGCGAGCGCGTCTTCTTTGCTCGTGTTCACGGGCAATTCCACTGTGCCACGCAATTTTCCGTTCACTTGAATCGCATAAGTCACGGTGTCATTCACCAAGAATTGAGGATCCGCCTTGGGGAAGTTTTCATTGAACACACTGCTGCTGTGACCGGTCATTTCCCACACTTCTTCAGCAAGGTGAGGAGCCATGGGCGCAAGCAAACGAACCACGATTTCTTTTTGCACTTTGTTGAGCGGAGTTTGGAGGATGGCGTTGGTCAGCTCCATGAGCGCAGCAACCGCAATGTTGAAGTTCATCTTTTCCATGGCTTCACCGGCGCGTGCCACACTTTGGTGCACCACTTTGTCCATTCCTTCACCAGTTCCTTCCGCTTGCATCGCTCGATAGAAACGATCCACAAAACGTGCCACTCCCGTGATTCCACGATCGCTCCAGTCGCCTCCTTCGGTGAATGGTCCCATGAACATGAGGTACATGCGGAACACATCCGATCCGTATTTGGCAACAAATTCATCGGGGCTCACCACATTGCCTTTGGATTTGCTCATCTTTGCTCCGTCTTTGGTCACCATTCCTTGGTGAACCAGTCGCTTGAAAGGTTCTTTGGCAGCAACCAATCCAGCATCGTGCATCACTCGGTGAATGAAGCGAGCATACAAAAGGTGCATGCAGGCGTGCTCGGGTCCACCAATGTACATGTCCACCGGCAACCATGTATCGGCACGAGCCTTGCTCCACGCTTCTTTTGAATTTTGAGCATCGGGATAACGCAGGAAGTACCAACTGCTGCACACGAAGGTATCCATCGTGTCCACTTCGCGTTTTGCGGGTTTGCCACAGTTTGGACAGCTCACATTCACAAATTCTTCGTTCGTTGCCAGTGGGGAAGTTCCTTTGGGCACATAATCTTCCACATGAGGATGAACCACAGGCAAATCCTTTTCAGGAACAGCCACTTCGCCACAGGAGTCGCAGTACACGATTGGAATCGGTGCGCCCCAATAACGTTGGCGAGAAATCAGCCAATCACGAAGTCGCAATTGAACCACTTGTTTTCCCCAGCCTTCACGTTCCATTTGCTCAGACATCAGTTTGAGAGCGGCTGCACTGCTCATCCCTGTGTAGGGTCCGCTGTTCACCAAAGTTCCAAAGTCGTGGAACGACTCCTTCCATTCGGAAACATTGTCTTCGTAAGCATCCCCTTCTTTCGCCACAATCACTTGAGGAGCCGCGAGCCCCATGGCTTTTGCAAAATAGAAGTCACGTTCGTCGTGGGCAGGCGTTCCCATCAAAGCTCCGGTTCCGTAGATCAGCACAAAATCCGCCACATAAATGGGCATTTCAAGTCCAGTCATCGGATTGATGGCGTACTTACCAGTGAAAACACCGGTTTTAGCTTTATCTTTCTCGCCCATTTGTCGATCCAGTTCGCTCTTTTTTCGGGTCTCTTCAACGTAAGCTTCCACGGCGGATTTTTGTTCATCGGTCACATAGTCCATGAGGTTCTTGTGCTCAGGAGCAATGGCCACAAAGTTCGTTCCATAAATGGTGTCAAAACGTGTGGTAAAAATGCGAATCGTCTTTCCGTCTTCATCTTTGATTCGGAATTCAGCTTCGTTTCCTTCGCTGCGTCCAATCCAATGCTTTTGCATGGCGATGGTTTTTTCTGGCCATTCCAAGCCTTCGTAATCGAGAAGTTTGTCGGCGTACTTGGTGATGGCAAAGAACCACTGGCGCAAATTCTTTTGAACCACCTGAGTTTTGCAGCGCTCACAATGTCCATCGTCCACCTGTTCGTTGGCCAAAACCGTCATGCAGCTTGGGCACCAGTTCACAGGGGCTTCTTTGCGGTAAGCCAATCCTTGCTTGTAGAGTTGTAAAAAGATCCACTGACTCCATTTGTAGTATTCAGGGGAAGAAGTTTCGAGGTTCAAATCCAAATCGAACATGCCTCCAATCGCTCCAATTTGCTCCTTCATTTTATCGATGTTCTTGCGCGTGGTCTCAGCAGGATGCACTCCTGTTTTGATCGCATAGTTTTCAGCAGGCAAACCAAAAGAGTCAAAACCCATGGGTTGGAAAACCTCAAAGCCCTTCATGCGCATCAAGCGTCCCCAGGTGTCCACAGGCGCGTAGTTGTACCAGTGCCCAATGTGAAGTTTGTCTCCGCTGGGGTAAGGGAACATGGTCACGTTGTAATACTTGGGCTTCGCAGGGGAGTCCAAGTTGGCTTTGT
>CAZROM010000035.1:0-7282 GCA_964601715.1 uncultured Candidatus Peribacteria bacterium | reverse complement strand
AAGATAAATGCCCGGAGATACTAATGGCCTAGAGTGGCTAAGTCAAGAGATTTTTCAAGGAAATGGCTGCCTTTCTTTTATTGTCTAGTTTAAGAGTACAAAAAAGGACCGTTCCTCAGAGAGATAACGGCCCTTTGAATGGCTTAGATTTTGGATTAAGCGGCTTTCTTTGTGCTCTTTTTAGCTGGCTTTTTGCTTGCAGCATCTTCTCCAGCTTCCATGATCATCTTGATTTCGATGTCCACTCCAGAAGGAAGAGACAAGTTGGACAATTCTTCGATGGTTGCGGAAGTGGTGTCGGTGATATCGATTAAGCGCTTGTGTGTGCGCATTTCGTATTGGTCACGAGCGTTCTTGTGGACAAAGGTTGATTTGAGAACGGTGAACTTTTCGATGTCGGTAGGAAGGGGAATAGGTCCCATGACGATGGCACCAGTCTTTTCAGCGGTTTCAAGAATAAGACGAGCGGCTTCGTCGATGACTTTGTGGTCAAAGGAACGAATTTTGATACGGATCTTTTGCTTAGCCATGGCTAGCGGGGGTTAAAAAAATACCGAGATTCGCACCTCGGTCTTCTGAGCACCAAGGGTTCTTGGAGCTGTGTTTGTAAGAGTCGAGATGTCCCGGCGGGTGGCCGAGGAGTGAACTAAAAACAGTTCACTGCAATTTGTTGTGTGCACTTTTTAATGGAAAGCATGAAGCTTGTCAACTTATTAAGGGCAAGCTTATCAGTGTGAAGAGGAGCAAGGTCCACACGGCATTCTTGAATAGATAGTGAGGTTTGACCGCTAAACCAGGATTTTTTCTAAAACATAGATTGGTGTATAGAACCATCAATATGAAGAGCAACCCAATCATAGGTTGATTTGTAGTGAGTGATAAAAGCAAAACCCCTCCTAGTACTAAAAAGTAAGAAACAACGATGAGTGTGCGACACACGGTTTGCGTGTAAAAAGCGAGAACAGGTTTGTGAGCGGCCGCTTTCGCTCCAAGTAGTTTACGATCGGCTTTGCGTTTAGAAGTGATGGAGAATAGAACAAGACCGCTCAGGAGTACGAAGAAGACAGCGTCTGACAGATGGGGGACTTGCTCAAAACCTGCGAGCGTGCGGAGATTGAAGTTGAGTAGAATGAGCAACACGTCGAGAATGGGAATGTTCTTAAGTCCCAAGGAATAAGCGTTGGTCGCGAGAAAATAAAATAGTGAACTTGCGCCATAGAGAGCCCCCAGTTGAGTGCAGACGAAGATGTTGAAGCCAAGCAATGAAAGGGCGAGTGCAAAAGCGGTGGAACCACTGACCTTGCCAGAGGCAAGAGGGCGGTCTTTTTTTTGAGGATGAAGCTTGTCTTTTTCTCGATCCATCCAGTCGTTGAAGATGTAGGTTACCGAAGACAAAGCGCAAAGACCGAAGAAGCCAAGGACAAGATCTAGAGGAGCGAGATGATTGGTGGTGAACAAAGTGGCGGTGAGAATCAGGATGTTCTTGTACCACTGCTCGACCCGCAACAGTTTTCGAAGCGTATTTATATCCATAGTGAAAATAAGAATCGATCGACGAGATAAAAAAGCTTGTTGAGCCAGTTTTCACTGGGAGCCACTAGTGTTTTGACAGGGAGGAAGGTGGCGCCAATGTTTTTGGCGAAACGCCCATCGATGCAAAATAAATTCCCAATCACGACTTTTTTTTGTTTGGGTGAGAAGTCGAGATCGTCTAAAACTTGTTTGTTTGGTTTTTTGTGTGGACCTTTCATCCAATCCACGCCCAATTCTTCAGCCATCTTTTGAGTGCGTGCTTTTTTGGGACTGTTGGAACAAAGGATGATGGTGTTGTTCTTTTGAAGACTTGAGAATTTCTCGAGAGTTTTTTTGTCTAGTTTGGAACGACCTTCACCCACGAGTGTTCCGTCCACATCTAGAAAAATCACGGTGTTTTGCAAATTCCAATCTGTTTTTGAGAAGTATTCCATTTAAAACAAAAGCAGGTAACCAATTCCCATGATGGTTGCGTCGACAAGCGCGTGGCTGATCCATGAGGCGAAGAGGGAGCCGGTTTTTTGCTCGAGAATGGACCACAGTACTCCGCCGACGAACACGGCGAAGGTGCCAAAAATGGCCCATGAGAAATTCACGAAAGAGGAAAGAATGATGAAGTGATGAGCGGCAAAGGCGAGGTTTGCGGTGAGGATGGCCGAGCGCGTGGAAAAATAGTGAGCCAGACCTTTAGCGGTGAACCAGCGCCAGTAGTACTCTTCGAGCAAGGAATGCGCGAGGCTCAAAAAAAGGCTGAAGAGAAAATACAGCTGAAGGTTGAGATGCAGATACGCCTCCGCTTTGTCTTGGATTTGCTGAGTGAGCAGCTCTTTGCTGGGAAGAAATTGGAAGATCAAAACAAGTCCAAGCGAGAGAAGGACTCCAGAACTCAATCCCAGAGCAAGATCGCGCAGAACTTTTTTAGGTCGGATGAGGAGCGGTGTTTTGAGGTGCTTCCACCAGATGAGAGGCCAGGCGAGGAGCAAAAACTTTGTCGCAAAATAAATGACTTTGCCCAAGGTTTGTAGCGGCCACACTTCGAAATACAAATAAGCTCCGATCACTTGAAAAATCAAAGCAGGGAAGAGTCCGAAATAGAGGAATTTTTTTGAGTTGTTCATTTTAGAGCTCTAGAATTTTTGATGCGCCGACGAGGAAAAGAATCAATCCTAAAATCCAACTGGGCATCCAAAAAATTTTAGTCGTGGTGTTTGCTGTTTTTTTAACCAGATAGTAACTCAGCATGATGAAGGGGGCCGACAACATCATCTCGTTGGAATCGCTTTGAGCGATGAGATTCAATTTCACCAGCACAGCACTCAAGCCCAAGCCCAAGCCAACGGGTAAAATCAATCCGATGAAAAGAATCACGACGCCGCCCAAAATGGGAACGCGTGCCACTCCTAAGAGTTTTTTGTTGGGAGTATGGATTGAAACAGGAATTGGCATAGGGATTTATTTTTTTCCAGAGCTCGCTTCCACACGGTAAGCGACGATCTTTTTAATCAGTTCAAAGGGAAGGGGAGCATCGATGGGGAACTGAATTGTTCCCTTCGAAAGCTTGTAGTCCTTCATTTCTTTTTTGAAGACTTGAATGGCTTTGGAACCTGGATAGAAACCGATGTGATGTTCGTAACCGGCGAAGTGCACCAAGTTTCCATTCAGTTTGAAGGTGGGAATTCCATAGCTCATGGCCTCGGTCGCTTCAGGAGCCAAGGTGTGAATGAAAGCACGCAACTCTTGCAAAATTTCTTGAGTGGATTTTGGCAGCGTGGCGAGGTACTCGTCGATGGTTTTAGCGGGATTTCTTTTGTAGATGGCCATGTCGTTATCTTATTTGAATAGTAGGTCTAAATCCACTTCCATGTTTTCCATACAATTTTTCACCGAGGCTTTTGCGTCTGTGATGCCCTTGTTGTAGAGATCTTTGCCAAGCCCTTCCACAAAGAAATCCAAGACTTCTTCAGCAGCAATCACTCCGATTTCTTCTTCGCGTTCCACTTTAAAATAGGTGATGATTTCTTTGATCAAGGTTTGGCGGCGCTCCTTGCTTAATAGATCGAGAGGTTCTTTGGACATGAGGTGGGTTTAAAGACTTTCTGCGTACTTTTTGAAATTGTCGAGGATGGATTGCCATCCATTTTTTTGAAGTTCCAAAGAGTTTTCATTTTCGGGTTCGAATTCTTCACGAACCAAAGTGGCGAATCCCAAGGGGACAAAGGTCACGCGAACTTTTCGATCTCCAAGAGTGTAGGCGATGAGTTCGTGTTCTATCACTTCATCGTAAATGCCGGCGAAGTCAAAACCCATGCTGCCGTCTTTGGCTTCCATGCGAGAACTGAATTTTCCACCCGTTCGCACATCATTTTCAGCGCGAGGGCAGTGCCAGTCTTCGGATGCAAAGTTCCAGTTTGTGATGTGCTCGGGTTTTGTCCATGCGTCCCACACTTTTTCGATGGGAAGATTGAGGCTGACTTCGACGGTGATGGGGTAGGTCATGTTTAAGAATGAATGGAGTCCTCAGTATACTTTTCCTGTAGAAATAAACCAAAGGCTTTCATCTCGTCTTGGGCTATTTTGAGTTGAGCTTTGTGAGTTTTGGCGTCTAGATTTTGAAAGGTGTCTGCGTTGATGGGTTTGAGCCGAATACGAACCAGATCCACGGAACATTGCGGAATCAGCTGATGTTCGTAAGGGGTTTCGCGATTCTTATAAAACTCGCTCAAAAGAGGGATGAGTTGATGGAGCACGAGACCATTGGCTTTGATCCAGTCTGATTTCTTTTGAATGTTTGCCTCGGAATAATCGTCAAAATCGATTGCTTCATCATCGGCATAAATGTCTACATAAGGGTAAGAACTCATCCTGTCGTCATGGCCAGAACAGGAGAATTGAGTGGGGATGTCGTGAGCGCGTAGACCAAGTACAAGATCGAAAATGCCGGCGTCGATTTTTTGACCGGCTTTGTCGGTGAGTGCTTCGGTGGTTTTCTTAAGGGCGTCTAAGCTGTTCATGAATTGAGGCTTAACCAAGCTGCGACAAGCGTGCTTATGAATCCAGCTCCGATTCCTACAAAAAGCCATTTTTTACTGACGTTTTGGATTTGGCTGAGCAGCAACTGATTTGCTTCTGTGTCAGGATCGGGTTCCGTTGAAATCTGTTTTTTTAAAAGGAAGGATTCATCAAAATCCATTCTTTTAATTCGTAAGAAAATACGCAAGTCAGACTCCACTACAGCTAGTTTTAAAAACACCGTTTCGCTTCCTATTGAGGCATGAGTGATGGTGAATTGGCTCCAAGGCAGCAGTTTTGCTCCACTGAAAGGAGTGATGAATAAAAGTCCAGCATTGGATTCTGCTAAACGGATGTGTCGGATTCTAGTGCTCTTGCTTCGTTGAACACTGAAATGTCCTGGGCCCTCAGTGGTGTAATTAAAATCGAGACAAGCAAAGTCTCTGGATGGGGTGGGGGTTTTGAGTGTCTCAAACTCTTTGAGTGCTGTGAAAACGCTGATGCCCTCTGTGTATTTTCTCAGTTGGAGAGCGCCAAAGAATAGACTCAAAAAACCACCGATACCCATTGTTAGTAGGACTAGAACTCCTGTGGTCTCGTTCATTTGGAATGGGCTAGATGAAGCTTGCCTTTTCAGCATACCGAAATGTTTGGCAACGAAAAAGCCCCCGCATTTCTGCGAGGGCTTTTTCTAAGTTTCTAGTTGAGAACCTTGCAATTAAGCAATGATCTTTCCTACTACTCCGGATCCAACGGTGCGTCCTCCTTCGCGGATAGCGAAACGAGTTCCGTGTTCGAGAGCTACAGGAGCTCCGAGTTCTACAGTAACGCTGATGTTGTCTCCAGGCATAACCATCTCTACTCCAGCAGGGAGTTCAATAGACCCAGTTACGTCCGTAGTACGGATGTAGAATTGAGGCTTGTAACCCTTGAAGAAAGGAGTGTGACGTCCACCTTCCTCTTTGTTGAGGACGTAGATTTCACCTTCGAACTTCGTGTGAGGTTTGATGGATCCAGGCTTACAGATCACTTGTCCACGTTCAATGTCTTCGCGTTCAACACCACGGAGGAGAAGTCCTACGTTGTCTCCAGCTTGACCTTGATCGAGTTGTTTGCGGAACATTTCAACTCCAGTACAAACAACCTTTTTGGTGTCGCGGAGTCCAACGATTTCAACTTCGTCGTTGATCTTAACGATACCTTGTTCGATACGTCCGGTAGCAACGGTTCCACGTCCTTTGATGGAGAACACGTCTTCTACAGACATAAGGAGAGGCTTGTCGAGTTCACGTTCTGGTTGAGGAATGTATTCGTCGAGAGTCTTGAGGAGTTCTACAACTGGTGCAGAGTCAGGTCCTTTTGGATCTTGGAGCGCCTTGAGAGCGGATCCTTTGATGAAAGGAGTGGTGTCTCCAGGGTATCCATATTTGTTGAGGAGGTCGCGAACTTCCATTTCGGAGAGTTCAGCGATTTCTGGATCAGCCATGTCCATCTTGTTCAAGAACACAATGATGTAAGGCACGTTCACTTGGTGAGCGAGCAAGATGTGTTCACGAGTTTGAGGCATTGGACCGTCTGCGGCAGAAACCACGAGGATGGCACCGTCCATTTGAGCGGCTCCAGTGATCATGTTCTTTACGTAGTCGGCGTGACCAGGACAGTCGACGTGCGCATAGTGACGTTTGTCGGTGGTGTACTCTTGGTGAGAAGTAGCAATGGTAATACCACGTGCCTTTTCTTCAGGAGCGTTGTCGATCTGGTCGAAAGCAACTGCTTTGTTTTCTCCGCCAAAGTGAGCGGCAGCAACTGCGGTGAGTGCTGCGGAAAGAGTTGTCTTTCCGTGGTCGACGTGTCCGATGGTTCCAACGTTCACGTGCGGCTTAGATCTGTCGAAAGCTGTCATAGCCTTTGAGGGTTAAAAAAATTTGATAGCCATTTAAAAGCGAAGCGATTTTAGTGCAAGCAAAGGTCTTATGCAAGCGAAAATCAGATGTTTCTCAGGGGTCAGTACAGTTTGAATATTTCTTTGCCGTTGTTTACACTCTTGAGTGTGAAAATCAAAACTTCTCAAGCCAGATTACTATTCAGAATATTTTGTTTTCTTCTGTTAATAGGTTCGCCCATTTTCTTTTACGTTGATTTCTTTCGGGAAGATACACGTCCTCTTTTAGAGAGTGAGAAGAGCCTGATCGAAAGCGTTTTTGGTCAGAGTGTGAATGTTGATGAGGTTTATATTCAATTTGGCGGTTCATTGTCTTATCTTTATCCAGCTTTTACTGTAGGGACACTAATCACCTTTCCGAAAGGCGGCTATGACCCTACAGTCTTAAAAGACCAAGCATTGCTTCTCCATGAAATGACTCATGTTTGGCAGTATCAACACAACGGAATGGGATACTTGTTCAGTGCACTTTATGAGGAAGTTTTTACTGATGCTTATGTGGTCCATTTTGAAGATAAAAAGTCTTTCTTTGATTACGACGTTGAAGAGCAAGCAGAAATAGTGGCAGGTTATTACTTGGGGGATCTTCGTTTCGATAGCTATATACAAGAACTAAAAAGCACTTGAACAATCAAGTGCCTTTTAGTTCGATTGATTTTACTCTTTAGTTCTTCACGCCGCGGTCTGCCTTGATCTTAGCGATCACGTTTGCAGGAGCGTCAGCGTAGTGACTGAATTCCATGGAGTAGCTTGCGCGTCCTTGAGTCATGGAACGAAGGTCGGTTGCGTATCCAAACA
>CAZROM010000034.1:0-7818 GCA_964601715.1 uncultured Candidatus Peribacteria bacterium | reverse complement strand
CGGTGCTTTCTTCCCTCGATGACAAGATCGAACTTCTGCGCGAGCAAAACAAAACACTCGAGGCCATGTCTCAGGAGCTTTTCCGCGAGTGGTTCACCGAATTCAATTTCCCCGATGCCGACGGCAAGCCCTACAAAAAGAGTGGAGGCAAGATGATCGACAGCGAACTGGGCGAGATTCCAGATGGGTGGAGAGTGGGAAGATTAGAAGATCTTATTGATTTTAATCCCGTGACTAAAATTGACCGCAATAAGGATTGCCTTTTCTTCGATATGAAATGTCTTTCTGACTCTAGTATGTCACTCCAACCAGGGATAAGGAGAAGGGTTAATTCGGCAACTAGCTTTCAAGAGATGGACACTTTACTTGCGAAAATTACTCCTTGTTTGGAAAACGGCAAAACAGGCTTCGTGTTGGATCTTGAAGGAGAAGATGTAGCCAGAGGTTCGACTGAATTTATTGTTATGAGGTCTAAAGGTCATACAACGCCTTACTTCATTTATTGTTTGGCGAGAAGCGAAGACTTTCGAGACCTTGCAATAAAATCTATGACAGGGACATCTGGACGACAAAGGGTACAAGTTAATTTACTTAAAAAGATATTGATAGCCTCTGATGATGAACTGATGCAAAAATTTCATAAAGTTTGTGAACCACTGTTTGGAAAAATAAAAACGAACTCTCAGCAGATGAATATTTTGATTTCAACTAGAGATCAACTTTTGCCAAAATTGATGGCTGGGGAAATTCTTATTGAACCGCAATATGTCTGATTTAAAAACTATCGATAAGCAAATTTTAGAGAAACTTTTACATATGCAAGGAGGTTTTGTGTTGAATTTTTCTGATAAAACTATGGCATCTTTCTTCCAAGATGACCTTGGAATTAATATTTATGACGAAAAGTATTTTCAAGGAAGTGGATCTAAGGCGAACTATTTGAGAGCTTTCTGGAGACTTGAGGAAAATTTTGTGGTTTCTGAATCTATAAAAAAATTACTAGAATATATACAAGCCCAAATTTCTTTAGGTGAACTAAATTCCATAGATTACCCAGAAAATCTTCAGATAAGTGCAAAGGAAATTGCTGTGCAATTAGTAAGTGCTAGTACGGTTAAATTTAGAAATTTTTCTAGTATAGATAGATCTTTTGTTAAAGAGCAAATTCACAAATGTGAAAAGAAATTAATGGATGCAGATTTTGATGGGGCAATTACAAATGCACGTTCATTGGTTGAGGATGCCATAGCAAGGGACATCCATAAACAAATCACTGGTCATGAAATGGATACTTCTGGAGATCTTACATCGGATTACACGAAAATTAAAAAACTACTACACCTGGATGAGGACAAGAAATTAGACAATTCATTCAATCAAGTGGCTAGAGGTCTCAGTAGCATCGTGAGTGGCCTTGCAGATATTGCTAATAAAATGGGTGACAGGCATAGTCAGTTTGTAAAGCCTGAACGACGACATGCTCAACTTGCTGTGAATTCTGCGAAAACAGTTGTAGATTTTTTATATGATGTCTTGGAGTACCAGAATGGGAAGTTAGAGCAGTTGAAAGTCGAAATTCTTAACCTACCCTATGTCCGTTATGGAGCGGGTGATTGTTATTATGGCAAATGCTTCTCCATTGCGACGAGAAAAAGTTTGCTTTCTGAAAAAAGTGAATATGAGTTTTTTTTAAAAAAATGTGATGAATTTATCCAAAGGAAGCTACTAGACCATCTTATAAAAAACTTTTCTATCAACAATTGGAATGATTCAGATCGATTCTTTGTATCGCTTACTTTACTCTCCAAAGTATTTGAAAAGTCTCATGTTGAATTGATTTTCAAAAAGACAAAAAATAATAAAGAGGCTCCACAGCTTTTAATGTTTCTTCAAGAAATCAAGGACATCAGCCCTGAAATGCTTTCAGAAGAAATGAATCAGTATATCTCAAGACTTGAGGAATTTAATCGTGCGTTTAATGAGGAGTTGCCAGTTAGTGAGCCTGACCGTGATGAAATAACTTTAGAGAGGTAGTTAAAGTTTAAACCTGTTTATTAATTATTAAACTAACCCCATGACCCACATCTACGAATCTGAACTTGAAGAACTTGTGATCCAGTCGCTGGAGGCGCAGGGGTTTAAGTATCTGGAGCCGGAGCTCCAAGAGGAAGAGCGCGGGGAACTTTCGGAGGTGGTGCTCAAGGGTAGATTGCGAAGGGAAGTGGCACGGCTGAATCCGGAGATTCCGGAGGAGGCGAGGGAGTATGCGCTCAAACAGGTGATGGGGCTTTCGAGTCAAAACTTGGTGGAGAACAATGAGGCGTTTCACCGCATGCTCACGGAAGGAGTGCCCGTGGAATATCAAAAAGAAAGAAATACCGTGGGGGCTTCGGTGCGACTCGTGGACTTCGGAAATCCAATGAGCAATGATCTCATCGTGACGAATCAGTTCACGGTGGTTCAGAAGGACATCACTAAGAGACCAGATGTGGTTCTTTTGGTGAACGGACTTCCTTTGGTGGTGCTTGAATTGAAAAATCCTGCCGATGAGCAGGCCACGACTTTAAAAGCTTTCACCCAACTTCAAAATTATAAAACAGCGATTTCAGATTTGTTTGTGTTCAACTCTGTGCTTGTGGCTTCAGATGGTCTGGATGCTTTGGTGGGCTCGCTTACGTCAGACTTTTCGCGCTTCCTTGCTTGGAAAACCGTGGATGGGGTGAAGGAAGACGGCGTGACCGTTCCACAAATCGACACGGTAGTTCGGGGCATGCTGAGGCCGGATGTTTTATTGGATTTGATCTCGCAGTTCACTGTGTTTGAAAAATCCAAGCATGAAGATCCTAAGACTGGCCTTATTCAAATTCGAACAGTGAAGAAAATTGCGGCCTACCATCAGTATCATGCGGTAAATAAAGCAGTGCGAGAAACAATGCGTGCTTCGGGACGTGCTCCTTTCTCTGTTCCACAGAGTGAGGCGGCAAAATTCGGTGATCACAAAGCAGGTGTGGTTTGGCACACGCAAGGGTCTGGCAAGTCGCTTTCCATGGTTTTTTATGCGGGTAAAATGGTGCTCACCTTGGACAATCCAACACTGGTGGTGCTCACCGATCGTAACGATTTGGACGATCAGCTTTTTGATACCTTCGCGTCTTGCAAACAATTGCTTCGTCAGGAACCTGTGCAGGCCAAAGATCGCGCTCATCTAAAAGAACTTCTCAAAACAGGTGGAGGAGGAATTATTTTCGCCACCATTCAAAAATTCTCGCCAGAAGGCGATGCCACGGTGTTTGAACAACTGTCTGATCGAGAAAATATTGTCGTGATTGCGGATGAGGCGCATCGTAGCCAATATGGCTTTGGTGCCAAAACTCGTGAAAAGGCAGGTGAGGTCTTCACAAAATACGGTTTTGCAAAATACCTGCGTGATGGACTCCCCAAAGCTTCCTTCATTGGATTCACAGGAACTCCCATTGAAAAAGAAGATGCTTCCACTCCAGCGGTGTTTGGAAACTACATTGATGTGTATGACATTCAACAAGCGGTGGAAGACAAGGCCACGGTTCGAATTTATTACGAATCTCGTTTGGCAAAGGTGCATTTGAAGCCTGAGGAAGCGGCGACTTTGGATGCAGAGGTCGAAGCCCTCACCGAAGGGGAAGAGTCCACGGCGACTGATGTGGCGAAGGCTAAGTGGGCCCAACTCGAGAGCATTGTGGGGCATCGCGAACGTCTACGAATTGTGGCTGAAGATTTTGTGAAGCATTATGAGGAACGCAAACTTGCCTTTGAGGGTAAAGCCATGTTTGTGACGATGAGTCGTCGCATTGCGGTGGAACTGTATGAGGCGATTGTTAAGATCCGTCCAGAATGGCACGACACCGACAAAAAGAAGGGCGTCATCAAAGTCATCATGACTTCCAGTTCTTCAGACCCTGAAAATTGGCAAATGCATCACACCACCAAGCAGGAACGCCGTGCCCTTGGGGATAGACTCAAAGATCCTCATGATCCCCTACAAATTGTGATCGTACGTGACATGTGGCTCACAGGTTTTGACGCGCCTTGTCTCAAGACAATGTACGTCGACAAGCCCATGCGTGGGCATAACCTCATGCAGGCCATCGCTCGTGTGAATCGCGTGTATAAAGACGTGGAAGGAGGTTTAGTCGTGGATTACATCGGCATTGCCTCCGATCTTAAATCTGCACTTGCGACGTACACTGAAAGTGGCGGAGAAGGGCGACCTACTTTTGATCAAAATGATGCGGTGGCGAGTATGCTCGAAAAGTTTGAGGTGGTTTCGCAACTCTTCGATGGTTTCGATTACAATCGGTTCTTCACTGCCGATACCCGAGGGAAAATGACGATCATTTTGGAGGCGCAGGAACATGTGCTCAATCTCGAAAAAGGAAAAGATCGTTTTACAAAAGAGGTTTCTTTGCTCAGCAAAGCGTTTGCCCTTTCTGTCCCAGATGAACGCGCCATGGAGCTCAAAGATGAGGTGGGCTTCTTTCAAGCCGTGAAGGCGCGACTTGTGAAGTTTGAACCTGGAAACGGAGGACGCAGTGATTTTGAAATCGAGTCGGCGATTCGTCAGCTGGTGGATAAAGCGGTTACAGCCGATGGTGTGGTGGATATTTTTGATGCCGCTGGGATTAAAAAGCCCGACATCTCTATCCTTTCCGATGAATTCATGGAGGAAGTGAAAGGGATGGAGCACAAGAATTTGGCTTTGGAACTTTTGAAGAAAATATTGAATGATGAGATCAAAGCTCGCGGGCGCAAGAATTTGCTACAAAGCAAAAAACTTTCAGAAATGCTTGAACAGGCGATTGCTCGTTATCAAAACAATCTGTTGACTGCGGCTCAGGTGATTGATGAGCTCATCAAATTGGCTAAAGACATTAAAGAGGAAGATGCGCGTGGTGAGGCGATGGGGCTCAGTGACTACGAACTGGCTTTCTATGATGCTTTGGCGAACAACAACAGTGCCAAAGAGGTGATTGGGGATGAACGTCTACGAGAATTGGCACGGGTGCTTGTTGCGAGTGTTCGCGCCAATGCTTCCATCGACTGGACACTCAAAGAGAACGTGCAGGCCAAACTTCGCACCATCGTCAAACGCACGCTCCGCAAATATGGCTATCCGCCCGATTTAGAAAAATTGGCGACGGATAATATCTTGAAGCAAGCGGAGAATTTGGCGGAAGATGTGGGATTTTCTAATGTATAATCTATGTCACAAGAAATTGTTTATGTTCTCATCAACGAAGCAATGCCTGGCTATGTCAAAGTGGGGCGCACTTCAGATTTAGAGCAAAGAATACGTTCGTTGGATAACACTTCAACACCTTTGCCGTTTGAGTGCTTTTACGCTTGTTCTGTGAATGATTCAAATTATGTGGAACGTCAGCTTCATGATGCATTTTTAGATCATAGGGTGCGTTCGAATCGTGAATTTTTTATGATCTCGCCGGATCGCGTTGTATCTGCCTTGAAATTGGCTGAGATTGAAAATGTTACCCCGAGAAAAGACTATGTGGAGACTCAAGAAGATCAAAAAGCACTCAATGAGGCGAGAAGTCGTCGATCAGCTTTTAATTTTAAGATGGTGGATATTTTTCCAGGTTCAGTGCTCTCCTTTGTTAACGATGAGACGATTAAAACAAAGGTTGTGGACGCAAAATCTGTGGAATACGAAGGAAATATTTATAGTACTTCTAGCTTAGCCCAAAGATTGCTTGGTTTGGACTATCCGGTCGCGGGGCCAATTTATTGGCTTTATGAAGGTGAGACTCTGTACGATCGTAGAATGCGCTATGAGAAAGGTGAGATATAACTATTTTCCAGACTCCTCCTCTCAAACCATCTTCTCCACTCTCTTCCTCCATTCCTCACGAATCTCAAGCCTCGCATCGTGGTCGTGGAATTTGAGCATGGAGTCGGAAATCACGGTTCCACTTTTGTCTTCCAAGGCTTGGAATTTTTCAAGAGCGCGGCTCCATTGTTTGCTGCGAGCCCAGCGTTCCACCGCATCGAAATCCAAAACAAATTCGAGTAGTGAGTGAAGCGTTTTTATAAATCCTTTTCGAGGTCTGAAATAGCGTTTGTGTCGGGGGGGATGAGCAAAATATGACTTCAGCCAGTTTTCGTTGGTTCTCACAAAATCCTCGTAGCAGGAGTAGGAGCCAGCAACTGGTTGCAAACTCTGAGCCCAAAACGCCAGATAAATGTCGTAAGAAGGAAGGGCAATCTGCGTCAAATCCGTGGCTTCTTCCGTCACATAAAAGCTCAGGCAAAAACGTTCTTTGATTTTATCGCCATGACGTCTCAGTCCGAACAAGGAAGTGAGCAGGGTCAGCCCCAGTCGAGCAGTGAAAATGCGTCCCGGTTTGGCGATCACGAACAGATCAATGTCGCTGTTTTCACGCGTGTCGCCAATGGTGCTGCTGTTGCACACGGCCACCAGTCGCACAAAAGGGCACACTTGCAAAAGCCACCTCCAGCGCGCAACCTTTTTAAACACACTTCGGGTGCGCGCCTGTTTCTCTTCCCATTCTTGCCAGAACTCAGGATTCCATCGAAAACTCAAAAATCCTTCACGCTTGTGAACATACGAGCTGTCTTTCAGGTACAAATTCAGCGCACGTTCCTCAGCCTTTTCAAAGAGCAGATACTCACCAAGCTCCTCACGAGTCAGAGGCACTTCAAAGAGATCGAAGTACGCGAGTGTCGCGAGCACCGCTTGTTTCACCGTCATTTTTTCAGGGAGTTCCATGTACAAGGATAAGTCTTTAATGGAAGGATAAAGAAGTTTTAGCAAGCGTTAAAGGGGTCTCTACGCTGAAGAAAACTTCTTTATCCTTCCATTCATAGGAGTCTTATCCTACCATAGGGCCATGGCAAAATCCCACATCGAATCCTTGCTCGCAAAATTACCCGAAACGCCGGGCGTTTATAAGATGAAGGACGAAGAAGGCCGCATCCTCTATGTGGGGAAGGCAAAGAATTTGAATCGCCGTGTGCGCTCCTACTTTCGCAAACAGCAAAATCGCCCCATGCGCACTCAAAAATTGGTGGAAGCCATCGCGGACCTTGAATGGATAGAAGTGGGCAGCGACCTCGAAGCGCTGTTTCTTGAAACGAATTTGATCAAAGAGTTCAGGCCCAAATACAACGTCCTCATGAAGGACGACAAGAACTTCATCTACATCAAAATCACAAAAGAAGCCTTTCCTCGCATTTTATTGGTGCGTCGCGTCGACAAAGACGGCGCGCGTTATTTCGGCCCCAAAACCGCAACTGGGAATGTGCGCAAAACCTTGATGCTGCTGCAAAAGCTCTTCATGTATCGCAGCTGTGACTTGGGCTTGGAATGGAATCCCGAACAAAACGATCTCAAAACCGGACACACGCAGGTGACCAAAAAAACCATCGCGTACCCTTGTTTGGACTACCACATCAAACGCTGCGCTGCGCCCTGCATTGGCAAAATCACACCCGAAGAGTACAAACTTTCCATCGATAAAATCGCCGCGTTTCTAGAAGGAAAATCGGGCGACATTGAAAAAGAACTCAAAACTCAAATGGCGGAATTGGTCGCAGAAAAACAATTCGAGCGAGCCGCCTTGCTGCGCGACAAACTCATCGCCCTGCAAGATCTCATGAATCCCAGCAAACAAGTGGTCACGTCGCCCGATCAAGAAAACACCGATGTCTTTTCTTTTGTGCTCGAAGGCGGAAAGGCCTACTTCAATCTCTTCATGCTGCGTGAAGGCAAGCTCATCAACCAAGAAAATTTCATTGCCGACGCCT
>CAZROM010000033.1:0-7922 GCA_964601715.1 uncultured Candidatus Peribacteria bacterium | reverse complement strand
CGTTCCAAAAGGGCGCCGTCCGAGGTGAAAAGCAAGAGTCCTTCGCTGTCTTTGTCTAGACGACCGATGGGGTTCAAATGTTGATAGCTGCTTGGCAAAAGATCCATCACGGTTTCGGGATGGAAGGGGTCTTTTTTGGAAGTCAAAAGACCGATGGGCTTGTGCATGGCGATGGTGATGGGCGCCGATTTTTCGGGGAGGGGGCGGCCGTCCACTTCGACTTTGTCTTTGCTGCTGACTTTCACACCCATTTTGTTGATGCGTTTTCCGTTCACACTCACGCGTCCGGCCGCGATCAAATTCTCGGCTTCGCGTCTGGAACACAGTCCGCTGGCAGCGATCACTTTATGAAGTCGGTCTCTTTCTATAAAAGTCATAGTGGCGTCAGCCTACACTTTTTTGTTAGACTTGTCTCATGGAAGTTAAAATTCACGATTCATGGAAGCAACATTTGAGCGCTGAATTCGATCGCCCTTATTTCAAAGAACTCGTGGAATTTGTGCGAAAAGAATACGCCGCGAAGACCATTTTTCCGGCACCCGCGAATATTTTTCGTGCCTTTGAATTGTGTCCATTTGAATCTGTTAAAGTGGTCATTTTGGGGCAGGACCCTTACCACGGACATCAGCAAGCGAATGGGCTTTGTTTTTCGGTGAATCACGGTGTGCAAAATCCGCCTTCGCTGCAAAATATTTTCAAAGAAATGAAGGACGATTTGGGTGGTGAACTTCGCAGTGACGGGTGCTTGGACGACTGGGCGAGGCAAGGGGTTTTGCTGCTCAATGCAACGCTCACGGTGGAGGCGCACAAGGCGGGCTCGCATCAAAAAAAAGGCTGGGAACAATTCACCGATGCTGTCGTGGAAGTTTTGTCGCGCGAAAAAGAGCACCTCGTGTTTATTTTGTGGGGACGTTACGCCCAAGAAAAAGGCGCAAAAATCGACACACAAAAACACCTTGTTTTGAAGTCCGCGCATCCTTCACCACTCTCTTCCTACGCAGGATTTTTCGGTTCCAAACCGTTCAGTAAAACCAATGAGTATTTGGAATGGAATGAGAAAGAGCCGGTGAAGTGGGCTGCTTCAAAAATCGCGAAAATGGAAAAATGAGCTTGCTGTTCCCGCCACTCGGTCCACATGGGTTACCCATTGCTGAGTTTCATCGCGTTTTTGTCTTAATACGATTGTAATGCCACCATTCACATCGACTTTACTATCATCTGCTCTTTCGCTGCATCGTTTATAAGAGGCTCCATTCATGGTAAAGGGGCCATCTGCCTCAGAAGGGTTTATATCCGAAATTTGAATCCCCAACCTTTGCGAAAAAAAATCAGCCCATTCCTCAGCTGGGTGCGACCCTGTTAAAGGAGCTAGGGCTTGGTTCAATGCCTCTATATCTGTGGGGAGCAATTCTGGGTTTTGAATTGAAGCAATCATTTTCGTTCGATCTTATCTTTTCCTCCCATGTAAGGACGAAGGACGGTTGGAATGGTGATGCTGCCATCCGCGTTTTGATTGAGTTCCAAAATTGGAATCAAAATACGAGGGGAGGCCACGCAGGTGTTGTTCAAGGTGTGCACGAATTGCATCTTTCCGTCGGCATCTTTGTAACGGATGTTGAGACGGCGCGCTTGGAATTCGAGGAAGGTTGAGCAGGAGTGCGTTTCACCGTACGAGTTGCGGGAAGGCATCCATGTTTCGATGTCGTTTTTGTAGTATTGGCCTTGTCCCATGTCTCCGCTGCACACGGCAACGACGCGGTAAGGAAGGTGCAAATCTTGCAAGACTTCTTCGGCATTTTTCAGGAGCATTTCGTGCATTTTCTTGGATTCTTCGGGATCGTTTTTGCAGAGCACCACTTGTTCCACTTTTTGGAATTGATGGATGCGGTAAAGACCACGAGTGTCCTTTCCGTACGTGCCGGCTTCACGGCGGAAGCAGTAAGAATAGCCCGCGTACATTTTTGGCAATTCTTCCATTTTGAGGATTTCGTCGCGGTGGTAAGAAGTCACGGGAACTTCAGCGGTTCCGATCAAATATTTGTCGTCGCTTTCGATGTGTTCGTCTTCAGGGCGTTTCACGCCGAGGCTGTAGGCTTGTTCTTCACCACCGGGAAAGTAACCGGTTCCTTCCATGGCATTTCGAGTCACCATGAGGGGAGGGAGGAAGGGCACAAAGCCTTTGGAAACGAGTTTGTCGAGAGTGAAGCGAAGGATGGCGAGTTCCAAAAGAGCGCCTTCGTTTTTGAGGAAGTAGCTGCGGGATCCACCGATGTTCACGCCACGTTCTACGTCGATGATGTCGAGTTCTTCGCCGAGGGTGATGTGGTCTTTGAGTTCAAAATCAAAGTTTGGAATTTCGCCGACTTTGTAGAGTTCCACGTTTTCACTGTCGTCTTTTCCTTCTGGGGTTTCGGGTGAGCAAGGAGCTGGAGCGCGGAGCAAAAGTCCTTTCCATTCCATTTCGATGCGTTGCAATTCTTCGCCGAGGGATTTTTCGAGATCACCTTTGCTGCGCATTTCTTCGATGGCGGCTTTTTTCTCGTCGCCTTGCAGCGCTTTGATTTTGTCGTTGGCGGCATTCTTTTCGGCACGAATCGCTTCGAGGTCGGCGGTCACCGCCTTGCGCTTTTCGTCGACTTGGATGAAATGTTCCACGTCAAAACGGATGTGTTTCTTTTCGGCGGCAGCCTTGACGGCAGCAGGATTCTGAACGATGAATTTGGGGTCGAGCATGTTTAAAATAAAGACGCTGTGAGGATAGCGCTTAAGCGAATCAGGGGCAAGGGAAGGCTATTTCTGTTCTTCAGCAATAGGATCGGTATCCTTCGGACTAGTAGTAGTAAGGACGTCGGTGCGGTAGGCAGCGCGACATTTAAGTGCTGCGGCTAATTCCTTTGTGTCAGGTAGGCGGCCGGTTGGTAGACCGTCCTTTCTTTCAACTCCATTGAGGGTGAAGTTGGCGAGGGCGAGATCTTCGGCACGATCATCAAGTTCTAATGACATAAATCTGTGTTTAATGGCATAAATTAAAACACTTAACGCTAGCTCTGTCAATTTTCTTTACTCCTCCTTCTTCTCTTGCGCCTTTCGTTCCACCTTCACCACAGGGAGGCGTTTGACGAAGACTTGTTTGCCCTCGATGAGGATTTGAAGTTCGATGGGGTCCCAGCTTTCCACTTTAAGTCCTTGGATTCCCCAGAAATGATTGTGTACACCGAGTTCGCCGGCGATTTCTTTTTCGAACGTGGATTTGGCGAGCACCTTGTCTTGTTGTTGCAAGGTGAAGGTGATGCTGTGTTTTCCTTTTGGTAAGATGAGACGAGACACCACAAACATTTGAGGATGAGTGGCGGGTGTGTTTTCGGAAAGGATGCGTTCGAAGATGCCGTTCAAATTGATTTTCCCGTCCATAGAAACGGAGGCGTAATCACAGAACATGGCGTACTCAACAGGTTGGATTTTCATTTTGTAGGTTTTTTAAAGGGTTTGGGTAGGCGATAAATGGGAAGGGTTGCTCCGCCGATTTCAGTGCCGTTTTCGTAGGCCTTGAGTTCGATGGGGTCCCAGCTTTCGATGCTCAGGGCGTAAATGGCCCACAGTAAGTTTTGGGGAGTCGCTTTGGTCACTTCTTTTTCGAATGTGGTTTTGGCGATCACTTTGTCTTGCTGCATCAAGGTCATCGTAATGCTGTGACTGCCTTTTGGAAAGTTGAGTCGTGAGAGCACAAACATTTGTGGATGCTGCGTGGGCATGTCTTGTGCGAAGAGCCCTTCAAAAATTCCCACCAAGTTCAACTTCCCATCCGTGCTCATAGAAGCATGGTCGCAGAAGTGGACGAAGGAGAGGGTGGTGGTCATAGTGGATTTATCTTACCATAAAACGCCACTTTTGACAGCAGCTTAAACTCTGCCCAAGCTCAAGTCTCGGATGAAATTGGAGACGGACGTGTAGCCTTCTTTTGCTGCATTTTGCTCAATCCTCTTTTTGTCTTCTGCGGTCACACGAAATCGGATCACTTTGTTTTGGCTCTCACTATGTTCCTTTTCGGCTGCGATTAAATTGGGCAAATCCATCAAAAGACTTGGAATGTCTTCGTTCAAGAATTCTTGATCAATGTTTGCATCTTCACACTTCACGCGTGTTGTTTCTTCAGATTTTTTTTGGAGTGTGTAGCTGCACTTTTTGTTGTTGATAGTGAGTGTGTATTGAATGGCGGTTTTCATGATTATTTTGGTGAGTTTATAACGTATTTTCTTTTATAATCTTCATAGCTAGTTTCTTGTAAAATTCTTTGCAGTCGTTGTTGTGAATTGGGATGATTAGGTCGGAGCTTAGGGAAGGGTGTTTGAATTTTTGATGGCTGCCTTTTGTGGGAATTTTCTCAAAACCTTTTTCGATGAGTATCTTTTCAATGTCACTGTAGTGTAGCGAACTTGGATTACTCATGAACTTCTCCAATAGTTTTTCCTTTTTAGTCATACTCTTTGATTAGGTTCTAAGTATACTAAAAATGTAGCTACATTGTCAAATGGTGTAGCCACATTAGCTAAAGGTCGAGATGGCACGATTTACAGGTTGTTGCGCCTCCCTGGGGAGGCGGGCTTATCTGTTAAGTTGTGAGTGGGGTGGACGATGGGGAGGGTGGTTTTAGTCGCACAGTTTTGTTTCTCTTGAAATTTCTTTAATTAGATATCCCTTATCTTTCAGTCTTTTGAGTTCTTTTTCTCCTTCTTCGCTTTGATAATAGGCTTCTACGATATTTATATTCTTGTCACCCAAAATGTCTTCAAGTTGCTTAAGTGTTAATCCAAAATAATCTTTTCGATCCCCTTTTATAGAGTCCATCCAATTACCATTTATTAACTCGCCAATTTCAATTGTCCAGTCGTGTTCGTCCCCTTCATATATTTTCCCGTCCATTATCATTTGAATTTGAGTTATTTATTTCGCCTCTCCATCAATGGTTGGTCCTTTGTCTTCGCCGTCGTCGGATGCGGTGTCTTCAGGCTTTGAATCCTTGGGGTAGACTTTGACGTCGTCGTCGCTGGCAGGAGCGCCGGGTTGCTCGTACATGGCTGCACCGATCTTTTGGAGTTCGGAGGAAAGGGCTTCGCTAGCGGATTTGAGTTCGTCGACGGAAGCGTCTTTGTTTTCGAGGACTTTTTTGAGGTCCGCAACTTTGGCTTCGACGGTGGTCTTGGCTTCGGCAGGAACTTTTTCACCGAGGTCTTTGAGCGTACGCTCCGTTTGAGAAACGAGGGATTCCGCGTTCACGCGAGCTTCCACATTTTCTTTGCGTTTCTTGTCTTCGTCCGCATGAAGTTCGGCTTCTTTTTTCATCTTTTCGATTTCTTCTTTTGAAAGTCCGGAGTGTCCCGTGATGGTGATGTGTTGAACTTTTCCAGTCGCTTTGTCGGTGGCTTTCACGTTCATGATTCCGTTCGCATCGATGTCGAAGGTCACTTCAATTTGAGGCACTCCACGAGGTGCGGGAGGAATTCCATCGAGTTGGAAGTTTCCAAGGAATTTGTTGTCTTGAGCGATGGGACGTTCTCCTTGGAAGATGCGGATGTCCACGGAAGGTTGGCTGTCGGCAGCGGTGGAATAGACTTGAGATTTTGAAGTGGGGATCGTGCTGTTGCGTTCGATCATTGGAGTCATAACTCCACCGAGGGTTTCGATTCCGAGCGTGAGCGGAGTCACGTCGAGCAGCAAAACGTCTTTCACGTCGCCTTGCAAAACTCCTCCTTGGATGGCGGCACCGAGGGCCACGACTTCGTCAGGATTGATTCCGCGGTGAGGTTCCTTGCCGAAAATTTCTTTGGCTTTTTCTTGCACGGCTGGCATACGAGTCATTCCTCCCACAAGCACCACTTCGTCGATGTCGCTGACATAGACTTTGGAGTCTTCGATGGCTTGTTTGCAAGGCTTGAGTAAGCGTTCAAAAAGAGGAGCACAAATGTCTTCCAACTTGCTGCGAGAAAGTTTGATCACGAGGTGCTTTGGTCCGTTTTTGTCGGCGGTGATGAAAGGCAAATTCACTTCGGTTTCGTGTTGGCTGGAGAGTTCGATCTTTGCTTTTTCTGCCGCTTCTTTGAGACGTTGAAGCGCCACTTTGTCGCTGCGCAAATCGATGGATTCTTGTTTCTTGAATTCGTCGGCGAGCCATTCGATGATGAGGTTGTCGAAGTCGTCTCCTCCGAGCAAGGTGTCTCCGTTGGTGGAGAGCACTTGGAAGACGCCATCGCCGAGTTCCAAAATGGATACGTCGAAGGTTCCTCCTCCCAAATCGAAGACGGCGATTTTTTTGTCGCCGGTGTGTTTGTCGAGTCCGTAGGCGAGGGCAGCAGCAGTGGGTTCGTTGATGATGCGGTCGACGGTGAGTCCGGCGATTTCTCCGGCATCTTTGGTGGCTTGGCGTTGAGCATCGTTGAAGTAGGCAGGCACGGTGATCACGGCACGAGTCACGGGTTCACCGAGGTATTTTTCGGCATCCGCTTTCACTTTTTGCAGAACCATTGCAGAAATTTCTGCAGGTTTTTTGTCTTTGCCTTCGAGCATGATGTCGGCTTCGCCATTGCTTGCTTTTTTGGTTTCAAATGGGAAGCGGGAAGTGAGGTCCTTCACTTCGTTGAATTGACGACCGATGAGACGTTTCGCTGAGAAGATCGTGTTCTTTTCGTTCATCACCATTTGGCGTTTGGCAGGTTCTCCGACAAGACGTTCGCCGTCCTTCATTGCGACAATGGATGGCGTGGTGTTTTTACCTTCCACGTTGGGGATGACTACTGCTTGGCCTCCTTGCATGACGGCAAAACAGGTGTTGGTGGTTCCGAGATCGATTCCAATGATTCGAGACATAGGTGCGCGTTTGTTAAATTAGCACTAACTATTTTAGAGTGCTAACGGCCGAGGGTCAAGAGTTTTGTATCGCAGGACTATAGCTCAGGGTTTTTCTATCGTTTCGATACGAGGGGCCTGATCCTTGTGAAGCTCTAATCCACTTTCTATTAGGCTTCTTCTAATCATAACTTTAACCTCTTCAATCCCCTTTTGAATGCTGTCTAGATTTTCTGGATTATTTTCGGGAGCGTTGATCCCCTCACAAATGGCTTTTATTTTGGTTGCGATTTTAAGGATTTCCGCTCCAAATAATTCAGCTCTTCGTCTTTTACCTCTAAGCAAATTTTGTTCTGCTTCGTTGAAAGCACTCTCGTTCACTAAAACCACTTGAGTCTTTGTTTTGGCGGCTTGCTCAAGGTCCGTGACCGCTTGTATGCCCCACTCATAAATGCTTTTTGTGCTGCGCTCTTTTGCCACTTTGTTTCGTAAAAGACCTGTATTATAACACAAGTCTTTGGTTGAGCAAGGTCCTATTCCTGCTTCAAAAGGTTTTCCGCTTCGTCCATGGCTTGGTCCACATTGTCTTTGTTGATCATGAAACTGCCGTGATCGCCGGTGGGATCTTGGATGAACAAATCCACCGTTCCGCCCATGTCTTCGAGGCGTTGTTTTGTGTTCTCCATGCCATCGCAGACGTGGGTGACTTTGGTGGTTGCGAATTCATTCTCGTCTTCGTCACCGCAGAATAAAATCCAGTGCGTGCCTTCGTAGGGAGTTTCACCGTATTGTTTGGTGAGGATTTCTGTATATAAAGGATAGCCGTCTTCCCAAGGGCCTGAGTTGGCGATGTTCACACCGAAGTAATTGTTGCCGCAGGCTTTGTCGTAAAGGGCGACTCCGTAAGAGCGTGCTCCACCCATGCTGAAACCTTCGAAGATCACATTTCCAGCTGTGATTTTTTTGGCTTTGAGTTGCTCTACGATGAGGGAGTAAATACGATCGGGTTCGTAGTAACCTTCGTTTTCTAGACTGCGACCAAACCACCATTGGAGTCCGAGGTAGGCGACGTTTCTTTGTGC
>CAZROM010000032.1:0-8163 GCA_964601715.1 uncultured Candidatus Peribacteria bacterium | reverse complement strand
TTCGCCTTGGCACTGAGCAATTTGTGACCCAATTCCGTGTGAATCAAATACGCAAAATCAATGGGAGTGGCGCCCCGTGGCAACTCTAAAACCTGACGCTTGGGAGTGAGCACAAAAATACGGTCCGGATACAAATCCATCTCAGGCTTCACCTCTTCGCTCTCAGCAAGTCCTCGTAGCCATGCCAATTGCTCCTCGACTTCGGGCCTCAAATGCAAAGGTCCCATGCCACGCGCTCTTCGAATCAAATGCAAGGTTTCGTTGGAAATTCCACGACTCATCAAAAGTTCATCCACTTTAATACGATCGTGAGGAAGCATGTGTTGATAATCTTCCAGCCACGTCTGAACCATGGCCAAAAGATCGGGTTCAATCTTGAGCATGAGCTGAATGCGTTTCACGGTGTCTCGTACGACCTTCTGCTCCTTAGGGCTCAAGGTGGCTTTGTTTCGAACGCCCAACTTATAAGCCCAGTGCGAAGCCACTCCCAGTTCGGATTCTCGGTGCATTTGCAAAGTACGGATCTGAACTTCCGTGGGATCGTCGTACAAGTCGCCGCCCAAGCCCAAAACCGTGGTGTGCAAACTGCGATATCCATTGGGCTTGGGCACAGCCACGTAATCTTTAAAGCGTTTGGGCAAAGGCACAAATTCTTGGTGGATCACGCTCAAAACCGAGTAGAGCTGCGCCACGCTTTCTTCCCCATTCACCGATTCGTCCGGCAAAATGATGCGCACCGCAAACAAGTCGTAAACCGAATCCAAAGAAAACTTCTCTTTCTTTTCCATTTTTTGATAGAGGCTCCACAAGTGTTTGAAGCGGCCCTGAATTTTTTCGATGGTGATTCCTTCTCGGAACAAAAGTTGTTCCAGGTTAGAAATCGCAAAAGCCATGCCCTTTTCGCTACGAGCTTTGTAATCGGCAACTTGCTCCAAAAGTTCCTCATATGCCTGAGGATACAAATGTTTGAAACACAGATCTTCGAGTTCACTCTTGATGGCATAAAGTCCCAAACGTGAGGCGATGGCCGCATGCACCAACAAAGATTCTCGTGCGATGCGTTCGCGCTTTTCTATCGGCACAAATTCCAAGGTGCGCATGTTGTGTAGGCGCTCCGCCAATTTAATGAACACAATGCGCACATCCTTGGCCATCGCCAAAAACATCTTCTTCCAATTTTCAGCTTCGGTGTCTTCTTTTCGAATTTTCACCAAGGACAAGCGATTCATTCCTTCCACCAAACCCGAGACTTCTTCACCAAAATTCTTTTCCACGGCTTCCAACTCTAAACCCGTGCCTTCCAACACATCATGCAGCAAAGCAGCCTGCAAAGTGGCCATGTCAGGGTTCAAAGGCAAGAGCAATTCGGCCACCGCCACTGGATGGATGAGATAAGGTTCACCCGAATAACGCTGCTGCCCTTCGTGTGCTTTTTCAGCAAATTCATAGGCCTTGTCCAAAAGACCCAGATCCAGGTCTGGACGACTTGACGCAAGCCGAGTTCGTAAATCTAAATAAGACATACACCCCATATTACTGGGTCAGCCTCAAAAGGTCTACAAATCCGATTCGCTTTGGATGAGATTCAGATCAGACCCTTGCACTTCCACGACTCGAATTCCTTTCACCAAGGCTTCTTCGTTGAGTTCAATGTCGTGCAGTTTGGTTTCAATATAAGGAATGACCTGCTCATAGTACGAGAGCAATTTCTCTCGAGCCATGTAGTGGGCACGCAAACGAATCAGTTCTTGAGAATAACCCACAAAGGAATTCAAAGCCCCCGTGCTGGCATAGGCATCCAAATCATCCAGCTTCGTGAAGAACAAATCTTCTTGAATGTTTTTATTGGTTTCCACGGTGTCATAGCTTTGGCTCAAAGTGTCGCTCTCATCCTGAATCTCGACTTGAGCCTGCAAAGCCAAATGGTAGTAAAAATTAAGCTCATCCACATAATCCGAAAGCGCTTCGCGTCGGTCGCTGGATTTGCTCATCACCTCATTCACATCCACTTGAGCACTTTCGTAAACCTTAGAAAAGTCGTTGATGTGTTTTTGCAAAGGATCGTCGCTATTGCCGTCCAAGCCAATGTCTTCGCCCGCATCCGTGGTGCCAGAGTCGCTTTGACTTGGATCTCCTAAATCCATACCTGTCCAAAGCGTTGAATCCGGATAGGTGTTGTGGGTCACAGTCACCGTATCATCATCATCATCATCATCGTCGCCTGATGCGACAGGTTCTGTCACTCCGTCATCCGATCCAAAAAAGCTGAAATCCGAACCGATCAGTTTGCTTCCTCCATAAATCAAGAGTCCTACCAAAAGAACCACCACCACACCTCCACAACAGAAGCGCAGCTGTCTCGCTCCCAAACCGGCTTCCTTCAAAAGATCTAAAAGTCCGCCTTCATCTTCTGAAAAAGGCGCACTCACATCTTCGGAGTTGGGTTCCATGTCCAGTTCCTTGAGCTGATTCTTGATTTTACGGCGACGTTCCAAAAGTTCATTGCTTTCAGGCATGTCTTGAACTTCAAAGCCATCGAATTGCTTCAAGACTTCTTTAGAATCGGCCAGCTCCACTTCCTCCTCTTTTTCAGGGGTAGGAAGGCTTTCTTCAGGAGCAATAACCTTATCTTTATCGTTTTCTGGTTTTACGTTGTCAGCCATAAATCAAAACTAATTCCCTCCATTATAACACAAAACAAAGACTTTTAACAGATTACATCATCCCCATTCCGAAACCTCCCATTCCATAGTAACTGGCGGACCCAAAAAGGATCATGACAAGGAGTAAAACCAAGGCAATCACGGGAGCTTCCAACTTCCCTTCTGAATGAAGCACCTTTGCGGTGACCACCAAAATCCAAATGCTTGAAAACACCGAGAGTCCAGGAATAAGTCCCAGCACATTCACCAAACTGGCTGTAGCCAAAACTTGAAAGAAACCTTGAGCCGAAAGCTGAGAGTGGAAGATTTTTTCAGTTCCCAAGCCAATCAAATACAAAACAAGTGCTTGCCCCAAGGTTCCACCCACTGCTGCACCAATCACCCAAGCAAGATCAGGACGATAAGTGAACAGCCCCACATGAAGAGGAAAAAGAACCAAACCCAAGCTCGAAATCAAAGCGCCGAGAGCTAAACAAAGGGCAGCACTGTGCAGTTTAGTTCGATCGTGAGCCACGGCGTGAATGGTCGCATCTTTCAACTGTAAAATTTCGAGTGCTTCCGTTCCAATTTGTTTGGCATCCATAGTGAGGAATATAAAAGGATAAATCTTTTTTACAGAATACCAAGAATGTGCTTAGATTTGAAAAGTATTTTATTCATAACTCCATGCCATGCAACAAAATACAACCGATTTCATCGCCAAGACCGCTTGGGACGTCACTAAAGCTCGTTGGAAAGAATTCATGGTTCTTCCTGTAGTTGTCGTTGCCGTCACCTTTTTAGTGATGGGCCTCTTGGTTTCATCAGGTTCAAGTGCTGCCCTCGGGGTGAGCGCTATTCTTTATCTCGCCTTGATGGTGTTCTTCGTTTCTTTCTCAACCGCCGTCACCAAATGGTGCAGTGATTTGTACTCAGGTGCCAAAGAACTCGACATTCAAGGTGGACTCAAATACGGGCTTTCTCGTTTTTGGGGTGTTTTGGGAACAGGTTTACTCACCGCGCTCAAAATCATGCTCTGGGCTATCCTCCTCATCATTCCTGGATACTACAAAGGACTCATGTACTCCAAATCCATCAAAGTTTCTCAACTCGAAAAGATTTCTGGAGGAGATGCAAACCGCATGAGTGAAAAAATGGTTTCTGGTTCTGGTGTGATGCGCACACTCGGAAACTTGATGGCCATCGGGGTTGTTTCAACCTTGTTCTTCTACATCTATGCGATCATTGGAGCAATCGTAGCTGCTTTACTTGCCATGGTTTACGAACCACTTGGAATTCTCGTGGGAGGAGTTTTGGTTGCTGCTGGAATGGTGGCCCTCATGACCTTCACCATGGTTTATGGAGCCTATGAATACTTGATCTTCCGCGACGAAAACAAAGCAGAACTCGCTGCACTCGCAAAAGCTCTCACCAGCATGAAGTAAGAAAAAGCTCAAAAAATAGCTAAAAAAAACTAAATAAGCCCATTCGTCAACTAAAGACGCATGGGCTTATTTGCTGGCAACCTGATTTTCACCTAAAATTTCGCCGACCTTTAAATCCTTAAACCATCCTTATGGATATTCCAGTCTTAGCTGTAGGAGCCAGCGTTCTCGCTCTCGTCTGGGCCGGTGTCCTCATTGTGAACGTTCTGTCGAAAAACGACGGAGACGAACGCATGAGTGAAATCGCCGCCTCCATTCAAGAAGGAGCCATGGCTTACCTCAATCGCCAATACAAAACCTTGGCGGTGTTCACTATTTTAGTATTCTTAGTCCTTGGCTTTGGCCTTCCTGAAAACGGAATGGTGACCGCCATGGGATTCTTGGTTGGAGCCATCTTCTCCGCCTTGGCAGGTTACATCGGAATGGGCGTGGCCGTTCGTGCCAACGTTCGCACCGCTGAAGCTGCAAAAAAGAGCCTCCCTGCCGCTCTCGATGTGGCTTTCAAAGGAGGAGCAGTGACTGGTCTCGCCGTGGTGGGTCTCGCCCTCCTCGGAGTTTCTGGATTCTACTACTTGCTCACCACCGGAATGGGCTACTCCATTGAAAAGGCACCTGGCCTGCTCATTGGTTTCGCCTTCGGAGCTTCCTTGATTTCTCTCTTCGCCCGTGTGGGAGGAGGAATCTACACCAAAGCTGCCGACGTGGGAGCTGACCTTGTAGGAAAAGTTGAAAAAGGAATTCCTGAAGACGATCCTCGTAACCCTGCCGTGATCGCCGACAACGTTGGAGACAACGTCGGAGACTGCGCCGGAATGGGAGCCGATCTCTTCGAAACTTATGCTGTGACTTTGATCGCTGCCATGATTTTGGCCGCTTCCACTCTCACCGATAAGGTTGGAGAAGTGGGAATCACCTTCCCTCTCGCTTTGGGAGGAGTTGCGGTGCTCGCCACCATCATTGGTATTTACTTCGTTCGTCTCGGTTCAGGTAAGAAGAACATCATGGGTGCTCTTTACCGTGGAACTCTTGCAACAGGAGTGATTTCCGCCGTTGCATTCTACTTCGTGACCATGCAAATGCTGGGAGATGTGAAAATCTACCTCGCGGCTCTCGTTGGACTTGCACTCACTCTCGTGATCAACGTCGTTACTGAGTACTACACTTCTAAAGACTACTACCCTGTTCGTGCCATCGCTAAAGCTTCTGAAACAGGAGCAGGAACCAACCTCATTGCCGGTCTCGCTCAAGGAATGTTCTCCACCTTCCCCATGGTCATTGCCATCGTGGCTGCCATGTTCGGAGCTTACTGGTTTGGAGCTCACTCCACTCTTGAAAGCGGAGTCTACGGAATCGCCATCGCTGCGGTTTCCATGCTCTCCACTACAGGAATGGTGATCGCCATGGATTCCTATGGACCCATCACCGACAATGCTGGAGGGATCGCTGAAATGTCCAAACTCTCTGAAAAAGTTCGTGAAAACACCGACGCTCTCGATGCCGTTGGAAACACAACCAAGGCTGTGACCAAAGGTTACGCCATCGGTTCTGCTGCTCTTGCTGCTCTCGTGCTCTTCCAAGCTTACGGTGAAGAACTCTTCAAAAACACTGGAAGCGAATTCATCTTCAATCTCGCAGATTACCGCGTGATGATCGGTCTCTTCATCGGAGGATCCCTTCCATTCTTGTTCTCTGCCTTCCTCATGCAAGCCGTAGGAAAAGCTGCATTCAGCGTGGTGGAAGAAGTTCGCCGTCAATTCCGTGACATCAAAGGTATCATGGAAGGAAAAGCTCGCCCTGAATACAACACTTGTGTGGACATCGTGACCAAGGCTGCTCTCAAAGAAATGATCCTTCCTGGAGTCATTGCTGTTGCCAGCCCTGTCGTTGTTGGATTCGTATTCGGACCTCTCGCTCTCGGAGGATTGCTCGCCGGAGTGATCATCACGGGTCTTCTCATGGCCATCAACATGAGCAACGCCGGAGGAGCTTGGGACAACGCTAAAAAATACGTAGAAGATGGGAACGGAGGCGGAAAGGGTTCCGACACCCACAAAGCTGCCGTCGTTGGAGACACCGTTGGTGATCCTTACAAAGACACCGCAGGACCTGCCCTCAACGCCCTCATCAAAGTGATCAACACCGTAGCCCTCATCTTGGCTCCGATCATTGTGGTGCACGCTGTGCTGTAAATTTAGAAATTAGATAATACAAAAAGAGACCTCAGCAATGGGGTCTCTTTTTATGAAGAAAAATAAGGCTTATTCCTAAGTTTTTGCATTTCTCTTATCATGTGCTTAATTTTCTCTGAAGGCGTTGGAATACTCATTACGGTCATATCACCAAAAACAGCACGTGCATACAAACGATCGAAGGCATTAAAACCAGCACCTTCCAAAGCAGTAGGCTGTTCTAAAAGTAATCGATCGAGCAATGCTCTATGAATTGCTTTCAAAGGCAAGTCAGGAATATTAGAATAATATAGCACATCAAGCCTACCTCCCGATTCGCTAGGAAAGTCATTGACGAAATCAAAAAGGCGAGAGAGTTCTAGAAGTGAAGCTGTAGGGATTCTTTCCAAAATAATCTCAAAAACCATTCGGACCTGAGCTCTATCAGAAACATTGAACCACTCAGGGTATGTATTTCGAGAATTAAAAGTTCTTCCAGCACCATGCATTACAAAGTGATCCATCACACTCGCCAAAGCCACCTTAGAAACACTTTTCTGACCGTCCGAGGCATCCAACTCATCAAAATCATCTGGTGAAGATAGACTCATAAGGATTCTTATAAAGACTAATCTTAACAAAAAACCTGAAAAAAAGCTACCCACCGTAAGGATTGTTGACCTAAAACTAAAGCTGACATAAAATAAAGCCGCTTTCAAGATTTTCTTGCGATCCCATCAGAAATGATGGGGGATATTTTTGTTCTGATAAAGATTCACTAAAACCTGAATCGATTTAGAAAAGTGTCAATCGGCTTTTGCGCACGGCTCTTTTTTTAGGCCAGAAGTTTGCTACGATGACTTCTTAGGAACTCACGCTCAAAACTCACCGATGACTTGGAATCCTTTTAAATTTCAGTACACCGTCACCTTCTTGCAAGAAGAAGACGGTCACGCCATCCTTCAATTGCAAAAAGGCACTCAACTGGAGCTCATTCGCTTTCCCAAAAGTTTGCTGCCTTTGGAAGCCACCGTGGGTTTAACCTTCACCTTGAAACTCGAGGATTTAGAAACCTCAAAAAGCACCGAGACCAAAACCATGCAAAAACTGCTCGAGGAATTGATCCGATAGTCCCAAAACCATCATAAAAGCCCCATTGCTGGGGCTTTTAATTTTGCAAGTGAATTGAGAATTACTCTTCTTTCTTTTCTTCGTCGTCTTTCTTTTCGGTGGTCACTTCTACAGCAGTAGCGACATCCACAGGTTCTGCAGTACTTTCTTCTTCTTCGTTTGCAACGCTCAAGGACACCACAGAAGCTTCAGGGTCAGAAGTGATCTTAACCTTATCTGGAGCAACGATGTCAGAAACGTGCAAAGTGGAGTTGAGATCCACCAAAGATTCGATGCTGAGAACGATTTCGTGAGGGAGGTAAGCAGGAAGACAAGTGACTTCCACTTCATCCATGTTTTGCATGAGGATAGCGCCCAACTCTTTAACAGCAGGAGCAGCACCTTCCAAACGGAGAGGTACGTTCGCAGTGATTTCTTGATCCATGCGAACATTCATCATTTCAACATAAACCATATCATCGGTCACTGGGTGGGTGTCCACGCGGTGAACGATCACATTCTTCATTCCTTTTCCTTCGATGTTCATTTCAATAACCGTGTTCTTTCCCGCAGTGCGGTACAAACGACGGAAATCTCCATAATTAACAGTAAGACTCATGTTCTCAACTCCAGGGCCATAAAATTCCACTGGAATGAGGAGTTGCTTGCGAAGATTTTTTGCAAGAACGGCTTTGTCGCGTACAGAAACGTTTAGGGTTGCTTTGTCCATAGTATCTAAAGAATGCGGAGGGATTCTAGCGAGTCAGGTCACAGAAAGCAAGAGGAAAAGCGGTAAAG
>CAZROM010000031.1:6754-10032 GCA_964601715.1 uncultured Candidatus Peribacteria bacterium | reverse complement strand
AGACGACGGCCTGATGATCGTGGGCATTCACACCCCCGAATTTGAATTTGAAAAAGATCTCAACAACGTAGAAGCCGCCGTTCAAGAAGAAGGGATAAAATACCCTGTCGTGCTCGACAACGACAAAAGCACGTGGAGCGCCTACGGCAATCGTTACTGGCCTCGCAAGTACTTGATCGACTTGAATGGAAATGTGGTTTACGACTTGATTGGCGAAGGCAGTTACGCAGAGACAGAGACGAAAATTCGCGAGCTCTTGAATGTGACCGGCGAGATGAGCACTCCCGAAAATGTGATTGAAACGGACCCCTATCAATTGATCAGCCCTGAAACCTATTTGGGCAGTGAGCGCGACTCTAACCTTTCTTTTTCGAGCATCGAGCCACTCAGCCTGAGCAAAGACTTTGCCTACTTGGTTGGAGAATGGGAGCAAAGCGCGGAGTCCGTGATCAACACTCAAGGCGAAGCCTCCCTCCTTTACAACTACACCGCCAAAAACGTGTACATGGTTGCCTCAGGTTTGCTCACCTTCACCAATGTCGACTTCATTGAAGTCGAAGTCTGGCTGGACGGCGAGTACGTCAAAACCATTACCGTTTCACAAGAAACACTCTATCCTCTTATAGAAGGAGAAGCTTACGGCTCACACTCGCTCAAACTCATTCCAAAGACACCCGGCTTAGAAGTCTTCACCTTCACTTTCGGTTGATCAGTCACGGTCAACAAAAGCAAAGGCCAGAATATAGAGAGGTGCGAACACAAAGAAGAGCACCTTGTTGAGTGGACTCAGCGCATGGAATTTGAGCGAGAGCCAACGGAAGAAGACAAAGAGAATTGGAGTCGTGAACAAAGAGGTGACCCCAGAAGTCAAAAGTCCAAACATGATCACGAGTGAAAGTGAGCGGTATTGTTCGCTCAAAATCGCAAGCGGCAAAAGTGAAACGAGCGTCGTCATTTTGGTGAGCAGCACGGCACGCAAACGAATTCCAGATGCGTAGCTGATCGCTTCCACATCGCTCCATCCATCTCGGATTTTTTGATACGCCGCATCGATCAAGAAGATCGCCACGTTCTCCACAATTCCCACCAGAATGATGAGCCCAATGATTTCAAGGAAGCCGAATTGTCCGTTGCCCAAGTAAGCCAAGGCTGGAAAGACTCCGATGAACGTGAGAGGCACCGCAAACAAAATCACGAGCGGCTGAGTGAAGGAGCTGAAGAACACCACCAGCACCACATAAGTGAGAATGATCGCGAGCAACAAAGCCACAAAAAGTTCTTGGAAGGATTTGATGAAGCTTGCGGAATCCCCTTCACTGTACTCACCAATGGCACCTTGATCGAGTCCAAGCTCTGTGGTTTTTGCTGAGTCATCCGCTTCGTAATAATCGATGACCGCTTGTTGAACAAGGGCAGCAGTGGCCTGATCATCTTTACCCATTTCAAGACGTGCTTTCACCACCGAAATCGTCTCTCCATCTTGACGAGTGATGCTTGCTGGACTTTCCACTTCACGGATCACGGCAAAGTCTTTGAGCTTCAAAGACTGCCCACCCATCGTGAAAATCACGGTGTTCTCAATATCTTTAAGAGTGTCGGGATCGGCCGCTTTCTTATCCAAAACAATGTTCACCGCATCACCATCCATCGTCACCGTTCCCACCGATTCTCCACCATTCACTTGGAAGAGATTAGAAAGCGCCATGTTCACCATCAAAGTCAGCGGTGCGTTGGGAATCGTGAGTTGATTGTTTTGCAAAATCGTGCGATCCAAAAGCACTTCAATCACGGTGGATTCTTTGCCCGTGAACCCATCATCAACTTTTTCAACAACTGGATTTGCACACGAAGTCTCCACGGTGAAGACATTGTCTTTTTCACACACATTGAGCAGCGTGTCTGCAACATCCATGGCTGCCGTCTTCATCGCGTCCAAATCTTCGGACTTGATCGCAATGGTGACTTGATACGCACCTGCTGGAGGTCCGTTCGAAATCACACCGGTGCGCACATCAAAAAAATCGTCGCCGACTTCATCTGCAAGTTCTTTGTTGATTTCCTCAGCAAGGTCCGCCGAAATCGTATCGGGTCTATCGAGAGCTGCTTTGAGTTGGATAAAAACAGTTCCTTCCCCAATCGGGAAAATGGACTGAACTTCGTCGTGTTTCACGATGATCTTCAAAACTTTTTCATACAAGGCTTCGCGACGTTCCACCGAAGTCGAAGGAAAGTAGGAATAAGAGAGTTGCAATTGATCGTAGTTCTCACTGCTCGAGAATTGCACGGACTTCACAAGACCGGTTGAGAAATAATACCCAGCCACCGCCATCGGCAAAACCAAAGCCACGACAATGATGAACACGCGCAGAATTCGAGAACCACTCAAAATCCAACGATTGAAACGAATGAGCAATTTCGCAATTCCCCACAAGTTTTCTTCTTCATCCCCTGCCTTTCCACGTTTCAAAAAGTGCCCTCCGATCCAAGTCAAAAACACAAGCGGAACCACATACGATCCCACCACCGCTGGAATGATGGTCATTGGAATGTACACAATGATTTGTCCCAAAATTCCAGACACCACGCCAAAAGGCACAAAGACCAGAATGCTGGTCAAACACGCCAAGAAAAGTCCCATCCCCACATCTTTCACAGCAGCGAGAGCCGCTTCGGTGCCCGTGAGTCCCGTATCCACTTTGCGTTGAATGCTTTCTAGAAGCACCAAAGCCGGATCCACCACGAGCCCAATCGCCAACACCAAGGAGAAGAGTACGAGCGTGTTGAGGTTTTCGCCACTGAAATAAATATAGATGTTCACAAAGATCAAACTGAGAGGCAAGGCCAAAGCCGAAGCCACGGCTGCGCGCCAAGACACGAACAAAAGCATCACCAAGAACACGAGCTGAATTCCTCCAAACACATAACCTGCGTAAGAAAAAACACTGTCGTAAGGCAATTCACCTCCCACGAGCCCCGACACCACTTCGTGCACTTGGCGCTCGTTTTCTTTATTCACCGAGTAATGTTCCACCAGCAAGGTTTTTCCAAATCCATTTTCAAACACATTGCCTTCTGCAAATTCGACTTCTTCATACGATTCAAAAATCGTCTTGAGAGCTTCGTCGTAAACGCCTTTGTCGGCATTGTCCAAGGCCTTCACCGTGAAGACCAAAGGTTCAAAAACAAAGCCATCCCCATCAATGTTGAAGGCCACTTTTTGAGGAGTTCCATCAAAAGAAAAATCCTCGCTCACTTCTGCAAATGAGTTCAAAGAATGT
>CAZROM010000031.1:3591-6654 GCA_964601715.1 uncultured Candidatus Peribacteria bacterium | reverse complement strand
AGTTCCATCAAAAGAAAAATCCTCGCTCACTTCTGCAAATGAGTTCAAAGAATGTCCGTTGAACTTCAAAGCCTTGAGTGCACCCAAGGTGTCGCCTTGCAAAGTGGTTTGCAGCGTTGAACTTTCACCGTTCAAAGTCACATCCGAAATCACAGGAATCGTTTCACCCAACGTTGAAAGCGCAAATTGCACATCACTTTCCATCACTCCCAATTCCATCATTTTCTTCTCGTCCAATTTCACCAAAATTTCGTGCTTGAGTGGAGTCAAAGGAGCCACATCCACCGTTTCAGGCAGTCCACGAATGTCTTTTTCTAAAGCGGAATAGGTTTCGTAAAGCTCTTGCTTGTCGGTGTTGATCAGAGAGAAAACAAAGTCAGGCCCCGCAATCGAAGGCTTGAACACCTTTGGATCTTCCACACCATCGGGCAAAGAAAGACTTTGAAAAGCAGAATTCATGCGGCTCACGGTGGCATCGCTGTCGGCATCTTCATCCAAACTCACCGAGACCAACGAAAAAGAAGAACTGCTGCTGGAACTGAAACTGTCGACACCATCAATGTCTCGCAACGCGAGTTCGATGGGACCGGTCACTTCCTGAGCAACCGTTTCGGAAGAAGCTCCCAAATACATGGTTTGCACCAAAACCAATTTCAAATCAGGACTTGGAAAGCCCGTCGTCTTCAAAAGAGCGGTGGTTCCAAAGCCCACAATCAGTAAAAGCAACAAACATAAGGTTGTGAGCCTATTGTTTTTCAAGAAGTAGTGGCTGAGCTTGGTGTTGAAATCCATAAAGTTTTAGGGCATATTATCCATAAATTATCGGGAGTCGTCAAGTGCAGGACGTACTAAAAAAAGCAGTATTTTCTAAACAAAAGTGTCTCTACAAACATGAGTTCCCTCATAAGGCGAGCAAAAACAGATCCCCGTGCTTTCACCAAGTTGTACGAAAGCCATGTGGATGCCGTCTACCAATACTGTGCCTACCGCCTGAACGACAAGCAAAGTGCTGAAGATCTTTGCAGCGAGGTGTGGGAAAACGCTTTGCTCCACATTCATGAATTGGAGTCCGATCACCCGATCGTGTTCAAGGCATGGCTTTTTAGAATCGCAAAAAACTGCCTCACTAAAAAATGGAAAGACAAAAAAACGCTGTCTTTGGATGAAAGTGCTGAACGCATCAAGGATGAAGCGCCCACGCCTTCCCTGCTCAGCAAACAAAATGAAGACGCAAAGCAAATGCGTGAGTTGGTGGATGCCCTGCCCGACAAACAAAAAGAAACGGTGGCTTTGCATTTTTTCAGTGGACTACGAAACAAAGAAATCGCAGCGCTCCTCGAAACTTCAGAAAAAACCGTGGCTTCGAACTTGAGTCGCGCCCTCGACACTTTGCACTCATGGCTCAAAAACTTGCAGTAAATACACTTTCTTTTTATCTCTACTAACGTGAAACATTGGTTTTCCCATCATCAACTTAAAAAGCAACTCAAGGCGAGTCGCTGGGCTCTAGACCCACGCTACAAAGCTCGCACCAAAGAAGCTTTATTCCAAAAAGCTCTCGCTGATCACGAGCGCTTCCATGTTTCCGTTTTAAAACTAAATTTTAAAAACATGAAACGATATTCTTTCGCCTATTTCACTTTCCTTATATTAATAGGAATTGGATTCTACAACTTTTTCCCAAGCGGAAACCTATCCGCTCAACAATTGATCGCCAATGCCACCAGTAACTATGAGCAGAGCGAGACAAGTGATGGAAGCATCTATTACGAAAAAAGAGAGACCACCGATTATGGCTACCCCAACGAGCCCTACTCCACAGAAAATCCTTATGTCACTGTTGAAGAAGTTTGGAGCAACAACATCGGAGATCTTTTACAAATGGAAAATCGAAACGGAGAAACGGTGGGAACCATGATCAAACTCAACGAATTTGGTGTGCCCATTGAATATGAATCGCCTGCTTTAGAAGAAATTCCTGAGGATCAAAAGGAATTTGCTGATTCAATAAAGCGAGGCGCAATTTATTGCGCAAACATCCAAGTAGAAAACAACGAAAGAACTGAAGCTCTGCTTCAAGTTTCCAAAGAAAATCCAAACCATTGGTTCATCAATTCAGGGACAGGAGAAAAAGACAAATCAGGTTATGGGATGATCGAAACTCACGGTGGTAACAGTGTGAAAACATTGTTAACGAAAATATTGCTTGAAATGAATGAAGACAACGATATTTCAGAAACCAACCACTACACGTTGGAGGAAAGAAACGAAGAAGGTTTGATGAAATATGTTCTCACGGAGACTCATTCTGATGAGCAAAGAACCGATTACATTTTCGACGCACAAAGTTTCACCATTGAACGACAAGAATATTTCGTGAACGATCTGCTCTATTCAAAAACCGTTTACCTTGAATACGCCACGTTTGAGTCGAGTGAACGCGATTCTATTTTTGATCCTATAAAAAGAGGTCTCACGGAAAGTCAAAATTTCACCACACTCGTACCAGGTTATATCGAAGAAAGCGGCTGTTACGACAATCACAAAAAACTTTCCGAAGAAGAAACGGCTGCGTTCTTAGCAAGTCTTCCTACAGAAGCACGTGAAGGATACGAAGAAACCATCCAAAGCTCGATCGAAAATACACCTTATCCAGATGTTGAGAACTCTTTACTCATTCCTGACGCTCAATTCATCCGACCAACAGAGGGGGCAATCACTCAAGGATTTAAAGAGGGGCATCTAGGCATCGACATTGCCAATCGAAACATGCCCGATATTCTCGCCTCTGCCGATGGAACGGTAATCAGTACAGCGACTGGATACAATGAAGGATACGGAAACGCGGTTATTATTGATCACGGAAATGGTTTTCAAACACACTATTCACATTTAAGTGAATTCTCAGTAAAAGAAGGCGATACCGTAACTCAAGGCCAAGTGATTGGTGTTATGGGAAACACAGGTAGAGTCTATGGCACAACTGGAATTTGCTTACACTTTGAACTCATTTACAATGGAGAAAAAGTAAAACCACAAAATTATATTTCATTTTAAAAAACA
>CAZROM010000031.1:0-3491 GCA_964601715.1 uncultured Candidatus Peribacteria bacterium | reverse complement strand
GAGCCCGATGTGATGAGTGAAACATTGCAAAATGCATTCGCCATTCCAAAAAGTGTGATCACCGAAGACTATGCGGGCAGAAGAACCTACGACACTTGCATTCGCGCCAAAGAAAATTTTGGTCTCACCTCAGCGATTTTAGTCACCCAAGAATTCCATCTTTACCGAGCGATTTACACCTGTAATTCACTAGGGATCGACAGTGTGGGAGTGTCCGCTTCTTTGCAACCCTACGTCTTCGCCGACTATTACGAAGTGCGTGAATACGCAGCAACTCTCGCGATGTTCATCGACCTTTATGTGTGGAGTCCAAATTACATTCACTGAATCAAAAAAAGTTCCGCGAGGAACTTCTTTTGAAAGAACAAAGTGAATGCAATTACTTGCGTTTCTTTGCTGCAGGTTTCTTTGCAGCTGGCTTTTTTACAGCCTTCTTAACAGCTTTTTTAGGAGCTGCTTTTTTCACTGGCTTTTTTACAGCCTTTTTAACAGCCTTCTTAGGTGCTGCCTTTTTGACTGCTTTCTTAGCCTTTTTAGCTACTGCCATGGCGTGGAAGTTAAAAATTAAAGCTCGACAAAATTTTCCTCCAGTTTGAGAACGATGACAAGAGATAATTTAAAAAATTTTTCAAGTGGAAATTTTGTGATACACTACAGCAAATTATGCATTTCTACCCCACACTGACGATCAAAAAAGGAAAAGAAGGAAGCGTGTATTATCATCATCCGTGGGTATTTTCGGGTGCTTTGGAGACGATTCCAAACGATTTAGAAAATGGTGATTTGGTGCACGTCGCGGATGTGTCTGGAAAAATCATCGGCACAGGAACTTTTTCACGCAGTTCATCCATCGCCGTACGCGTGTTTGATTTTTGCGAAGTTGAAATCAACGAAGAATGGTTCGTGAAAAAAATCACACATGCAAACGAAGCAAGACTCTTGCTCGGCTATGGTCCAAAGAGCGAAACAACAGGTTACAGAGTGGTGTTTGCGGAGTCGGATGGAATTCCCGGACTCATCCTCGATCGTTTCGACGACACTTTGGTTTTGCAAATTTCCACAGCCGGAATTGAAAAATTAAAACCACTTTTGCTCAGCGCACTCAAAAAAATCTTCAAAGCAAAAAACATCATCGAAAAAAGTGAGCTCGCCGTGCGCAAGGAAGAAAAATTGGAAGAACACAAAGAAGTCTTGCATGGAAAAAATTCACGCGCAGAATTTTTAGAAAATGGAAATAAATTTTTCGCCGATGTGTGGGAAGGACAAAAGACGGGATTCTTCACCGATCAAAAAGATTTACGCAAAGAAATTGAAAAACTTTCTACAAAAAAATCCGTGCTCGATTTATTTTCGTACAGCGGCGCAGCAGGAATTTACGCGCTGCGCGGTGGCGCGAGCTCCGTCGATTTTGTGGATGGCTCTGAAAGCGCACTCGAACTTTGCAAAGACCACATCGCACTCAACAAATTCACAAAGAAAAAAGTTTCGTACACAAAATCAGACGTTTTCGAATTTTTGGGCAAAGCAAAACCCGCGTCTTACGACGTGGTGATTGTCGATCCCCCAGCACTCATCAAAACAAAACGCGACGAAACGAATGGCAAAAAAGCGTATCACTTTTTAAACCGCGCCGCTTTGCGTGTTGTGAAGGATGGAGGTATCTTCGTTTCATCCAGCTGCTCACACTTTCTAAATGAAGAAGATTTCCTCTTCATGCTCCGAAGAGCCGCCGTACAAGCTGGGGTCACACTTCATCTGCTCCGTTTGGTCAGGCAAAGTCCCGATCACCCTGAATCCTTGAACTTCCCCGAATCCCGCTACCTTAAAAGCATCATCGCATGGGTGGAAACAACTTCAAACGCTTAGCACTTTTTTTACCGCTCTTCTTGGTATTGGTTTTTGGCGTGAACGTTCCTATTCTAGAACAAAGTGAAGACTATCAGACTCTGATCACGGGAAGCATAAGCGATGAAACTTCAACAACAGAAGGAAACACTGTCATCCAAATTTTGACGGTAGAAGTGAATTCAGGCAGTGAAGAGCACGAAACTTTACAGATTGAGAACAGCGATATCATCGGCCCAGACTCACGACTCTTTGAAGAAGGCGACAAAGTGTATGTATCAAAAATGGAGATCCCAGGCACAGAACCCAGTTACAGCATCGCGGATTACGACAGGCGCTTTCCTTTATATATACTGTTCGGTCTTTTCTGTTTGATCGTCGTAGCAATTTCGGGCAAGCAAGGTGTCGAATCGTTCTTGGGCATGGTCTTTTCCTTTGCTGTGCTCATCAAACTCGTCCTTCCGTTTCTAATCAACGGCTACGATCCTGTGCTCTCTGCCTTGGCTGGAAGCGCACTCATCATTCCAATCACTTTCTATTTGTCACATGGATTTCAACACAAAACCCACATTGCAGTGGCTGGAACGCTGCTGACCTTGGCGGTGACCGGAATCCTTTCAAAAATCTTTATCCCTTTGAGCCATTTATCAGGCTTGGCAGATGAATCCGCGTTCTTTCTAAAAATAGGATCAGACGTGGGCTTCAATTTTCAAGGTTTGTTACTCGCAGGAGTACTCATCAGCATGCTCGGCATTTTAGACGACATCAGCATTTCACAAGCTTCCATTGCGGAAGAACTACGCGCCGCCAAACCAAAAATCAGCTTTAGAGAACTCTACTCTCGTTGCATGAACGTGGGTCGTGACCACATTGCGTCGATGGTGAACACCTTGATTTTGGTTTATGCAGGGTCCAGTCTCCCCCTCATGCTTCTATTTTTGAGTTCCGACTATGATTTTGGGCAAGTCATCAACATCGAATTGGTTGCCCAAGAAATCGTGCACACTTTAATCGGAAGCATAGGTCTGATTTGTGCCGTTCCTCTGACCACTTTGCTGGCTTGTATTAAACCTAAAAAGGGCTAGAATAAGGGCATAAATTGCCCTTTAAGCCTTCCTTATGAAGTACAAACTCGCTCTCTTATCCTTGATGACCCTTTTGTTTGGCCTCAGCGCTCAAACATTGACTCAAGCTTTTGTGGTCACAGAAATTGCCACTTACTCTGGAATCGACTACACCAACTACTACGCCGATTCCGTCTTAGTGGATTCCGGCTCTGTGATCGAAAAAACCACGGCTGCTTCCGACAGCAGCACCAGTTTGAGCCTTGCAAAAAGTGAAGGCTCTCTGATGTACATTGGTTTTGACGAAGCCTTCGACGGTTTCGCCATGGATGTGGACACCAGTGCTGCCAACGGTTCTTACAAAGTGACTTATTGGAATGGATCCACTTGGTCCACTCTCAAGAGCACCAGCAGCGCCGACATCAAAAACAACAGTTCCTCTGGTGTATTCAAGGTTGAATGGGATCGTCCTTCAGGTTGGGATGCACGCACGCTCGGCATCGATAGCAACGAAGACGGCGATCAAGACACTTCCGACTCTCTCTATTTTGTTAAAATCGAAGTGGTGAACGCCTACGACAA
>CAZROM010000030.1:6335-10206 GCA_964601715.1 uncultured Candidatus Peribacteria bacterium | reverse complement strand
GCTTTGAAGTCGATTTTGTTCACATGTTTAAAAGGATCGGCCGGCGTTAAAACTTCACTTTCATCGATGAAGTCGATCTCCAAGGCTTCCAAAATTTGTGCCTCCACAAAGTGTCCAATGCGCACCTTTGCCATCACAGGAATGGTCACGGCTTCTTGAATTTCTCGAATCATTTTTGGGTCGCTCATACGAGCCACTCCTCCGTCACGACGAATATCCGAAGGCACGCGTTCGAGTGCCATCACCGCACATGCTCCAGCCGCTTCCGCGATCTTGGCTTGCTGCGCATTTGTTACATCCATAATGACTCCGCCTTTCAGCATCTGAGCTAGACTGCGTCCTGTAGTGTTCATGGTTTAATCCAGTAAGAAAGCCCCCATAAACTAAAGTAAAGGATGGGTTGATGCAACAGATAAACGACTAAGGAATGCCGTCCAAGCCGCGTCAGACCTTTGGCTTTGGCAAGCGCTTTGAGCCATGTTTCCTGATGCTGAGCATAGAGCTTGGAACCCACCCAAAGCCCCACCAAAGGAACCGCCATCCATGGGAAAATCGGAAAATAATCCAATGAAGAAAAGTGCTCGGGAGGCAGTCCGAACGGAATGCCCAAGACACTGCCCTGTAAAAAAAGCGGCATCACAAAAGACAGAGCATAAAAAAACGCGGCCGCGGGCAAAGCCCAAAACTCCTTCCCTTTGAAGAGAGCCGCCACGGGAACACTGATTCCAATCAAATGCAAAACGCCAAAACGCACATAAGCCTCAGGGAAAACCAAATACGTGCCCAGCGTCACCAAAAAACCACAGCCGAGTATTTTCAGCCCGCGCAAACTCTGCCCCTTAAAACCTCGTGACGATAAAAAAACCGAGACTCCAACCAAGCCTAAAAACAAGAACTGGCCAAGACGAACAAAGAACAAGGAAGGAAACTCATAAGGTTCAAACTCCCACAATCCAAGCAAAAGGCCGTTCATTGCAAAATGGAATCCCACCATGCAAAGCACGGCGAGTCCACGAAGGGCATCAATTTCAATTAGACGTTTCACGAGACCATGTTATACACTAACGCCCGAAAGCTTATCCTCTATCCAACTTTCACACCATGCAAAACACCAAACGAAGTCTACTCGTCCTCGGTGCACTTTTCCTTGTGCTCTCTGGATGCAGCTCCATCACCAGCACTTTTGAAAACTGGGGATCTTCCGATACAAGCGTAGGAAGCGATGTATCCGCTACCGACAGCCTCAACCGTTACACCGACCTCATCAACGAAGCTCAAGATCAAGTGAGCTACCTCGACGACAGCGTTCAATACGCCGAATACGACCTCACCAATTACGACGAAGCGTACGGAGTGTCCTTCACTTGCAGCTTCGACATTTACAATCGCGATGCGCTTTACACGGACACCATGAATCCTAAGGGTCTTGAAGACACTGAAGCACAAGAATTGACGGCTCAAGCCACCATCATCTTCAACAGCCTTGATCAACTCGACGGACTCTGCAAAGATTTGCACAAATACGTTGCAGCTCAAGAATACAAGACTGACCTTGAGAAGGGAAAAACCCTCGTGGCTAACCTTTACACCGCCATCGACACCTACTACGCCGCTCACGACATCGTGCTCGACAAAGTGGACGCTCTCTACGACAAATACAACACTTGGACCGTTGATCCTAGCGATCCAATCAGTGTTTCCATCGACAACATGAACAAAGACCTCGACCAAGCTGAACTCATCTTGGACTTGGTGGAAGACGCTTACGTCAACGAAAACTACACTCGCGCAGCTGAACTCCAAGGCCTTTACGACACTTTGAACACTCAAGTGGCTGGCCACACCGGCGCTAACAAGCCTGCCGTGGATTCTGCTTACACCTACAACTTGGACACCTTCTACGATGACCTCGAACTCAACTTCTTGCCCAATGCAATGGTTGCTCAAAAGGCCATCACCGACCAAAACTCTGACGATTTGTACACCGCGTACTCCAACGTTCTCGATTACTACAACTACATGATCGACGACTACAACTATTTCTTGGACGCAACCGGTTACTAATCCTTCGTTTCAATCAAAAAAAGAGCCTCCACACGGGGGCTCTTTTAAAATCCTGACCGCTCGGCCTGCAAGAACTGAACGAGAATTCGAGCAGCGTCTTCATTGGAACTCATCGCAAAGTCAGTCGCCGTCTTACCAGGGTGATTTTGCGCAAAAAGATCAACATTGGCCGCAAAAAAAAACCCTGCCCGCTCCTCATCCCCTTCCATAAAAGCAGGAAGATGAAAGAAGTCGCCGTTAATGTTTTTATTCATCATCAAATACAGAAACGCATTGCAATAATAGGTGGCCGCATCTGTACTCACGGCCAGTCCTGCAAGATCGGAATTATTCGCAACCAAAGCATTAATCCTTTCTACACGAGCCGCTTCCATTCTCAAATCATGACCTGCTTCCACAATCGTCAGGTTTCCTTCTTGACCAGGTGAAGCAAACCGATTCACGGCACCTGTTTCTAGCTGCAAAGCGCTTTGAAACCAATGACCTTGCCCGAAAGCAAGCACTCGATCCCCTGCCTGAACTTCATTCAAAATCGTATAGGCCGCATCTCTGTAATTACGCAATTTCTCTTCATCAGTGCCCACCTTTGGCACAGGCAAGGTTCGTCGCTCCATATGCTCTTTATCCGTGATCCCCAAAAGTTCAGTCTGCAAATTTTTGGTCAAGTGGTCCACAAAGAGACGTCCTGAATTTTCAATCATTCCAATGGACTGCGGCTGCAGCCAATCCTCATAATCCACCAGCCATAGAGTCTCTTCATTTTCCATTGTCGATGTGCTGAATCGAATCCATTAAAGCCTGAAAGCGGTGTTGCAATCGGACAAAAACCAATTGTTGACCCGCGGGGTCCAAAGTACTGAACGTTGGATGCTGGCTCAAGACTGCAACATCTGAAAGTCGTTTTGACAAAGTACAAAGCTCTATTTGCAAAGCTCCAAATTCATCAGGCGTTTGCGCACCATCCAGTGAATCTAAAAAAATACGCGCTGCAGTTGTTTCTAAATCAGGTGGGAAATCAAGCCCGTCTGAAAGAACTGTTACACTGAATCCTATGGATTGGATCAACCTCCTAACAGCCTCCCCACTTGCTAGAAGCACACCATCCTTCGTAACGGAATCAGTGACACAAAACTGTGCTCTGAGACCTTCTTCAAACTCATTCATAAGAAAAGTTAGTCTTAACTAAAACATATTAGCTAAGTTTTAGCAAGCATTTATGCAAATCGCAAGGAGACCGGTCCCCTCACAGCCCTTGAACCACCGTTGCCATCTTGAGAAGTTCACTATTGCTGATGGACTCATCGGCTCCAAAACGCCCATCGGCATACCCTTGCACGACGCCCTTGGAATACAGAGTGATCAAGTAAGGCGCATACCAAGCTTCCAAATCGGCATCAGTGAAAGGGTTTTCGCTAAGCTCATAGGCCTTGAGCAGCATTTCGCCACGCAACGAGGTGTCCACTTCAATTTCAAAGAAGTTCGCGACCATCTTCAAAGCTTCCGCACGATTCATCACTCGTTCAGGATCAAAGCGCCCATCCGAATAGCCTCCCACTAAATTGTGCTCGGTGGCGTATTCTACATAAATCGCGCGTAAATAATCCGGTGTCACATCCGAATAGCTAGACTGGGAGTCCACATTCAAATCTGTGATGTCAACACCAGAAACAACCAGCAAAAACTCCACAGCTTCGGCACGTTCAATTCCAAAATGAGGTTGTTCAAACATGTTCACAAGCACCGTGTGGAAAGAACTTTCTTGAAGAGCCGCCTCCATCACCGCATTTTCTTGAACAAGATTTTGCAA
>CAZROM010000030.1:2530-6235 GCA_964601715.1 uncultured Candidatus Peribacteria bacterium | reverse complement strand
GTGTCCGAAGAACTCACTGAGATCGTCACATCTGCGGTGGGTGCAGTACTCAAAGCAACTGTGAAGGTAGCCGTTCCGCCCACTTCTGTCGTAGCCCCAGAAATAGCTGAGACAAGGGCGCCAGGGCTAATCACAACTCCAACATCATTGTCCGTATTGCTGACCGAAACATCGCTGGGGTTCACGCCATTGTAGGTCACATCTGAACTAGACATTGCGCCCAAAACGATCGTGTAAGCGATATCTCCATCGTCTTCGACATCATCAATTCCCGTGATGGTGACTGTTTGCGGAACATTCCAGTTGCCTGTGGTGAAGGTGAGTGAGGCAGGAGCCACGATACCCTCAGTCGTGTCAGTAGAAGAAACAGGAATGACCACGGAACTGGTTGGTTGACTCGAAAGCACAACAGTGAAAGTCGCCGTACCTCCTTCTTCTGTCGTGGGTCCAGAAACCGCTGAGACCGTAGCGACGCTCGTTCCAAGTTCTGTTGACGCGCTACCCTGCTCACTGGCTCGCGTATAAGCCGCCGCATAGGGATCATTGTCGAAAGCTCTTACCGAGTAATAATACGTTGTATTCCAAAGCAAGTTGCTGAGCGTGGTGGTCGTGACATTTCCAAGAGTCACCGACTGATCCAAATTGTTCGGATCCGTTCCATAAGAAACCACGTAGCCAGCAATGGTGGATTCAAGCGAAGAAAGATTGCTCCAATTCAAAGTGATCTGCCTGCCCGCAGGTGTGGGAGAAACCGTCGTTTTCAGCAAGGCCAAAGCCCACAAACGCGCCATTCGTACATAACCTGTAGAACTGGGATGAACATTGTCCACATAGTTCACTAGTTTGTAGAAATAGGTTTGATGGAAAAGATCAGGACCGTCGGCCAGTCCAAGATCACTACGGATCGTATCAATCACAGGAAGGAAAGTTGCCAAATGAGTGGCAGACAAGCCCCCACAACAGTCCGGACGGAAATCGTAGTTGGGATACGCAAGATAGATTTCAGAAGGGTTCGCTCCATAGGTGTCAATCAAGGTGTTGATCAAAGCGGTTAAATTGCTTTGGTAGACACTTGGATCAGTGTTCGCTTGAGCATCATTTAAGCCCAAAGAAACAAGCCACTTATTGGGCGCCAAACCAAGCTCTCGTTCCTGCCACGCGGAAGTCATCATAAGCGATGCGTAGTTGCTAGCTCGAACTCCAGAGCGTCCTTCATTCATTAAGAAAACAGGATATCCATAATAGCTAGACAATTTATCATTCAGATCGGTCAAGAAACTTTCTTTGTAAATTAGACTCACAGGTCCATGTTGAGGGAACTGTCGATGATCAGCTGAAACCGTGCCAGCATCTCCATCCAACCAGCTCGTTACCACTCCTGAATCGTTTGTACCTGCATTTCCCTCCACAACGGAATCTCCGATAACCGAAATGATGTCTCCGATACCGATGTCTGTGCGTGAAGCATGAGCTGTGCTCGATAAAAATCTTGTGACTCCATCGCCCTGCAAAGTGTAGACATCTAAGACGTAAGTTCCTTTTGCAAGCCCAGTGAATGCACCGGTGTAGGGCGCGGTGAGGTCAATGATGGTTCGTTCAGAATCCAAGCCTTCATTGAGCACAAATTCCAAACCTCCTCCGACAGGAATATCAGTGGAAGTCGCAGCCACATTCAAAGTCGTAGAAGTCTGAATATAAGGGACGTAAAAAGTTCCTCCTTCGTCTGTCACTGAGATCGTAGCCACATTGGGTGCACCGTCCACATCAGCAGCAGGGGCCGTGATCACCACATTGGGCGATTCTCCATAAAAACCGACATCATCGTAATAGGCAAGATCCGAGGAGTTGGATTTACCCAACGCAAATCCCCCACGTGTGTAGGTTGCGGAGGTATCGGTGTATTCAATTTGAGGTGTTAGAGGCTTATCCGTGCCTTCCTTCCACACAAAAAGGCGGAGCACCGCTTGCCCTGACCCGTTGTCTATCGCAGACGCTTCAACATTGAACCAAACGCTAGCCTCTTGAGGAGGAACATTTGTGGAAGTGCTCAAAGTAGTGATGGTGCTCTCGGGCGTGGTCAAACTCAAAGTCCAAGTGTTTCCATTGTGCCAAAACAAGTAAGCGGCGGGCGTGTCGGATTGCTGACGAAGTGAAATCTGTCCCGCATTATTGGTTGCGTTGTCCGATTGATATTTTAGCTTCAAAACTTGATTCCCCGTGTCCACACTGCCGTTCATAAGTTTATTTGTGTAGAAACTGGTCGAACTTGCCGTTCCACTAGCCACTCTGTTCGACGAAAGATCCGCGGCAGCCCAGGTTCCCCCGCCTAAAGACCATGAATTTTGCCCCGACAAAGACGCTACCGTTGAAGCTGTGAAATCATCACTGAGCAACAAAGGGTAAGGAACTTGACTGACGTAGGATGGCACACCATAAGCGCCCACATTATCGTAAGGGAAAAGCGTGTAATAATACTGAGTGCCATTCGTTAGACCACTGTGCGTTCGGCTACTGGTGGCACCTGCAGAACCCGTAACCGATGCCAACAAAGTACCATCTGTGATGGAGGTCGGATAAGCGCTCGTACTGTAACGAATCATGGTTCCCGCATAATTAGCGTCGCTTGAATTGGTCCACGAAAGTGAATTAGTCGTATCACCAGGCACTGCTGACACATCTGAGTCCCCGATCACACCGTAGAACTTCACATTGTCGTACTCAGCCAAGGTTGTATTGGTTTTACCTAAAGAGAAAACTCCTTGAGAAAATCGATTAAACGTATCCGTGTACTGAACGTTTGGCGTAGAGGGTTTTGCATTTCCTCTGGTCCAGACGTAACCCGACAAAACAGTCTGCCCCAATTCATTGTTAACGGCAGAAAATTCATAGGTGTACCAAGTGCCTGCTACTGGCGAAAATGCACTGAAGGCCAAGGTTGTAAAAGTTGCTCCCGTGCTTGTTTTATAACTGATCCTCAACTGTCCAGCATTCGCCCAAAGAAAATATCCTCCCGCATCCGCATTGCTCGACTGTGAGCGTAAGAAAATTTGGCCCGGAAGCGCTGTAGTGGATCCCTTCCAATCCACACGCAACATCTGATTGGAGTACGCCGCACCATCGCCTCCGTTGAGAGCACGGTATTTATCAAAACTCAAAGTGTCTGAACCCGATTGAATAGTCTGTTCCCCCGCAGTATCAATAACATTCCAGGTTCCCTGAACAACATTCCACCCGTTTTGACCATGCAGCGTGGCAAGAGAAAGAGATTCAAAATCATCAGTAAAGACGGGCTCCATCACGAGCTGCTGTGCATTCACCGCCGCCGAATATTCAGGAACAGCATTGTGGGAAAACAGTGAGAAGTAATAGATCGTTCCATTGCTCAATCCTGTCACCGTCACCGAACTCGTTCCACTCACGGCTCCCGCTACATCCGCAGCCAAGGTTCCATCCGAAACCGAAGTCGGAAAGCTTGAAGTGCTGTAGCGCACCATGGTTCCAGTAAAAGTGGCTGTCGCCGGATTGCTCCACGTTAAGGTCACTTGTTCACTGGCAGCCACTGGCACCACTTTTGTCACCACCGCCGGTGCTGCGGCCTCTGCTAAATCAATCGTGAAAGGATTGATCAAACTGACAAAAACCAGTGCGAGCATAAATCCTCTGAAGAGGGTGTGGAATTTTTTCATTTTTTAAACATGAAATCAG
>CAZROM010000030.1:0-2430 GCA_964601715.1 uncultured Candidatus Peribacteria bacterium | reverse complement strand
TAAAGCCACTTCCCTCCCTCTTTGAATTCAAAGGATTTGGTCACGGCGTTGTAAGGTTTGGGCCCCCACCATTTGTCGAGCATTTCGGAGGTGGTGAGCGCTTCCCACACACGTTCGATGGGCGCAGAAATCACGCGGCGAACGGTTAAAGTTTTCTCATCCACATTTTTTTCAAAAGTAGATTGGTTCATAGGACTAAGAGTTAGAAAGTAAAGAGTCCAATTGATTGAGTCGAGTGTCCCAGAGCTTTTCGTAAGCGCTGAGCTTCTCTTGAGCGTAGTGGAGCGTGTCCACTTTCAAAGTGATGATCTGCTGCCTTCCCTCTTTCGACTTGGTCACCAGCTTCGCCCTTTCCAGCACCGCCACATGTTTAGAAACCGCCGCAAAACTCATCTTGTAATCGCTGGCCAAATCCTTGATCGGCAAACTCGCCGTAGCCACCCGCTGCAGGATTTCCCTGCGCGTGCCATCCGCGAGCGCCTGAAAGATAAAATCAATATTATATTTAACCATGTGGTTGAATGATATCGGAGGAAGGGCATGAGGTCAATTGAAACAAGACTGAGCGTCATTTGACATTTGTCAATTTCAATTTATAATATTGAACCGTAACCAGAAAATATGCCCAGAGGTAAAAAGTCCAACTTAGGAGAAGTCATCGACATCAAAAAACCTTTGCGTGAATGCATTGGCGCTGGTGCTGTTGAAGCGACAGACGATCGCAGTATTCAAAACCTCACCGACCAACTTGCACAAAGCCTTTTAGCCGTAGCTGCAATCTCTGGCTCTAGCTCCGAAATTCTGCTCGGCGTGCAACAAGCCATGCATCGAACAGCTAGTAAACTACTTGCCGATCCTGAAACAAAAGAGCTTGGCGAAGCCCTTCAACGTTTAGCATTACGCACTCAAGTGGGAGTTGGAAATCCACCCAAACAAAAAACAGAAAGGCAGAAGGAGCACTCTTCCCCTTTAAACACAGACCTTTTGAGCACTTTGGACTTTTCAGTTCGCGTTTCGAATGCAGTCGAAAATTTTTTGGCCGCAAAAGTTAAAACATCGAAGAAAGATCTGACCGTACGTCATTTCATCGAAGCTTTCAGTAAAGATGGCCGTTTTGACCCTAGTGAATTTAAATCAATCAAAGGTATTGGCGAAGCCACTTTTGACGAGTTCACGAGTGTCCTCAAAGAAAAATCTGTCATCACAGATGCCAACGACTGGAATTCAGACTTCCTTGAAAAGCACGCACCAAGGAGTTAGGACGACTTATAGATCCATTTGCATCCTCGTTTTGAATAGACTCGTGGGCTACTAGCTGTATCCGGATTATTACCTTTATTTGGTTAAGAAAAACCAGTATAATAAACCTGTAAGAAATGTTTGGTGTCACTTTTTAAGTTAAAATCTACAAAAAAATGCTGACGTTTTCGGTTAAAAAAATCGGCGGGAAAGAGTACCTTTATGCAAGGGAAAGTATCTATATTACAAAGGGAGTAACGCTTCCAAAGAATAAATCTTTGGGAAGAGTAGATTCCAGTACAGGTAAGTTCAAAAAAGAACTCGCTTTCAAGGAAGAGGTTAAACGAGAAGAAATATCAGCACGCACAAAGTATTGGGCGAATAAAGTAAAAACAAAAAAATCATTCACAAACAAAGTCGTCCAGAAAATAGAGGCTTTGAGAGGGAATCTTTACAGGCAAAAGCAAGAGTTGGGGTCATTAGGAAAACGTGCCATGGAATCTGCTTTCGTGATCGACTTTATTTACAACTCGAATAAGATCGAAGGGAGCAAGGTCCCAAGAGAACAAATAGAGAAGATCGTGAACACAGAAACCACGAGGCGCAACGCGGAAGTAGAAAACAGCATAAAAGCACTGGAGGAATCAAAAAACACAATTGAAAAAATCAATATCGGTAAACTCGTGAAACTGCATAAGATATTGCTGCAACACGAACCTGCTAAGCACAATTTGCGAGAAGAGCCCATTGTGGTTGGGAATGAAGAAACCGCGCCATTCAAAGAGATCGAAAAGAGACTTGAAGAGCTTTTCGAGTGGTATGCTAAAAACAAACATAAAATATATCCACCAGACCTAGCCTTTACCTTTTACTACCGATTCGAGCGAATCCATCCTTTTATAGATGGTAATGGTAGAACAGGAAGATTGCTTATGAATGCAATCTTAAAAGAGCATAAATACCATCCAATCATTCTTTGGAACAGCCAGTGGGAGGCACATAAAAATGCTTTCAAAAACGGGATGGAAGGACAAACTCACAAATACATGAATTTTATGATTGAACAGTTCGAAAAAACATATAAAACATACCTGAAGAGGCTCGACGAAGTTACCTCCATCGAAAAGCAACTATCCAATTTTCTAGCACCGAGCGACAACTAAAAAGCCCGCGTCTCTGACCTTACCATGA
>CAZROM010000029.1:0-10372 GCA_964601715.1 uncultured Candidatus Peribacteria bacterium | reverse complement strand
TGTCTTTGCGGCTGGAGCAGAGCACGGTTTGAGCCTCGCCACTCATCCAAGGAAGTTCGGCTTCTAAGGTTTCGCGCATTTGTTTGGGCAAACCGGTGAGGTCCTTCCAGCCCTTGTTTTTAACCTGAAAAAGTCCTTCTTCAATTTGCTTCCAACGAAAAGCTTTCTCTTCAGGGAAGAGTTCTTGGAATCGAGCTTGGCGAGTGAGAGGTGAGGTCATTTTCAAGCAAGAGTGTATCTGGGACTAGCAGGATTGTCCAAATGCCAATTCGCAACAGATCTATCGACTCCAATCTTGTTTGGGTACTCAGGTCTTCGTATGGAAATGTGACCTCCTTCGCCTGCATACACGTCTGTCTTTCCTTCGTTTCCTCCTCTCATTACAGCCTCAAAAAGAGCTCGGTTGTGATCACGAAGTTCTTCAATCAGTTTGGCATTTACGTCTTCTGGTCGTGTGCCATTTTCGCGCATGAATTGGGCTAGTTGCGGATTTTTACCGATTTCAGCTTTGAATTCATCTACTCCATTCTTTTCAAAATAGTCCCATCTTTGTGTTGCACTTGGTACATCGATGGCTCTTCCTGTGGGCAATACATTCCCTATGCGGTCTGTCATCACCACGTTTGCACTGTGTCCCCAGTTGTGCACAGTTCGAGCAGTTTCTATCTTTAGCTTCAAGTTTGACTTCCAGCCTACGTTCACTAAAACGGTGAGGTAATTTTTGAGTACGGATTCTTGGTCTCCTTTCTCGATCCAAGGGGCGAGTTCTTTAATCAGGTTTTCATCTGCTCTCAAAGATTCTAATTCTGTGGTAAAGGCTTCGTCCTCTTCTACTTTTGCGATGGAACCGAATGTGTCTGCCCATTCAGCGGCTTGCATGATTTTGTCTCCATTTGGTGTTTCTTTATTCCCTAGATGGGCAAAAAACAACTGTTTGAACTTGTCTTGTTGTGTTTCTGGAGAAATCAGTCCGCTCACGATCATTAAACCTCTTCCGGTGGGACGCAACTTGTAGTCCGCCTGTTTTAGAGCGTCATCTAAAGTCTTTGCGATCAACAAAGGACCGCGTGCTCCATTAAGTGGTTCTGGGTAGAGGCTGGACAGGGTGACGTTTGAAGGAAAATTCGTCGATCCTTCGCTATAAAGAGATCTGGTCTGAAGGGCAGGGACTACCAACTCAACAGGGTCCTCTGAAGTGCCTTGGATGTCGTCTTCACCCTCACCGCTTTGAAATTCGATTGGTGGCAAGTTCTTTGGTATCATAAAAACAGATTAGTGGCATGTATTATGCGACTAATCCTCAAATCCGTCAACCGCCACTATGAGATGAAGGCCACCACGAGAGGTTGGAGACCGAGCACGGCTTTCCAGGCGAACCAGACTCCGTATCCAATCAAGATGAGCGAACCGGCTCGGACGAGTTTGGTGAGCATCCATTTGTGGAAGACGTGACGCACCGCAAAGGTGGCGCCTGTGATGAGGAGCATGGTGAGGATTCCGCCGAGATTCACACTCAGGGCGAATTTGGCGGGGCTGACCACGTCGGAGTAGTTGGTGTACATGCCTCCGACCACAATGAAACAGAAGACAAGAGCCATGGGGCTGCAGATGCACATCAGGAGACCTTTGAAGAAATCCGAGTCGAAAAAGCGGAGTCGGTGACGGTGCATGTGCTGGAGACTTCCTTTGCTGCTTGGGTCTTTTAAACTGTGGTAACCCATGCTGCCGAGCATGTAAGCCGCGGCGATCCAGAGTAGGGTTTGAACCCATTCGTAATTCATGATTCCAGTGATTCCGTTGGTGGCGAGCATCAAATAGGTGAGCTCCACAATGGCAGCGCCAAAGATCACTTCGAGTTGCATCACAATTCCTTTGCGAGGATTGAGTCCTTCACGAATTCCATAGAGCGAGATAGGCCCGATGGCAAAGCTTTGAAAGAATCCGAACATGAAGGCTTCCCAGAAGAACATTTTGTTTTTAATTTATCCTTGTATTCTAGCTGAAATCTGCACTTTTTTCAAGCCTGTTCTTGAGAGAAGTTTTCTTAGGAGTCTTGTTTTTTGGCGTAAAGAGAGTAGAATTTTTGCGTTTTAAATAACAAATCTCGTATGACCGCAACCAATCAGAAAGCCGAAGACCCTCTGCCTACTTCTGTTCAGTACACTTTGTCCCGATATTTCCCCGCAGGAACCACGTATTTTTATTCTTTCCCTGCAGGAGAAGAATCGGGCTTTTTTAATGGAGTTCCCACTTGGGTGGAAGAGTTGGTGGCGGGACGCCCCTTATTGGTGGCAGGAAACGACGTGCGGGTGCTCACTTTTGCTTCTGTTTATTCCGATGAAGTTTTGAATCTGCTCTCTGAGATGGGCGTTTCTCCTCTCGATTCATCTCGAGTGACGGTGATGCCTCCTGAAATCACTTCAGATGTTGTTGGAAGGGACCGCAATTCCATTGTAAAAACCGCTCTTAAAGGGCTAGCTTTCAAGGGGGATTTGGTCATGGCTCAACCTTTTTTGGATGAAGATTTGAAATCTTGTTTTGCGATTCCTCCTGAGCTTACCGTCTGGTTCAACGACAAAGAAAATTTGAGTGATTATATTCCAAAGAAAAATCTGCCCGCTGAATACTTCCACTTCTTCAGTGGAAAAGAATTCTCTGCCAGTATTGAAGACCTTCCTTTGCCTTGTGTGGTGAAGGTCACTTCTTCCAGCGCAGGAGATGGAGTTCGAATTTGTCACAAACCTGAGGATTTGGCGAGTGCGCGCGATGCTTTTGGGAACCTTGATGGTCACATCATGGTTTATCAATTCATTCATGCGCTTCACAATTTCTGTATTCAATTTGGTATTCCTGCTGATCCAAATAAAGAGATCGACATCATTGGTTTCAATGAACAGCTCATTGGAAAATGTGGCGAGTTTTTGGGAGGCATGGTGCCCACGGATTTTGATCGCCCCGAACTTCAAGAAGTCTTCAAACTCATGAAAGAAACGATACTTCCCAAGGTTCGCGCAAAAGGATGGTATGGAGTGGGAGGCTTGGATGTGTTGGTCACAAAGTCCGGCCGATTCTATTTCATTGATCCGAACTTCCGTATGACGGCAACTTTGGTTTTCGTCTGCCAAGTTCGCAACAAGCAAATTCATAAGTCCTTGCTCGGATTCACCGGAATGTTTAAGGGTGATGAAAAAGATTTCCGCGAAAAGATTTTGCCCATTGCACGCTTAGGAACTCCGGAACAATTGCTGAACATTGCTTCTCTTTCACACAAAGACGGCGTTTATCGCTTCAACGCGGCGCTTGTTTTTGATGAAAACAACTCGAGAACGGATGTTGCCAAGCGTCTCTTGGATTTGGGCATTCAAAGCACAACCTTGCTTTGTCTTGTGAACAACTAGTTCGCGGTTTTACTTGCGAGGCAAAACGTAGACCGGTGGAATGTCTTTGATGAACTCCTGAGCCAAGGTGTAGCGGTAAGCTCCTTGATTGGGCACGATCATCACATCGTTGTTTTGCATTTTGCTTGCAAAACAGGTGTAACCCCACACATCGCGAGGCGTACACAGAGGTCCAAACAGCGTGAAGTCGAGCTCTTTCTTGGCGGGATGGGTGAGGTTGATGATCGGCATGTAGAAGTGTTCGCCGAACTCCCAACCCATGGCATTGAGACCGGTGTCGGTGATTCCCACGTTGAATTTTTTAATGTCCACAATGCTGGTGACGATGTGCATGGAGCTGTAACAGATCATGCGTCCGGGTTCGGCGTAGTACACGCAATTCTTAAGGAAGCCGAGATTCTTTTTCACCACGGTTCCGATGAGTTTTGCGTATTCTTCTGGCGTTTTGGAGTCGACAATGAGGTAGCGATCTGTGAACTCTGTTTTGACGCCCAACTCGGCGTTGGCCATTTTTGCCATGGCGCCCGCATTCATGTGGGCGGGGTAACGTCCTGTCCAAGGGTAGACCCCATCGATTTGCTTGGGGTAGTAACCTCCACCTAGATCGATGAATTGGATCTCATCCCATTCGGCAGGCTTGAAGTGTTTTTGCAAATGATCGGCAAGCAAGTTGAGCATTTTGCCGTACTTTTCGGAATCCTTGCTCCAACTGAAATGGGATTGAAGTCCACGCAGTTCAATGTAGGGATGTTTTTTGGCTTCGGTCCAAAACTCGCGGAGGTCGTCGAGAGGGATTCCGAACTTGTTCCCCAAGTGATAAGGAGTGAAGAAACGCACTCCGATCGTGATCTTTTTGCGTGCCTTTGCAGTGAGGGCGCCGAGCCGACTCAGCTCGTTGAAGTTGTCCACGTGCACGATCACTTTTTTGCGGTATTTGAGGGCGAGGCGCAACTCTTCATCTGTTTTTCCAGGGCCGGAAAAGACGATGTACTTGGCCTTGGCCTTGATCGCAAATCGGAGTTCACGTCCACTGGACACATCCAAGCCCATTCCTTTTTGAACGACTCGTTTCAAGATGAGAGGATGGTAGTTGGACTTGACGGCGTAGTAGGGGCGGCCATTCAGGTGTTTAGAAAAGCCTTCCAAGAAAGTGTCGATGCTTTCGTCCAGAGCGGCTTCATCGAACAAATAAAAGGGCGTGCCATGTTTTTCCACGAGTTTGAGCACATCTTTTTTCCTTTCCAAAACGCCTTCCACCACAGGGGTGAGGGTCTTTTTGAGGCCAACAGGAGGTCGCTTCATGATTTCGGTGACGTTCTTTTGGCTTTCCTTGAGATTTTTAATGAACATGGCGATGTTGGGTGGATATTGTAAGCACTTTATCCCAAGTTTTTACTCTGTTGTAGGGGCGGGGGTGGGATTGAGTTGACGAAATACTGAATTAGTTTCATAATAGTGACCTTTTAGTTATTCCTGATGTTAGAAGATTCCGATTTTCTTCGCTCTCCTGAAGGCTTGAGTGAAATGCCAATTCTTAGACCTTTGCTTACTGGCAAGACTCCTCGCAAAGATGGAGTTCCTCGAGTGGAGGGGGATGACGAAGATTATCGTTATGTTTTAGTGGACGATGACGGTCAACGTCTTGTGGCGTTAACAGAAGAAGATGGGCTCGATTTGAGACCTATTTATGATGGGGTGGATCCCATTGATGGTAGCCAAAATTCTGAGAACAACTTGCCTGGAGGCTTAGATGGGCAGATGTATGTTCGTGAATCAGTTGCCATTGGTCTGAGAGAATTTGCTGCTTATCTTCGTGAGCGCCACGGTTCTCGCGTGAAGCCAATCATTGTGGATGCTTTTCGCTCCTTTCAAAGGCAAGCAGCTGGATTTTCGGGTCTTTTGGATAAAGCCTTGGGTGCTAATCGCACCCCTGATACGAGGACATTTTTTGATGCAGGAGTTAAGGCCAATGGAACTTTTTCTTTCGTAAAGGCAAACACAAACTCCGCTGAAGTCCAAACGTTCATGAACGACATGCGTGAAACCGCGGCTGTCTATCAAGAGCTTGAACTCATTGGTGAAGAACTCGGCATTTCAATGGATGACATTTTGTTGAATTACACTGCCTTTTGTGTGAATCTCAGAATTCGTCAATGTTTAGGTTTTTCCACGGATATCCCTAATCCTTATAACGGGGATGCTGAGAAAGAACGCGACGTGGATTTTGAAAACAATGCACATGCGGGTGGAGGAGCTGTGGATATGTTCCTTGGGGTGGATGGTAAGATTGCCAGCTCTTTGGCTCCCTATGATTCTTTGGGACGATGGGCGGCAAAAGAAGCTACAGAAGACGATAGGGATTTTGAAACTTATAAACGTGAAGCTCAAATCGATCCAGAATTGAGTGGTTTTTTGAATCGCTTGGGTATAAAGCCTCAAGACCTCACCATTGAACAATGGCAATTTGCAAAACGTGCAAATCGTGTGCTTCATCATGCAACTCGACACATGGGGGCAACGTACTACAGTGCGACTAATCCTATTAATGGAGGCGAAAACTGGCACATTGAATTCGGTAATGTGATCCGCAGAATTCAAGATGGACGCATTCTTCACCGAGCACGTTCTTCCAGCAAATATTGGAATAGTGGAAATCCAGGTCATGCTCTTCAACGTATGCCTGATGGGAAAGCCGTTGCGGTTTGGGGCGGAACTGCTGCGCACCGTCAACTCGGACTGATTTAAATCAAACTCTTGAAATAAGTTTTTTCTGACACTATCCTCCTATGGATAGCTTATGAAAAAAACTTTGTTTCATCATCCGGCCCACGAAGAGGGCATCATTGAAGTCGCTCATTCCTTTGGGATGGGTGAGCTTGATTGGAGTCGTGTGGAGTACGTGCTGATCGATCCGCACGGAAGCATGGAGGTGCCACCGATTGATGGACTCAACGAACATTTGGCTCAGTATGGAGCTGAAACCATTCATCGTTATTTGGCGGTGAAGTGTGATTTAGGAACAGCCCAGTTGCGGGAAGCTTTGCTGAGGCGTCTGCCCAATGCGGTGACCATCCATTTTAAAATGAATCGGGGGCTGGCGGATCCCAATCGGCACTCGTCCTTTGCCTTGCCCAGTCTCATCGAACGTGCGAGTCCTTCGGTGCAGCAGGCTTTGCTCGCTAGGCATGCACGTGGACTGGAGGCGGTGCAGGAAATTTTGAGCCGCATTCCTGAGCAAGCCACCATCACTTTGCTCCATAGCACTCCTGTTTTTCGTTACAAATCAGCGACTCAAGACGATGTGAAAGACGCCGAGAGTTTGAAGGCGTATTTGGATAAAATTTGTGGAATTCGTGGTCCCGAAATTCACACCTGTCTCATCACGGGGGATGCGGATGGTTCGACGCGAGGAGACATGCAATTGTATGAGGCTCTTCAAAAAAGAGTGGATCCAGCGGAGTTCAGTTTCGTTGAAAACGATCCTTATGTCACACAAACGGGCAAGCATTTGACCAGTGATTACATGAAGCTGCATCCCGATCGAGTGAGCGTGGTGGATTGGAGGAAGGATTTGCTTGCGGAAGGATCAGCGAGTGAGGGAACTTTTCAATTGGATTCGACTCGCATCGATTCAACAAAGGTGGAGCGAATTGCGGATTTATTTGCTGAATCCCTCATTGAACTCGGGCCTCGTGTCGGGTCTTGAGTGTGCCCATGAGTCGCCAAATTCTTGAGCGAGTTTCTCTTGAATGGGTTCGAGCTGCGCCCAATTGTAAAGCGAGTCGGGGAAGAGCTTAAAGATGATCCACACGAAGTTGCCTTCGTGGCGAACTTCTTGGATTTCGGCACGGCCTCCGATGATGTCGTCTTCGCCGTGCGAGAGATAGAGTTCGGTGTCCATGTAAATGATGTCGCCGGGTTTTGGAGGAGGGTTCATGGGTTCATGCTCGCATGAGTGATCTGCATTTGCAAGAAAATGACTTGGATGCTGAAGGCCTCCTTGTAGTACAATGGCCTTAAGGTTCACGCCACGTCCATTAACCTCACTTTCTATGGCAAAGCAATGCACGATCCCTTCGTTTCAGACGCAGTTCAAAGTCACCGTGATTGGTGCTGGAAATGTGGGCGCAACCGCGGCGTATGCGATGCTCATGGATGGGACGCCGACGGAGCTGGTGCTGCTCGATCACAACAAAGAAAAAGCCCAAGGTTTGGTTTTGGATATGGAACATTCCATGGCGTTTTTTGATTACACTCGTGTGGTGGGAACAGACGATTATGCAGCGGCACGCAATTCACACTTGGTTGTGATCACGGCGGGTGCACGTCAGCAACAAGGTGAGACGCGTTTGGATTTGATCGCAAAAAATCGCGCCATTTTAAAAGATATTGCGAGCAAAATCATGAAGGTGGCGCCCAAGGCGATTTTCGTTTTGGTGAGCAACCCTGTGGATGTGTTGACTTACGAATTTTATAAAATGACCAAGTTGCCTTGGGGACGCGTGTTTGGGACCGGAACTTTGCTCGACACCGCACGACTGCGCTTCCATCTTTCTGAACAACTGTGTTTGAACGCCAAAAGCATTGAAGCTTTCATTTTGGGTGAGCACGGAGACACTTCCTTCCCGGTGTGGAGTTCCGCCAATGTGGCGGGGCGTTCGCTCGCAAAGATGCCTGGATTCACAAAGGGCATGGCCAATGCAGCTTACAAAGACACGCGCGAAGCGGCCTATCGCATCATCCATGACGTGGGTTACACCTGTTATTCCATCGGAACCGTGATCAAAGAAATCATGGTGCATGTGTTTCAACACTCGCGCATTGTTTTGCCCCTTTCCGTTCCTTTGGAAAAGGGTCATAGTTTTGGGGGAGTGGAAGGCGTGGCGCTCAGCGTGCCTTGCGTTCTCGATAGCACAGGCGTGACTCAAATCATTGAATTGCCTCTGAATGCGGTGGAAAAGAAACAACTCAAAAAATCCGCCAGCACTCTAAAATCCTACATTAAGAAATGATGGTATTCTGGCTCATCTTCGCAATTCTGACTCTGCTCACAGTGATTTGGGCCGTTTTGATTCGTGCAGATGTGCGCGCCTACATCGAAAGCCAAGTCGCTGTGCTCGGTGAAGAGAATCGTTCTCGTGTGCAGACTAAAAAAGCCAAGGTCTTTTTTCTTTTCTACTGCGTGATGCTGTTCGTGATTTTGTGTTTTTACGCTCTTTTTTCACTCGCCTCACTATGAAGATGAACATCCAAAAATTGGCGGAAAATGAGGAACTTCTCACTTTTTTCAATGAGCATTGGATGATTTATATGACTCCCATTTTCATGTACCTCGTGGGCACGGGACTCGGTTTGTTTTTGGGATGGCTGGGCTTTGTGGCGGTGGGTCTGTCGAGCTGGATTGGAATGGGAATCGTGCTGCTTTCTTTGCTTGTTTTGTTGGTGACCCAGCATTGGTTTTACATCGCTTTGATTTCTTTGGAGCTCTCGGGTTGGGCCGTGACAGGGCATCGCATCATCGACTTCCAATTTTTGCCTTATGTGCGCCACGACATGATGTACATCAGTATCCAAGACATCAACGAGATCGAAAAGAAGCAACACGGCCTCATCAAAAACTTCCTCCATTACGGCGAAGTCGAAATCACGCTGGCTTCCAGCCCAAAACCCATCGTCTTCAAATACCTTCCTTATCCCGGCCGCTTCGTTGATTTGGTGAGTCGGTTGAAGAAAGAGGTGAGGTAAAGCGCCAAGCACTTACTTTTTTTTGAAAACTGTTTTAGTGATTGCTAAAATCTTGCTCTCCAGTTTCATAAGGGACGATAGTGGGGGTGTCCCCAAGTATGAGCAAATACTCCTCGCTACTTGAAATTTGAACCCGAATTTTGTTTGGGGTGGGTATAGATCCAGTCTCCGCTAAAGTGTGGTTAGCTGTGAGGTTTACTGTGCCTTGGCCTTTCAGGCCTGGCATTTGATCAAGTAGTTGCATATCACTCATACCCGTTGCTTGACCGAGTGCTGTAAGAGCATCAGACTTGGAGATAAACTTATCCATCAATCCTGAGAGAGCAGAGTGTTCTAGTGACATGTAAACTTTGGTTAAAAGTGGTGCCCTCTCATACCATAACACTTTTCCACTATTACGTCAAATGGTGCACTAAACGGCGATAGTTACATAGTAATGAGTTTCCCCATTGTTTTAAGGAAGAGATCACAAACTAGATGGGTGAATGGCAAGCACAGAAGAGTGGATGAGGTCTATTTAGCTGAAGGTGGCCGACCTTATATCAAACCTGTTAAACAATGGTCACCATCCTTACAAGGGACGGGAGTTAGAAGTTTACCTTATCGCTGATTTATATGTATAAAACTGATGTCGTCGAACGTCCTTCAAGAGTTTCAAAGGTAATAAGTGCTGTAGCTCTCTTTACTTGCACTAAACCGTTTCCACGACCACCTTCTCTTTGTTTCGCCTCTTCAACGGTGGAAATGCTAACTCCAGGGCCGGGATCGGAAATTACAAATAGAACTCCAGTTGGACTGTGTAGGATTCTCACGTTAACTTCCCCAAGTCTTCCGAAATCTGATCCATGTTCAATGGCATTCATAACTAACTCTGTGACGATTCCGGGTCTAGGATATGGGGCAGTGTACCTTTGCGCCTGTGCTGAAAGACGTGCTGCAGGGATTTTTTGTGCTGCTTCAGTGATACCCGTTTCATTCCACGTAGAGATTGCAGCATCCACATCAAGAGCTGTACCGCTCATTGCATCTTTCAAAAAACCCATGAATGGATTAGCGGGTGTTATGACCACTTCAATAGATTGGGTATTGGCACCCAACATTGTTTCTAAGTCTTTACTGGTTTTGCTTGCTGCAAGCATCTCCAGTATTATGACATATTATTTGTTTTTCGTAAATGGTCGGAGTGGCGGGACTTGAACCCACGACCTCTTGCACCCCATGCAAGCGCG
>CAZROM010000028.1:0-11021 GCA_964601715.1 uncultured Candidatus Peribacteria bacterium | reverse complement strand
AAACTGCATCAAGCAGCATTGAACTCACAATGAACGGCACTAAGGTGGAAGAAACCACTACTGAAGATGTCGCTGCTCCTGCTGAAGAAACTCCTGCTGCTAGCGATGAAGTCACAACTCCTGCTGAAACCCCAACTGAAACCAATGAAACCCTCCCTGCAGAAACTCCAGCAGATACTGGAACAGACCAGCCAGCAGCTTAATCTTTTCTCCGCGGGAGATCGACTTAAGATTGGCGACAAACATTTGCCCGACAGCGTGGCTGTCCTTGATTTTTGGACTCCAAAAGAAGGCAGCCACGTGATGGACATTGGGACAGGTGGCGGACTTCCTGGGCTTGCCTTGGCGGTTTCATGCCCAAAGACTTTTTTCACGCTCGTGGATGCCCGTGAAAAAAAGGTTCGTGCCGTGGCCGACATGGCGGATGCTTTGGAATTGCCCAATGTTCAAGCTTTGGTGGGGCGTTTTGAAGAGCTCGCGCGCGACAAGGCCTATCGTGAACAATTCGACACCGTGACCGCGCGCGCCGTCGCCTCCTTGCCTTTGCTCTTGGAGTACGCTGCGGGCTTCATCAAAGTGGGCGGAAGTCTTTATGCGTGGAAAGGTCCCGATTATGAAACCGAACTCAAAGCTGCAAAAATTGCTCAAGCCGAACTTGGGCTCGTCTACAAAGAAAGCTTTGCTTATGAACTACCGGGTGCTGAAGCCCGCGTGATTCTTCGCTTTGAAAAAATGAAAAAACTCCACCCCGCTTATCCTAGACGAGTGGGAGTTCCTAGTGCTAAACCTTTGTAGACATGCCTAAACGTCCTCACCCTTACCAAGTTCAAGACAAATACTTTCTGCTCGCAAAGCAGAAGGGTTATAGGGCGCGCAGCGCGTTCAAGTTGCTTGAGATTCAGAAGAAATTCAATTTGATCAAGCCTGGGCAAAACATCGTGGATCTTGGCGCTGCGCCCGGAAGTTTCATGCAAGTCATCCGAGAAATTGTGGGTGAACGCGGACGTGTCTTTGGTATCGATTTGCAAGAGATGGACACCTTTCCTTTTGACAACATGAAAGCCGTTCAAGGTGACATTTTTGAAAAACAAAGTTTTTTTGAAGCCATGAAAGCTTTTGGTTTTGAACAAGCCGATGGTGTGACGAGTGATCTTGCTCCAAAAACCAGTGGCATCAAAGACTTGGACACGGGACTTTCCGCCGAACTCACCGACCAAGCCGCCTATCTTTCCACGCAAATTCTAAAAAAAGGCGGCTACTTTGTCGGGAAGATTTTTGAAGGCAGTGAATTTCAACGCGTGCTCAGAAAAATCAAAAGACAATTCCGAGAAGTTCATGTTTTTAAACCTGAAGCGTGCCGCGATCGCAGTTACGAAACCTATATCGTTGCACAAGGCTTTTTAGGTGCTAAAATCAATCCATAACCCTTCGAAAATGAAGCCCTCCACACCCAAAACCCGTACAGAAATCGATGCTATCGGACCCGTTGAAGTTCCTGCAGAAAGTTATGGAGGCAGTTTCACAACTCGTGCTTTGGCCAACTTCAAAATTTCGGACATGAAGGCTCCGGATTCCTTCCGCATTGGACTCGCTTTCATCAAGATGGCGGCCGCAGAAGTGAATGCAGAACTCGGACATCTTCCTAAGAAAAGCGCCGAGGCGATTGTGCAAGCGGGGAATGAATTTTTGGATGGAGAATTCGATGCAGACTTTCAACTCGATGTGTATCAAGCAGGGGCCGGAACTCCTTATAATATGAACTTGAATGAAATCCTCGCCAATCGTGCGAGCGAAATTTTGGGTGGTAAAAAAGGGGAATACAAACCGGTGCATCCCAACAATCATGTGAACATGAGTCAGTCCTCCAACGATGTGATTCCCACCGCCATTCGTTTGGCGACGCTCATTGATTTGTCAGGATTGGTACTCAGCACTTTAGACCTCATCAAAGCGCTCGAAAAGAAAGGTGCTAAATTTGGAAAGATTTTGAAGGTGGGACGCACGCACTTGCAAGACGCTGTGCCTGTGACTTTGGGGCAAGAATTCATGGCGCATGCCAGTGCCATTGAGCACGCCCTTGAACGTTTGGATCTTGCCGCTGAAGAACTCACCTATTCAGGAATTGGTGCCACTGCGACGGGAAGCGGCATCAACACTCATCCAAAATTCTCCGACAAAATGCGCAAGAATTTAGGCAAGCGACTCGGCATTGATTTCAAGCCCCTCAATCCTTTTGAAAACAACAACAGCATGGCGGTTTTTGCTTCTGTTTCTGCGGCATTACGCGGCCTCAGCACCGAAGTGCTCCGCATGAGTGACGATCTCCGTCTGCTGTCCAGCGGACCTTTTGGCGAGATTCAACTCCCTGAAGTAGAACCCGGTTCTTCCATCATGCCAGGGAAGGTCAATCCTTCCGTTTTAGAGTGCGTTAGCATGATTTGCGTGCAAAGCATGGCCATGGATCATGCGATCGCTATCTCCGCACAACGAGGGCAGTTGGAACTCAACTGGTACACGCCCCTCATCATGATCGACATGCTGCATGCGATTCAAATCATGACCAATGGCTTCACCATGCTGCGCGAACATTGCATCGAAGGCATCACCGCCAACACTGCTCAAATGAAACAGACCTTGGAAGAAGGCGTTGCCATGGCAACAGCTCTTGCTCCGGTCTTGGGTTATCATGAAGTGGCAGAAATGGTGAAGGAAGCCAAAAAGAAAAAGGTTCCTTTTGTGAGTCTGGTTCCTGAGAAGTACAAAAAGTACATCGCTTTGGAAAACCTCGTGAAACCAAATCGGGATTAGGCCAAAGAAAAGGAACTTTGGGCGAAAGTAAGACTTGGCCTAGCGGCCCGGAGCGCTGAGGATAAAGTTCCTTTTCTTTGTTCTACTTAACCGTGATTTGGTTTTCGAACACGTCCACGATTCCTTCTGCACTCGTGACTTCGAGCGAGATGGTGTATGTGCCAGCGGTTGAATAGGTGTGAGTGTCGGGTTTGCGATCGAAGCTGATTTCACCATCCCCGAAATCCCACTTGTAAGTGTCGATGGTTCCTTCAGAACAAGAAGGATCGACGGCTACGAACAGAGGTGCTTTGCCTGAGTCGGTGTTGACTGTGAAACAAGCGGTGAGAGCCACTGGACGAACCACAATTTGAACGCTGGTGGAATCGCGCTTTCCGTCGGCTGCGACAACCGTCACAGAAGCCGTGAAAGTTCCCACGTCGGTGTATTTGTAGGTAACAGTGGAGCCACCAATGTAGGTGTCGCTGCCGTCTCCAAAAGAGTATTCGTAAGACACAATGCTGCCTTCTTTGTAGCTGGAAGAGCTGGCGTCAAAAGAAACCGTGAGGGGCACTTCTCCATTGCTTTGATTGATTTCCAGGCGAGCAATGAGTCCTTGTGCGGTGACTTCAATGGGCACTGTGATTTCATCGATGTTCCCCACAGAGTCGGTCACAATGAGACGAGCTTCGAAACTTCCTTCGGTTTGATAGGTGTAAGTCGTGGTGTCACCCGTGGTGTCCACTTTTCCATCGTTTTCAAAATCCCATTCGTAGTCCACGATGTCGTCTTCTTTGTCGAAGGAATCGTTGGCGTCGAAAGAAACCGTGAGAGGCACTGTGCCTGTCACCTTACCTGAAGTCAAAGCAGGACTTGTGGTGATGCTGGCTTCGGGTGGAGTCCCTTCTTCAATGACTTTTACTTCCAAAGTGCTTTCATCTGTGTTGCCTTCTGCATCTTGAACGCTCAAGGTCACGGTGTAAGTGCCAGCCTTGTCGAAACTGTGTTCAGCAGAACGAGTTTTTACTGGATCGGTTCCGTCTCCAAAATCCCAGGTGTATTTGGTGATTTTACCCGTGTTGATTTGAGAAAGTGAGCCATCGAATTTGTATTTTTGACTGACGTAATATTGTTCCCCTTCGCTGACGTTGGTCGAAATGGTCGCACGAAGACCTCCGATGCTTCCGGCTTCGATGGTCATGGTCAATGTGTTGTATTCCCCACTGTTGTCGGTGACGCGAAGCGTGACATCGTAATCGCCCTCTTGGGTGTAAGTGTAATCCACTTCTTCTCCGGTTCCGTCGTCAAAGTTTCCATCCCCATCCAAGTCCCAATCGTAAGCCACGATTTCTCCATCGGGATCGTAGGAACTGGTTGCGTCGAAGTGCACTTTCAAAGGCAATTCTCCGCTTTCAGGGTTCGCCGTGAAGTAAGCTGCGGTCTTCTCATTAGAAATCACCACCGTGGTTTGGAAGGTGTCTTCGAATTGCTCGCCACTCACCTTGTCCATGAAGCGAACCGTGAGTTTCACCGTGTACACTCCATCCCCTTGGGCTTTTTGAGTGTAAGTATGAGCGGTGGTCATTCCTGTTGAAGTGGCTCCATCGCCGAAATCCCATGTGTAAGAAAGGATGGTGTTGCTTTTGCTGTCCACAGGCACGCGACTTGCGTCAAAAGAAATTTCAATGGGCGAAGTCAAACCGATGGTCACCGCTGGTGTGGTGACAATGGGTGAAGCGTACAAATCTTGAATGACCAAACGAGGTCCTAAGAACCAAATTCCAGTGAGCCAAGCTGCTCCAAAAACTAAAAGTCCGAGGCCTCCCAAAAGGGCCATGCGAGAAGCTTTCTTTTTCTTATCCACTTCTTCTTTTTTCGTGAGCATCGTCTTTAAAAGACCAATCAGCGCAATAAAGAAAGCGCCTGTCGTGACGATGGCCATTTGCACGTGGAAGATCTTCATCAAGACTCCACTAAAAGCATTTTGAGAGAAAAATAGATATGAAAAAATGCTGAGCTCTGTTCCGTAAGTCAAAGTTGCCCACGCAAAGATTCCGAGCAAAACCACGACGTAAACCAATCCACTCACAAGCAAAAGTCTTTTGAGTGTTGCTTTTTTTTGCGCCTTTTTCTCTTCAGGAGTCAGCACTTTTTTAGGCGTGGGTGCCGTCACTGGAGCGGGTGCTGGGCTAGGTGCTGGACTTGGAGTCACAGCAGGCTCTGGCATGGGATTGGGCGTGGAGTTCTGATCCATAATTAGCGGCGAGGTAAAGGTTTGTATCTAAAGGCCATGCTCACACCAAAGATGGTGGTGAGTAAGGCGCAGAGCATGAGGATTGCCATTTGTTTGGGCGTGGCGTTGAACAGATTAGCACTTCCCAGATTTCCTTCAAAGACCACTTGGAGCGTTGCGATGTCCGTATCTCCTGTTTCATTGTCTGTAACAGTGAGCTTGGTCACGACTTGACCGTAAGCAGTGTAGAAGGGAGTTTTCCAAGAACCTGAGTTGCGTGCCGTGTAATCCTTGTCGTTGTCGCGAACTCCATCGCCATCGGTGTCGTAGAAAATGTTTTTGTCGAGAACATAGTTGTAATCTCCACTACCTCCTTCTGCAGAGAAGTAGAAGCTCACTTCATCTCCATCTTTAGCCAAAATGATTTGAGAAAGAGAATTGGCTTGAGGCACGCTGGTCAGGAGCGCGTTCAAGGCTTCAATTGGGTTGGATACATCCACGGTTTGAGTCACTGTGTCTGTTTTTCCATAGGTATCCACAACGGTGAGTTTGACTTCATAGGAGCCGTAATCGGTGTACTCGAAGCTTGGATTTTTAACGCTGGAGTCGGTGTCGTTTTCTCCATCGGTGTCTCCGCTTGAATCCACGCTGGTGTCAAAATCCCATGTGTAAGTGCGCACATCCACATTGTGAGCGGTGTCCACCGTGGTGGTGTTTTTAAAGGTCACCGTTTTGCCTGAGACTGTTGTAGTGAAAGCTGCAACGGGCGCTATGGTTTCTTTGACTTCAATTTCTTGAGTCACAGAATCGGTTTGTCCTGCCGTGTCCACGACGGTCATGGAAACTTTATAGGTTCCAAATTCGGGGTAAACGTGAGTGGGGCTTGCATCGAAAGAATCGTAGTCATCGTCTGTGACTCCGTTTCCGTCGCTGTCCGTGTTCAAGTCAAAATCCCAATAGGTTCCAGCCAATTCTGCACCTTGATCGGTGTCGACGAAGGAATTGTTGGTGAACACCACCGTGGTTCCAGAGATGTCTGCCAAAAATTTGGCATCTGGATCTTTTGCGAGAGAATCGACGTAAATCGTCACTGCTTCAGATTCGGCTGTAGCGCCGGCGCTGTCTTCCACTTTGAGTTTCACATTGATACCATCGTTGTGGACTTGAGAATAAGCGTAGGTGTAAGAGCCTTCTTGCGTGGGTTCGTTGTTGTAGAATCCGTCGCCTTCAATGTCCCACCAATAGTTCACGATGGTTCCGTCTGGATCGTAAGCGAGACTTGAGAATGTGATTTCTTCGCCCACGTAGGCGGAGGATTTGTCCACTGAGAACGCGGCAACAGGAGTGTCGTTGGGTCCGTTCACAACCGAAAGGGTTGGAACATTGGAAGGATCGAGCACGTCCATGCTTGAAACCGTTTGGTTGTCGTTGTCCGTGACTTCAACAGCAAAACCGTATTCTTTACTTTCTCCTTCTTCCCCATTGGTGTTGATTTTGAGAGAGAAACTTCCGGACTCCGAAGTCACGGTTCCGATCTTTGTTGCGGAGTCGTCCAAGTCGTAATACCAACCTTTGATGTAAGTGATTTTTCCATCCTCATCCGAGGCAGAAACAGACACATTCACATTGAGCGGTGTGGTGGGTTCCGTTGTGGTTTCGGGCACCACCGTGATGCCTTGAATGGTGGGTTCGATTCCTTGAATGTCTACAACAACCGTCGTTTGATCGCTGATCGTGGGATCGCTTTTATCTTTTACGGTGAGTGTGACGGTGTAAGAAACTTTTTCAGTGAATTTGTGAGTCACAGTGGATTGTGAAGCGGTGGTTCCGTCTCCGAAATTCCAGCTGTACGTCAAATTGTTGTCGGTGCCGTCCACATTCACGGAGCTTGCGGCTGAGAATGTGAATTTCGTTTTCACACTTCCCACAAAAGTAGGTCCTGCGCCGATGTCTTCGCCATCGCTACCGATTCCAATCACGGCGATGGGCGCGTTGCCGGCTCCAATGTAGACGCGAACTTTGTCGGTGTTGCTGTTTTGTTCCTCAGAATCGTCGTAGGTCGTTAAGGTGACGTAGAAAATTCCGGCTTGTTTATACGTATGACTGAAAATGGATTTCCCGTTCGTGACGGTGTCGGTGAAATCGGTTTCTCCATCTCCATAATCGATTTGGAAAGCCGAACCAAATTCTGTTTCGGCAGTGAATTCTACATCGGCTTGTCCATTTGCATCCAAGTGACGAGCTTCGTCTCCATTAACACTCAAATCTACATCCAAAATGGAATTGATTTTAATGGTTGCGGTCGCTGTGTCGCTCTTTTGTATGGCTGCGATGTGTTGATCGTGTCCAGTCAAAACGACGTCGTAAGAACCCGTTTTCAAGTACTGAACCTTCATTTCAGAAAGGTCGTCGGATTGTTCCAAAATGGTGTAGTCCTCCCCTTCGAATCCTCCGAAATCCCAAGAATAGGTCAGGGTGTCTTTGGGATCAGGATCGTAACTGTCGCGAGCGTCGAAGCTCACGATGGAAGGTTGATTTTCGTTGTCGACAGAATACTTGTAAGTCACGACAGGGGTTTGAGATTCCACGACCACGAAGGCGGTGGCACTGTCGGATTTTGCTGAGGTGTCAGAAACGTTGAGGGCCACGTCGTAAATTCCTGGATCGGTGAGAGGAACAGAAACGCTCATGCCTGTGCTTTGAGACAAAGTCACCGGTGTCCCATCCTCATTGGTTATGGACCATTTGTAAGAGCTGATCGACCCCACATCTGCGGTGGAAGAAGATCCGTCCAAAGTGAAGGTCGTTCCTGAAATTCCTGAAGAAGGTGTGGTTTCGATGCGAGCCGCTGGAGTGGCCACATACAATTGGAAGTACTTGCTGTCTTTTACGCCATCTTGATCGGTGACGGTCAAAGACACATTGTAGACTCCTTGTTTGCTGTAGAAATGTTTCACGGAGGCTGCTTCTTCGAAGTTACCTGAGACAGTTTCGTTGTCACCAAAGTTCCATTCGTAGTAGGTGATTCCTGAAGTGTTTTTATCTCCGTCGGTAGTCTCAGTTGCGTCGAAGAGAATTCCTGATTCAGAGGAAGCTTCGGATGCAGTGACTTTGAATTTGCTGTTGTTGATGGCGGGAGTCTTGCTGAAGTCCGCAATCGTTTGAGTGTCGGATCCAACTTTTGCTTTGATGACGATCAAAGACTTGGCTGGAGCAACCTTGATGCTCACCGTGGAGACACCGGCTGCGATGTCGGATTCCGAGCTGAGTACACGAACTTTGACGCGGTAAGTTCCCGCTTCGTCAAAAATGGTGCTGATGGAATCTGCGCCTTGATCTTCCCCCACACTGGCTTCATCGAAAACTCCGTTTCCATCCAAATCCCATTGAATTTGAGAATCTTCCACGGTGTTTCCACTTGGATCTTCGGTTCCCAAAATATTGAAGTTCACAAGCAAGGGCGCATTCCCTTCTACTGTGCTGGCGGTGAGACTGACTTGAACGAACTCAACATTTTTCACGAGAACATACAAATCATTCATTGCCTCCGTGATTTGTTGAATACTGCTGTTGTTGATGTTTTCTTTTGCATTTTCCAAAGCCGTCTCAGCAGCTTCAAGTGCAGAGACAATGTTTTCTAGGTTTGACCCACCCACATTATCCGTCACATCAAAGAGTGCTTTTAGATCTTCGAACTGACCGATCAGCCCTGACTTATCATCGATGGATCCGATGGTTTCTGTATAGTCTCCCAACGCACTGACCGCGATTGCAGAGACATAATTACAAATGTTTGGATCCACCGCCTGTACATCCGTATCGTAATCTGTGAAACCGACAAGCCCACCAGAAAGGCCCATGATGACAGCATTTGCGATGTCGTTGGCCTGCATTCCAGAGTCAACAGTATAATCGAGGGAACAGACTTCTGCGGCTGGATCTTCATCGGATGTCATCTCGTATCTTCCGTACTGAAGATATTGATACATTTGAGAGGCATCTTCATAAGTGTCACTGAGAGGATCGGTTTCTGCCATGATGTTTTGAGCAGCTCTCGCTAAACTAGTCATGTAACTGTCGACATCGTCTTGATTTAGAACCGTATAAGTATCGGCTGGAGTGGTGTCAGTGCCTCCTAAGAATTCACTTACAAATTCCACCAAACCTCCTGCTGAATACTCATTTTCTGTGACTGTAAGGACTACAGGAGCTTCCAATGCTTGCATGGAAGCCAGTTCTTTTTTCACAGCCAATAAAGTTTTGTAGTTTTCAACATAGTCCGATGAAATTGTTTCGATTTCATCCAGGACATCCTGCACATCAAAGGCGGCGCCCGAATCGTTAATGGTTTGCCCATTGAGAGCGGTTCCATTTCCTGACCCTGTGTCTCCTCCACCGATTTGCATGATGGTGTTTACAAAGGCAAACGATCCCAGAATGATCACGATACCGATTACAGAATATTCAATCGCTTTCTTTGCTTTTCCTGTTTGTTCTTCGTCTCCACGGCTGGTCACGTACAATAAACCTCCATAAATCACGGTGACCACACAAATCAGTCCAACGAAGGACAAAGCAAAGTTCACGATGTTTTTTACAAAATCGCGTGCGTTGGTGTTTTCGGTGAGTGCGGAGTCGTAGCCTGAAGCGTCAAGAGCTTCCAAACTACCGGTGTATTCAGTGAAGTCAGTGACTGTGTCGCTCGTGCTACATCCAAAAGCACCTGCTAAACTCTCATCTAGATTCGCACAATCTGAGGCTTGAACATCCCCATCGGCCGCATCTTGGTCTCCAAGTGAAACTGAGATCTCGGCGCTCGCGAGTGGTGCTGAGAAGAGGAGCCCACCTAGGAGGAAAGCGAGGGCGGCGAAGGTGCGAAGTTTTAAAGTCATGGCGGAGAGTCTTTCCATAGTATTATAGAGAGTTATCTAGAAGCATCAAGGTTAACGAAGGTATTTGTAATAGCGAATGCTGAAACTGCGATCACTATTCCGATTAAAGCGGCGAAAATGATCTTCTTTGCCTTACCTGTATTGTCTTCATTTTGAGAAGCCGTGAGGTAAAGGAAGCCCGCGTAAATCATCATGATGAACGCCAAGGTTCCCATGGTTCCTGCGACAAAGTTGGTGAGGCTGACGAACAATTCTTTTGCAGCATCCAAGCCCAACTTTTGACCGTAGTTCTTAAAGAGGATGTCTTTGACCACAAATTCTGAGACTCCCACCACAAAGAGTCCCACAAGGGCCCATTGGATTTGATTTTTTGCTTTTCCGATCTCGTCATCACTGGTTGAACCAATGACGTAACGCATTCCAGCGGTCATGAGCATGAAGACCGCGATGGAACCGAGCACGGTTTGTCCCAGTGTGTACACTCCTTTAAATAGGTTGGATGTGCGAGTTGCAAATTCCTGAGCTCCAACTTCGCCTCCGCGGAAGATTTCGCCTTCGGCACCGAAGATCACATTCACGACCGAATCGGCCACGAAAATCACGATCAAACCTTCGATGGCGTATTTGATGAAATTTTTCGATTGAGAGAGCACTTCTTCGTTTTCTTGCCCTGCTGCCACCATTCTCACTCCCATGATTACTGTTACAAACACCGCAATGGGCGTGACCATGAGTTTGAAGAAATCTAAAAACCTTCGGATTCCCGCGACGATCACATCTGATCCTTCCTCGGTATTGTCTGAAGTGCTGTTGAAAGCTGGCAAGGTGATTCCCTCCGCCCCATCTTGAACATTTTGACTTTCATCCGCCACATTTTCTTGGAAGTTGTTCAGAATGTCTTCGTAAGTTGTACCCGCTGCTGAAGCCGTTGCCGCCATGGGCAAGCAGAGGCTGAGTGCGAGAATGAAAGTGAGAAAAAGTTTTTTCATTTTAGAATTGTCCAGAAATTACGGTTGAAACGATGGCGAAAGCTCCATAAATGATGATGATCCCAATGAGTGAGTTCATGATGACTTTCTTTGCGATGCCTGTCTTTTCCTCGTCTCCTT
>CAZROM010000027.1:0-12236 GCA_964601715.1 uncultured Candidatus Peribacteria bacterium | reverse complement strand
CAGCTCAGCAAAGAACAATTCGAAGCGGCCATGAAAAACCAGCCTGTGACTTTTGAAGGTTTGGCGGAAGGAATGTATTTGGCAAAATATCTGCAGTTCCCGATTGGACTCCTGAAGATTGGCAACAAACGAACAGAGCTACTCGTGCCGAAGATGGCCTAAGCCCATCCCTTTTGCTTGAGGGCGTCGCGTGCGGCGGATTGTTCGGCTTCTTGTTTGGAAGAGCCGGTTCCTTTTCCAGCGAGGGTTTTTCCGAAGTAGATTCCCATTTCGAAAATTTTGTCGTGGTCGGGACCAGATTCGCTGAGCAATTCGTAATTGGGAGTGACGCTGAGTCTGTCTTGAGCGAGTTCTTGCACGCGTGATTTTGCGTCCACGTTCAATCCTTGAGCGATGATTTCTTCGAGAAGGACCACAATGTTGCGTAGAATGAATTGGTTGGCCACCTCAAAACCCTTGTCCAAATAAATGGCTCCGATCAGGGCTTCCATGGTGTTGGCGAGGATGTAATCCTTTTCACGTCCACCGGAAAGTTCTTCTCCACGGCTGAGCAAAAGATAGTCGCCGAGCTTCAAAGTGCTAGAAACGCGCGCCAAATTCTTCCCTTTCACCAAGGCGCTGCGCCAGTTGGTGAGCTGACCTTCGGGTTGAGAAGGATAGTTGTGATAGAGAAAATCGGTCACAGCGAGTTCCAAAACGGCATCTCCCAAAAACTCAAGGCGTTCATTGTAACCTGGAGTGTCGGGATGTTCGTTCACAAAGGATTTGTGGATGAACGCGAGCGTCAAAAGACCCTCATCTTGAAAATGCACACCAATCGCGTCTTGAAGTTGGTCGAGATTTTTAATGTTCACGGGCATAGTTGGACGTTAGGCGGTCTTTTTTAGATCTTCGTACAAAGAGCTTAATACGCCGTTCACAAATTTTGAAGAGCTTTCGACTCCGAACTCTTTGGCGAGTTCGATTCCTTCGTTGATCGCAACTAAGGCTGGAACGGATTTATCGTAAAGCAATTCAGCGACGGACACTTCTAAAATGGCACGATCCACGGCTGCGATCTTCTCCCATGGCCATTCGGGAGCGTACTTTTCAATGGTCATTTTCACTTCTTCTCGATTTTCGATCACATTTTTAAGGAGAGGAATGGCGAAAGTTTGATCCTCAGTCGTCTTGGCTCCGTTCACAAGGTTATACGACAAAATGGCCTCGGGATCCCCACCATGAAATTCCCACGCAAACACGGTCTGAACGACGATGCTACGGAGAATATGGCGTTGAGAGGCCATTTTTGAAAAGTTAAAGAACGAAAAACGAACTACTCTGCTTTGATCGTAGTGACCTTAGCGCTGGCTTTCTTTTGAGCTTTAGCCAATTTTTCAGCCTTCACAGCTGCATTCTTTCCAGATTGAACCATACCCATGAGCTTGATTCGAGCTTTGTTCACGAAAGTCTTATAACGTCGGCTAGAACGTCCTTTAGACTGTTTCTGTTTGGGTACTGCATGTTTTGCCATAGTCGCAAGTTAATTGGGAGGCGAATGCCTGAAAGCCAACGTATTGTAATGGATTTTTAAGGGATTGCAAGATGTTTTACAGGGAAAAGGAAAGAAAGCTTTCTCCGTCATAGAGACCCCTTTAATGACTGCGAATAGCTTTCTTTCCTTTTCCCTTACTCATACTGGTTATAGTTCCCGCAAAAGCAAAGCGATCAGTTTTAAGTCTGAGCCTTTTAAAAGATTTTATCGCAAGTAAGACTTGGCCTAGCGGCCCGGAGCGCTCAGAGAAAATCGTTTAAAATGCTCAGACTCCCTAAGAGGCTAGGTATTGCTTTTGCGGGGACTAGAGGCGTGCAGGTAGGATTTGCGCAAAGGTTCAGGAAAACGTTCGATGGCGTAGCGGAGCATGGTGCGCGGCAAGGTGCTGGCATGTTTGTCTAAGAACGCTTGTTCGGCGGCTTGGTCGCGTTTGCCGATCTCGCGGAGCATCCAGCCCATGGCTTTGTGCATGAGGTCTTCTTTGTCGTTCTTGAGCAGTTCGCAGAGCTCGAAGCAGTCGTCGAACTCCTTGGCGCGGATGAAAGCAAAGGTGCTGATCACAGCGATGCGTCGTTCCCAAAGGTTTTTGGAGGTGGCGAGGCGGCGCAACAGAGCGCGGCTTTCGCCGGAATGCAAAAGGTAAGGCCCAAGGATGTAAGACGCCGAGCCATCCACAAGGTCCCAATTGTTGATGCGAGCGGTGTTTTTAAGATAGAAATCGACAAAGGTTTTGGCCTTCTTTAAATCTTTTTTGAGAACTTTTTCAAATTGGAGCACGAGGCTCATCAGTGCCAGTGAACGAGCTTCGTGCCACTCTGAATTCAGAAGCACCTGTAAATCCTCCAAAGACAGCTGCATGGTTTGTTTAGAAAGCGCGTGCAAAACTGGAACGCGAATGCCTAAGAAAAGATCGCCTTCTCCATACTGCCCCACTCCCGTTTTGAAAAAACGCTGGGAGCTTTCGGCGGCTACGGGATTTGCCAAAGCCATCAATTGCTTTTGCGTTTGCTCCAGTGAAAGTGCCGTGAGTGGAGCCATTTTATTTCATCAAATTCTTGAGTCCGGCCAATGCTTTAATGCCTTCCTCCTCTTTCAATTCCACTTTTTTGCAAGCCTTGGCACAGCGAGGCAAGAGTTCTTGGTTCAAGATCAGTTCTTGACGAATGGGTTCTGTGGGATCGAGTTCCATCTTGGTTTTGTCGAAGAACAGAAACTCATTTTCATCGTCGTAGTCCAAAGGTCTTTTTTCGTAATACAGCCATTCCGAAGAATCGGTTTCGTAAGGCAGCTCAAGTTCCTTTCCACATCTTGAACACAAGGTTTTTTGGATGGCATTTATTTTCTTCACCAAAAGCATGACGCCTTCTTCCACACGAATCAGCTCCAAATCCACTTCCACATCCCCTTTCAAATTCACGTCAGGGAATTCTTCTGCAGAATACGAAAGCGTGAGGCTTTCTTGAGCCCCATTGGATTCATGATAAAACTTTCCGATTTTAATCGCGTGAGAGGGCACCGGTGAGACGAAGAATGTAAATAAACAGATTGAAGAAGTCCAAATAAAGCTGCATGGCGGCTTGGATGTAGGCGTCTTCGGGATAGTGCTTCAAACGATTGATGTCCACGGCGGCGTAAGCTGCAAAAATAAGAACTCCAAAGCCAGAAACGATCATTTCCATGGTGTTGCCCCAAGGGAAGAAAATTCCTCCGATTCCCACGACGAGCAGTCCGATCAAACTCATGAATAGAAAACCCGAAAGTCCTGCGAGTGAGCGCTGAGTGGTATAACCGAAGACAGCAGCGGCTCCGAAAGTAGCGGTTGCGGCAAAAAGAGAGCTGTAGATGAGGTCAAATCCTTTGAATTCAGCGGCGAAGGAAAGTAGCAAAGGTACGAGAGTCAATCCACTGATGAAGGTGAAAGCGGCGAAGAGCAAATAGTTGAGCGGCTCGATTCGGGACCACAAGCGAGAAGTCAAAATCAGTACCAGTTCCACTCCGAAACAGATCAGCATGGTGGCTGGATTGGAGTAGAAAAACTGCAAACCATAGGTCATACCTGTGTAAACTCCAAGTCCTGAAACCAGCAAGGAAACTCCAAACAAGGACAAAACCTTGGAGGTGAACGTAGCGGATTGAGGTCGAGCGAGGGTGGTTTCGTTCAGGTTCATGATTAGAAAGTGAGTGGAGCTTTAGACTAACAAAAAAGGCTCGCATTTTCAACCTGCGTTTTCTTCTTAAACTTTATTTTGTATTTCTCCTTCCTTTTCGTTACACTAGCGCCATGTTTGGCTTAAGAAACCCACTTAACACAAAACGCGAACGCCTGTTCACCGTCCTAGACATTGGCACTGAAAATGTCAAAGCCTTGGTGTGTTTAGCTCAGGGGAAAGAAGTGGAGATTTTGGGAAAAGGAATCAAGCGACAAAATCCACGTGAAATGGAGAGCGGAACGATCACGGACATTGCTGGTGTGATCGAGAATTGTCACATCGCCATGCGTGAAGCGGAGCGAATGGCAGGAGCCAGTCCCACCCAAATGATTTTTGGAGTTGCGGGTGAACTTATCAAGGGAGCCACTTCAACCATCACTTATAAACGTCGCGATCCCAGCTCGAAAATCCATCAAGAGGAACTCAAAAACATCGTTCACAAGGTTCAGTGGAAGGCCTTTGAAAAAGTGCGAGGCGATTTGGCCTATGAAACGGGCTTCAATGAGATTGATGTGAAACTGGTGCACGCCGCCATTGTGGACACGCGAATCGACGGCTACAAGGTGTCCAATCCCATTGGATTTCAAGGACGCGAAGTGATGATGAGCGTGTTCAATGCCTTTTCGCCACTGATTCATTTTGGAGCGCTGCAAACGATTTGCGCCGAAATGGACAAGGAACTGCTCGCGATCATGGCGGAGCCCTACGCCGTGGGCCGACTTTTGGGCGGAACGGAACTTCAAGGCTACAGTGGAATTTTTATGGATGTGGGCGGAGCCACCACCGACCTGACCATTGTTCAGGATGGAAGTGTCGTTGGTACAAAAATGTTCAATATTGGAGGAAGATCGTTCACGAAACGTCTTGCGCAAGCCCTCAACATTTCTCACGACGAAGCCGAGGACGTGAAACTGGCTTTCTCGAACAATCAACTGGAGCATCAATCCCACACCATCGTCGAAAAGGCTTTGGCCAGCGACGTGGAAGTGTGGCTGTCGGGCGTGTACTTTTCGCTTCAAGAGTTTTTGGACATTGATTCCCTGCCCCCAACCGTTTATCTTTGTGGAGGAGGTTCTTTGCTCCCTCTGCTTAAGGATGGACTGGAAAACTCCGACTGGCATAAAAAACTCAAGTTTCCACGCAAACCTCAGATCAAGTATCTTTTGCCCAAGCATGTCTCCCATGTGAAAGATCAAACTCAAAGTTTGGAATCTCCACAAGACATTGCTCCGATCGCTCTTGCGAGCATCGGCATGGAGATCATGACTGAAGAAAAAATTCTCACCAAAATGTTGCAAAAAGTCGTTCGACTGATGCAAGTTTAAGACCTTCACACCCTCGTCTCTCACGCCATGAGTGATTCCATTAAAAAAGTGTCCAAAAAGAAGATCCTCTTCGTTCAAATCGATGAAGAGATCACCAGTGTTTTCACGAAAATTGAAAAGCTTCCTTACAAAGAGATTTATTTGGTAGTGCCCAAACGTGCGGTGCTGCTGCAAAGTGTGGTGAACCTTAAAATCCTCAAGCAAAAGCTCGAAGAAGTGGAAAAAAACATTGCGATCATCACCAATGATCCCAATGGAATGAAGCTCGCGCTCCAAGCGGAACTCAAGGTTTTTGATCAATGGGATTTGGGCTCTGAACTCACTCCCGAAAGAGAGGAGCGTGACCCCAATTCAGCCTTGGTGAAACCCATCGCTGCGACTCAAAACGATGTGGAGGAAAGTTTGCCTTCACGACTTCCTAAGAAAAAATCCTCCATTTTTGAAGTGGTGCGCGACATGAAGAACAAAGACAAAGGCTTTTCTCTGCGTTCCTATATTTCGGACATGAAGAAGAATCGTTTGGAGAACCAACCCATCCATTTGACTCCAGGGAAAAAGAAATGGCTTGCCGCTTTCTTACTCGTCAGTGCCTTGGTTTTCTTCATCGTGATTTACGTGGCTTTGCCCGGTGCCACTGTCATCATTGAACCCAGTGCCGACGTGGTGAGCAAAGGTGTGAATGTGAACCTCGAATTGAACGGAAGCGGTGACAATGAACTTGTAGCTTATCCTGTTGAAACAGAAGTGACGGCGAAATTGAGTCATGCTGCGACCGACATTGAAAACATCGGGACCAACGCTTCAGGCACTTTGACCATCGTGAACATCGACGGGATTGAACATCCTTTGATCAAAGAAACTCGTTTCCAAACCGACGATGGAATCGTGTTCCGTCTTCAAGAAGAAGTCATTGTTCCCGCTGGCAGCACTACCAATCCTGCAAAAGTGGATGTGACCGTGGTGGCAGACACCTTGGACGCCAGCGGCGCTGCTGTCGGTGACCGTGGAAACATTGGCCCCAGTCGTTTCTTCTTACCTGGTCTGAAGGAAGACACGCGAGACAAATTGTATGGCGAAAGCACAACTCCAATGGCGGGAGGAACTTCGAACATGATCGCTCACGTTTCTGAAGAGGACTTGCAAGCGGCTCAAGCTCAACTGGAGGCTGAACTCAAAGAAAAAGTCTTGGCGGATTTACGCAAAGAAGTGCTGAGCGAAGGGAACACCAAGGGTTTGAACCTTAAGCTTGTGGAAGACACCGCCACCCTTCAATTTGGAACGGCGGACATCGACTTGCCTTATGAAATGATTGGCAAAGAAGCTGAAACCTTTGAAGTCACCGGCACACTTAAACTTTCGGGTGTCGCTTATGACTCCGATGCGCTGTACGAGTTCTTAAAAACTCAGCTCCTTTCTGTTGAAACACCTGGCAAGCAAATCGTTTCGGTGGATAAAAATTCCATAAGTTTGAGTGTTCTCGAAGCTGACATTCCAAATGACTCTTACAAAATCACGGCTCAGATTCAAGGTGTCGAGGAATACGAAATTGACACCGATTTAGAAGGAGGCGCTGAACTCAACAAGAAGATCAAAGAGCATATTGCAGGGAAAACCATTGAAGAAGCCGAGGCTTACATTCAGAACTTGCCTGAAGTGAATTCCGTTGAGATCAAGGTTTGGCCCGTGTGGTCCCCCACCATTCCTAGTTTGCCCGACAACATTAAAATTAAATCTCTATCTGAGGGTGTCCAGATTGAATAAGGCTCCCGATAGAGTTTTACTCTCAGCGCTCCGGGCCGCTAGGCCAAGTCTTACTTTCGATCAAAACTCTATCGGGAGCCTTTTCTTTTTTGAAGTTAGCCTCTAAACTGGCAGAGCATTAATCTTAGACATGGCAAAAATTGCATCACAAGCTTCGGACTTTCCTCAATGGTACCTCGACGTCGTGGACGTTGCGGATTTAGCAAAGCACAGCCGCGTGAAGGGCTGCATGATCATTCGTCCTTATGGCTACGCGATTTGGGAGAACATTCAACGTGAACTCGATCGTCGCATCAAAGCGGCGGGCGTTCAAAACATGTACTTCCCCATGTTCATCCCTCAGAGTTTATTGAACAAAGAAAAAGACCATTTGGAAGGATTTGCTCCTGAATGTGCCGTGGTGACTCATGGTGGAGGACAACTTTTGGCGGAACCACTCATCGTTCGTCCCACTTCTGAAACCATCATGTACGATGCGTTCTCGGGCTGGGTGCAAAGTCATCGCGACTTGCCTCTTTTGATCAACCAATGGGCCAATGTGGTGCGCTGGGAAATGCGCACACGCCCCTTCCTTCGAACCACGGAATTCTTGTGGCAAGAAGGGCACACTGCACATGCGACCAAAGCGGAAGCAGAAACGGAAGTGGCTCGCGCACTCAAAATGTATGAAGACTTTGACCGCGACTTTTTGGCTTTGCCTGTTTTGACAGGAACCAAGTCTCCTAAAGAAACCTTTGCTGGAGCGGATTACACTCGCACCACCGAAGCTTTGGCTAAAGATGGAAAAGTGATTCAAGCGGGAACTTCTCATTTGCTCGGACAAACTTTTGCAAAGACTTTTGACATTCAATTCCAAGATGAAAAAGGCGAAAAACAATACGTATGGCAAACCTCATGGGGACTTTCGACTCGTATCATCGGAACTTTGATCGTGTGCCATGGAGACGAAAAAGGTCTCGTTTTGCCACCCAACGTGGCGCCTCATCAAGTGGTGATGATTCCTATCTACAAAACTCCAGAGGAGCGCGCGTCCGTGCTGGAGGCTTTAGAAAAAGTGAAGACTGAACTCGAGGCCCAAAATGTGCGTGTTCATTTGGACGCGCGCGACACCGTGACTCCTGGTTTCAAATTCAATGAATGGGAAGTGAAGGGAGTTCCTGTGCGCCTCGAAGTGGGTCCTCGTGACCTTGCGGCTGGAACCTGTGTTCTCGCCCGTCGCGACACCAGTGAAAAGACTCCTGTGGCTTTGGCTGAAGTTTCGGCTCAAGTCCCTGCCCTTCTGCAAACCATTCAAAGTGAAATGCTGGCTCGAGCTCAAAAACATTTGGCCGAACACATCACCGAGGCTTCGGACTTGGATGAAATGGTGAAAATTCTCGATGAGAAAGGAGGCTTTGTGAAAGCACCTTGGGGAGGAACCGAACTCGACGAAAAGAAGATCCAAGACAAAACCAAGGCCACGATTCGTGTGGTTTCTGAGACCAAACTCGACAAACCCGCGAAGTGCATCTTCACAGGAAATGAAACCGACACGGTTGTGTACTTTGCACGAGCGTACTAAGCGAAACTTTAGTTCAATCCCAACTGTTTGCGAATCGCTTCTGCTTTGGCGTCTTCTTCCTCTTTTTTAGCAGCGGCGGTGTAGGAAATTTCGATGTCCTTCCAGTCAGCAGCGTGTTCGTCTTCTAATTTTTTGAGTTGAGCTCCATGTTTAGAAGACAGTTCAATGAATTTCGTACGTTCTTCTTCAAAAATGCGAATGAGTTCATCCACTTGTTCTTGGCGCAACTTGCCAAAGGAATCAATGATCTTCTTTTTTTCGTCGCGAGTCAGAGAAATGGATCCCGCGAGCAGATTCAAGAAGTAAGCTCCATCCACTTTGATGGTGTGTTCGGGCAATTTCACAGAGGTGGTGAAGTCCTTCATCTTCTCCCCAAACTTATAATTGGGATCGAAAGGAGGCTGAGTTCCGCCGGAAGCGTCTCCCATCCCTGCTAAAGGCGCTCCAGCACCTGCTCCTGCTCCAGCCGCAGCTCCTTGCATCGGAGCTTGCTGAACAGGTTGTTGCATGGGCTGTTGGTATACAGGCTGGGCAACGGGTTGTTGATAGACTGGCTGAGCGACAGGCTGTTGGTAAACAGGCTGTGCTACAGGTTGCTGATACACGGGTTGTTGGTAGACCGGTTGTGCGACAGGTTGTTGGTATACAGGCTGGGCAACGGGTTGTTGCACAGGTTGAGGTTGTACAAATTGACCTTGAGGGTTTTGTCCCGCTGGGTTCTGCCCTTGAGGGTCATTTGCCCCGACGAAACCTGATCCAAAAGTGAAGCCTCCGTCTGCCATAAATATTTATTCGCTAGAAATTACCCTGTAATTGTAGCACATTTTCGAATCAAAATCGAGGCCGTTTTTTTGTAAAAAAAGAGGGCCCCCTCCACGCCATGAAGAGCCCTCTTCAACCGTATGTAATTTTTTGCCTATTTGACGATTCATCAAATAAGTGTTCATTATATACAATATTAAAAATCTTGTCTAGTCTTTTTTGCACAATTGTGCGAAGCTTTAGCCAAATTAAGCACCCGCCATGCCTTCACGAACTAAAATCCTATCTTATTTACCAGTCACTTTGGCCGTTGGACTGGCTTTGGTTTTGACCCTTGTGGACAGCCAAATTCATCCCCAAAGTGAAGTTTTTCAGACCGATTCTCTCAAAGCGCTGCGCACGCTGAACTACCAATATCAAATGTCTGTGGAAGACATTTTGGCTGAGGAAAGCGATTCTCCGCTCATCAGCGAACTTTATAAAGCGGATGCGCTCATTCCCGTGCAAAAGCAAAAAGACACCAAAGGTCTTGTGGTGAGCCTTAAAGATCAGGCGAATTTCTTGCTCCTCAAGCCGCTCGATCCTCTCTCGGACAGTGATTTGGAAAAGATTGCGGATGCCTACGAACGCAGCGTTCCTGAGTTTGCGAATGTGGAATTGGATCAAGAGGTTGCCTTGGAAGGCCCCGCCTACGACTGGACTTTGTATCCTGCTGTCGCACCTGAAATCCCTGCGGTGGAATTGAGCTCTGAACCTGTTCGCACTGTGGTGGTGGCCGTGATCGACAGTGGAATGGATGAGAGTCATGAAATTTTCAAAGATGTTCCTTTAGAAACAGGTTGGAACACGATCAGCGACGACAGCACCATGCTCGACGATGTGGGCCATGGAACTCACATTGCTGGCATCATCGCCAGCAATGCACCCGGTGTGAGCATTGCTCCTTATAAAATTGTGGACAGCAAGGGGGGCAAACTGTCGAATGTGCTCGAAGCCTTCTCCAAGGCCATCGAAGACAAGGTGAACGTTGTGAACGCCAGTTTTGGGCTGGGAACCGCTTCCTACGCGCTTGAGACTTTGATTGAAAAGGCTTACGACCAAGGCATCATCGTCGTGAGCGCCGCTGGAAACTCAGGCAAAGACACGGGATTTTATCCTGCTGGGTACGCTCAAACCATTGCCGTGGGCAGTGTGGATGCGGGTGGACATGAATTGGCCAGCTCCAACTTTGGTTCTTGGGTGGATGTGGCTGCTTATGGCTACCGTGTGAAGTCTTCCCTTCCCGAAAACAAATACGGCTATAAAACGGGCACTTCTCAATCCACGGCTTTTGTCAGCGCTGCCGTCGCACGACTGCTCATGAGCAACACCGAGGACTTGAGCTTTCAAGACGTAGTGTCAGCTTTAGAAGAAAACAGCACCGAAAGCGTTCCTGACGGCGAACTTGCAGGAACTCCGATCGTTCAGTAGAATGACCGAGCTTTCCCCTGAGGGAAGCACGAATGACCTCATTACGGGCGGTTAGCTCAGCTGGTTAGAGCGCCACATTGACATTGTGGAGGTCGGTGGTTCGAGTCCACTATCGCCCACCAGATTGACTTATTGGTCAATTTGTGTTTTGATATGCGTAATTTTATTTTTATTCGCTCGCATGAAATTAGTGGATTGGATTGGTCAGTCACAAGAACATACGAAAGAAGAAATGGTGATGTGTGCCGCACGAGGTGAGTGTAACCAGTGTGGACTTTGCTGTGTTGCTTTTGAAACTGTAGTTCCGCTCACCATCCCAAAAAATATTGGCGAGCCTGTCGAAGTGACTCGAACTGCCCTTTTCAAGGTCTGTCCCCATTTGAATATGGAAGATGGACTTTCTTCTTGTCAGGCTCATGAAGTGAAAGCCCATCCAACGCTGCGTGATTGTAGGGAGTGGAATGGACCTGCCGCTTTTAATGCTGCGGACCTCCCAGGTGTGAGAAACTTTGACATGATGCTCCATAATTTTTGGACTTGGGTGATCTTCTTGTGTGATAGGAACGATTTACTCAGCGCCAATGCTTTGATTAAAAAAGGTTTTATCCATTGGAAACCTAACGTCCAAGTCACACCAGAGCAAATCGAAGAATTCATTGGAAAATTAGCTCGTGTTGATGAGCTTCCAGTTGAATTACTAGAATTGATGAAATTCAGAGAATTGATTTTACGATTGTCACCTAAAAAACTGCGAATATTGAGGAAACAACTTGGTTTGAACAGTCAAAATCTCAGTCGTGCACAGCGAGTCTTAGTTCAGAACTACTTTCCTCAAGGTTAAAAACCTCTCAGCCAGTTCGCCCACATGCTCGGGAACTTCGGTACCTGACTCTAAAGCCCATCCAGCTGGGTATTCAAAAGAGTAGCCGCTGGGGTCCGTGTAGGTCGTGGATCACCTCGTTTATTTTCCACATTTCATACCTGAATTGGTTGTTGTGGCATTGATGAAAGTGGCGGTGTTGAAATCGCAGGTGCCTGTCTCAAAACAGGCGTCAGCTTTTGTATGATTGCCGGCTGTGGTGGTAAGATCTTTAAATTCAATTGAAGCAAAGCCATGCCAAAAAAAGTCACAGTCTTTTGGGTTCTCTATCCCCAACAAGTTTAGAGCTTCGTCTTTGTTGGTGAAACAAAACATTTCACCTCCATTGGTGGTTTCGAGTTGAGCTGGAGTAAAACAAAGTTGCCCCAAGGCAGAGTTGTGTACGCCCGTGGGTGCTTCGCCTACGAAATAGTCGATTTCGCCCGTGGCACTTTGAGTTTGCGTGTTGCAAGCCATCAAAAAGAGGGCAGTTGTGAAAACTAGAGAGAGAGTTCTTTTCATAAAGGGCGGTGGTTTAAAAGAGTGCGAAACGAATGTTCCAACCGTTCTTCAGGATGGTGTTCATCACTGGAGTTTTGATGGTGCTGGGGCTGTAGCGATAGTTGTAGATCATGCCTAGATCAAAGTTTTCTTTGATTCCCCATTGCGTACCGATCTCAAATTCCATCACCACACCGCGGAAATATGAAAATCCAAACTGAAGATGATTCCATCCTTTCCTTGCGTTCATGGA
>CAZROM010000026.1:0-12387 GCA_964601715.1 uncultured Candidatus Peribacteria bacterium | reverse complement strand
CCATGCTTCGCGTGAGCATCCCAGATGCTGAAAAGGCGGACTATGTCTTCGAAACTTTGATGGGTGGGGAAGTGTCTTCTCGCAAGAAATTCATCCAAACTCACGCTAAACGCGTGAAGAATTTGGACATTTAATCCAAAGCTTATGACCACCAAAAAATGGTTGATCCTCACGGCTCTCTTACTTGTTTTAACGGGTGCAGCTTTCGCTTATTCTAAAGGCGGAGACTTGCAGGGAAAATTCTCGACAAAAGATATCGTGACGACTAAGACGGCGACGCCAACTTCTTCCTCGCCTTGGCTCACGGCTACCAATCACGGTGGCAAAGTTCATGATAGGACCATCACTTTGAGTTCTATCGATTTCGATTGGGTTTCTAGCTATGAAGACGAGGTGGATCCAGCTGATTTTGCTTTGGCAAATGTGGATCTTTCTTTTGGTGAGGGTGTAAATAGTTGTGGGTTTTGGACTATTCGCATCACTGAAGAGGGTTCTGAGACCAACATCAACAACTCTTTGTTCAGTGACGTATGGCTGGAATTCCGTGACAGCTCCTCCAGTTCTTGGATTAAATCCGTTGACTATGTTGATCCTAAGTTATCACAGTTTGATATTGGTATATACGATAAGCTGAATCTGTCAGGCAGCACCTATAGTTTTTATGTGAATGGTAAGGTGAAAGAGGGCTTGAAAAGCACGGTTACAGGCAAGACCTACAATGTGTACCTCATGAATGTCTGCGCTGCCAAGGATTCAAAAGATAAGTATTGGTTCCAGGCCAGCGATGAAGACCGAGCGAAATACTTCTCTTTTGGTAGCGTGGATGAGAAATTGGGCTTCTTGATCGGCACCTTCAAGTTCAAGCAATAAAGGAAGGTCTTTTGACTTTTCCGCGATAATGTTTTATATTCATATCCTTTTTAAACAAATTTTATGAATAAACTCGCTGCATTGGCCTTTGCTTTCGGAACAGCTGCGTGTGGACCTGAAATGCCGGCATCCACGGGTGGTTCTTCGACTGTAGATACACCAGTTACGAAAGGGTCTATAACCGTCCTTGATGATGAGCTTTCTTTTGAAGGCTGTGACAACCCTGCGGATTGTGAAATGGCTGTCACTCATGAGGCTTGTGCACAAATCATAGCTCAAGCTGATCATAACGAGCCTGTAAACATTGAAACCTTTGAGCTCTCAAATTGTTTGTCTTCAGATGAAAATGGTATGCAAGATCGTTTCGATACCGATGATTCGATTGTCCCTGAAGAAGCTTTGCATCATTTTGCTTGTACCGAGCTTTTTATTGATTCAGATAAAGATGAACCCAATGGTGGACAGTGGATTGTGGATGGAGATTCTGTTCTCACCCGTGATGACAATCTCCTGACGGCTGATGTTGCCATCGGAGACACTTTTGAATTCACGAATGAGATTTCTTTGAAAATTGGTGTTGTGGATGAAAATGGCGCTGCTCGTTGGACTCGCATGCCAAGTGTTTCTAAAGGCTTTGAGTACACGGTGGATGACTACGATGTTGTGAACTAAGGCCATCTTGTTTTTCTCCTGATTTTCAGGTAGAATAATAAGATTTAATGCTTTCCATGATCGAACTCGGAAATTTCAAGGATTTGCAAACGCTGGTGAAGTTGCTCAATAAGTCTTGGGGCGACTTTGAATACCGTTTGGAACCTGTGGATGGAGATAAAAAATCCTTCTTGTTTGTGGAAGATCCTTTGGATGAAGACTCTTATGAATGTGGGGTTGTAAAGAAGGAAGGCGGCAAGGCTTATGCGCTTTCAAATAGTGTTTATGAACTGATCATAGGCGCTTATTTACGCTATAAAGAAGAATTTATTAAATAAGGTTGACGAGCGGATGGGTTTTTCCTTATACTCCCCTCGCTTAAGTTTTTATACATGGCTCGTCAAAATAATTTCTGGGTTCGTGCAGATCAAAATGAATCTTCTGAAAAGCGTGTTGCGCGTTTCAAACAATGGTTCAACCGTTCTCGCATCGGTGACATCGTAAAAGGTCGTCGCTACCGCGAACGTCCTCTCACAAAGCGTCTCGTACGCCAAAGCGCTCTCAAGCGTGAAGGTTACCGTACTGAACGACTCCGAAGTCAGTTCTATCAATAAAATGCAGATCGCTCAGATTCTGAGCTCGGCTCAAAAAGAACACCTCCGTCTCGAAATGGAGGTTTTTTTGTGCCATCTTTTGAACAAGTCGCGTCTCGACTTGATTGCGCACGGTGAAGAGGAAATTCCTGTGGAAAAAATGAGTGAATTGCAGTTGGCGTGGACGTCTTTGAAAGCGGGCAAACCCGTGGCTTATTTGACTCACGAGAAAGAATTTTATGGGTTGCCTCTCTTTGTGAACGAGTCTGTGCTGATTCCAAGGCCCTGTACGGAGCTCTTGGTGGATTGGACGGCGGACGTGGCTCAACGCAAGGTTTTGGAGCTGGGAACGGGCAGTGGAGCCATCAGTCTGGCGCTCAAAACGAAACGACCTGAACTCGAAGTGACAGCAACGGATGTGAGCTTGGATGCGCTTGCCGTGGCTCAGAAGAATGCCAAAGCTTTGAATTTGGATGTGAAGTTTGTTCTTTCTGATTTGCTGGAAGGTGTTTCTGCGAAAGATTTTGACACCTTGGTCACGAATTTGCCTTACATTGGAACGGAAACGCATGCCGACATTGATGAAAATGTGCTCAATCATGAACCAGAGTTGGCTTTATTCGGTGGCGCGGATGGACTCGATTTGTATCGTCGTCTCTTTGATCAGATCCGTGAAGGAGGATGGGCTTTTCAGTTCATCTTGGGCGAGTTCGGTTTTTCGCAAGGGCAAGCCATTCGTGAGGTGGCCGAAAAGCATTTGCCGCAGTATTCCTTCACATTGAGGCAAGATTTGGAAGGTTTGGACCGTCATTTTCTTCTGGAAAGAAAGCCTGAAATCTGATAAAACCTCTGCATGAGAGAAAAATTACAAAAGATGGCAACGGAGTTTGCTGAGCTGGAAGAACGTATGGCGGACCCCAGTGTGATTGCCGATCAGACTGGTTATCAAAAACTCATCAAGCGTCGTCGCGAACTTCAAAAGGCCGTGGAGCTTTTTCATGAACAGGAACGACTCGAAAAACAGATTGCGGACAGTGAAGAATTGATGAACGACAGTGATGAAGAAATGCGCGAAATGGCGAAAGAAGAAGTGAAGCAAGCCAAAGAGGCACTCTTGAATTTGGAAGAAGAACTCAAACTGGAATTGGCGCCTAAAGATCCGAACGATGGGAAAAATTGCATCATGGAAATTCGTGCAGGTGCAGGGGGCGACGAAGCGGCTTTGTTCGCTGAGGAGCTTTCACGCATGTACTTGAGGTACATCAAAAACAAGGGCTATCAAACCGAAATGATTTCTCAAAGTGAAGGAGAACGTGGTCTCAAGGAAGTGATTTTCAAGGTGGACGGAGAAGGTGCTTTTGGTCGCATGAAGTATGAAAGCGGAGTGCATCGTGTTCAGCGCATTCCTGAAACAGAAGCCAAAGGCCGCGTGCACACCTCGGCGGCTTCCGTCGTGGTTTTGCCTGAAATGGATGAAGTGGAAGTGGAAGTTCGTGCTCAAGATCTGCGCATCGATGTTTTCCGATCTGGAGGAAGTGGAGGACAAAGCGTGAACACCACGGACTCTGCCGTGCGTATCACTCATATCCCAACAGGATTGGTGGTTCAGTGTCAGGATGAAAAATCTCAGCTGAAGAACAAGATCAAAGCGATGGGCGTTTTGCGCTCTCGTTTGTACGCTTTGGAGCAGGAAAAACGATCCAAAGAATTGGGCGATGCTCGTTCTTCACAAGCGGCTACGGGTGAACGTGGAGACAAAATCCGCACCTACAACTTCCCTCAAGATCGCCTCACAGATCATCGTTTGGGGCAAAACTTCAGCAATTTGCCCGCCATCATGGATGGTGAGATTGATGATCTTGTGGATGCCCTCATTTTGGACGACCAAATGAAGCGTTTATCTCAAGCAGGGAACTGATCCACGCACTTAGAATCCTTGGAAGCCGCTCAAATCGAGCAGAGAAGGGTTGTTTTGCAGAGCTTCGGAGAAACTTTGATAGAGGGCGACGGAACCCCAGATGCTGAGCACCAAGAAGATCAAAACGGGTAAAGTTCCCCAAATGAATTTCATAAGACGGTAGTTTTTGGTGCGTCGCATTTCCTCTTTTTTGAGGTTCACGAGTTCTTGGAGAAGGTCTTCAATTTGTGCCATGGCGTGCGAATCGTTAAGATGCATCTATCTTAGTCTATTTAAAAAGAAATTCCATGTGGATCGACACGCATTGCCATCCGTTCTCCGATTCGCTCCGAGCCGAGGAGTCGCAGGCTTTCGAGCGTGCGCGTGAAGCGGGTGTTTCTAAGTTTGTAGTCGTGGGCTACGACCTCAGTGCGAATTTGGATGTGCTGCGCCTTGTGAATCAGGAGCCGGACGCGTGGGGAGCAGTGGGAATCCATCCTTGTGAGGCCGATTTGATGAGTGAGGAAGCCTTGGCTTTGCTTCGAGAGCAGGCGAGTCACGCCAAGATTGTGGCTTTGGGCGAGATGGGATTGGATTACTATCACATGGATGCGAGTAAAGAAGTGCAGTTCGAAACTTTTCGAAAACAGATTCGTCTCGCGAATGAGCTCGATCTGCCCTGCATTGTTCACTCGAGGGATGCGGCCGAAGACACGCTCCGCATTTTGCTCGAAGAAAAAGCCAAACGGGCGATTTTTCATTGCTACAGTTACGGCCCTGACTTCGGCCGCAAAGTCTGGGAAGCTGGTTACTTCACCAGTTTCAGCGGAGTGGTGACTTACCCAAATGCCAAAGACATTCAAGAAGCAGCTCGCCTTGCTCCAGCCGATCTGATTTTAACCGAAACCGACTGCCCTTGGCTCGCACCTCAATCCGTTCGTGGCAAACGCAACGAAATGGCCTACGTCAAAGAGGTTGGCGAGAAACTCGCGGAGTTAAGGGGTGAGGCCCCTGAAGTGCTCGCGAAGCAGGTGATGAGGAATGCGGAGGTTTTATTCTTCGGAGATTGAAGTTGCATCTGATCCTTCAGCTTCGAGGGCGTCTAATTCTGCTATTTCTTGAGCGTTGCACCATTTGCGTATTTCAGAGGCAACAGGATGTATTTGTCCGTTATAAACACGCGCTGTCAAAATGTCTAAGAGTTCAACCACTTGTTTTAGCTTGAACATCTCATGATGACTCATGGAGTCTTCTTGTTTGTTTCCTCGGAGCCAAGTGTCTCCACAAATCAAACGATATTCCATGCGAATGCTTTTGTCGGCATTGACGGGAACATTCATGTAAATTTTAACGCTAGGAAAGTTGAAAGATTCCTTTTTCTTTTTTTTGTTGTCCATTTTGAACTCAATTCGATAACTGCCGCGAGGAATTTTAGAATAATGTAGAGCACTAGTGTCTTCCGTAAGCCCTGTGGTAGCTGCTATCGCTCTGGCTTGTGCTGACATGAATTCTTGAACTCGTTTAGCCTTAGTAAATTTTTTTGGATCGAGATCATTTTCACTTATTCCCATGCAAACTGCTTCGCCCGCTAAAAGATCTGGAATGTTCCCCAGTTCAATTTTTTCGCGCATTGCCTTAATGAAAATTGACAGAGCTTCTTTCTCTCGAAATAATTTTTCTCCGCGGTATATTTGTTTCATCCCCGAGGTGAGATCATCAAAGCCTTCAAGTTGTGAATCATAGACTTCATATTCATCCTTATAGGTAGCAACGAAGGGTGTCACTTGCTTCATCCTGTCGTCTAAAAACAGTGTTTTTCTGGCGTCGCTTTTTCGGAAAAGTCCCGCTTTGGTGCCGTAGACTTTTCCGATAAAGGATCTCGTGACCTCGTCTTTGTGTTTTGTGAGGGTGTGGTAGACGGGGTGGCTCAAGAGCCTGGCCATCAACCAAGTGAGATTTGCGGCGGTTTGTAGTTCAAAACGATCTTCAGGGCTTTGACCAAGAACATTACTTTCTTTGTAAAGTGCACGTAGGTGTTCGATGAAATGGAGGCTGATGTGTTCGCCGTGAAAGTCCACCTTAGCTATTGCACCTGGAATCTTAGCTTTTCTTTGTGCTTTCTGAATGTTCTGACCAAGCTGTTGATAAAGGTTCCAAGCCTTGCTTTTCGCAGTTGTTATCAGTTCTAAGATAGCCTCCGTTTCTTTGGGGCCAGCATTTTCTTTGAGAACGCCAATGTTTTTAAGGAGTTTTACGAGGTATTCATCTAATTTTTCTTCAGTGAGCTCTGTTCCAGACATTTCCTCTAAACTCATTTCATCGAAAATTCCTTTAGCTTTGGCTTCCAACTCTTTGTATGAAATGAAATTCTCTTTTCCTCCCAAAGCTTCATTGAGTGCAGGAGCTTTTTCCACAGCTTTGAGTCCTGAATGGAGACAGGCTGTTAGAGTGTTTCGTATGATCCCCCTCAATCTTACGCATTCGTTTGGGTCTAAGCTTAGTCGTTTGGCTTCCGAAACAAGGATTTTCTCGGTAGCGCTATCCGCAAATCCTTGTGTTTCTTTTGGACTGATTTCCCTCGGAATTGCTCCTACCCATTTTTTAGCTCCTGCTGAAAGAGTTCTGTCGCCTTGTTCCACGACAAAGTGAAAAATGGGACTTCCAACAGTGTCTCTAAGATCGGGGTCGCTTCTTAGGAGATTGGTTAAATAGACACGTGTGAGTGCTAAGTCATCGTCGAACTCTCCTGTTTTGAATCCTGGTAAGCAAAGAGGCTGATCTGGTTTTGGCTCCAATTTCTCAAATTGCGTTGGGCTGCCTAGGAGTTCTTCCTTAGTTGGGAGTTTACCTTGAATGTTCAAATTTTGAAATAAATTCACCAGTATTCTAGCGAATTGACAAAATCCTTACAAGTTTTTTATTACACGACTTCCTTTCTTCAGCCCCATCTTCTCGCACGCTTTTTCGCGTTCTTTGTCTTTGAAGTTTTTGCGGACTTCGCCGGTGAGGCCAAGTTCGCCCCAGATCACTTCATTTTCTGGGAGGGGTTTTTTGTTGGCGCTGGACTCAATGGCCATGCAGATTGCGAGATCGGCGGCAGGGTCTTTGAGGGTGAGTCCGCCAGCGATGTTGATGTACACATCTTGATCAGAAAGATCGAGATCCGAATATTTTTGCATGACGGCGATCAGGAGTTCGAGGCGATTGCGATCAAAACCACTGGCCATGCGTTTGGGGTAACCAAAGTTCGTGTGGCTCACAAGAGCTTGGACTTCCATGAGCAGAGGACGATTGCCTTCCATGGTCATGGTCAGGGCACTTCCGATGGCATTTTTGGGACGGTTTTCGAGAATGCGCTCTCCCGGATTTCGGACTTCGCGCAAACCTTCTTCGGTCATTTCGAAGAGGCCGACTTCACTCACGGGACCAAAACGATTTTTCACCGCACGGAGCATTCTTAGTTCATGATCGCGTTCACCTTCTAAAATCAGCACGGTGTCCACGAGGTGTTCCAAAACTTTTGGACCCGCAATGTTTCCTTCCTTGTTCACATGTCCAATCAGTAGGGTAGGGATGACGAGGGTTTTTACGGCGTTCATCAGCATTTCGGTCGAGTAGCGAACTTGGCTCAGGCTGCCCGCCACTCCTGGAATTTCGCTCGAAGCAATGACTTGGATGGAATCCACAACCAAGAAGTTGGGTTTTTCGGACTCAATCGTCGCAAGAATGTTTTCGAGCGAATTTTCGTACAAAATGTGAATGTTTTCGTGCTTGCAGCCGAGGCGACGAGCGCGATCCGAAACCTGTTCCACGGATTCTTCACCCGTGATGTACAGCACCTTTTCTTTGAGTCCTGCCATGCGGTCCAAGACTTGCATGGTTAGGGTTGATTTTCCAATTCCGGGTTCACCCGAAAGCAAAATCAGGCTTCCTTCCACAATTCCTCCGCCGAGCACTTGATCCCATTCGCCAATTTGCGTTTGAGCACGAGCACGCGTGACGGCCGTTTGATTCAGATTTTGTGGGGCTTCTCGTCGCAAGCCATGCGAACTGGGACTTTTGGGGGAGTCGGTTTTGCCCACATTGATCACTTCTTCGGTGAAGGTGTTCCACTGCTCACAAGAAGGGCAGCGCCCCTGCCATTTGGAGCTTTCTTGAGCGCAATTCTGACAAATATAAACGGTTTTGAGTTTCATAGACGTGGGTTTTCTATAGGGTAGTATACACTCACCCTAGTTGTCTAGTTCAAATTCCCATTGAATAGAACTGTGTCTTTCGTTAAAATCCTGCGCGTGGATCGGTAGCTCAGCTGGTAGAGCAGAAGACTCTTAATCTTTTGGTCGAGGGTTCGAATCCCTCCCGGTCCACCAGCTTTTTGAGGCAAGGTGGCGGAACGGTCACGCAGCGGTTTGCAAAACCGTACCAAATGGGTTCAACTCCCATCCTTGCCTCCAATTCTTTCTCGATTCCATCCCGCCTGGGTGGTGAAATGGTAGACACGCGAGACTTAAAATCTTGTGGCCGTAAGGCCGTGCGGGTTCGATTCCCGCCCCAGGCACCACCTTTAGCATTGAAACTATGATTCAGAAACTTCGCCTCATCTGGGGTCTCATGTTGTCCACTGTTTTTGTGTACGCAGCACTTGCGTACGCTTTTTCTGTAGGACTGATTCCGCTTGAATTCCCTGACACTGAAGATGCGACTATCTTTGCCGTGGTGCTTGGTTTTCTGTCGGTGAGTTTTTTAACCGCTTCGTATCTTCTTCCTTCTCGCTTAACAGCCTTGCCGGAGTTTCAGGTGAAACTCATCCGCTTCGCCTTTTTAGAGGCGATTGGGGTCCTTGGTTTGGTCTATGTGATCAGTACAGGCGACTTCAACCGTGGGATTTATTTCTTCGCAGCTTCTTTCTTATGCCTTCTTGCTGCTTTTCCTAAAGACGAGGAAAAGTCCAACTAAGAAGAAGGGAATGCTCAGCATTTGACCCGTGGTGAGGTTGAAGAATCCTTCGTGAAGAGGGAAGTCTTTGAAGAACTCCACGGTGAAGCGCATAGCAAAGTAGAGAGTGAAGAAGAGTCCTACAAAGAAACCGGGTTTGACTTCTTTGTGGTATCGATTCCACACAGTGATCATGATGAAAAACAGAAGAGCTCCGTAGCCGAATTCATAGAGTTGGGAAGGGTGGCGAGTGAGCTCATCCACACGACTGAAGGTGACGGCCCAAGGAACGTCGGTGACGCGACCATAGAGTTCGCTATTGAAGAAGTTTCCGAGGCGAATCAAGCTGACGGGAATGCCAGCGCCGATCACGATGAGGTCTGCGTAATCGAAAATTTTGACCTTTTTGTGGCGCCATAAAAAGATTCCATAACTGAGCAATAAGCCAATGGCTGCGCCGTGGCTGGCGAGCCCGCCTTTCCAAACGGCTAAAATTTGTTCTGGATTGGCCAAGTAGTAATCGAGCTCGTAAAACACGATGTGTCCAAGGCGGGCGCCCACAATCAATCCAATGATCAGGTAAACCGCCAAAGTGTCCAAGGTCTCAAGGCTCAATTTTTTGATTTGCACGCATTTTCGAATCACTTGATAGGCGAGGAAGAGTCCCAGCGCAAAGAAAACGCCATAATAACGAATCTCCACAGGTCCAAGGTGAAGTAAAACGGGATCGATGTTCCAAATCATGACGCGGGTGTTAAGGGTGGCTTTAGCGGAGTTCGAAGGATTTGAGCATGGTGAGCATGCGGTCCACGGTGAATTCATCCTCTTGAGGATCGTAGCTGGCGGTCACGATGTAGGCTAGGTCGCCTTTGGCGAGAGCCAATTGCATGAACTCGAGTTCTTCGCTGGTGCTTTCGTTCTTTCCGGTGAAGGTGAAAAGCGTGGTTTTGCTTTCGCCACCGCCCACACTGAGCGTGAGTTCTTCTTCAGAAACCAAGGTGTAGTCCAAAAGATGGTCTTGGTGCTCGCCGAGTTTTTTTTGCATCGCGTCAAAACTCGTCAAATTCTCAGAATTGTCTTCGCGGATCACGGTCACGTTGGCCACAAAATCCCCATCCTTCAGGTTGTCTCGAAAAGCCGCACGAATTCCATCTGGGTACTCTGAAGTGAAGGAGTTGATGCTTTCCCAGTCTTCAGGTTTTTGAATGAGAAAGTCGCTGGTTTTGTAATCAACAAAACGATAGGTGTCGCTGTCGCTGGTCGTGGCGTCGCCCACCGTGGTTCCTCCGCAAGAGGCGAGGAGAAGAAGTGGGGCGAGGAGGAGTGCTTTGAATGAACTTTTCATGCCTAGATTCTATGGAAGTTTCCATCGTTTTGCCATCCACTGCTTTGGAGTTTACTTTACTGAATTTTAAATTGTGTTACTATTCCTGCGTTTTACAGTCAATATGGATTCAATATCAAGACGTAATTTTTTAGGAGGAAGCTATGGTCCTCGAGAAAAAATGCCAAAGCAGGATCGTCTCTATTCCTTGGATGAAATGCTCGAGGTTTTGTTTGTTGATTCTGCGGTGAGAGAGTTGTTGGACTTCTTTGAAATGGAAGACGTTGAGAATGTGCTTTATTCGATGGCAATTGATGAAACTCGAAATTTCTTTAAAAATGGTCAGCTTCGACTTGTTGTTCGAAAAATTTCGCCCGCGATGTTTCAATTCACAGGAGTTTTTGCAGTGACCCCTAATAATTCACGATTGATTTGCACTTCCCCTTTTGCTCAGGATGAGATGGGTGGCCGAGGTTTTATGGGGCTGGGAGGAAATAGTTTTCCAAGAAGAATCTAACTCTTTCTTGCGTCTTTTCTGTTCATGGCTTTCAATGACAGCATGCGAATCGGGATCCTTTGTTTTCGTTCTTACGACTCCTATGACTTCAAAAGTGAAGAGTTTTTGAAGGAGGCCGCGTTGGAAAGAGGGCATGAAGGAGTTTTGATTCACGTTCCAGAATTGAGTTTAACTCCAGAGGGTGATGTTTTTTGTTCTGGTGCTCCGCTTGGTGATTTCGATGGATTTATTTCTCGTGCAAGAGTCGTTGATCAGGTAGAAAATCGTTTGTTTTGGGTCAAAATTTTAGAAGATAAAGGTTACAAGGTCATCAATGGATACAAAGCTTTGATCCAATCGAAAAATAAATGGATTGCTACCGATGTGCTTCGAAAGGCTGGAGTCCCAACGGTTCCAACATGGATTGTTGAAGATGAATCGATTGCGATCGACACCGCAAAAAAAATAGCTTATCCAGTGGTGATAAAAGCTCCTTATGGGACCTTTGGACTTTCTGTGGAGAAAGCAGAAAACGAAGAAAAGCTTAAGGAAGTGCTTTGGAAATTTTGGAAGCCGAACTTCATCGTCCCTTTGTTGTTTCAACCCTTTGTTAAAGAAGCGGATGGAAAAGATTTTCGTGTCAATGTGGTGGGAACAAAAGTGGTCGGTACTTTTCTTCAAACAGCATCCGCTGGAGAATTTCGAGCGAATTTGAACTTGGGAGGCATTTCGACTCCTTACGAAATAACGCCCGAGCTTGAGAGCCTAGCTCTTCGTGCTGTTGCTTCGCTGGGCTTGGATTTTGCTGGTGTCGATGTCATCCAAACTCAAAATGGGCTCGCGGTCTTGGAGGTGAATGCAAATCCTGACTTTTTGGTTCTCAAGAAGATCGCGTTAGGAGCCATTATAGAGCTTGCCGTTTCACGCTTTCAGAAATCCTGACGAGTAATTCATAAGGAATGGTCTTCGCCAGTTTTGCCTGTGCACGAACCGAAACAGATGAATTTGGATTTTTGGAATACACGGTGACGGAGTCACCGATTTTCGCTTCCGTTTTTAGCTCCACGAGGGTGTGATTCATGCACACTCGACCTCGGATGGGGCAGTGGGTTCCATTGATTTCCACATGGCCACTATTGCTCAAGGCGATGGGAATGCCTTCATAATAGCCGGCACACAAAATTCCAATCCGCATGGGTTCTTTGGCTTTGAACTGAAGTCCATAGCTCACGCCGTCGCCTTGTTCTAGTTCTTGGATCTGTACGAGCGTGCTCTTCAATTCCATCACAGGTTTGAGGCTCTTTAGCTCGTTATAGCTGGGATCGTTCTCGTCAAAAACATTGATGCCATAAAGACTGAAGCCGAGGCGCATCATGTTGAAAACAGGATCTTTGATTTTCATGCTGCCGGCGCTGTTGCTGGCGTGAATCCATTTTGGGTCTACACCGCGTTTTTGAAGCTCCTTTAAAAGAGTTTTGAAGCGTTGCACTTGAAGCTCGGTGAAACCGATGTCGGAAGGATTGTCAGCATCGGCAAAATGAGTGAAGACTCCTTCAATCTGATCTGTGTGTTTGGCAACTTCATCGAGCCACTGTTCTGGATTCCTCCAGTGAAATCCCAT
>CAZROM010000025.1:0-12620 GCA_964601715.1 uncultured Candidatus Peribacteria bacterium | reverse complement strand
AGGCGTCGGCAATGAAATTTTCTTGGTTGATGAGCTTGCCTTCACGCAGCATGAACAAATTGAAATAGGCCTTCCCTCCTTCGAGAACGAAGGAAAAGACGTCGGTGTTTTCTTGATCGGGGGACGTGACCACTTGTTTGCTGGGATTCATCAAGTCCTGCAGCGCGATGAGTTTGTCGCGTAACAAAGCGGCTCGCTCGAATTGTTTTTCTGCGACCAATTCCGCCATTTGGGTTTTGAGTTCTTTCTCAATGTCGCCCGATTTTCCTTCCAAAAACGCGGCAATTTTATCGATGGAAAGTTTGTATTCTTCGGGTGTGATTTTGCCAATGCAGGGTGCAGCGCAGCGTTTGATGTGATAGTCCAAACAAGGGTACGCGATGGTTTTTTTGGTCACCTGCGTGTGTCCGGTTTTGAGATCGTTTTGTTCGGGATTCCATTCCAAGCCCAAGTCACAGCTGCGATACATGAAGAGCTTTTGCAGCAGCATCAAGGTTTTGCGCACATTCCCAGTTGCGGTTTTGGGGCCGAAATAACGCGCGCCGTCTTTGTCGACGCGACGCACCAATAAAATGCGAGGAAAGGCTTCTTTTGTGATTTTGATGTAGATGAAGTTCTTGTCGTCCTTCATGAGGACGTTGTATTTGGGCCTGAACTCTTTGATCAAATTCGTTTCAAGAAACAGCGCTTCGAGGTCGCTGCCCACTTCTATCCATTCAAGGTCCGCGATGGCTTCCACCAATTTTTGAGTGCGCATGGGGCGATTTTGCTGTTTGCGAAAGTAGGAGCGCACACGGCGATTCAAATTCTTTGCCTTCCCCACATAGAGGATGCGGCCTTCTTCGTCCTTCATCTTATAAACGCCCGGCGTTTCGGGTAATTTTGCGAGCAAGGATTCGATGTGGGATTTTGCCATAGGACTTTGTTGCTCACATGGTAAAATAAGACTCCGACAATGGAAAGGACAAAGCCTAATCTAAACGATGGAACTCCCTGAAAAAATGACGGTGAAACAAGCGGTACTCGCGACACTCGCGTACTTCGATCTCTTTGAAGTGCCTCTGACTCGTGAAGAACTTGGCGAGTATTTGCTGTTTGAAAAGGCTGAGGAGCGTGCGTTGAATTTGTACCTCAAAGACAGCTCGTATGTTCACAAACGTGAAGGATTTTTGAGTTTTCGTTGGAATCCTGAGTTCTGGCAAGAATGGGAAGAGAAACAGGCGCGCACCCGAAGTGTGTTTAAAAAGGTTGCGCGCTGGAGGTGGCTTTTGCAAGTGTGCCCTTTTGTGCGACTGGTGGCCGTGTGCAACAGCAGCACCATTGGCGACACGCGTGAAAACAGCGACATTGATCTGTTCGTGATCGCCAAACCGGGACGCATTTTCACTGCTCGACTGGGGCTGACCCTGCTCACTTCCTTGTTCGGACTGAGACGTCATGGCGATAAAATCAAAGAACGTTTTTGCCTGAGCTTTTATGTGACGGAAGAAGCCACGGATTTGACGCAGATTGCCCTTCCTTCTTACGACATTTATCTGGCGTTTTGGGCTCAGAGTTTGCAACCAGTTGCTGGCTCCTACTCCTGCTACGAGGATTTTGTGAGAACCAACGAAAACTGGCTGAAGTCATATTTTGCTCATCCCCCCCGACACAAACGCTATTTCAGACCTCGAAAAGGATTTATAAAAACGCTTCACTCACTACTCGAATTTGTTTTGGATTTCGACGCGGTGGAACGCTGGGCTCGCAGCAAACAATGGAGTCGCACTCTTGAAAAATTCCAAGCCTTGGAAGACAAAAGCGGCACCGTGATTTCCGACTCCATGCTCAAATTCCACGACCACGATGCAAGGCTCGAGATTCGTGAGGAATGGAGGAAGAGAGTGGAAAAGATGGTGTAATAGAGAATCAGGGCTTACTGAATGATCTTGCACAAAGAGGAAAATGCGTTTTAAAAGGCTTTCTTTTTCTAGTTTACGATTATTTTTTGTAATAAGCTTGCTGGTAGTTCTAAAGGCTGGAATAGTGAAAAATAGAGATCTGATACTCCCCTCAAGGAAGAACCGCCATTAACAAACTAACAATGCCACTGTTTACAAACGCCAACGGTAAGCTGCAAGTCATCCAAGAAAAGCCCTTTAAGCTTGAAAGAGAAGTGCAAGAACTTACTGAAGCAAACCTTGAAGCAGTTTTTGGCCTTAAATTCATTACAACTGAATTTCCACTTAACAATTTTCGCATCGATACTCTGGCCTTTGACGAAGAAAGTAAAGCCTTCGTTATTATTGAGTACAAAAGAGATCGTAGTTTTAGTGTAATTGATCAAGGGTATTCCTACCTATCGCTCATGTTGAACAACAAAGCTGACTTTATCTTGGAGTACAACGAACGAATGAAAAACCATCTAAAGCGTGATGATATAGATTGGTCACAATCTAGGGTTATTTTTGTGGCCAATAGTTTTACCACTTATCAACAAAACGCCATCAACTTCAAGGACCTGCCTATCGAACTTTGGGAAGCCAAACGATATGACAACAAATCCATACTCTACAACCAGCTTAAGGCTCCTGATTCAAATGAATCGATCAACACTGTTACAAAGAATAAAACAGTGAACAGCGTGAGCCGAGAGGTGAGAAAATACTCCATAGAAGATCACTTCAAGCCAGGCTATGAAACAGCCCGCGAGCTTTTTGAAGAGCTGAAAAGTAAAGTGACAGAACTAGACCCGCGCATCGAACAGAAAATCAATAGACACTACATCGGGCTTCAAATCAACGGCTTAAATGTTGCCAGCGTAAATCCAAAGAAAAATGCTCTTAAAGTGACTTTTATGCGTACTCAGCCCAAAGACCTCAAAGACCCAGAAAAGCGTATTACATACAACGAAAAAAGCATGCAGCACTACAATCAACACATGAGTTACCTCGACGTGAATAACAGCAGCGACATTGGCTACGCCCTCCTCATGATTCAACAAGTACTACACAATCACTTCGAGTAGAGTCTCTTAGGTCTAATCCTCCCCAACGAAACGAAGCTCCAGCTTCTCTTTTGTCTTCTCCCAGTGAGGGTACTTTTTATTTAAGCTTCTGTAGAACTGGTCGGAATGGTGCTTGTGAGTCACATGGCACAATTCGTGGGCGATCACATAGTCGATACAATCCTTAGAGGACTTTACAAGTTGCGGGTTGAGGACAATCTTTTTGTTTGCGACGAAACTTCCCCAACGTTTCGGCATTTCTCTAATTTGTAGCTCTGGAGCACATTCAAATTTAAATCGCTTGAGCATGTACTTATAACGTTCCTCAAAAACTTCTTTTGCTTGATCTTTGTACCATTTTTGAAGAATTTTTCTGTTTATCAGGCCATCCCTCAGGTCATATTTACTCGTGAGTTGAATTTTTCCTTTGCTGAAATTTACTTCAAGAATATCTCCCTTCCTCACTTCAAGCTTGTACTGTCTACCTAAATACAGAAAGCTTTCACCAGAAACATATTCGCGTGGTGATTTATCCTCCTTAAATTGCTTAAAAAAACGCAATTGGCTATCCAGCCAAAGCCACTTCCTCTTTAAGAATTCCTCCAGCCTTTCTTGTGCACAACCTAAAGGGCACTGCACCAAAATGTGTAGACTAGGGTAAACCGTCATTGAAATTGACTTCCTCTTTGATTCTCGAAGAAAATAGTCGTATTCGTGCTTACCATAACGAAATTTTTGCTGTGCCATGGCTAAAACAGTTCGTGATTATTGATGCATAAGTTCATTACAACGTCCACGAGCTCATGGATCTGTTCATTTGTCAAAGGAGTGTCCATCTCGACCTTAACGATATCGTAAAAATAATCATCGATCCTATTGTGAATGATTCGCTTCACTTCACTATTTTTATGCCAATCCACAATCGTTTCTTGTCTGAGGATCCCCATCAAATCCAGGATGATTTTTATCATTTGTTCATCACTCAAGCCCAATTCGTTCAACTCGGGAGTAAGATTGCGGTAAAAAATATCTGCTCCCTTTAGTTCCGCTATCACATCGGGCACACTTGCATCTTTCTTATCCAGCATGTCCTCAGTCAGAAGTCGCATTTGTTTTAGAGCTTCTATGTCCGCCATTTTTCCCTCTCTCATTTTCTTCAAAATTTCATCCACTTTCTTTGAAAATCGATCGTAGTATTCTGGATCTTTGTCCATATTTTCGCTGATCGTTCTTTTCGTCTGTGCTGCGATAGCCTCAGCACGTGACTTGTCGGAATCTAGGTCTGCGATAGCTTCTTCAAAAGCTTCTCTATCCGTGATGTTGATTGGCTTTGTTAGCGCTTCTACCTTATGAGCATCGATATACTGGTCTAAAATGCGCACCAAAGCTTCTTTTTGTTCTGTAAAATCTTCTTTGTCGCCATATTTAAGGCGAACAGATTTACGTAATTCAAGGTATTTTTTTAGTTCCATCTTGTAGATATCCAACTCTTCGAAGTGATGAACGAAATCTCTCAAAGAGAGGCATTCATTGAAATTTTTGATGAATGCGCTCATGTTTCTGTAGAAGATTTCGCGTTCCGGTTCATCACCCAAGTATTGCAGATAAGCCTCGTCGTCCTTTGACCCTTTGAGTGGATTGAATTGATCTGCCAGATGGCTATAAGCCTGTTCCAGCTCATTTATTTTTTCCTTAGTGTCAAAGAGCGTGTTTTTTACATCCTCTTCTTCAAAACTGCCGAAAAGTCTCATTGCCTGATCCAAGTTTTTTGCGTTTTCCGAATAATCGATTATGAATCCAGATGTTTTTGGATCTCCGGGGTTTTCATACAATCGATTCACTCGGGCGATCGCTTGCAAAAGGTTGTGATCTTTTAAGTCCTTTGAGAGATAAAGAACTGTGTTTCGTGGTGCGTCAAAACCCGTGAGTAATTTATCCACCACAATGAGGAGTTCAACCCCATCGTCTAAGTGTTTAAAGCTTTGAATGACTTCAGATTCATAACGCTTGGCACTGCTCCATTTGTGACTGAGTTCGTCCAAAAATTTAGCGACTTCTTTTTTATGCTCATCGGTCTCATCTTCCTCCACTTGCGTCTCGGAAATCACCACGGCCGACTTGATTCGCCCCGTTTCTTCAAACAATTTATAGAACAAAATAGCCGAATATTTTGAGGGCGCTACCAGTTGAGCTTTCAAACCCGTCCCTTGAAAATATTTTACAAAATGATCTTCGATATCCAATGCAATCTCAGCAATTCTTTGTGGATTATTCTTCACGAGTCTCGTATTGATTTGCTTCTGGAAGGATTGCCTCTTTTCATCCGACATGTCTTTTGTGATTCGCTCCAGATGCCGATCTATTTTCTCCTGATCTTGCTCTAAATCTGCATATCTCCCCTCGTAAATCAGCGGAAGAATCACGCCGTCTGCTAAGGCATCGTCAATGGTGTATTTATCGATGTAGCCATCAAATTTTTGAGCGGTTGATTGCTCCTTTTTCATGAGTGGCGTTCCTGTGAAAGCGATGAAACACGCATTGGGAATCACTCGGTTCATTTCGGCATTTGCAAGTCCTCCTTGAGTGCGATGCGCTTCGTCGATCAGAACGAAAATGTTTTCAGAGGAATCTGTAAATTCTCCGCGATTGTTGCCTGCAGTTTCAAATTTCTGAACCAGCGTAGTGATCACACGATCGTCCTTTGATTTGATCAACTCGAGCAAATCTTTACCGGTCACGGCTCTCACTACTTCCTTTTTCAACTTACAAGCTTCGAAAGTTTCTTTGATTTGCTTATCCAGGTCGATACGATCCGTCACCACTAAAATGCGTGGATTTTGAATGTCGGGATCTTCAATCAATGCTTTTACAAACATCACCATCGTCAGCGACTTCCCAGAGCCTTGAGTGTGCCACACTACGCCACCTCTTCGTCTTACGCCCGTCACGGCCTCCTCTCTTTCTTTGACGCGGGCAAGCATCTTCTGAATGGCAAAAAACTGCTGATAGCGAGCTACTTTTTTGATCCCAGCGTCGTAAAGAATGAAATGTTTAGCCAAGTTGAGCAGGCGCACAGGTTGCAACATACAAACCACTCCACGGTCTTGTTCAGTTGTCAGACGGTCGAAGTTCTGTTTGTGTCCAAAAGTTGCTCCGTTCAGGTCTTTGAGGATTTGTCGGTAAAAGTCCTCAGGGACTGATGCTTTCACTAAGGCTTGTGCCTTTGACTCTACCTGCTCTGCGCTCCATTCTTTTTCTTTCCAGTTCACATAAAACTTATTCGGTGTTCCCGTGGTTCCATAACGAAATTCCTTGCTGTTGGTTCCAACTAAAAGCTGAGGAAAGACATAGAGTTTTGGACAGTACTCCACTCCCTGGTTGCGATTCATCTGTTCAATGGCTTCTTGCACCTCTGTCCCCGACTTTTTATTTTCAATGATCACAAAAGGTATCCCATTCACAAAAAGAACAATGTCCGGGCGAATGTTGTGAGTACGGCCTTCCGCTTCGTACTCTACGGTCACATGGAACACATTGTTCTCCGGATGCTCAAAGTCAATGAATTTGAAGTTGTAGTATTTCCCTTTCCCGTCCACAAACTCTTTAATGGTTTTTCCACCCAATGTCATCAGACTGTTGTAGACCTCTTTGGACGTTTGGATGAGCCCTTCAAATGGGATTGCTTCTAACTCCTCAACGGCTTGGCGCACATTTTGAGGAGAGAATTTATAAGTTTCCCCACTTTCTTCATAGGCATTGATTTCCTCAAGCTTCTTGATGGCGATCTCATGAAGCAAGAAATTGGACGTCAGCCCCTTGCGCTGTTTGAAGCATTCTTCCCGACTGAGATACTGATAGCCAGCGTTCACGAGCAACTCCACCATAGTGAGCTGGCTCTGTTTCGCTTCATCGAAATTTGCGTCTAATGTCATACGTTTGCGGTTAAATTTTCAGGTGTTCTAATTTTCCCCGTCACCAAATTGTTGAGCAGGAAAGTTTTTTGATCTTCTAAAAGCAGCTTCTTCTTTCCCAACGCTTCTATTTCGTCATCCGCTGTCGTGAGAATTTTTGCGATGGCGGTTTGTTCTGGGAGAGAAGGAAGGTTTATTTTTGCCTTTGAAAGATCTTTCTTTGAAAATTCCATAAATGTACTCCCCGAAGCAATGTTATAAAAATACTCTTGGTTCATTAAGGCCCAGTAATAAATGAAATGCACATCTAGTTGATCAGGATGAGGTACTATGTTTTTAAATCCCTGATTCGTCGTCACTTGTCTTTGATTTATCGCGCAAAGCCCAACACTTGCCCTGGAGCATAAAATTAAGGAATTTTCTCGAACTAAAGTTGCTGAACTATTACGGAGCCCTAGCTCTGTAATCTTCCTCATTGATGTATTCAAATATCTTCCCTTTAATTTCGTAATTTCCGTTGGAGTGATCCACTCGATATCGCCGTTCCAATAATTTGGATTTTGAGTGGAAGGAGTTCCTCCAGATATAATTTCACAAATCTGACCAAGTCTTACGTCTTTCCAAGTAGCCTTGAACCCAGGTACCCTTTTCTCTCCAGTCAAAAGTTCCTGCATCAACCCTCTCTTGATTTGCTTCTTGGTTTTGATTTTCTTGCCAAGGAGCTCAATGGCTTTGTCCCAAGTTTCGAGTACCTGGACGATGCGTGATTGTTCTTGAGCTCCTGGCAAACTTATATTTAAGGATGCATACTCTTCTGCATTTATCCCGGGTTGGCCCGAGCGAACTGAAACTGCTGCGACCCATGATCTATATTTGGGAAGTAAAGTAGTATAAAAAATGAATTTTGAATTCGCAGCAGTAATAGAAAATCGTATCAAAAAACCTGCGAAGTAAAGGTTCCCATCATTTTCATTGTATATGTAACTTTTTCCAGCACTCGCACCGGTTCTGGCAAATAAAATGTCTCCACTGTTTACTTTATACTTCTCTTCTATTTTACCTGCCGGTGAGGTTATTGGTGATGGAGAATATTGTTTTGTACGTTCATCTATGTCTGTAATCCTTATGTATTTATGTTTTCCATCGAATGGAATAGCTGCAGCATTCATGCCATACATTATCTTTGAAGATACTTCAGACAGCTTGACTTCTTTCCACTCATTTAACTCAGGCCTTTTGTTTTTTGAAACATCCCTGAAGTCTTTATTTTTCTTCATTTTCATCTAGGTTACTATCTCCGCTTGTTCCTGCTTCCTCCAACGACTCAATTTGTTTTCTTTCAGGCTCATCAATTTGTGCTCTCGGCATTGACTTATAGTCGATGCTCAGTCCACTTTCGCCTTCTCTGGCATACTGAGGTGGATTCAGTGATAAATGAAATTCCGTGCCAGTGTCCAACTCTTTTAGGAGCTCTTTAGTAGCGTTGATTAACTGCACCTTTAATTCTTCTTCTGTTTTCCCATTTCTATCATTGATCTCATTCATTGCGGTTTGCACACCTTCTTCAATCTTCTCCTCTGCCACGGTGTCTAAAAATTCTTCTTTTGTTTTGTCACTTTCTTTTTTTGAGTGAGCTTTGTATGCAAGCCGAGCATTTTCTCCTTCATAGAAGGTCTTTTTCAATACAAGAACTCCGTAGGCAACGCTTAAACAAGCAAGAAAAAATTTATAAAGCAGTTCAGTGGTTATCAGGATTTCATACCAATTGGTTCCACGGTCAAAGCCTAAAAATTGAAACTCGCCCTTTAGGTTAAATCTTTTAAAGATGTTCTCCAATCTGCCATTGAATGTTTGCAAAGCCTTAATGGAGTTGATCTTTGTAGGCAACTTGATGTTGATCACTTGTTCTTCTTGTGGATCCACTATTGAATCTAGGACTCCAAAAAAAATCGGCACTTGTGGGTTAATGGCCGAAATGTACGCGGTGATTTTATCAAAATCCTCTTTCTTCATTTCTACTGAGTGTGCGTCAAAGCTATAGTCAGATGCTAATCCTTCTATAGGGCCATAATCTGTCGAGTTCCATATTTGTTCAGCCAGTATCTCTAGAGCTTTCATTAAGTTGTTGAAGTTTGAAATTTTATAAGCCTGCCCTCCGTAGATTGCTTCGCTTTCAATTTCAATTTGCTGGTTATCATTTAGCACTGAAGCAAATATGTTTTTCTTCTCACCTAGTCTCATAAAATATATGGTTAAGAGTTATTAGTTTCTTTCAATTTCTCTACCGCCTCGTCGAAGTCGCTTTCGATTTGTTGGGTTTTGTTGAAGTCGTCGTATTCGGTGAGGGCTTTCTGCTTGGCTTGGTCGGCGGAGATGCTGCCATAGCCGTCTAGCACTTTGAAATCGTTGAATTCCAGGAAGCGGTTCACTGAATCGGCCAAGCCTTCCATGGTGAATTCCTTGTGTTGTTCGATCTGGTTTTCGATGTAATCAAAGTATGCAGAAATGGTGCGTTCTAATTTCTTAATTTGTTCTTCTTCCAAATAGTTTTTTGCGATGGCTACATCCGACTTGAGCACACGCCCCTTTGGAGAGTTCTTGTAGCTGGTGAGGCCCATTTTTGGCTTGGTTTTATCGGCCTTTTCGTAAACGATTTCGGCTGCCGTCTTCCCTGTAATGGCGAAATGAAACTTATTTTGGACGTTGGCAAAGAAATCCTTGGTGATTTGAGAGTCTTTATCGTAGTCGATGCTGCACTCGGCAAAAATGTCGGTGATTTTCTGGTAAATTCGGCGTTCGCTAGCACGGATGGAACGAACGCGCTCAAGCAGTTCTTCAAAGTAGTCTTTGCCAAAGTAATGCCCATTTTTGAGACGTTGATCGTCGAGTACGAAGCCTTTGATCATGAACTCTTTGAGTTTTTGAGTCGCCCAAATACGGAACTGGGTTGCTCTGTGCGAACTCACCCTGTACCCCACGGCTATAATGGCGTCGAGGTTGTAATACTCTAACTCTCGCTTAACCTCTCTTTCTCCTTCCATTTGAACTGTCAAGAATTTCTTTACAGTTGAATTTTTGTCCAATTCATTTTCATCAAAAATGTTCTGTAAATGTTGGCTTACGTTTTGCTTTGTGGTGCCAAACAATTCGGCCATTCGATTGATGGTTAGCCAAACATTCTCATCGTGGAAAAAAATTTCGACTTTCACGTCGCCACTGGGTGCGGTGTATAAGAGAAACTCTGTGAGCTGATCTTGAATGGTTAGTTTTTGATTCATTAGATAAGGTCCAGTTGTTTTAAGTAGCCTTCCATTTCCCTTTCCAGCTTTTGGATCTTCGGTTCAAGTTCGCGGAGTTCCTTGAGGTTGGCTTCAATGTCAACAGCCTTTTCCTCTTCAAAGGTGTCTACGTAACGGGTAATGTTGAGATTGAAGTCATTTTCTTTAATCTCAGCTGGCAGCACTTTGCGAGAGAATTTCTCGATTTCTTTGCGCTTTGTGTATGTGGAGACAATCTTTTCAATATTTTCGTCCGTCAAAGAGTTTTGCGCTTTACCCGGCTTGAATTCTTGAGAAGCTTCAATGAATAGAACGTCCTTTCGGTCTTCATTTCCCCCACCTTTTTCACGGGAGCGATCAATGATGAGGATGGCCACGGGGATACCTGTGGTTTGAAAAAGGTTGGCAGGCAAGCCGATCACAGCGTCAATGATGTTTTCTTCCAGAAGTTGCTGCCGAATTTTCCCTTCGGCTCCGCCTCGGAAAAGAACTCCGTGAGGTACGATGACAGCTACCCGCCCAGATTTTGACTTAGCCGTCTCCACCATGTGCGTGATGAAAGCATAGTCCCCTTTGTCCTTTGGGGGCACTCCTCTAAAAAATCGTTTATACTTGTCGGCTTCTGCGTTTTCGTCGCCCCATTTTTTGAGAGAAAATGGGGGATTTGCCAATACAACATCGAACTTCATGAGTTTATCGTTTTCAACCAACAGTGGGTTGTTCAAAGTATCACCCCACTCGATGCGTGCAGAATCTTTCCCATGAAGAAACATATTCATTCTGCAAAGCTGATAGGTACTCCCCGTTGATTCCTGCCCATAGAGTGCGTAATCATTGGAGCCCTGTTTTTCGATTTGCGCTCCGGCTAAAAGCAAGAGACCTCCAGAGCCACATGCTGGATCACAAATTCGGTCGCCTGGTTCAGGTTGAGCGAGTTGAGCCAACAACCCTGAGATGCGCGATGGGGTGAAGAACTCGCCCGCTTTTTTGCCCGCATCGGCTCCAAAGCGCTCGATCATGTACATGTACGAATTCCCGATAATATCATCCGTGACGTGGGCAAGGTCAATTTTGTGGAAATCATTGAGGAGGTGGCGGAGCATTTTATTTCGTGCATCCACTTTTCCCAGCACCGCTTCCGAGTTGAAATCTATTCCTCCGAATACACCCGTCAATTTATCTCGATTATGGTCTTCGATGAGATGAAGTGCCTTATTGATGATCTCTCCGATATTGTCCTTTTCTTTATTCTGGTAGACGTGATTGAAGGAAGCATTCGGGGGAAGGTAAAAACGGTCGCCCTTCATTTTGTCCTGAATCCTCTCCTCGTTGTCTCCGAACCGCTCTTTGTACTTTTCATAACTTCGTTTGGAAAGATCACTCAAGTACTTCAAGAACAGCATGACCAAGACGTAGTCTTTGTAAACAGATGCCTCCACTTGGACTCGTGAAGAGTCTGCTGCAGACCAGAGCGTGCGATTGAGTTGTTCTTGTGTGATCGTTGTATTCATTTTAGCAGGTTAAAAGTTTACTAATGGCGGCATCTGAGATGTTTTTTGTAAGTTCTTGTTTTTTTATTTGCAGTTTAGCCAGGGTCTGAGCCAATTTATAAACTTCAACTGCTATCTTCTGATCTTCGGCTGAAAGAATGGGCACTAGCACCTCTTTCATAAACTCGTTTTTCGACAAAGCTGGGATGGTTGCCCCGCGGACACATTGATAGATCTCTTTTTGTCCAGCGTCTGAATTCAGAAAGAGTGCAAGGTAGTTTGGGTCGACTTTAGCATCCTTTAAACGGATGACGTAGACGGTGGCCGTTGCGAGTGCGTGATCAAGACCTCCCTCCCATACTCCCGCCCTGAAAGTTCCGCGAGATGAGAGCAGTATGTCACCCTTTTCAAGGTAAGCTTTGGACCTTGTTTCTCCAAGAGCTACCCTGGGGAGTCCTTCAAAAGCGACGGTCCCATCAGGGTTAATATCTTTCGATTGAACCAATGGAGTGTCTCCATCGGATTGATGCTTCACGCTTCCACGATACGTGTGTCCGATCATTACTTCTGCGATGTCTTGAATTTTTTGCCTCATGTTTCGATCTTAGTGCTCATCAAAATCAAAGTCAACGGAATTTTTTCACACATATCATGTATAGACTTTATCTAACAATTCTGACCTGTTTCTGATTTTTTCTTTTCACTAATCTTAGCTTTTCCCGCAGAGAAAGGATAGACTTTTGACCGTTCAACAATTCCCCCATGTCCCAATACTACAATCCACACCGAACGAGGAATATCTACGATCCGAAATCGAGCGAGTCTTTTCGGATCAGTCGCAGCAAGATCGATCTGTTTATTAAGTGTCCGAGGTGTTTTTATCTCGATAGGAGGTTGGGAGTGGGACAGCCGCCGGGGTATCCGTTTTCGTTGAATTCGGCGGTGGATGCGTTGC
>CAZROM010000024.1:0-12800 GCA_964601715.1 uncultured Candidatus Peribacteria bacterium | reverse complement strand
CCCAAGACTTGAAAACCGAGTAAAAAGCACTATACTCATCCCGCTATCGCATTGTGGGCCCATAGCTCAGTTGGCTAGAGCGCTTCCATGGCATGGAAGAGGCCGTCGGTTCAAGTCCGATTGGGTCCACCATTTTCTCACCTCTTTCTCTATGCTCAACGGTTTCAAACAATTCATCCTTCGTGGAAATGTCGTGGATCTTGCAGTCGGAGTCGTGATGGGAGCAGCCTTTTCAGGTGTGGTCACCGCGCTTGTGGAAGACGTTCTCACACCTTTGATCGGAGCCATCGCAAAAGTGCCTGATTTTTCTGCTCTCACCTTCACTTTGAACGGAAGCAAGTTCATGGTCGGTGAATTCATGAACGCACTCATCTCCTTCCTTTTGGTATCCTTCTCAGTCTATTTCTTCATTGTCGTGCCCATGAATAAGCTTCTCGAGCGCATGGACAAAAAAGCTGCCAAAGCAAAATAATTTTCAATGAACAAGGATTTAGAAAATGCGGCTGGACTCATAAAAAAAGGGGAACTGGTCGCTTTTCCGACTGAAACCGTTTATGGATTGGGTGCGGATGCTTTCAACGAAGACGCGATCCAAAAAATTTATGAAGCCAAAGGGCGTCCCAGCAGCAATCCGCTCATCGTTCACATCGCCGAAGTGGAGCAGCTCGCTCTGCTCACGGATGATGTTGGATCAGCCGAACAAACGCTCATCACAGCCTTTTGGCCAGGACCTCTGACTTTGGTTTTCCCAAAGAAAGCCACTGTTTCTGATGCCGTCACGGGTGGATTGAACACCGTGGCTGTGCGAATGCCGGCTAATCCCATGGCTTTGGAGCTCATCAGAAGTTCTGGAACGCCCATTGCAGCTCCTTCCGCCAATTTGTCGGGTAAACCCAGCGCAACACATCACAGCCATGTTCAAAATTACTTTGGTGATGCCATATTTTGCTTAGAAGGTGGCGCCACGGTTCATGGTCTCGAATCCACGGTGCTTCAGATCAAGGATGGAGTCCCTCACATTTATCGCTTGGGTTCCATCACTCCGCAGGACATTGAGCGTGTACTGGGCTCCAAACCCGTTTTAGAAACCAAATCCGAGCATTCACCGGGAACCCGTTTCAAACACTACGCACCTGAAACCAAACTCGAAATTTGTGAGCCTACCGTTTTGCTCGAAAAAGCCAACAACACCGACGAAAAAGTTGGAATTTTAGCCTCCACAGAACACTTGGCTCAGCTTCCCAGCTCGCTTCCGCACTTCGATTTGGGCTCAGAATCCGATCTCGTCGCCATTGGTTCTCACATCTATTCAGGTCTCATCGCTCTCGACGCTCTCAAGTTGGACAAAATATTAGTTCAATCTTTTCCTGAACAAGGTTTGGGTCTCGCCATCATGGACAGACTTCATCGCGCAGCGGAGTAAAACTTGCCTAAAAACTAAGATTGTTTTAAAATAAGCAACCTAGCTCACACATGAACTCTTTCCGCAACAAAGCGCTGTTCGTCTTCATTGTCCTCATTGCCTTTGTGGATGGAATTTTAGTGACCGATCATTTTTATCGCACCACTCCTGTTAATACTCAGGCCATTGAACCTGTTCTTCTTCAAGATGTTTTCGATGAAATCCGTCCAACAATAGGCGAAACCACAGAGGTTTCTGAAGACTTTCAACTTCCTTTCACGACTCAAGCGCCTCTGGGCATGTGGGATAAGCCCTGGTCCGATTATGCCGAAGAAGCCTGTGTTTGGATGGCGATGAAGTGGGCGGCTCAAGAAGACTTCGTTTCTATTTACCAAACCGCCGCCGACCTCAAAGGGATTGGGGCCTGGGAAAATCAAAAATTCGGCACCTCAGCGCTCACCGACATCCCTCAAACTTTGGAGATTCTGACAGGTTATTTCGCTTACACCAAAGCCTTTCTCTCAGGCGAGGTAACAGAGCAAGGCATCCAAGGTTTTTTGGATGAAGGATCTATCCTAATCGTTCCCGTGAACGGTCAAATTTTGGCCAATCCCAATTACAGTGATCCTGCTCCTGAACACCACATGATTGTGATCTACGGCAGCACGGACTCCGCTTTCATCGCAAACGATCCCGGAACACGTCGTGGGGAAGCGGTGGAATACGACAAACAAAAAATCCTGGATGCGATCCAGGATTTAGAAGGTGAACGGATTATGCTCGTGATTCAGCGTTAAGCTTTCTTAGTGGTTTTAGCCTTAACAGTCTTTTTCTTAGTGGTTGTAGCAACCTCAGCCTTCTCGTTTCCAGTAGCAGCCACAGTGCGAGCAATCAAAGATTTGCGGCGAGCTGCGGTGTTCTTTTGAAGAACGTTCTTCTTAGCAGCCATGTCGATTTGCTTGTAAGCATTAGGAACCAACTTTTCGGCAGCAGATTTGTCTCCCAACTTAACGGCATCCATAACCGCGCGCATTGCCTTTTTAACAGCAGTACGAACGTTATAGTTACGTGCTTGACGTACGAGAGATTGTTTAGCGCGCTTTTTTGCAGACTTGATAATAGGCATCTTTTCCTTGTGATTTAAAAATTAGCCCGTAAAATATAGGGCTGAAACCTGTACTTGTCAAAGGAAAATAATCGTTTCCCTCCACTCTTCATGCTCTCGCTCCCAAAACCACTCATTCTAGCCTCTCAGAGTCCACGGCGAAAAGAACTTCTGAACCTGATCGGATTGAGTTTTGAAGTGGATGTGCCCACGATCTTTCAAGAATTCACTCCTGCTCAAATCTCTGATCCCAGAGAACTTGTTGTTGAAAACGCCAAAGGCAAGGTGGAGGAGGTGAAGCTTCGCCATCCCGATTCCATCATTTTAGGTGTGGACACGGTTGTGACCCTAAACGGAGAAATTCTCGGCAAACCCGCAAATATTCAAGAGGCCATCGAAATGCTATCCAAACTGCAGGGAAAAACACACACGGTTTGGACTGGAGTTCGACTCTTAGACGCACAAACTCAAAAACTCGTGAGCTTCGAAGACTCCACCGAAGTGGATTTTCTCCCCATGACTTTGGAGCAAATCAAAACTTATGTGGCCAGTGGGGAACCCATGGACAAAGCCGGCGCTTACGCCATTCAAGGCTTGGGCAGTGTCTATATTCGCGGAATTCGTGGCGATTTTTTCAATGTGGTTGGATTGCCAATTTGGCACGTGCACAGCGCCTTATTAGAATTGGTTTGACCCTAGTCTTCAATCTGAAGTAAACTCAGGTCATCTTAACTTCCACGCCATGGGAAAAAAAGCCGGTAAAATCGCTCTGGGACTCGGTCTTTTGACTGGGGCCATCACAGGGCTTCTGTTCGCGCCTGATGAAGGCAAAAATCTTCGCAAAAAGATTGCAAAAGGAGACGCAAAAGGTCTCTTGCAAGATCTTGAAGCGATGGGAAATGAAATGAAGGACATGGTCTCTGACCTTGCCAGCAAGCCTCAAGTCCATGACTTCCTCGAAAAAGGAAAGGACATGGCTGCCGACGCAGTGAACATGCACCGCGCAGACCTCGATGCTGTGCTCAAAAAGGCCAACGCCAAGGCCGACGCTTTCAAAAAAACCGTCGCTACTTTTGTGAAGGAACAAAAGGCCATGCTTGAGGAAAAAGTGGAGAAAGCTCCAGCCAAAAAAGCCGCTAAGAAATCGAGCAAAAAAGCTGCTCCTAAAAAAGCAGTCGCAAAAAAAGCTCCAGCCAAAAAAACCGCTGCGAAAAAACCAGCAAAAAAGAGCGCTTCTAAAAAGAAGAAGTAAAGAATGGACTTTTAAATGTTGCGCAAATATAATAGTAGCGTCGATCCGGCCAGTATCAGGCTAGTCAAAAAGCCCCGAAATTCGGGGCTTTTTGTTTGTTCAGTGGTGGAGCTAAGGGGAATCGAACCCCTACTGGCTCGGTGTCGATCCGGTCAGTGTCGCCAGAACTAGCCCCAAGCTGAACGAAGCAAATGTAGAACAAGAACCTTGCAGAAATCCTGAAATTTTTCTTTCATTCGCCTTAAATTTTTCTGAACGTTGAAAAAAGATGCGCAATTTTTTTTGTGGAAATGTTCAAAAGTTAGCACTCAATCCCTTCATCGTCTCCACTCGCTTCCCAATGAGCTCAGCGGTCCCCACATCCTTGCGATGGAAGACGGGTCCAGTCACAGCTGCGCACGCTTTTTCAGCCAAGGCCTCGGCATCAGCTAAAGTCGCGCCAATTCCAACCATGGCGATGGCACGAGAGCCAAGGAGGTAAAGTCCATCTTCGCGTCCATCCACTGAGGCGTAATACATTTTCACGCCGTCGGGCACAGCGCCAATTTCAATCTTTTCATTCTTCACCGGAGCAGTGGGATAGCCTTCGGGGCAAACATACTTAACCACGGTCGCTTTGTTTTCGAATTCGACTTTGATTTGATCGAGTGTTCCGGCGATGATCGCTTCACACACGGTCACAAAATCCGTTTTCAAAAGAGGCAAGATGTTCATCACTTCAGGATCTCCAAAGCGAGCATTGTATTCGATGAGCCTCACGCCGTCTTTCACCGCCATAAAACCGCCGTACATGATCCCTTTGAATTCAGCGCCGCATTCCTCCCTGAGCGCAGCTGCAACCTTCACGGTGATGTCATGTGCCGCCGTAATGTCTTCTGCCGTCAAAAAGGGCAGAGAGTGATCGGCATCGCTGTAGGTCCCCATTCCGCCCGTGTTGGGTCCTGTGTCCCCTTCAAAAGCACGTTTGTGATCTTGCACCGCTGGCATGTCCACCACGTGGCTGCCATCCACAAAACTCAGCAAAGAAAATTCCACTCCAATGAATTTTTCTTCCACCACCACGCGTCCAAATTTTTCGATGGAGGCTTTGGCGAAAGCGATTCCTTCTTCAAAGGTTTTCAAATGTTCGCCCGAAACTTGCACGCCCTTTCCTCCCAAAAGTCCGTCCGCTTTTACCACGTATTCGCCGCCGAGTTCTTGCATCCATTCGCCCAGACCTTCTTCCGCAAAGAAAACTTTATATTTTGGATTTCCGGCAATTCCATATTTCTCAACCAAGTCACGAGTGAAGGATTTGGAACTTTCGAGTCGCGCCAAACTTTTGAGCGGAGCCACACTTTTCACGCCGAGTTCTAACAAGGCATCTGCGGCACCAGCACCAATGGGATCATCGGGTCCAACAAAGGCAAAATCAGGTTTAAACTCTTCGGCAAAGGCCTTCAAGGCGTCAAAATCGAGCAAGCTTTTCACTATGCGATACTCACTCGCCAAGGCTTTGATTCCAGGATTCACGGCCGAAGCAAAAACACCGAGTGCCACTTCTTGAGGACTGCGCTTCAGCGTTTCAGCAATGCAATGTTCACGAGCGCCATTCCCAACAAGAAGAATTTTTTTCATTGTGAAATTAAATCAAAGGAACTTGATTTTCCATTTCGACTTGAGCGCAACTGCGGCTTTCTTCCGCAGCACGAAGCACTTCTTCCGTCACGTCGGGAGTGGGGTACTTGCCGTCAAAACACGCCATGCAGAATTTTTGAATTTTTGGATTACCTTCGCGCACCGCTTCCAGCAAATCGTCGAGATCTTGGTAGATGACTTGATCCGCTCCAATCGCACGAGCAATTTCTTCTTCGGTGAGTTCGTTCGCGATGAATTCCTTACGAGAAGGCATGTCCACTCCGTACACACATGGATGATGCAAAGGCGCAGCACAGGAAGCAAAATACACTTTTTTAGCACCCATTTCACGCACCATTTCTACGATTTTGCGAGAAGTATTTCCGCGCACGATGGAGTCGTCCACGAGCAGCACATTTTTGCCTTCGATTTCAAGTCGGATGGGATTCAGTTTTCGTCGAATGTTGCTTTGTCGTGTGGCTTGCCCTGGCATGATGAAGGTGCGTCCGATGTAACGATTCTTCACCAAACCTTCGCGGTATTTCACGCCGAGTTCATAAGCGAGTGGAACAGCCGAGTGTCGAGAAGTCGAAGGAACAGGAATAACCACATCGATGTCGAGGTTAGCAGCCTTCACTTTTTGAGCCAATTTTTCTCCCATGCGTAGACGTGTCTTGTACACCGAAATGTCATCGATCATGCTGTCGGGACGAGCAAAGTACACGTATTCAAAAATACAAGGAGTGTAGACGGGAGCTTCGGCACAAATCTTGCTGGTGACGGTTCCTTTGTTGTCCACAAAAACCACTTCTCCAGGTTCAATGTCGCGGATCACTTCAAAGCCCAACACATCGAGCGCCACGCTTTCGGAAGCGAAAATGGTGTCGGTGTAGAGATCGTCTTTTCGTTGCCCCATGATGAGAGGACGAATGGCGTTGGGATCGCGGAAAGCCACCATTCCTTTTCCAGCAATCATCACAATGCAGGCGTAAGCGCCTTTCACACGTTTATAAACCATTTCCATGGCCTTGAAGACCACTTCAGCATTGATTTCAGCAGCATTCAACGCCTCGATTTCATGCGCCAAAATATTGAGCAAAACTTCGGAGTCCGACTCCGTATTCAAGTGACGGTGATCGGTGCTGAGCACTTCTTTTTTGAGTTGAGCGGTGTTGGTCAAATTCCCGTTGTGAATCAAAGCGATTCCAAAAGGTGCATTCACATAAAAAGGCTGAGCTTCAGCAGAATTATAAGTCCCTGCGGTGGGGTAGCGCACGTGCGCCATTCCTGTGTTTCCTCGAAGTAGTTCGATGTCGCTTTGTTTGAAGACTTCAGCCGCAAGTCCATCTGCTTTTCGCATGTGGATGTGTTGACCTTCCATGGTCACCATTCCAGCCGCATCCTGTCCACGGTGTTGAAGCATCATGAGCCCATCATAGAGTTCATTAGCGACGGGAGAATTGGAATGAATGCCGACGATTCCGCACATAGGCTGAAGGGTTTTAAAGAGTAGACTGTTTGCGAGCTGCAGTAACGGTGTTCATGAGAAGGCAAGCCACCGTCATGGGGCCAACTCCACCAGGAACAGGAGTGATCATGCTGCATTTGGGTTCAACGGAAGCAAAATCCACGTCTCCGCACAAGGTTCCATCGGCGAGGCGATGCATTCCCACATCAATCACAATTGCGCCTTCTTTCACCATGTCACCCGTGAGGAATTTTTCTTTTCCGACGGCAACCACAATCAAATCCGCATCCTTGGTGAACTTGGATAAGTTTTTTGTTCGACTATGACACATCGTCACAGTTGCATCTCTGTTGAGCAGCATGATTCCCATGGGTTTGCCCACAATATTGCTGCGTCCAATCACCACGGCATCCATGCCTTTCACATCGATCTTGTAGTATTCCAAAATTTTGGTGATTCCCTTGGGAGTGCAAGGCGACATGTTTTCAAAATCCGCACTCAAAAACATCTTTCCAACATTGTAAGCTTGAAAGCCATCCACATCCTTAACAGGATCAATGGCTTTGATGATTTTAGGTGCATCCAAATGCGCAGGAATCGGGAGTTGCAAAATCATTCCACTCACGGAAGGATCTTTATTCAATTTCTCGATTTCAGCCAAAAGTTCTTCTTGAGTGATGGTGTCTGGGAATATAGCTTTTTCACTGAGCATGCCGACTTTTTCACACGCTTCTTGTTTTTTTCGTACATAAACCTGACTTGCGGGATTTTCGCCCACAAACAAAACCACCAGCTTCGGTGAAATCCCGCCTTGTTTCAGTTCTGCCACATCGCGCTCCACTTGAGCGAGTAAGGCTTCTGAGACAAGTCGTCCATCCAGCAGGGAGGCCATTTAGTAGGGTTTTAGGCCAATATTAAACCTTATTTTTTAGGAAGATGCAAGGATAGCGCGGTCCAAAGTCGCTCTGCCGTCTCATCTTTGCTATCGGCAACCTCAACTCGGGTCCAGCCGTAACGCTCTGCAAGGCTACGGTGCACGGTGGCGGATCGTTCCATGAGCGCTTCATTGTCTTCGTGCAAATGACCCGCTTCCAAGGCAGAACGGTGACGTTCTCCATCCAAAAATAGGGCCAGATCTTCTTTGACCAAGTGTTCATTCAAGGTTTCGAGCCATTCGGTGCTGGCGCCTTTCACAGTGCCCCACGCAATGCCCGTGCCGATGTAGTCTTCGGCCACCACCACTTTACCTTCCGCCAGCATTTTTTTGAGTTGTGGCTCAAATTGATAACGATTGAGCGTAAACCACATCTGCAGTTCTTCCTCCGAAATGCTTTGTGCACCGCCACTCCTTAAAAATTGATTCAAAAACACGCCAGTCGGCTCCAAATCATAGACAGGATATTTGATGTGCACCGCGTCATAACCCTCAGACTTCAAACGCTCCACAAGCCGAAGTGCGTGCGTGGTCTTGCCAATGTTGTTGATGCCGTAAAGCGTGATGAGCATAGCCAATTTATACTTAAAATTGTGCCTTTATACAATCTCTAAACGGGCGCTAAGCCCACATCCTTTTTCACCTAATCCGTACTTCCAAATCCACCACGACTTTCATCGCGAATGGATTCCACTTCCTGCCATTCGAAGCTGTCCACACGCACAAAAACACCTTGAGCGATTTTTTCGCCGCGTTCCACAGTCACAGGTCCATCCGAAAAGTTATAAACCTGAATTTTAACCTCATCTTCGGGTCCACAATAATCTCTATCAATCACGCCAAACCCATGCGGAGGGATGAGACCCTTCTTCTTTGGAGTGCTGCTGCGAGACGCAATGGCGAGCATGTAGCCTTTGGGCACTTCCACGATCACATTCGCCGGCACCAAAACGATTTTCCCAGATTCAATCACCGTCGTTTCACGCGCGAGCAAATCAAAACCCACACTGCCTTCTGTGGCATACGTGGGGAGGGGAAGGGATTTGTCGATGCGTTGAATAGAAACGTGCATGCACTGAGTTTACAGGGCAAACCCCAAAGCTCAATAGAAAGAGCCTCTTGCGAGGCTCTTTTGAGGGAAGACAAATCCAGTTTCTTACAGACTGTTGAGAGTTGCGTTCACTTCTACCTTCACAGCAGGTCCCATGGAAGAACAAAGCGTAATGCTGTTCATGTAGGTTCCTTTTACAGAGGCAGGTTTCTTTTCGTTCACAGCCTTGAGGTAAGCAGCCACGTTTTCAGCCAATTTCTTAGCATCGAAGGATACTTTACCAACCACGTTGTGGAGGTTTCCAAGTTTGTCGTTGCGGAATTCAACCTGTCCTTTGATGAGGTCTCCGATCACTCCAGAAATGTTTGGAGTAACGGTTCCTGCCTTAGGGTTAGGCATGAGTCCAGCTTGTCCGAGTTGACGAGCTACCTTGGCAAGATTCTTCATCATGTCAGGAGTTGCAACGGCGGTGTCGAAATCGAGCCATCCTTTTTCAATTTTTTCGATGAGTTCATCAGATCCAGCTTCAATTGCTCCAGCTTCCTTCGCTTCTTTAACGCGATCTTCGGTAACGAAAGCCACCACACGAACCTTTTTACCAGTTCCATGAGGAAGACTCACTGTAGAACGGAGCATTTGATCCGCTTGAGTGGGGTCGATTCCAAGGTTCAAGTGAATTTCAACGGAAGCGTCGAACTTAGTGGTGGACGTAGCCTTCACAAGTTCAGCAGCTTCGTTAAGAGGGTAGAGCTTTCCAGCTTCTACTTTTTCGAGCGCGGCTCGATACTTTTTGCCGTGAGACATAAAAAGAGGGGTTATGGGGTGCGAACGATCTTAGCGATCTCCCCCGTAAATTGATTGATGAATTACCATTCCACTTTCACTCCCATGCTTCGAGCAGTACCAGCCATGATCTTCATAGCGGCTTCCACATCGTTAGCATTGAGGTCTTCCATCTTTTCTTTAGCAATTTCTTCGAGTTGAGCACGAGTGATGGTTCCAACTTTGTCTTTGTGAGGAACTGCAGATCCTTTTTCAAGGTTGATGATCTTTTTGATCAAGATTGCTGCAGGAGCTTTCTTCATGATGAAGCTGAAGCTTCGGTCGTCGTAGATTGTAATGATACAAGGAACGATGGTTTCTCCGAGAGGACGGGTCTTCTCGTTGAAATCTTGACAGAATCCTTGCAAATTCACTCCGTGTGGCCCTAGAGCCGTACCCACTGGAGGTGCTGGGTTTGCTTTCCCAGCAGGGATTTGAAGCTTAACAATCGCGTTGATTTTTTTAGGAGCCATAATCTTTTTAATGCCTGCGAACTCTACTGAAGAGTTTTCAGGATGTCAAATAAATTTTTCATCTTTTCATGTTGATCTTGAGCGTACTCAAAGCCAAGAAGGCGATTTTCGTACAATGCCACCATATGAACGGTCTTCAATTTGCTTTTGTGGTTGAAGTAAAAGGAAGCGTCTCCGTACATGTTCACCTCGTTCACCGTTCCGAGGTCAGTTAAGGTTTTAGCCGCTTCACGCAGACTCAAATAACCTTGAAAGGAGCCTGTGCTGGTGGGGTAGGCCATTTCATAAATGGTTCCCACGTAGATTTCTCCATCGAAAAAGTTGAGTTGCAGGGTTTGCGCATCAGACGAATCGCTGTAAGGAATGATTTGGAAGATCAATCCTGAAAAAAGCGCTTCTTTCACCACAGGTTGAGTGAAACCCGCTTGAGTCAGCAAGTCGGTGGTGAACCAAGTGGAGAGTTTTTCCTCTTGAAGTTCCACGGGAGCATCACTGGTCGTATCTGTTGGTGAATCTGTTGTGGTGTCGATGCTGTTGTCCATTGAGGTGTCCACTTCTTCGTCCACTGTTTCTTGAACAACGGCGGTGTCTTCACCACCCAAGTAACCATTAAAAAGCACGTCCACCGTAGCGAGCACAACCACCAAGGAAAGCAGAATGGAAAAGGCTGTGAATTTTTGCATAGTACAAAGAAGCTAATGCAGGGGTGAGCCTATTTCTTCTTCACTTGATCGAAATCCAATTCCACAGGAGTTTCACGTCCGAAGATGGAGATCATGACTTTAACCTTACCCTTTTCGTCGTCAATGCTGTTGACCACGCCTTCATATCCAGCAAAAGGTCCATCGAGCACCATGACCAAATCGGTCTTGGAAAGGCTGATCTTGAATTTCGGAGCATTGTCGTCTTCGAGGTAGCGAGAAATCACACCAAATTCTTCAGCAGAAACGGGAACTGGGATGGTTCCGGATCCTACGAATCCAGTCACATTGGGAGTGTTACGAACCACGTACCAAGATTCATCGTCCACATTCATGTCCACGAGTACATAACCTGGGAAAAGACGTTTCTTTTCTGTTTTTGGCTTTCCTTTCTTCACCACGATTTGAGTTTCTTTTGGAACAATCACATCGAAGATCTTGTCTTGCATGTTCATGGACTCAATACGTTGCATGAGTGCTTCGCGTACCGCGTCTTCATAACCACTGTAAGTGTGAATCACATACCAGTGACGACCAGTGTTTTTTGCCTGTTTAGCCATAGTGAATTAGGAAAGTTTTGCGAGTACGAACTGATAAAGGGAATTGAGCCCGAAGTCGTAGAGACCAAGAGCAAGGGCACAAACGAAAGACACTCCAATCACGATTCCCGTGAGGAGAGCAGCCTGTTCTTTTGTGGGCCAGGTGATCTTTCCGAATTCTTCAAAAGCTCCAGAAAAATATGCAACGATAGGGTTCTTACTTGCGGATGCGGTTTTTTTAGCAGTCATACATGCGTTAGTTATGGCAAAAAAGCCTTGGGCCTTTATGCGAGATCAATTCTACACCCCGTTTTCAAATAGAATCAAGTGATTTGTTAGTTTGTCTTTGTCGAAAGTCACCGCGAAGGTGAGAAGAGAGCTTTGTTCTGAAGTAAGACTTGGCCTAGCGGCCCGGAGCGCCAGGGTAAAAGTCACCGCGAAGGTGAGAAGAGAGCTTTGTTCTGAAGTAAGACTTGGCCTAGCGGCCCGGAGCGCTCAGGGCAAAGGTCTCTTCTCACCTTCCACAAACCTGAATTTTATGATACAATATGGAGATTAATTTCACGTATGGCACTACTGAAATCAAAAAAACAGGTTTACGGCTTGATGTTTGCCGCTCTACTCGGAGCGGTGCTCAGTGCTGTTTTAGCGCCTGTTCATTCCGTTTTTGCCGCAAGTTTCATGCCTCTTCCTGGAACCGAAGGCTTGAATGTGGCCACTCCTCAAGGGGATACGGCCATTGAAAAATTGGAAGATTTTCTCGGCCCCGTGGCGCGCAATTTACGCATCATTCTCGGAGCCATGTCTGTTTTGTTCATTGTCATTTCTGGTTTCACCATGGTGATTTCGGGAGACAACGAGGAAACTGTGAAAACACAGCGCAAATCCATCACTTATGGTGTCGTTGGACTCTTGATGATCAGTATCGCAGGTCCAATTTCAGAAGTTTTCGACTACAGGCAGGGGAACTTCATCGACGATCCCTCCAAATTCACAGAACGAGTTCAGATTTTTGACAATGCCACTCAACTCATCATCACTTTTCTCAAGTACCTTTTGGGAAGTTTGGCGACACTCATGTCGGTTCGCGCCGGTGCCACGATGGTCATGTCGGGCGACAACGACGACGATGTGAGTAAGGCAAAAAAACAACTTTCCTTGAGTGCCATGGGACTTTTGCTCGTGATTGTTTCAGATCTCTTCATTCGAAAAATATTCTATGTCACCAGTTATAGCTCCGACGCTGAGGCAACCATCATTCAGCTCGATCAAAACGAATTGATTCGACAAATGGTGGCAGTCAGCAACATCATGGTCAGTTTCATCGGGCCAATCATGATGCTGGGAATCGTGGTGGGAGGCTTCATGTATGTCACTTCTCAAGGAGACGAGGAAAAGACAGGCATCGCAAAGAAAGTCATCATGAACTCACTCAT
>CAZROM010000023.1:1350-15080 GCA_964601715.1 uncultured Candidatus Peribacteria bacterium | reverse complement strand
GAGCACGGGACTCATAAGCCCGGGGTCGGCAGTTCAAATCTGCCTCCAGCCACCAGAATCACAATCAAAAAAGCCCCGAATCGGGGCTTTTTCAGTGCTTGAATAACGGATTACTCAACCACGGTTTCTGTGGTGGTGCTTGTTTCATCATCAAAGTACCAATCCATCATTCCGCGTCCACGACTGTCCTCATCCCAAGTGCCGCTTCTCGTTCCTTCCCAGCTTTGAGCGCCCCAAAACATGAGAGGTGCAGAAAGGATCAAACCAATCACTCCAATCATCACTCCCAATTTGAATAATTTGCGGAGTTCTTTAACGGTTGCGAACCTGAACATCCAAACAACTCCAGACAAAAGTCCAAAGAATAAAACCATGCAAAACAGCATGTGGAAGACCATTCCAAGCCCGAAAAGGACGGACCAGCCTTCAGAACCATAAGCTCCAACCATCATAAGGTGTGGGTTAGATGTGCCCTTAGGCTAGGCTCCTTTTTTCTTCGGGTCAAGATGGCTTGCCAGTTCTGGCACTTTTACGTATAGTCCCTCTGCGGGGTAGAGCAGTGGCAGCTCGTCGGGCTCATAACCCGGAGGTCGTTGGTTCGAATCCAACCCCCGCAACCAGATTTGACGTAATAGAAGTATTATGTCATGATTCGAAAGATGAGTAAGAATATATCTCCAGAAAACGGCTTAACGGTAGATCAAGCTTTTGATGTCATAAGAAGAGATGATATTTTTAAAGGTACAGTTCAATGCTGGTTTTCTAAACCAGATACTTGACACTGCTAGGGGCTTCATTAATCCTGATGTTTGTTTTACGAGACCACAATTACAGTCTGTTCGAAATCTTTTAGCAGCAAGGAGTGCGGATATGCGTCTAAACGATGATCTTATAGCTCCGACCACGGATTTAGCTGTCTTAATCAACTCTTTTGGGCTTCAATGTACAAATTGTTTAAATAAGGACTGTCCCATCCGCGATCCCAACGCACCTCTACCAAAAGCCCAGCATTAAGGATTTTAAACTTTTTAAATTCATTTAGAGCTGAGTAAAAAAGATTCGAAGATCGTCCAATGAGGTCAACCAGATTTGACGTATCTCGGAATTTGTTGATTTAATATATTTAACTAAACCATTTCTATGGAAGCAGCAGGAATACGACCAGAGGCAAGAATTCCAGAATATTTGGCTATGAGTGATTCAGCAGAAAGAGGTCTTGAACAATTGCGTAAAGCAATGGAGTCAGGTGATCTCGATCAAATCAATGGAGCTAAAGTTCAGTTGAGCAATAGCGTAATTGCTTGGGCTATTGAAACCGAAGTGAAGTCCGCTGATCAAGTTGCTGCACTTGCTACAGTTAGAGCTTCCGGAATTTTTACAGATGAGGAAGTAAGGGCAATGGACAAAAGAATTAGTACCGGCGTTCAAACTAAAGCAAATGTAACAGGGGCTCGCTCTGCTGTAACTTCTCAAGTTGTAGAGGTTTCTGGAGGGAGTCATTAGTTTTCTCATATTTTAAATTTAACTTTTTTTAATTTCAAAGCTATGTCTGAAATAGAGAAAAATATCGATGAGCTGAAAGCAGATTTTAATTTATCTATTCAGACCCTTAGAACTGCCTTAAGAAGCAAGGCAAGTTACGGCTCCTACAATGATTCGCTTGGTGAAAAACAAGCTAAGTTTGATCGATCATTTGCTAAAAGTATGAATTCATTTGTGAGCGCGAGCCCAAATGGATATGAACTATTTGCGTATCAACTGGCCAAGCAAGAAATTCGTGCTTACCTAGAAAGTGCGGCAGCTTATCTAGCCAAGCTCGACGAAGGCACCGAAGACTACGATAATTTCTTGAGAACTTTGAATGGAGTTAAGATTTGGGATCGACCCGTGAGAGATCTCGATGGTTTAAAAGAATACATACGAAGAGCTGAAACGCGTCGCTCTGCCTCGCAGGCCCCTGAAAATGATGTTGCGACCGATGTAAGTGCGGCACGTAGTAAAGTAATTGAGAGAATGGAAAGGCATAAATTACTCTAGAAGAACTTTTCGCCCCGACGGACTAGGACGTTTTTAAATGACTCCCATAAAGCTCGAAGAATAATCTTGAAAAAGTTTCAAGAAAAGCGTCCAATGAACTTAAGTTAGTAACTCTCGAACCTATGTTTCAAACCCTTCAACCCGCAGAAGCCCTCCCCTTTATTCAAGCTCAAGGTGAAAGCTGTTTGGTGCTCGATGTGAGAACGCCGGCGGAGTTTGAGACAGGTCATTTGGAAATGGCAAAGAACATGTCGGTGGATACGATTCCTACGAACATGGATAAGATTCCGACCGACAAGACTTTGGTGATTTATTGTGAGCACGGCAGTCGCAGCAAATTGGCGGCAGGCTTTTTGAGCGCTCGTGGCTACGAAAAGGTTTATCACATTCAAGGAGGATTCAGTTCCTTGGCTCCTCTGCTTTAAAACAAGCTGCCTTGTCCATCTTGCGCCTGAACGGCTTTGGGCAGGTTTTGGATGCAAGGCAAGTCTTTGAGATCTCGTAAGCCGCCGGACTGAAGTGTGCTGAGGAATTTAATGAGCAAATCGGCCGTGGCGCGGGCATCGTGGATGGCACGGTGAGCCTGAGGCAATTCGATATTGAAGACTTCGGTGAGGGCACCCAAACCGTAACGAGGCAAATTGGGATGCACGGTCTTGGCCAGTTTAAAGGTGCACAAATAAGGGTTCGCCAGTTCGACGCGTTCCATGCGACGCAGGTGAGCGTTGAAGAAGCTGCGGTCAAATTCTGCGTTGTGAGCGACGAAAACTCCGCCTTCAGCAAACCAGCCGAGGTACTCATCCACCACGTCTGCAAACAAAGGAGAATCCTTGAGCATTTCGGTGGTGATTCCGGTGATGTCGGTGGTTTCTTGAGGAACGAAAATGTGAGGATTCACAAGGTGAGTCAGCTCGTCCACCACTTTGCCATTCACTACTTTTACGGCAGCGATTTCAATGATGCTGTCGAGGTTGGGTTCTAGGCCCGTTGTCTCGAGATCGACTACGATAAAAGGAGTGTGTTGAATCATCGAGAAGGATCGTATAGGGCGGTCTGAACAAATTCAAGTCCTAATTTACGAGGTTGGAAATCACCTCGTGGATTTCGTCGTAGTTGCCAGTGCGAGGGAGCAAAATGTAGGCGCCGCCTTCGTTGATGAGGGAGTAGAGGTAGTTGCTGCTGGTGAGCACAAAGCCCGTGCTGAGATCGAAATCGTGGTAGTCGTAGTAATAGCTCGCAATGTCGAGCACATCGAGATCGGTTTCACTGCTGCTCAACGCGGTTTGGAAGATTTCACTGAGTTCTTTGAGATCCATGATGCTGTCGAGTTGAGTGATTTTGGTGCGAACCGCCGACAGAATCAATTGTTGGCGTCCGGCACGATCAAAGTCGGAAGTGGATTCACGACTGCGTGCGTAACGCAGAGCCTCTTCCCCATCAAAATGATGATCCCCAACATCGATTGAGTAAGGAGAATAACCTCCGCTGGAATTGGGATAAAGTCCGTCGTAAATGGCTTTGCTCACATGCACGTCCACTCCACCCAATACGTCTACGATTTCGACGAAACCATCCAAATCCACTTGGGCGTAATGATCGATTTGAAGCCCCGTCGCTTCTTCCACCATGCGCTCTAAAGTGTCAACGCCGTAATAGGTGTAGTATTCGTTGATTTTGCGACCGTTGATGTAGAGGTCTCGTGGCACCGAAAAGAGCGAGATTTTTTCTTTTTCGGTATTGATGCTGGCAACCATGATGGTGTCGGTGTGTGAACCATTGGTTCCGAGCAAAAGAATGTCGATGGTGTTGTCTTCGGCAGAGCTGAGAGAGACTTCAGGCGACATGAGATCGGCTGAAATTTTATCGGCTTTGCTTTGGTCGAACTTTTGCAAAATGCTGGTGAAGAGACTGGCGATTTCGTCTTTGTCGCCGCCTTCTAGAGCAGTGCCGAGATTCGAAAAATCATCTTGAATGGAACGCAGCACAGCATCTTGCGAAGTCACTTGTTCCTGCAGCATGAAGTTGGCTTGGCTGAGGCCGCCGAGTTCATCGACTAAGGAGTCGACTTTGCTTTGATTCTCGTAAACGGTTGCGTACAGCGAAGTGCCGAAGCCAAAAACAAGGACCAAGGCGAAACCCACTAAAACCCGAGTGCCCACTTTTGCGAGCTTGGTTTTTTTTGCTTCAGAAACAATGAGTTGATCTAAAGCGGTGGCGTTTTCTGGGCCAATGTGAAGGACGTTGTATTCTTCAGGAACCTGCATTTTGCGTCGGCGTGGTGAGAGGCGTGTGAGGTGCTTCAGGCACCACTGGCGCCTGACCAGTTGCAGTGTAATCGGAATTCACTTCCTTTCCAAGATCATCGACGTTGATTCCAATGCGAGCCGCAATCTCTTGTTCCACGAAACTGCGTTTTCGTCCGTATTTCATGCGAGAGTATTCCTTGATGACTTGGCGAACTTTCTCACTCTTGTTCGTTTCATCAAAAACGGTTTCGAGAGAGAAAGGACGAGAAGTGGCGTTGTTCACGTTGATCTTCATGTAAGCCTTGTAGTTGGCGATACCGATGATGTCTTGTTCGGTGAGCACCGGTGCATATTCTTTAGCCAAGTATTCTGCGTCTTCCGCACCCACTTTGAAGGATTGCAGCGTACCCACGTTACCGAAGACGGCGTCGCGGATTTGAGTGCTGGTGCTTCCCCCTTTGGTCACGGTGAGCTGCCCAATGTACTGATGGGCCATGGTCAAAATCAAACGGTATTTACGAGCTTCGGAGAGAATGGAACAGAAGGTGTCGGTGGCAAAGTTTTGGAACTCATCCACGTAAAGATAAAAGTCCTTGCGTTGATCTTCCGGCGTGTCCACACGTGCCATGGCTGACATTTGTACTTGAGCCACAAGTACCAGTCCCAAAAGCTGAGTGTTGAGTGTTCCCAATTTCCCTTTTGAAAGGTTCACGAGCAGAATTTTTTGCTCATCCATGCACTGTCGAATGTTGAAGGCGGATTTGGCCTGCCCAATCGTATTGCGCATGGTGGAATTCGTGATGAAGGGACCGAACTTCGCGGAGAAGTAAGGAATCATTTCCTGACGTTCACGGTCACCGGTGTTGGCGTATTCATGTTCCCAGAAAGATTTCACGACGGGATTCTTAACCTTAGAAACCTTGTAGCGCATGAATTCTTCATCGGTGAAGATTCGAGGCACGTCGATGAGCGTTGCTCCTTCGTCGGGATCTTCCATCAATGTCAAACACGCATTGCGGAAGTAGTGCTGAATACGAGGTCCAAAGATTTCGTCTCCGAAGATTTTAATGAAGATTTCAGTGGCTTGGCTGGAGGCCATGTCTTGTTGCTCAGGCGTTTTGGCTTCGAGCATGTTGAGTCCCATGGGGCGCTCCACGTCCGAAGGATCAAAAACGATCACATCTTTGGCGCGTTCTTTAGGGATGTATTGCAGAATGTCTTCAATCAAATCTCCGTGAGGATCGATCACACACACTCCATCGCCACGGGCAATGTCTTGGCGCGCCATTTGGCTGATGTAGGCGGATTTACCTGTTCCTGTTTGCCCAATGATGTAGTGGTGACGGCGTCGATCTTTGCGAGCGAAATGGATTTCTTTTTTGACTCCACGGTAGACGTTGTAACCAAGCGAAATTCCTTCTTCCCCCATGTCGGTGGGCGCTGGCAAAACCTTGTAAGACATCCATTTGATGAGCGGAGTGTAGTTGTAACGACTGTTTGGAAAGTGAAAGACCGTGGCGAGTTCTTCAGGTGTGAGGATGGAAGATTTTTCTCCAAATTGGAAGTTTCGATCTTTCAAACTATTGTACAAAATAGGACTGTTGATGAAATCGATGGGGATGAGACGACGTGCTTGAAACCAATTGGAGGCCGCATCTTTCGTGGTGTTGAAGGCCACAAAAAGTCCATCCAAAATGGAGTCACAACGAGACTCTCCACCAGGAGAGGCAGCCATAATTCTGATGACGGTTTCGTAACCCACCTGATTCGATTTTTCACCGATACGCTTTGCAATCTCTTCTTCCGTTTGAAGCATACGAACGTAGGAATCTCCTGATTTTGCTCCGGGAGGAGGACTGTTTTTCTCTGCTTGATCGTAGCCAAAGATCATAGCCGTGAAGAGCCAACTGAATGGGCTCAAGAGCCTTCTAAAGATTCCCTTTGGTTTCGTGTCTTGGTTTTTAAATTTAGCCGTTGCAAAAGCGTTTGCTTCCTTTTGCCAAGCTGGATCCATAGGACGAATCATCAATTGAATCACGGCTTTTTCATTTTCTTGAAGCTGTGAAAGCACATTGGTTAAGTCGTTGAGAGGATCATTCTCAATGGTTTTGTAGGTCTTGAGAGGCAACCAGTTGGAATTTTTTGTGAACAAATAGTAGCCTTTTTTGCTGAGCCATTTCTTCTCCCCGTCTCCTTTTAGATTGGGTGAGTTGATGTACGCGATGTCTGCCGTTGGATAGAAAGAAGTGATCTGTTTCTCTAAAACTTCTTTGTAATAAGGATGAACCGTGCAATAAAACGTGATGTCTTTGTGTTTTGCGAAAATTTCAAAGCTGATCGTGTCTCGCTGGAAAATCTTCACCAAAATTTGATTCCACAGATTGAGCTCATGGATTTCGTGCACCGCACGGTACAGCTGTTCCATGATTCCCATTTTTTCGCGGAAATCCTTTTCGGTGGCGTTTTCTTTGTCTTTTTGAGATTCCTCACGTGGCATTGTGATTTGAATCACCACACGCTTGTGGGATTCCCACACGTCGTAGATTTGGCGAACAAACCAAGGTCCCACACGGACGAGGAGCCAAAGTCCGAGCAAAGCTTCGACCAAAACGACATAATTCTCCTGAATCCAAGGGAAATGGCTTTGTGCAGCCATCCAAACTTGCTTAATCCAGTCCCAAATTCCTAAGATTTTTTCCCAAATTGCATTGAGCTGTGCCATACGTTGAATTTAATCTTATTAGTATAGCAGAAAAGCCCCTTTTTTGGAAGGGGTGGATAAGCTTTGTTAGTAGTTAGGATTTTGTGACTCATTGAAAAGCTCTTCAATCACGGCAAAAAGACTTTCTAAGCCAGAATTCGTTCTTAAGACCAATTGTTTGTAGTAAGTCCAAGGACGAAGATCGTTTTTAGCAATCGCTCCAGCATAAATGGAGTACATGTCTGCTAAATCTTCTAAAAATTGTTCCTCATCGGTGGGGTAAACGCCCGAATCGTATAGCTTTGAAAGTGGAATGTGTCCTTCTTCACGGGAATACTTGGCCAAAGCTGACATGGCTTTTAAATAAGCTAGTTCATTGCCAGGTACCATCCTTTGTAAAATCACCGCCATGTCTCTATTGAATGCGGCGTGTCCAACTTCATGTCGAACCAAGTAGTCTTGGAACTCTGCATCCGACATGTGTTCTCCAAGAAATGTCATGGCTCTGATGTGTGCAGGAGGGAGTTTTTGTCCTAAGAAGATAGGGTATTCAGGCACATTGCGGGTTTCGCGGCCAGCAATAGCCCCTGACATATTGTGAGCGAAATAATCTGTTGAATTCAGAAAAGGGAACCGACTCGATGTCGACTTTGCTCGTACTGGCTCCCCATGGCACTCCCAACCTTCTTTTTCCTGGAAAGTAATCGAATACTTCCCCAGTGGAACATGAAGGTCCGCTAGTTCAGGAAGGCGAGATTCGAAATCATCTAAAGGCATCCTCGTATTATACCTTAAATTTCGCCTTTTTCAAAGTTTCGCCCTACAGCTTGCTCTTTAAATAAGATATAAGTTCCTCCATCTTCACGCGTTCTTGAGTCATGGAGTCGCGTTCGCGAACGGTGACGCAGCCATCGGTTTCGGTGTCGAAATCGATGGTGATGCAGTATGGAGTTCCGATTTCGTCTTGGCGGCGGTAGCGTTTACCAATGGCACCGCTTTCGTCGTACTCGGCACGGAAACTCTTTTTGAGGTCTTTGTAGAGCTTGGTTGCCGCTTCGCTCTGTTGCTTTTGCAGAGGGAAAACCGCAACCTGTACAGGCGCGATTTGAGGAGCAAAGTGCAGAACTATGCGGGTTTCACCATTTTCAAGGGCTTGTTCTTCGTAGGCACTGAGCAAAACGATGAGGAAAGCGCGAGTGAGACCGAGCGCGGGTTCCACCACGTGAGGAGTCAAAACTTCGTTGCTTTGAGGGTCACGGTATTGCAGTTTTTGACCTGAAAACTTCATGTGTTGATCGAGGTCGAAGGAACCACGGTGTGCAATCCCCATCAGTTCTCCCCAACCGAAGGGGAATTCGTATTCGAAGTCCACAGTTTTGCTGGAATAGTGAGAGAGTTCATCTTTTTCGTGGTAGCGAAGACGCAATTTGTCTTCTGGAATGCGCAGGGCTTTGAAGAAATCTTTGTAATCTTCCACCCATTGATCGAAGACTTTTTCAGCGTCTTCAGGACGCACAAAATATTCGATTTCCATCTGTTCAAATTCACGGGTGCGGAAAATGAAGTTTCCGGGCGTGATTTCATTACGGAAGGACTTACCATACTGTCCCACTCCAAAAGGAAGACGATTGCGGGTGGAATCGAGAATGTTTTTGAAGTTCACAAAGATTCCTTGCGCAGTTTCGGGGCGCAAATACACTTGAGCCGCGGTGTCTTCGATCACTCCTTGGTAGGTCTTGAACATCAGATTGAAGGATCGAGGTTCGGTCCAGTTCACTTTTCCACATTTTGGACATTTGATCTGTTCATCCATCATCTTTTGATAGATTTCTGCGTTCGAAAGTCCAGCGATGGTGGTTTTCAGGTTTTCTTCTAAAATTTTGTCTCCACGCACTCGTTCTTGGCAGCTCTTGCAGTCCATGAGTGGGTCCGAAAAGTTGGCCACGTGACCGGACGCTTCCCACACACGAGGATTCATCAAAATAGCGGAGTCGAGAGGCACCATATCGTCACGTCCTTCAATGAAGGTTTTCCACCAAAAATCGAGGATGTTTTTTTTGAGCTGTGAACCGTAAGGTCCGTAATCCCACGTGTTGGCCAATCCTCCGTAAATTTCACTACCGGGGTACACAAAAGCGCGGCGTTTGCAGAGCGAGATCACGTCTTCCATCAAATTGGACATAAAAAAAGAGCTTAAGTGTTCGCAGTTTAGGAGACTTAAGCTCTTTTATCAAGTTGACGCTAGGCCTTAAGCGTTGATTGGATAAGGCATTGGAGCGGGTCCCATAGGAGCGGGTCCCATTTGTCCAGGCATAGGTGCTGGACCCATTGGAGCAGGCCCCATTTGCTGAGGCATTGGAGCTCCCATTGGGGCTTGAGGCATTGGAGCTGCAGCTTGTTGTTGTTGTTGAGCGGCTTGTTTCTTTTTGAAGTCATCGAGAGCACCCGCAAGCACATTGATGAAGGATTGAGCGGTGCGTTCATTCATGTTCACGCGACTCACCACTTCGATCACAGGCGCTGGAGTGTTTGGCAGAAGGTATCCAAAATCGAGAACCACTTCATTGGAGTTCACATTCACGGAAACCGCGTTGCTATAAACGCCTTTTTGTACCTCATCAGGTACTTTGACTTGAAGAGGGGGTTGCGCTCCTTGAGCGGCTTGAGGATTTTGCGTATCGTCGGCCATAAAAGTGTGGGTTATTTGATTTATTTCTCTTCATTGTAGCACAGATGACTGGGTTTGTCACGAGCAGTGCTCCTTTCTTGCAAAAGAATGAAATAAGGGCATAATGGTTCTGTTATATCTAACCACGCCACCTATGTGCGCCATGTCCTCTAAAGACGATCGACTTTGGTTCGGTCTTGTAGCCTTTGTTGTTGGAGCTGTTGTGCTTCTTCAACGCTTTGACGTCGTTCCTGTTGAAACTTGGGATTACCTCTGGCCAAGCATTTTAGTGGTCAGCGGACTCAAATGGATGATGACTTGCGGAACTTCAGCAAGTTGCGAAATGGGAGCTTGTGGAGACTGCGGAAACATGGCTTGCACTTGCGATGCCGTTGTAGCGATGCCTGCTCCAAAGAAGGCAGCAAAAAAGTCCACTAATAAGAAAAAATAATGAAACGCCTCGTCCCTCTGTTTTTAGGTTTGGTTTTGCTCAGCGCTTGTGCGCATCCTGTTCGCGAACCAAGCGATGTGGAGCCTAAGGGGGACGACGATTCAAACACTGAAGTGCCTAGCGCTCCAATGGACACCACCCTGCAAGTGGGCCTTATTGCCTTAGAAGACAATGGAAAAAGTGGCCCACTTGTTGGATGTGGAGACTCTTTGGTTTTTGTGAATCAAACAGTGACTGGAACTCTCACCGCTGAAGAAAAAGTTCAAGCAGCGCTTGAAGCTTTGTTCGCCATCAAAGACAGTACTTATGGTGAATCTGGGCTTTATACTGCACTCGATGAAGCGGAACTCACCGTGGATTCCGTGCACCTAGAAGACAGTCAATTGGACGTCGCTCTCTCCGGAACTTTGAGTTCTGGTGGTGTGTGTGACGACCCTCGTATTGTCGAACAAATCAAAGAAACCGCGGAGAACAACGCGGGTGTTGATTCTGCATTGACCGTGAAGGTCACGATCAATGGCAAAGCATTGGAAGAGCAACTCAGCGGAAAATAAATGAAGAAAGTTAAGACATTGCCGGAGCCCACTTTGCTTTATGAAGATGAGCACCTTCTTGCTTTTGAGAAACCCGCTGAAATGCCATCGGTTCCTGCGGATCGGATTCCGGAGTCGAAAACTCTGCAGGGCTTTGTGAGGCTGTGGGCACTCAATCAAAAAAAGGATTTCAAGCCCTACCCATTGCACCGCTTGGACAAGCCAACTTCTGGGATTTTATTGTTCGGCAAATACCCACGGGACCGCGAATCTTTGGAAAGCATTTTCAAAGATCCTCGCACCAAGAAAGAATATCTCGCTTTGGTGAAATGGATTCCCAAACAAAATGAAGGAACGATTCGAATTCCTTTGCAGGCGCGCACCATTGATAAAAAGGTTCCTGCTCTCACCCATTACACCGTGCTCAAAAAAATGGCGAATGTGTCCTTGCTGTCGGTGCGCATTGAAACAGGGCGCAAACATCAAATCCGCCAACACTTGGCAATGATAGGAAATCCTTTGGTTTTGGACTTGGATTACGGAGATCGAATCTTCAACAACAATTATCAACGAAAGCTCAAAGGAAAAGGTAAATTCTATTTGCACTCATGGAAGCTCACGTTCTTTCACCCCTTTAAAAAGGAAATGTTGGAGCTGAGTGCCAGTTCTCCAGCGGAGCTGCAATAAGGTTTGATCAGCACATCCAACACGGCTTTTGCGTAGGAGGCATCTCGAATGAGCATGAGCTCTAAGTTTTCGCGCTCACAAATGAAAAATACCTTAGCTCCTTGGACTAAAATGTGCCCTTTTTCTGTGGGAAAAGGATGCTTGAAGCAAGTGATGTTCAACTTGGTCTTGAACCACAGTGAGGGTGTTTCGGGAGCTAAGAATATGCTTTCTTTGCTTGAAAAATTTCCGACAGAAAGCAGCTTGATGAAAAAGTTTTTTTCGGATGAGGTGAAGGCGACAGAAAAAGCGCCATAGAGCTTTTGCCCTTTCTCAAAGAGTTCATCCATCGCGTCGAGTATGGCAGAACTTTCCCTTAAAAAAACCACGCGTCGGGCGTCCATTTTTTGAACCGTGAGCGTGGCCAGCGAGTCGATGCAGTTTTTGGCGAGATCCCATTTGACTTGGAGCTCTGCCCTCTCGCGTTCAATGGGGTAGAGCAAACATTCAGGGTCGTGGGGCAAATAACGACGACCTAGGGGCGTGTTTTCGTAACTCACGATGCCACGCGCCGTGAGGGATTCTAAAATGCTGTACATGGAAACACGTTTGAGGCCTGCGCGTAATGCGAGCGTGCTCGCTAAAGCAGGTCCGTTGCGGAGCAAGATCAAATAGACCTTGGCCTCCTTCTCGGTGAAGCCGAGTTTTGTCAGGTTCTCAAGCATATGGCAGTGGCTAGAGTCGTCAAAAGCTTGCAGAATGTGTTATAAAATAGCAAGTTTTAGCTGTCGTCAGCTGGTGCTGACAGCTGAACGGAATTTGGGGTGTTTTTGGCGCGCCAACGATGTCGTTTAGACCCGTTGGCGCGCAAGCCCTTTTTAATTTTTGTTTGTCACAAATTTAGAATGGGAAGCCCTAATCACCCCTATCCATGCACACCCTCATTATCACCGATCAACTCATTCAAAGTGCGCTTTTACAAAACGCACTGAAAAGGCACAACATCAAAAGTTTGGTTTGCTTGCCGTCCAGCCTCAGCAGCGATTGGCAACCCCAAACCGACGCACTCTTCTTCCCCGATGCCATGACGATGGAACAATGGAAGGACTTGTTCCCTTTTTTACTCAACATTAGTCCAAAATTACCCATGATTTTTAAAGGGCGAACTGCTCAGACACAATTTTCGGAGCATCCTTTGAAAAGCTTTCTAAAACAAGCGGTGTTCTTGGATGAAACTTTGTCGGTGGATGACATTCCTATCCTCATTAAGGATTTGCTACTCAAAAGCCCCCTACTCGAACAAGGCAAAGTTTTAAAGATTGGAGAATTTTCTTTGGATCGATCTCAACGGCTGGCACGTTATAAAGAGCAAAAAAGCATACTCACTAAAAAAGAGTTTTTCCTGCTGGAACTTCTTTTACAAAACGAAGGGCAAGTCACCAGTCGCGAACGCATCATCGATTACGTGTGGGATAAAAGCAGTTACGTGGGAGCGAACACCATCGATGTGTACATCAGTCGTCTACGCAAAAAACTCAAAGTGAACCGCAAGAATGTGCTCATCCAGACGATTCCATGTTTGGGATATCAATTTTGTGCGACCAACGAAATGCGTGTATAAATGGAGTCCATGAATGCAATCTCAGTCCACCAACTCGTAAAAACCTATGGCAACGGAGTTCAGGCCTTGAAAGGAGTGAACCTTGAGATCAAAAAAGGTGATTTCTTTGCTCTACTGGGCGCCAATGGCGCTGGTAAAACCACGCTCATCGGCGGTCTTACCGGCTTGGTCAATCCGACTTCGGGTACGATGAAAATTTTCGGGCATGATGTGATTCAAAATCCGAACGAAGCCAAACTCAAAGTTGGACTTGTGCCTCAAGAATTCAATTTCAGTATTTTTGAAAAAGTCGAAGACATTCTTGTGACTCAAGGTGGATATTTTGGCGTCCCCCACGACAAAGCCAAGACTAAGGCAGAAGAACTCATGAAAGCACTCAGTTTGTGGGACAAACGTCATCAGACTGCCATGAGACTTTCAGGCGGAATGAAACGTCGCCTCATGATTGCACGTGCCTTGATCCATGAGCCAGAACTTTTGCTTCTGGATGAACCCACTGCAGGAGTGGATGTGGAACTTAGACGCAGCATGTGGGACTATTTGCGTGATCTGAATTCCAAGGGTGTGACGATCTTGCTCACTACTCATTACTTAGAAGAAGCCGAACAACTCTGTAAGAATTTAGCCATCATCAAAAGTGGAGAGATTGTGCGTCACGGCTCCATGAAAACGGTGCTCGACTCCTTAGATGAGTCGGTGTTTGTGGTGCAAGTGGACACGCTCAAAGATTTGTCTACTTTGAAGAGTTACACACCCACTGTGGTGAGTGAAGAAGAAAGTAAATTGGAAGTCACTTTGAAAAGCAGC
>CAZROM010000023.1:0-1250 GCA_964601715.1 uncultured Candidatus Peribacteria bacterium | reverse complement strand
ACCCACTGTGGTGAGTGAAGAAGAAAGTAAATTGGAAGTCACTTTGAAAAGCAGCGACACACTCACTGACTTAGTGAGTGCGCTTTCTAAGGCTGGAATGAATGTCTTAGATATTTCTCGCAAAGGCAATCGCCTTGAACAATTGTATCTTAACCTGATGGACTCATGAATCTGAGAATACAATGGATCGCCTTCGTGACCATCGTTCGAAAAGAAGTGACTCGCTTCACTCGAATTTGGGCTCAAACTTTGCTTCCACCACTCATCAATCAATCGCTCTATTTTGTGATTTTTGGAGGTTTTATCGGTTCTCAAATCAAAACGGTACAGGGCGTCCCCTACCTCAGTTTTATTTTGCCCGGACTGGTGATGATGGGCGTGATCAACAGCTCCTTTTCAAATGTGGTGAGTTCATTTTTTGGAAGTAAATTTCAAAAATCCATCGAAGAATTGATGGTGTCACCTGCTTCAAAAGAAGTGATTTTAGCGGGATATTCCTTTGGCGGAATTTTGCGCGGCCTCCTCGTTGGAATTTTGATTTATGCCGTCACTTTCTTTTTTGTGGACGTTCAGATTTTGCATCCTTTCTTTGTGATCAGTTTTGCGTTTCTGACTGCAACGCTTTTTTCTTTCGCAGGATTTTTGAACGCACTTTTCGCTCGCAAATTCGATGACATTAGTGTCTTTCAAACTTTCATTCTCACTCCCTTAACTTATTTTGGAGGAGTGTTTTACTCCATCGAAAGTTTGCCTCCCCTTTTCCAAACACTTTCCAAATTCAATCCCATTTTGTACATGGTGGATGGATTCCGTTATGGATTTTTCGGCTTTAGTGACGTGAATGTGTGGACGAGTTTTGGAGTGCTCGTTGGTTTCTGCGTCGTTCTTGGCTTCATCAACTGGGAACTATTAAGAAGAGGCTTTGGATTGAAAAGCTAAGAAGTTCCTCTAACAAAGCGTGAGTTTTAGGCTGAAGCATTTTCGAAAAACTTCTCTCAGCGCTCCGGGCCGCTAGGCCAAGTCTTACTTTCGAGAAGATTTTTCAAAAAAGCTACACGATAAAATCGCTTTGTTAGAACGGAATCCTATTGTTTCATTTCTTTGAGAATCTTCTTCTCGATGGACTCTAAGTTGATGCGTTTTTTCATGTGTTTCAACTCTTTGTCGTCTTGAGTTGGACTGATTCCCAGTTTGTCGTGGATTTCATCCAGCATGATGAGAATGCGTGTGATTTCTTGTTCGGCGCGAAC
>CAZROM010000022.1:0-15301 GCA_964601715.1 uncultured Candidatus Peribacteria bacterium | reverse complement strand
CGTGGATTTCATCCAGCATGATGAGAATGCGTGTGATTTCTTGTTCGGCGCGAACGTTGAGTTGCAAATCCACTTCTTCGCGCAGATCGGCCACATCGGATTCACGATTTTGGCTGATCAAAACAAATATAGAAAGAAAAATGGCTTCCAAAGAAACCACCATCGTTAAGAAACTGAATGGATACGGATCGAAGGCAGGAATACTGGGGATGAGATTGGAGTTGATGCCCACCCAAATCCCGAAAAAACAAACATGGAAGATGAAAAAAGACATGCTTCCAAAAGCGGAATTGATGTGATCTGCGAAACGATCCGAAAGTGAGCGCTTCAAGTTCATTTTTGCCTTGAGGCTAGTGACGTGTTTGTTGGATTTTTCCATGATCAGGATTTTTTATTGAGGTGAAGAGAGGCAGAGTTGATGCAGTAACGAAGTCCCGTGGTCTCTTTGGGTCCATCCGGAAAAACATGACCCAAGTGCGCACCGCAGGAGCTGCAAACCACTTCGGTTCGAATCATTCCGTGACTCACATCGCGATGTTCGGTGACAGCCGAGTCTTGAGCGGCTTTGTCGAAACTGGGCCAACCACAACCCGCATCGAATTTGTTTTCTGAAACAAAAAGTTCGTGGCCACACACCACACAATTGTAAGTTCCGGGAGTGAAAACCTGATCATATTCCCCTGTAAATGGCGCTTCAGTTCCTTTTTCTTGAGTCACACGAAATTGCTCATCAGTCAAACGGTCTTTGAGTTCATCTTTATTAAAGGACGGCATGGAGTAGAGTGAAGTGGTTTCATTATAAACAAGTCTATGCCCTTTGCAAAAAAACAGTTCAAACTTTCTTGGCTCAGTTCAGTGGTTTTTACACTTTCTTATGGATTTCTACTGAGTTTCTTTGCCTTGATCTTCGGTGAAAAAATGGGATTTTTCATTGAAGGAATTCCTGGCGGACTTTTTGGGTCTAGCTTTGTTCTTGGAATGTTACTTGGATTTTTTCTTGAAAAAGTATGGAAGAAAATGACGGGTCTCAATAAAGATCTCGTGACGGTTTTGGTCGTGTTTTTATTCACTGCATTGACATCGATTGTTGGACTGACAATCGGTGCCCTTTTGGGAGGCAACGGCATACTTTATTTTGAGTTTGCAGGCTTGCAAGGTTATGAGTCTGGAGGTTTGATTTTGGGCTGTCTCAGTGCTTTCTTGGGACTTTGGATCGCGAGTCGAGCTTTGTTCGTGACTACGAAAAAAAGTTCATGGATTTTATTGAGTTCAGGCCTCTTGCTTCTCGCTCTATTGTTGATTTCTGATTTAAGCCAAAGCCCAAACCTTGCCAGCGTGAGCGTTCTCGCCCTGCCAGCATTGGCCACCGTCCTTCATTTTGGATTCAAGTTTTAGTTGATGGCTGCACTTGAGCCAGCCAAATGCCCTGAAGCCCAAGCAGCCTGCAAATTGAAGCCACCCGTGAATCCATCAATGTTCAAGATTTCTCCTGCAAAATAAAGTCCTTTGCAGAGTTTAGATTCCATGCTGCGAGGATCGACTTCGTTGGTGTCGATGCCGCCCGCTGTCACGAACTCATCCCCTGCCGCGCGTCCTGTCAAATGGACCGGACAATTTTTCAGAAGATCCAACATTTTATTGAAATCTTTTTTGCTCAACTCGGCGTAAGTTTTTTCTTCATTGATCCCCAATTGTTCACACAATTTTGAGGCGAGTGACTTAGGGATCAAGTGCCCGAGCACATTTACAAATTGTTTTTTGGGGTTCGCTGCAAGTTCGTCTAAAAAGACTTGTTCGAGTTCATTCAATTTCAAATCGGGGCAAAAATCCAAATTCAAAAGCAAAGGTTCTTTTTCGCTGTAGGTTTCAAAAGCGATCATGGACGATAAGGCGAAAACGGCGGGACCGCTGAGTCCACGATGAGTGAAAATGAAAGGTCCTGTCCATTCGTACTTCTGTTTGGTTTTGACTCGAAACGAAGTTTTTTTGAGTGAGACTCCCGCCAAATCTTTGATCCACTGCTCCTCAACAATGAAAGAATTGAGACTGGGAGCGAGTGCTGTGATGGCGTGCCCTAAACCCTCTGCAAAACTATAACCTTCACCCGTGGAACCCGTGTGTCGATAGGCTTGTCCGCCCGTGGTTAGAATCAATTTGTCGCAGTCCAAAACTTCTCCCGATTTCAATTGCACTTGAAAGCCCGTTGCAGTTTTTTCAACGTGAGCCGCTTCCTTTCGGAAAAGAATTTGAGCATTGCCTTTGATGAGCTCTTCTTCCAAAGCACCCACAATGTCTTTACCGGAATCTGAGACGGGGAAAACGCGCCCATCGGCTTCGGTTTTGAGGGGAACTCCATGAGACTCAAACCAATCCATCACCATTTGTGGCGAAAATCGATGAAACGCAGATTGAAGGAATTTTCCTCCTCGTGGATAGCGTTCTACAATGGCGCGTAAATCGTGAAATCCGGTGGTGACATTGCAACGTCCTCCTCCTGAAATCATGACTTTTGTTCCTAGCGTGGGATTCTTTTCGAGCAAAGTCACCTCTGCTTCTGGATTGCTTTCCAAAGCCGCAACAGCTGCCATCATCCCCGCAGCTCCTCCGCCAATGATTAAGATTTTCATGCAGCTATTGTATAGGAAACAAAAGCTTCTATACTAGCCTTGTATGACAAGTAACGAAAAAGTCGTTCAATTCTTTGAAGAAATCGCCGACATGCTCGACGTGCTTGGCGAGAATGTTTTTCGAGTTCGTGCCTATCGACGTGCCGCCGAGGTGGTGCGCGGGATGGGAGATTTAGAAAAAATGATCAAGGAAAAGGATGTGGATATGGAGAAAATTCCTGGCATTGGCAAGGAACTGCATGCAAAAATCATCGAAATCATTGAAACGGGACGCTGCGAAATGCATGAACGTCTGCTCAGTCAGCTTTCCCCTGGAATTTTGGATATTTTACGCGTTCGCGGCATTGGGCCAAAAAAAGTGAAACTGTTTTGGGAACAATTGGGAATTCAAGACTTGGGTGCACTTCGTTCTGCAGCTGAAAGTGGAGCTCTTGCGACCCTTCCCGGTATGGGAGAAAAAAGTCAGGCGGCAATTCTTGTTGCACTGAATGAAAATACGCACAGCAAAGATCGAACTCCTTATGAAGTGGCCCTTCCACAGGCAGAAGAATATTTGGCTTATTTGCGAAAAAATCCTTTGATCAAAGCGGTGCAATACGCCGGCAGTTTGCGTCGTGGACAAAGCACCGTGGGTGACATCGACATTCTTGCGACTGGAGGCGATTCCAACTCTTTGGAAGAGGTTCATTCGATGATGAAGTACTTTGTGAGCTACCCCAAAGTTCAAACCATTTTGGCGGAAGGCGACACCAAATCGAGCGTGGTTTTACAAGGAAATTTGCAAGTGGATTTTCGTGTTGTGGATGCCGAAAGTTACGGAGCGGCTTTGTTCTACTTCACGGGTCCCAAACAATTCAACATCCATGTTCGTACGGTGGCTCTGAAACGCGGGCTAAAAATCAATGAATATGGAATTTATCAGGGTGAAGAAAAGCTGGCAGGTGAAACAGAAGAGTCCATGTTCGCTGCCTTAGAAATGCCTTACATGACTCCTCAGGAACGTCACGATTTTAAATAAACTCTATGCGACAAATTCAACATTTTTTCATTGATCAAAGTTTGGATGAAGATTTCGTCCTGATCGATGACCGAGACTTGCTCAGACAAATGAAAGATGTGCTGCGTTTTAGAAAGGGTGATGCTTGTGTGCTTTTGGACAATCGTGGACACAAAGCCAAGGCTGTTTTAGAAGAATTTCACAACAAAGGTGCTCGTTTTAAAGTTGAAAGTGTCACTTCCCTGCAAAGACCCACTCGCGAAGTGAGACTCTATGTTGCGGTTTCGAAAAAGCCCGCTACTTTGGAATGGATTTTTGAAAAAGCCACTGAATTGGGTGTCACCGAACTCATCCCTTTGGACACGGCACGCACGCAAGTGCATGAACTTCGAAAAACCGACCGTCTGCATGCCATTGTGAAAGAGGCTTCGGAGCAATGTGAGCGTGGATTTTTGCCTGAAATTCATCCGCTGATGACTTTTGGGGAACTGATTTCGAATCCACCCACCGGTGTGCTTTTGGCAGGAGACCCTTGGAAGTACGACAAGGTGCTGTCCGAATGCCTTCCTAAAAAGAATGAGGATGTGAATCTGGTGATTGGTCCTGAAGGAGGACTGAGTGACGAGGAACTCTCTGAGCTCAGCCAAAAAGGAGCGACGGTGTTTTTACTCGGTGAAACGGTGCTTCGTATGGAAACCGCCGTTATCGCTTCACTGGCCTTGGTTCAGTACGCTTAATGTGTTAGTCTCTGCTCAACTGATCACTCAGTTTATTCCTTAGCTTTTCCCATGAAAAAAGCCCTCTCCCTCGCTCTTGCATCCGTTTTACTCGGTGCAGGCTGTTCGCTCGTTTCTCCTTACACTTTAACCTTCACCAACACTCCGGGTTCTGTGGTGGACCCCAGCACTTCCACTTTGGATTTGGTGGTGAGCGCGCCAACCTTGGCTTACGTCTCCAAAGTTTCCTGCGAAGGTGCAGATGTCATTGAACTTTTGCCCATCGTTGCTGAAGGTGAAACGACTTCCACTTTGCACAAACTGGCTCTCACTTCCATGAAAGACATGCCTCAAGGAGCTGCCTGCGAAGTGACAGTGACCGTTTACGATCCAACAACAACGGAAACTGCATCAAGCAGCATTGAACTCACAATGAACGGCACTAAGGTGGAAGAAACAACTACTGAAGATGTCGCTGCTCCTGCAGAAGAAACTCCGGCTGCAACTGAGGAAATGATACTTTTACCTGCTGAAGAAGTGACAACTCCTGCTGAAACCTCAACTGAAACCAATGAAACCCTCCCTGCAGAAACTCCAGCAGATACTGGAACAGACCAGCCAGCAGCTTAATCTTTTCTCCGCGGGAGATCGACTTAAGATTGGCGACAAACATTTGCCCGACAGCGTGGCTGTGCTTGATTTTTGGACGCCAAAAGAAGGGAGCCAGGTCATGGACATTGGAACAGGTGGTGGACTTCCTGGACTCGCCTTGGCGGTTTCATGCCCCAAAACCTTTTTCACACTCGTGGATGCCCGTGAAAAAAAGGTTCGTGCCGTGGCCGATATGGCGGATGCATTGGGTCTGCCCAATGTACAAGCCTTGGTGGGACGTTTTGAAGAGCTCGCGCGCGACAAGGCCTATCGTGAACAATTCGACAACGTGACCGCGCGCGCCGTCGCCTCCTTGCCATTGCTACTGGAATACGCAGCGGGCTTCATCAAAGTGGGCGGAAGTCTTTATGCGTGGAAAGGTCCCGATTATGAAACCGAACTCAAAGCTGCAAAAATTGCTCAAGCCGAACTTGGGCTCGTCTACAAAGAAAGCTTTGCTTATGAACTACCGGGTGCTGAAGCCCGCGTGATTCTTCGCTTTGAAAAAATGAAAAAACTCCACCCCGCTTATCCTAGACGAGTGGGAGTTCCTAGTGCTAAACCTTTGTAGACATGCCTAAACGTCCTCACCCTTACCAAGTTCAAGACAAATACTTTCTGCTCGCAAAGCAGAAGGGTTATAGGGCGCGCAGCGCGTTCAAGTTGCTTGAGATTCAGAAGAAATTCAATTTGATCAAGCCTGGGCAAAACATCGTGGATCTTGGCGCTGCGCCCGGAAGTTTCATGCAAGTCATCCGAGAAATTGTGGGTGAACGCGGACGTGTGTTTGGAATCGATTTGCAAGAAATGGACATCTTCCCTTTTGACAATATGAAAGCCGTTCAAGGCGATATTTTTGAAAAAGAAAGTTTCTTCGAAGCCATGAAAGCCTTTGGTTTTGAACAAGCTGACGGCGTGACCAGCGATCTTGCTCCAAAAACCAGTGGCATCAAAGACTTGGACACGGGCCTTTCTGCCGAACTCACTGACCAAGCCGCCTATCTTTCGACTCAAATTCTAAAAAAAGGCGGCTACTTTGTCGGGAAGATTTTTGAAGGCAGTGAGTTTCAACGCGTGCTCAGAAAAATCAAAAGACAATTCCGTGAAGTCCATGTATTTAAACCTGAAGCGTGCCGCGATCGCAGTTACGAAACCTATATCGTTGCACAAGGCTTTTTAGGTGCTAAAATCAATCCATAACCCTTCGAAAATGAAGCCCTCCACACCCAAAACCCGTACAGAAATCGATGCTATCGGACCCGTTGAAGTTCCTGCAGAAAGTTATGGAGGCAGTTTCACAACTCGTGCTTTGGCCAACTTCAAAATTTCGGACATGAAGGCTCCGGATTCCTTCCGCATTGGACTCGCTTTCATCAAGATGGCGGCCGCAGAAGTGAATGCAGAACTCGGACATCTTCCTAAGAAAAGCGCCGAGGCGATTGTGCAAGCGGGGAATGAATTTTTGGATGGAGAATTCGATGCAGACTTTCAACTCGATGTGTATCAAGCAGGGGCCGGAACTCCTTATAATATGAACTTGAATGAAATCCTCGCCAATCGTGCGAGCGAAATTTTGGGTGGTAAAAAAGGGGAATACAAACCGGTGCATCCCAACAATCATGTGAACATGAGTCAGTCCTCCAACGATGTGATTCCCACCGCCATTCGTTTGGCGACGCTCATTGATTTGTCAGGATTGGTACTCAGCACTTTAGACCTCATCAAAGCGCTCGAAAAGAAAGGTGCTAAATTTGGAAAGATTTTGAAGGTGGGACGCACGCACTTGCAAGACGCTGTGCCTGTGACTTTGGGGCAAGAATTCATGGCGCATGCCAGTGCCATTGAGCATGCCTTGGAACGTTTGGATCTTGCCGCCGAAGAACTCACCTATTCAGGAATTGGTGCCACCGCCACAGGAAGTGGAATCAACACCCATCCAAAATTTTCCGACAAAATGCGCAAGAATTTGGGGAAGAGACTTGGCATCGACTTCAAGCCGCTCAATCCTTTTGAAAACAACAACAGCATGGCAGTTTTCGCTTCAGTTTCTGCAGCACTCCGCGGCCTCAGCACCGAAGTGCTGCGCATGAGCGACGATCTACGTCTGCTGTCCAGCGGGCCTTTTGGCGAAATTCAACTCCCCGAAGTGGAACCTGGTTCTTCCATCATGCCTGGAAAGGTCAATCCTTCTGTTTTAGAGTGCGTTAGCATGATTTGCGTGCAAAGCATGGCCATGGATCATGCGATTGCCATCTCCGCTCAACGTGGACAGTTGGAACTCAACTGGTATACGCCGCTCATCATGATCGACATGTTGCATGCGATTCAAATCATGACCAACGGCTTCACCATGCTGCGTGAACATTGCATCGAAGGCATCACCGCCAACACTGCTCAAATGAAACAAACTTTAGAAGAAGGCGTTGCCATGGCAACGGCTCTTGCTCCAGTTTTGGGTTATCATGAAGTGGCAGAAATGGTGAAGGAAGCCAAAAAGAAAAAGGTCCCTTTTGTGAGTTTGGTTCCTGAGAAGTACAAAAAGTACATCGCTTTGGAAAACCTTGTGAAACCAAATCGGGATTAGGCCAAAGAAAAGGAACTTTGGCCGAAAGTAAGACTTGGCCTAGCGGCCCGGAGCGCTGAGGATAAAGTTCCTTTTCTTTGTTCTACTTAACCGTGATTTGGTTTTCGAACACATCCACAATTCCTTCTGCGCTCGTGACTTCGAGTGAGATCGTGTAGGTGCCTACTGTTGAATAGGTGTGAGTGTCGGGTTTGCGATCGAAGCTGATTTCACCGTCTCCGAAATCCCATTTGTAGGTGTCGATGGTCCCTTCTGAACAAGAAGGATCGACGGCCACAAACAGAGGTGCTTTGCCAGAGTCGGTGTTGACCGTGAAACAAGCGGTGAGAGCCACAGGACGAACCACGATTTGAACACTAGTGGAATCGCGCTTTCCGTCGGCTGCGATGACCGACACAGAAGCCGTGAAGGTTCCCACGTCGGTGTATTTGTAGGTCACGGTGGAGCCACCAATGTAGGTCTCGCTGCCGTCTCCAAAAGAGTATTCATATGAGACAATGCTGCCTTCTTTGTAGCTGGAAGAGCTGGCATCAAAAGAAACTGTGAGAGGCACTTCTCCATTGCTCTGATTGATTTCTAAACGAGCAATGAGTCCTTGAGCAGTGACTTCAATGGGAACTGTGATTTCATCGATGTTCCCAACTGAGTCGGTCACAATGAGACGCGCTTCAAAACTTCCTTCCGTTTGGTAGGTGTAAGAAGTGGTGTCACCCGTGGTGTCCACTTTTCCATCGTTTTCAAAGTCCCATTCGTAATCAACGATGTCGTCTTCTTCATCGAAAGAGGTGTTCGCATCGAACGATACAGCCAAGGGGACAGTTCCCGTTACCTTTCCTGAAGTCAAAGCAGGAGTGGTGGTGATGCTCGCTTCGGGTGGGGTTCCTTCTTCAATCACTTTCACATCCAAAGTGCTTTCGTCAGTGTTGCCTTCAGCATCTTGAACACTCAGAGTAACGGTGTAGGTTCCCGCCTTGTCGAAACTGTGTTCCGCAGAACGAGTTTTTACGGGATCGGTTCCGTCCCCAAAATCCCAAGAGTATTTGGTGATTTTACCCGTGTTGATTTGGGAGAGTGAGCCATCGAATTTGTATTTTTGGCTGACGTAATATTGTTCACCTTCGCTGACGTTGGTGGAAATGGTCGCACGGAGTCCACCAATGCTTCCCGCTTCGATGGTCATGGTCAAAGTGTTGTATTCCCCACTGTTGTCCGTGACACGAAGCGTGACGTCGTAGTCCCCTTCTTGGGTGTAAGTGTAATCCACTTCTTCACCGGTTCCGTCGTCAAAATTTCCATCCCCATCCAAGTCCCAATCGTAGGCCACGATTTCTCCATCAGGATCGTAAGAACTGGTTGCATCGAAGTGCACTTTCAAAGGCAACTCTCCACTTTCTGGATTTGCAGTGAAGTAAGCCGCTGTTTTTTCATTGGAAATCACCACAGTGGTTTGGAAGGTGTCCTCAAACTGTTCGCCACTCACTTTGTCCATGAAACGAACGGTGAGTCTCACGGTGTACACTCCATCCCCTTGGGCTTTTTGAGTGTAAGTGTGAGCGGTGCTCATTCCGGTTGAAGTGGCTCCGTCGCCGAAGTCCCATGTGTAAGAAAGAATGGTGTTGCTCTTTGTATCAACGGGCACACGACTTGCATCAAAAGAAATTTCGATCGGTGAAGTCAAACCGATGGTGACAGCAGGCGTTGTCACAATGGGTGAAGTGTACAAATCTTGAATCACCAAACGAGGTCCCAAGAACCAAATTCCTGTGAGCCAGGCTGCTCCAAAAATAAAGAGCCCGAGGCCACCGAAGAGTGACATTCGAGACGCCTTCTTTTTCTTTTCAATATCCTCTTTTTTTGTGAGCATCGTCTTTAAAAGTCCAATGAGAGCAAGAAAGAATGCAGAAAGTGTGACCAGTGCCATTTGCACGTGGAAGATCTTCATCAAGACGCTACTGAAGGCATTTTGCGAAACGGGAAGATACGAAAAGATGCTGAGTTCAACTCCATAAGTCAAAGTGGCCCATGCGAAAATTCCGAGCAAAACCACACCGTACACCAAAGCACTCACAAGCATGAGTCTTTTGAGCGTTGCTTTTTTTTGCGCCTTTTTCTCTTCAGGTGTCAGTACTTTTTTGGGGGCTGGCGCAGCCATCGGAGTTGGAGCTGGGCTCACAACGGGCTCTGGCACTGGAGTTGGCGTTGGATTGGGCGTGGAATTCTGATCCATAATTAGCGGCGAGGTAAAGGTTTGTAACTAAAGGCCATGCTCACACCAAAGATGGTGGTGAGTAAGGCGCAGAGCATGAGAATTGCCATTTGTTTGGGCGTGGCGTTGAACAGATTAGCACTTCCCAGATTTCCTTCAAAGACCACTTGGAGCGTTGCGATGTCCGTATCTCCTGTTTCATTGTCTGTAACAGTGAGCTTGGTCACGACTTGACCGTAAGCAGTGTAGAAGGGAGTTTTCCAAGAACCTGAGTTGCGTGCCGTGTAATCCTTGTCGTTGTCGCGAACTCCATCGCCATCGGTGTCGTAGAAAATGTTTTTGTCGAGAACATAGTTGTAATCTCCACTACCTCCTTCAGCAGAGAAGTAGAAGCTCACTTCATCCCCATCCTCTGCCAAAATGATTTGAGAAAGAGAATTGGCTTGAGGCACGCTGGTGAGCAGTGCATTCAAGGCTTCGATTGGATTGGGCACTTCTACGGTTTGAGTCACCGTGTCTGTTTTTCCATAAGTATCGACAACCGTGAGTTTGACTTCGTAAGAACCGTAATCGGTGTATTCAAAGGTTGGATTTTTAACGCTGGAATCGGTGTCATTTTCTCCATCGGTGTCACCGCTGGAATCGACGCTGATGTCAAAATCCCACGTGTAAGTGCGGACGTCCACATTGTGAGCGGTGTCTACTGTGGTGGTGTTTTTAAAGGTCACCGTTTTGCCTGAAACCGTGGTGGTGAAAGCCGCGACGGGAGCCGTGGTCTCTTTGACTTCAATTTCTTGAGTCACTGAGTCGGTTTGACCAGCTGTGTCCACGACGGTCATGGAAACTTTGTAAGTTCCAAATTCAGCATAAACGTGAGAAGGATTGGCATCGAAAGAATCGTAGTCGTCGTCTTTAACGCCGTTCCCATCGCTGTCGGTATTCAAATCAAAATCCCAATAGGTTCCTGCCAATTCTGCTCCTTGATCGGTGTCGATGAAGGAATTGTTGGTGAACTGAACGGTGGTTCCAGAAATGTCTGCTAAGAACTTGGCGTCTGGATCTTTTGCGAGAGAATCGACGTAAATCGTCACTGCTTCAGATTCGGCTGTAGCGCCGGCGCTGTCTTCCACTTTGAGTTTCACATTGATACCATCGTTGTGGACTTGAGAATAAGCGTAGGTGTAAGAGCCTTCTTGCGTGGGTTCGTTGTTGTAGAATCCGTCGCCTTCAATGTCCCACCAATAGTTCACGATGGTTCCGTCTGGATCGTAAGCGAGACTTGAGAATGTGATTTCTTCGCCCACGTAGGCGGAGGATTTGTCCACTGAGAACGCGGCAACAGGAGTGTCGTTGGGTCCGTTCACAACCGAAAGGGTTGGAACATTGGAAGGATCGAGCACGTCCATGCTTGAAACCGTTTGGTTGTCATTGTCGGTCACTTCTACAGCAAAGCCGTATTCTTTAGTCTCACCTTCCTCCCCATTGGTATTGATTTTGAGAGAGAAACTTCCGGACTCAGAAGTCACGGTTCCGATCTTTGTTGCGGAGTCGTCCAAGTCGTAATACCAGCCTTTGATGTAAGTGATTTTTCCATCTTCGTCAGAGGCGGAAACGGACACATTCACATTGAGCGGTGTGGTGGGTTCGGTTGTGGTTTCTGGCACCACTGTGATGCCTTGAATGGTGGGTTCGATTCCTTGAATGTCGACGACAACCGTCGTTTGATCGCTGATCGTAGGATCGCTTTTGTCTTTAACGGTGAGCGTGACTGTGTAAGAAACTTTTTCGGTGAATTTGTGAGTCACAGTGGATTGTGAGGCGGTGGTTCCGTCTCCAAAATTCCAGCTGTAGGTCAAATTGTTGTCGGCTCCATCCACATTCACCGAACTGTCGGCAGAGAAAGTGAATTTGGTCTTAACACTTCCCACAAAAGTAGGACCTGCTCCAATGTCCTCTCCATCGCTACCGATTCCAATCACGGCGATGGGCGCATTGCCTGCTCCAATATAAACGCGAACTTTGTCGGTATTGCTGTTTTGTTCTTCCGTATCGTCATAGGTCGTCAAAGTGACGTAGAAAATTCCTGCTTGTTTATAAGTATGAGTGAAAATGGATTTTCCGTTCGTGACGGTGTCGGTGAAATCGGTTTCTCCATCACCATAATCGATTTGGAAAGCCGAACCGAATTCTGTTTCGGCAGTGAATTCCACATCGGCTTGTCCATTTGCATCCAAGTGACGAGCTTCGTCTCCGTTCACACTCAAATCGACATCGAGGACCGAATTGATTTTGATGGTTGCGGTTGCTGTATCGCTTTGTTGAATGGCTGCAACGTGTTGATCGTGCCCGGTCAATACGACATCGTAGGAACCTGCTTTCAAATACTGAACTTTCATTTCAGAGAGATCGTTCGATTGCTCAAGAATGGTGTAATCTTCGCCTTCAAATCCTCCGAAATCCCAAGAATAAGTCAGGGTGTCTTTGGGGTCAGGATCGTAACTGTCGCGAGCATCAAAGCTCACGATGGAAGGTTGATTTTCGTTGTCGACGGAATACTTGTAAGTCACGACAGGGGTTTGAGATTCCACGACCACGAAGGCAGTGGCACTGTCGGATTTTGCTGAGGTGTCAGAAACATTGAGAGCCACGTCGTAAATTCCTGGATCGGTGAGAGGAACCGAAACGCTCATGCCTGTGCTTTGCGACAAAGTCACTGGCGTTCCATCTTCATTGGTGATGGACCATTTGTAAGAACTGATCGACCCCACATCTGCGGTGGAAGAAGATCCGTCCAAAGTGAAGGTCGTACCCGAAATTCCTGAAGAAGGTGTGGTTTCGATGCGAGCCGCAGGAGTGGCCACATACAATTGGAAGTACTTGCTGTCTTTGACTCCATCTTGATCCGTGACAGTCAAAGACACGTTGTAGATCCCCTGCTTGCTGTAGAAATGTTTCACAGAGGCTGCTTCTTCGAAGTTGCCCGATACAGTTTCGTTGTCGCCAAAGTTCCATTCGTAATACGTGATTCCTGAAGTGTTCTTGTCCCCGTCGGTTGTCTCAGTTGCGTCAAATAGAATTCCTGATTCAGAGGAGGCTTCGGATGCAGTCACTTTGAATTTGCTGTTGTTGATGGCGGGCGTCTTGCTGAAGTCCGCAATCGTTTGGGTGTCGGAGCCAACTTTGGCTTTGATGACAATCAAAGACTTGGCCGGTGCCACTTTGATGCTAACGGTTGAGACTCCGGCAGCGATGTCGGATTCCGAGCTGAGCACACGGACTTTGACGCGGTAAGTTCCCGCTTCGTCGAAAATGGTGCTGATGGAATCTGCGCCTTGATCTTCACCCACACTGGCTTCGTCAAAGATTCCGTTTCCATCCAAATCCCATTCGATCTGAGAGTCTTCAACAGTGTTTCCACTTGGATCCTCGGTTCCCAAAATATTGAAGTTTACAAGAAGTGGTGCATTGCCTTCAACCGTGCTGGCCGTGAGACTCACTTGCACGAATTCGACGTTTTTAATCAATTCATACAAGGTGTTCATCGCAGTTTGAATCTCTTGAATGGTGTTGTTGTTGATGTCAGTTTTTGCCGCCTCTAAAGCTGTTTTTGCGGCTCCTAAAGCTGATACAATGGTTTCCAAATTGGAACCACCCACGTTGTCGCTCACATCAAAGAGTGCGTTCAAATCATCAAATTGAGGAATGAGACCTGCAGTCCCACCCTCCTCTCCAATAACTTCTAAGTAATCAGATTCCGCACTCGCCGCAATGGCCGTGATGAAGTTACAAATATTAGGATCCACCGCTGTGACTTGTGAAGTTGTGGTGGCATAACCCAATCCTGAACTGAACGCCCCACTGGTGACACTAAAGTTTGCATAATTACAGGCTTCAGCCTCAGGATCAGAGTCGTCCATCAAATTATTGTTTCCATTTTTTAAGTATTGATAGAGTTGATACGCGTCTTCATAGGTGTCGCTTAAGGAATCCGTCTCGGCCATGATGTTCTCTGCCGATCGAGCCAAAGTCGTCATATAAGAGTCGACATCGTCTTGATTTAAAACCGTGTAGGAATCAGGTGCTTCGTCGTCGTTGCCCGTGATCAACTCACCTGCAAATTCAATGTAGCCTCCCAGGCTGTAGTCGTAGGCGGTTACGTCCACGACTACAGGTGGTTCAAGAGCTTGCATCGTAGCGATTTCTTTATCGACAGCGACTAAGGTTTTGTAGGCAGTGACATAGTCCTTTGAAATTTGTTCAATTTCATCCAATACATCTTGCACATCAAAAGCAGCGCCCGAATCATTGATGGTTTCTCCGTTGAGAGCCGTTCCATTTCCTGACCCTGTGTCTCCTCCACCGATCTGCATGATGGTGTTCACGAAGGCAAAGGAGCCAAGAATGATCACGATACCAATGACAGAGAACGTAATGGCTTTTTTTGCTTTTCCTGTTTGTTCTTCGTCTCCACGGCTGGTCACGTACAATAAACCTCCATAAATCACCGTCACCACACAAATCAATCCAACAAAGGACAGAGCAAAATTCACAACATTTTCGACAAAGTCTCGTGCATTGGTGTTTTCAGTGAGCGCTGAGTCGTAGCCTGCAGCATCGGGCGCTTCGAGACTACCCGTGTATTCAGTGAAGTCGGTGACCGTGTCACTCGTTGAACAGCCAAAGGCGCCTGCTAAACTTTCATCAAGGTTGGCACAGTCCGAAGCTTGAACATCTCCATCGGCTGCATCTTCATCTCCAATCGAAACAGAGATTTCGGCGCTCGCGAGTGGTCCGGAGAATAGAAGCCCACCTAAGAGGAAAGCGAGGGCGGCGAAGGTGCGAAGTTTTAAAGTCATGGCGGAGAGTCTTTCCATAGTATTATAGAGAGTTATCTAGAAGCATCAAGGTTAACGAAGGTATTTGTAATAGCGAATGCTGAAACTGCGATCACTATTCCGATTAAAGCGGCGAAAATGATCTTCTTTGCCTTACCTGTATTGTCTTCATTTTGAGAAGCCGTGAGGTAAAGGAAGCCCGCGTAAATCATCATGATGAACGCCAAGGTTCCCATGGTTCCTGCGACAAAGTTGGTGAGGCTGACGAACAATTCTTTTGCAGCATCCAAGCCCAACTTTTGACCGTAGTTCTTAAAGAGGATGTCTTTGACCACAAATTCTGAGACTCCCACCACAAAGAGTCCCACAAGGGCCCATTGGATTTGATTTTTTGCTTTTCCGATCTCGTCATCACTGGTTGAACCAATGACGTAACGCATTCCAGCGGTCATGAGCATGAAGACCGCGATGGAACCGAGCACGGTTTGCCCCAGCGTGTACACTCCTTTAAATAGATTGGAGGTGCGAGTTGCAAATTCTTGTGCTCCGACTTCCCCTCCACGGAAGATTTCGCCTTCGGCTCCGAAGATCACATTTACAACGGAGTCAGCTACAAAAATCACAATCAAGCCTTCGATGGCGTATTTGATGAAATTTTTAGATTGAGAGAGTACTTCTTCGTTCT
>CAZROM010000021.1:13556-16016 GCA_964601715.1 uncultured Candidatus Peribacteria bacterium | reverse complement strand
CGGTCGCCAACAAAATCGTCACCCGAATCACCCAACAAGGTCAAACTTTCACGAGCGAGCAGAGCCACTTCCGCTTCTTGAGTCAGGATGGTTTTTTTGCCCTTGTCGACGCGTACCGTTTCAATCACAGAGTCGCTTTGAGTTCTATCGACATAATCCACTTTCAAACTGCCTTCAAAGCTGTAGGCGTATTGTTTGGTGTCTTGATTGGCAAATAAGAAGCGCCCTTGGGTCGATTCCGCATTCATGGTCTTGGTTTTGAGGATGAGGTCCACACTCTGTTCTTCAGAAAGTTGATCCACCCAAACACGTCCTGCTAAAAGTTCCACGGTGATCGTGGTGCTGGTGTCGCCCACCACCGCATCTTGAAAGAGCAAAGACGAATTTTGATCGAGATGAAGCTCAAGGTCATCGGCAAAGCGCAAAGTCACTAAACTGTCGGCCTTACTTTGCACCGTGTCACCCACGAGCAAGAGTTGCGCATCAGCGGCCGGACTGGCCTCGGTTTGGCCCCATTCTAAAACGGAAGCGGAGCCTTCATTCACGGTCAAAGTCGCTTCGTCTTTTTTTTCGGCAATGAAAGAACCAACCAAACTCACACACGCTTGAAGCAACAAAAGCAAAATCACCAAAATGGCAACCAACCAAAAGAACGACTTGAAGCTACCAGGACGTTTTTTTGCTTGAGGACGATAACGGCGATAATACGTGTAGTTCATACTGAGGCGAGCTAAAGGCCCATTTCCTTTTTAATGGCATTCATGTCTCGAAGCAAGTTTTTATCTTTCTTGAGTTGGCGTTCCACCTTTTCACAAGCGTGCATCACAGTGGTGTGATTTTTTCCACCAAAGGCAGCGCCGATCTGTTCGAAGGCTGCACCCAATTCATTACGGATCAAATACATCGCCACTTGGCGAGGCAAAATAACGTGGCTCTTGCGAGAGTCGCCGAGCATGTCTTCGGTAGAAATTCGGTAATAAGAAGCCACCAAATCGAGTACATCTTCGAGATGCACACTGCGTCGTTCACCCAAATCCACTTCGTCCTCCAAGCCTTCCAAATGCGTACGGCCCAGCTTTTTAATGATCTTGGCCACAGAGCGCACCGTGGGAGTGGAATGCTCCAACTGCGCCTGAGCAATGGCTTGCACCAAAACTCCTTCGAGCTCGCGCACCGATTCATGCACGTTCATCGCAATGAATTCCAAAACTTCAGGATGGATGAGCACTTGGTGTTCACGACATTTGGCATGCAAAATCGCGAGACGAGTCTCAAAATCAGGGAACTGCACATCCACGATCATTCCCATTTCAAAACGACTGACGAGTCGATCTTCGAGTTGATCCAATTCTTTGGGCGTACGATCGGAACTGATCACGATTTGTTTTCCATTGTCGTAGAGTTCATTGAAGGTGTGGAAGAATTCTTCTTGAGTACGATCTTTGTTGGCCAAGAATTGAATGTCATCGATGATCAGCACATCCACTTTTCGATAACGGTCTTTGAATTCTTTGGAATTGCGGCGTCCAATGGCTTCCACAATTTCGTTGGTGAAACGTTCGCTGGTCATGTAGACCACCACTTTGTCGGGATTGTTGCGAAGCACTTCGTTTCCGATGCCTTGCAAAAGATGAGTTTTACCCAAGCCCACATCTCCATAAATGAAAAGAGGATTGTAAAGAGAACCCGGACGCTGACCCACAGCCATGGCCGCGGCATGCGCCAAGCGACTGCTGCCGCCCACGACAAAGTTTTGCAAAGAATATTTGGGATTGAGACACTTGCTCGAAATGCCTTCCAAAAGTCGCACTTCTTGTTTACCAGGAAGTTTGCGAGTTTTCTTTTCTTTGTTGAACAATTTGTTCACATCGAGCGCACGTTGATCTTCGGGGAGTCCCAATTGTGGATCGACTTCAAACATCACTTCTCGCACCTCTGGGTGCACAAATTGAATGGCTTGCATGAGCTGAGAACCGAGTTTGTGCTCGAGCCAATCCTTGGCAAAAATATTGGGAACTCCAATCACCAAAAGCCCATCGTGATACGACAAGATCGCGGTGTTTTGAAACCAAGTTAGAAAGTGAGGCCTTTTGACTTCATTCTCTACCTTTTCAAGGATGCGAAGCCAGAGGTCCTGCCCAGGAAGAACAGTGTCCATACGCGGATTAAATTGGATGCACATACTGCGGTAATTGTGCAAAACTCGCAAGACCCAATTGTGCAAAACTCTTTGACAGAAAACCTCTGAATTGCGAAAGCATAGTGGCTAAAATATTCACGACCAACTACACCTAGGATCTAGCGCCCGGAACGCCAAGTAGAACGAATGCAAAGATTCCCTATTCAAACTTTTGCGCAGGTAAGACTTGGGCTAGCGCCCCGGAGCGCCAAGTTGAACGATTGCAAAAGATTCCCTATTCAAACTTTTGCGCAGGTAAGACTTGGGCTAGCGCCCCGGAG
>CAZROM010000021.1:0-13456 GCA_964601715.1 uncultured Candidatus Peribacteria bacterium | reverse complement strand
CTTTGGTGATCGCGCGCCCTCCGACGGTTTGAATGCGATCTCCCACGGCAATGCCAGCAAGATCCGCTGGTGACTCAGGTTCTACAAAACTGACCACAGGACTTTCTTGTGGCAAAGTCAGATCCAATTCAAAAGTTCCATTACTGGGTCTAAACACCGTGAGCACCAAAGGCGAATCCAAAGTCTTGAGTGCCATGTCTAAATCCTCAGCCGTGAGCAAAGGATGAACCACTCGTTGAGGATCTTTCACTGAAACCAGAACATCGCCTTGCTGGAGTACTCCTGAGAAAACAGCATTGGGATTTTCTTCATAAATCAAACCTGAAAGATAAAACGGCGCGAACTTGGTTTGCTCCAAAAGTTCTTTGGTCAGATATTCACCTCCACCCGTTCCGTCGGCCCTATCCATCGAAATCATTGGAGCTTCACCTCCTTCTTGAACCGCTTGAACTACCGCTTCCCATTCCTCCACCGTTTCAAAACCGAGGAGTCGATCTCCAACTTCAAAAGAACGTACCTGCAAGTCTTCTCCATTATAATCGACTGTGTTGTAAGGCTGATTGGATTCCAAGACCACAACTCCGGGTTCCACCTGCACTTGCCCACTTCGAACTCCCGCTAAAAAATCGTCTTGGTCGGCAATCAAAGGTTCGATGCCAATCCAAAATCCAATGGTGAGCAAAACAAAGGCCAGCAACAAATTCATCATCACTCCAGCACAAACGATGAAAGCCTGTACCCTCAAACTTTGATTCGCAAAACTGCGTTTGCTCGTCTTGCCTTCTTTACTGTCGTCACCCTCACCCAAAGTTCGCACAAACCCACCAAACGGAATCCAGTTGATGGAATAGATCGTCTCACCCTTTTTAAAACCCCAAATTCGAGGAGGGATTCCCATGCCAAATTCTTCCACCTTAACGCCACTTTTTTTAGCGGCAAAAAAGTGTCCCGCCTCGTGGATCAAAATGAGCAAAGAAAAAATAACAACAAACGCTATGATCGTGAAAACGGTAGACATGAAGTGGGGATTAAGAGCACTAAACGGTCATGATGGATTCTTCTTTCTTACGAGCCTCTGCATCGATCTGAAGGTTCACTTTGTTCACTGCTTCTTGCAAATCTTTTTCAGCTTTTGCTTCTTCGTCTTCCGTCATTTCTCCTTCATGCTCCATGCGTTTGAGTTGAGTCATCACGGTTTGGCGCAAGTTGCGAACCGCAATACGAGCTTCTTCCGCCATGCGCCCCACGACCTTAACCAGGTCGCGACGACGTTCTTCGGTGAGAGAAGGAATGGATAAAAGGATCGCGAGTCCATTATTCGTAGGATTCAAGTTGAGGTCAGATTCACGAATCGCTTTTTCGATAGCAGCGAGCATCGACTTGTCCCAAGGTTGAATTTGAATCGTGCGTCCATCTGGGACCATCACACTCGCCACAGCCTTGAAAGGTTGCATCATTCCATAAGCCTCCACCATCATGTTCTCCACCAAGGATGAAGACGCACGACCAATCTGAAGTCCGCTGTATTCATCCAACAGATGTTCCACTGTTTTTTGGAAGTCGTTTTGAGCTTTTTGTACAAGAGTGTGAGCCATAAATGTCAGAAATTGAATTAAGAGATAAGGGATCCAATCGCTTTGCCTTGGGCGGCCTTGAGCAAATTTCCTTTCACGTGACCATTGAAGACACGCACAGGAAGCTTATTGTCTTTGCAAAGCACAATCGCGGTCAAGTCCATCACGCCAAGTTCTTTATCCAAAACCGTTTGGTAACTGAGCTTGGGCAAAAATTTCGCTTTTTTATTCGTGCGAGGATCACTGTCGTAAACACCTTCCACTTGGGTTCCTTTCAAAAGTTCGTCGCAATCGAGTTCCAAAGCGCGCAGCGCAGCAGCAGAATCCGTTGTGAAGTAAGGATTTCCCGTTCCTCCGGCACAAATCACCACTTCGCCTTGATCCAAGCAATGGCGTCCAAATTCTGGCACATAAGGTTCAGCAAAATAAAAATCTCCGTGCGCAGAAAGCGTGCGCGCCTTGATCTTCAAGGAGCGCAAAGCTTCGGTCAAAAGGCGTGCATTCATAATAGTCGCGAGCATGCCCACGGCATCGGACGTGCTGCGAGGAATGTCCAAAGCTTTGTTGTCACGAAAGCGCCAAAAATTCCCACCGCCCACAACGATGGCCACTTGAACATTTTTTTTGATCAACGTTTGAATCTCTTGAGCCAAGTCCATCAAGGCTTTTCCATCGGCACCGAATCCTTCTTTTCCAGCCAAAACTTCGCCTGAAATTTTCAACAAAATACGACGACGTTTCATAATCATGTGAATAAAAAGTAACCGACTAAAATTCCCAAAACCGCACCCGAAAGTGCAAGCAAAGTTCCTTTTTGTTGAGGCGCCACTCGTTTTGCGTTGGCAAGATCGGCCAGCAAATTGGTGCTGATGATCACTTCTTCATCTTTGTTGCGTTCCACCACTTCTTCAAAACTATGATCGGCAACCAAGATCACAAAACGATCAAACGAAACGCTCACTCGTTTGGAAGCTCCTGTATCGGCTTCTTTTTCGGGCGTGAGTTCTTTCCTTTCGAATTCGACATCTTCGTCGTCTTCATCGGGCAGGTAAATGTCATCCATGATCAGGCGTGATAAATCGCTAGAATCCTACTTTATTTTTTGCGCCTCATCAACAGATACGCCAAGAAAAGATTGAAGCAGAGCAATAATCCCAAAGACGTATAGATAAACCCATCGGGCCAAAAAGAGGAGCGCAAGGTCACTTCTGTTTGGTTCCCCGCCGTATCCGTGATCCTCATGTCCACAGGGGTATCTGTAGCCGTTAGCGTGTAGTTGCCGTCCACTTGTTTCCATTCCCCCAAAATGGCTCCTCCTTCGCGCACCTCGACTTGAGTAGCGGAGCCACTGTTGTCGTACACATCCCAATACAGCTGCTCTTGATTAGTCAGAGGATTGGTAATGAAGTTATAATCCAACAAAATCGGATCAAAGGTATCCTGAGCACTGGGCTCCGTTTCATCCAAAGCTGTAACAGAAAAATGCGCTTGTGTTGCCCTTTCCGTCTTAGGTTCATTCAAATAAATTTCAACACCTTGCTGCGTCAGTTCATTCAAATCGGTTGGCACTTCGTCCTCATTGAACTCAACGTAAAAGAGAACAAAGTCCTCACCCTGTTTGTAAGAGTTGCCCAGTGACATGGTGAGCCCACCAGGGAAAAGACCTGAGTAGGAGATAACCCCGGGATCTGTCGCTTGAGGAGATCGAATCCAATAACGCACGCTTTCGTAAGACGAAATGATGCGAGCCAAATGCCAATCTTGAGGGAAAACCAATTCTCCACCGAAGGTGTTCACATTTTCATTTCCCGGGCTGAGAGAAATTGTATAAACACTCATGGGATAGTCCACTGGTAAGCAAGTAAACTAAAGTCCAACAAATTCAAAGTACCATCATAGTCCAAATCTACAAGTGGATCATAGCTCTGATCGAGATAGGCTTCACGCATCAAACCAAAATCCACATAGTTCACCTTTCCATCTTCATTGATATCCGAAAGCAAAGTGCTGGCTTGACCAGTCGAGACCTCTGAACCAGATTCTGTTTGAGCACCTTGGCTGGTTCCTTGGTCTGTGTTTTGATCGGTTCCTGAATCTGTTCCTTGATCGGTGGATTGAATGCCGTGCAAAACATAAATCAAGCTCGTGCCACACGTTTCTCCTTCCCAAGTACAGGTCAAATACAAATTTCCAGAAGCAGCGTTGTCGAGCAAAAAGTTGAAGGACCCATCCACACTTGAAGCTATGAGTGTTTGTTTTTCTTCATCGTTCACCCAAACCGTGACCTCCGAACTTGGGATAGAAAACCCAAGCCAAGACAAGTTGTCCTCTGACTGCATGACAGGGGACAGCAAAACATAGCCCAAATCCAAAATTTGTTCCGGCTGTACTGGCAAAGTGTAAGTGCTTGTCGAAGTCCAGTAGCGACCCGTGTGAGCCGAGAAGCTAAACACTAAATTGCCAACAGCCTCAGCTCTAAAATCTCTTGAAAAGAAACCATCGTCCCCAGCAAACCATGAATCAGACGGAAGTCCGCTCACAGACAGTTGCACTTTGGCACCTGGAAAGGTGTAACCCTCAATATGAACCAAGGCTCGTTCGTCCTGAGCAATTGGATTTGCCGTGGCACTCACTCCTCCATTCCCACCCCCACTAGAAGGTGACTCTGGGGTCTCTGGGTTTTCTGAAGAGCCAAGCACCAAGGCTGTGATGGTCACATCGTTGCTGCTTTGAAAAACATCCGCCGCTAAATAAGCGCTAGGTGCAAGCACCGTCACCACAAAGAACGCGACAAGATAAAACCATTTTTTCATGAAGCTTTTTTCTTGGGTTTAGATTTCACAGGGCGTTTCTTTGGAGCAAGAACAGGCGCAGCCTTCGCTCCCATTGCCGCAGCAATGATGTAACGGTTGTAACGTTGCAAGCCTTTTCTGAGAACAAAGAACACAAAGCTGAGACCAAGCGTCAAAGTCAAAAGCAAGTGCCAAGGGAAAACCCAGAAAGTGGTGCTCGAAGTTTCCAGTGGGACAGTTTCATCATAACTGAGATAAACAACCGCCTTGTAGCGACCAAAAGCAAAATGTTGCCATTGAGTCTTCACGTGCTCAAAGAAACCTTCAACTGGAACAACAGGAACTTCACCCCATGATTCTTCAAAACGACGGATGCTGGAAGGCAAAATATTCCCTTCAATTGCATTGGCCTGAAGTGTTTCGGTTCGAATTCCTAAAGTGTTGTAAAGCTCCACTGTGCCCGTTGGCAAGATCCGATCCGCTCCATCGTTTTTAAAACGGTAATAAAACTCAACGGGCAAATCAGTGAAAAACTGCTGAGAATCTTTCGTGTCAAATTCCAAAAGCCCTCCCTTTGTATCCACCTCTCCATTCACCGTGAGCAACAGCAAAATCCCAACCTTCGCACCCAAAGACAATTGTTTTTCACCGCTGTCTTTTTCAGGGCTGGTGCCCCAAAAAATGGAGGCGAAGTAACCTCCCGCATCGGCATCCGCAGGAATGGTCACTGAATAATTGATGGTCTGAAGCGTGTCCTTTTCAAGGGTTACAACCTCTTTCCCTTCTTCCACTTTTGTCCAACTGGCCAAACCTTCATCAGATTCCACAAATTTAGGCGCACCCGACTCTCCTTCTGCTTCAAAATTGGCGTAAGAAACATAAAAAGTCATGGCCTGCTCCTGCTCATTGTAGAGCTCAAAACTTCCCGTCACAGTTTGCCCTGGATCTCCAGAAACCTCCAATTTCACAGGTGAAACAGTCAAAGCTTCGACGCTAGGCACTTGAAAAGCTGGAACCAGAAGCAAAACGAACAAGAACAAAGAGCGTAGACGGGGCATAGATGTGGCGTAGAAAAAAACTGAGGGAAGTGTAAACCACTCCCCTCAGGATGTAAATCGATGAATTGATGCTCTTCCGCTTAGAAGTTAGCGGTCGTCACGTAGGTCAGAGTTGTGGTGTAAAGACCGGCTTCAGTAGAAGAAGAGATGTTGGCCAAGTAGCGAACCGAGTAAGTCGTGGTTGAACTGGCCGCAGAGGAGGCTGCAACTTCATCTGTAGTAGAAGAAGTGGCGTCATAAGCGAATCCGCTGGCTGCATAAGGAGCAGAAACCGCCCCACTACCTCCAGAAGCGGTGGCACGAATACCAAACTGTTCAGATCCAGCTGAAGAAGCCGTATTGGCAGCTCCAACCGCATCGATAGAAGCACCTCCATAAGTCAAGGTCGCTCCTTGAACGGTTGTGGTGTATCCCGTCAAAGCGTTGGTACCCACAGCCAAGGTATGAGCTTCTACTTCAGAAGCGGACCCTGCTGCATCTCCTGTAGCATAACGTGCTGCAGCGGAAGAGAGAGTTCCGAATCCAATGGTGTTGTCTGAAATACTGAAAGACAAAGTTTGAGCAACGGTGGCAGTCACGACCACTTGGTCGTCCGTGAGTGTTTGAACCAAGATGGTTCCAGTGTCACCGAATACCCCATCAATAGAAATGGAGAAAGTGGAGGCGGTAGAAGGATTGATTGAGTTGGTGCTGTCGTAAGACACAACCACGTAATCATTCACTGCAACGGGAGCCACTCCCGTTCCATCCGTAGGAGGAGTGAGTGTGAGCACACGATTTTGAGTTCCAGAGAAAGCTGCCCCCCAGTCAGAACCCGTAGCGGAAGCTGCTAACGCTTCTGTGGTTTCAAGTCCTGTCGTAGCACCATGCTTGAGTGTCAAAGTTCCGATGGACTTACCAGTAAAGTTGAAGTCCGAAGGGAAAGTGATCACGATGGTGTCGGTACTAGCAGTCGCTCCAGAAGGAGTCTTGAACTTGATGGTATGAGAAGACGCTGTACTGATCTTCAAAGTCGACATTGTATCGGAAAGCACGGTGAGCGAAGCAGCATCGGCAGTCCGCACTGGTCCAACCGCACCGAAAGATCCAAGCAGCAAGGCTAGGACGAGTACTGAGTTGAGGACGCGAGAACGGAATGGTGTTTTCATTTTGGTTTTGGTTATTTGTTTTAAAATGAAATTTTCATGTAAGTATATCACGAAGTTGCACGAAAAACAAGAATCAGAGCAGGTGCCCCAGTTGCTCCGCAACAGTGAGCACAATTTTCGTTTCCGACTCGTTATTTTCAGAAGTGATCGGAACCACTAAAACCGCCGTCAAAGCTCCATTCACCCCACGAACAGGAGCAAAAAGATTCACCCCTTCTATATAGGAAGAAGCGGCTTCAGGACTTTGAAGCAAAGGTAAAACCTTTTGATACGAGGTTTGAATCGTCGTGAGTTCTTCCATGGTTAAACCTTCAGTAGCGGCTTTATAAGAAGCATCCAAGCCAAGAACCAAGGCCTTACCCGATTGAGTGACGGTTTGAAGTTCATGAACAATGGTCTTGAGGGCAGATTCGGTGCTTCCATTGGAGTTACGAACCAGCTGAGCCACATGCTGCAAAAGCACCAAACGTTCGTTGGTTTCTTGCAAACGCGCATTGAGCACCTTCACAATTCCTAAAATAATACCAACCGCAGCGTGTGGATCTTTCACAACCAAAGCCTCGAAAGACTTTTGCGAAAGCTTCAAAAGCACGGCATCGCTTTGCGTGGTGACCGTGGCAGCGCGAAGCTTGTCTGAAAGCAGAGCCCCTTCTCCAAAAAAGTCGCCTTGTTCCAAGGTCGCAATTCGTTTTTGAGTGTTGCCAGCATCCTTGAGAGATTTATCCACCACCAAAGCTCCTGAGAACACGTAATAGAAATCTTGGCTGTCCTCCCCTTCTTTAAAAACCACGGTTCCTGTGGGAGCATTCACTTTGGTCCAAAACTCATCCCCTCCAAAACTTTGGAAAATGACGGGATCCGCAAGATTGATGAACAAATGATTCAAGTTCATTGTTGAACGAGGTTAGCAATGAGTTCAGGATCGTGAGCACGAAGCAACATGTCCTGTTCAGAAATGAAGCCTTGCTTGTACAATTCTGCGAGTGAGCTATCGAGTGTGATCATTCCATCCGCTTTACCGATTTGCATCATCGAGTAAATTTGGTGAGTTTGCCCTTCCTTAATACAGTTGGTGATCGCGTCGTTGCGAACCAAGAGTTCCAAAGCCATCACACGGCCTGTGCCATCGGCACGAGGCACGAGGCGTTGAGCCATCACCCCGATCAAAGTTGTGGAAAGCTGAGTTCGAATTTGGCTTTGTTGATGAGGAGGAAAAATATCGATGATACGGTCAATGGATTGAGCCGCGTCTTGGGTGTGCAAAGTCGCAAGCACCAAGTGACCGGTTTCAGCCAAAGTCATGGCCGCAGAAATGGTTTCGAGGTCACGCATTTCCCCCACAAGAATCACATTGGGATCTTCACGAAGTGCCGCACGAATCGCACTCGGAAATGAGTTGGTGTGCGTTCCCACTTCGCGCTGAGTCATGAGCGCCATTTTGGTGGAATGCACAAATTCAATCGGATCTTCAATCGTGATGATGTGCACACGGCGACTTTGATTGATTTCATTCACCATGGCCGCGAGCGTTGTGGATTTACCCGAACCAGTAGGACCCGTAACGATGAAGAGCCCTTTTGATTTTTTCGTAAACTCTTTGAGCATGGAAGGAAGTCCCAAACCTTCGATGGTTGGAATTTCACTTGGAATGGCACGGAAAGCAATGGCAGGACCTTCGGTGTCCCAGAACAGGTTCACACGAAAACGTCCCGAGCCCATGAGAGCATAAGAAGTGTCGATTTCTTCGTGTCGGTCAAAAGTCGCTTGTTTTTCAGGAGTTAAAATTTGAGCAATCACCTCCTTCATGTTTTGCGCTGTCATCGTGTCGGAATTTTGCATTTCATACAAATCTCCATTGGGCATGCGCACCAAAGGCACTCGCCCCACTTTGAGGTGCAAGTCGGGACAATTGTTTTGTACGACTTCTTTGAGATAAGTGTTGATGTCCATAAAGGGGTTTATTTGTTTTTAAAGTGTTTCTCTCAAATCGTCTGGATCTGAAATTTTAGGTTCGACAGCAGCGGGTGTCTCAGCGGGCGCGACAGGGGCCGCGGGTGCCTCAACAACGGGGTGAACGGGAGTACTGAGTTGAGTCAAAAATTCAGGTTTTGGATTTTCGATTCCTGCAGTTTTACATGCTTCTTCAGGAGTTTGCCCCTTAAAGGCTTGAATCGCAGCCACCATTTCAGGACAAATCCCAACCAAAGGAACCGATTTTTCTTCCCACAATTCGGCGTAGGTCGCAACCGTGTTCCAATCCACCTTTTTCTGAAGGTCTGCAGGAGAAGGAGAAAGCACAACATGAACTTCATCAGAACTGGGCTTCCCCACCTCTTGAACTTCAGTGGGCAAAAGCACCTTCACCGTCTTGCCAGCCGCTTCCGCACTTTTTTGAAGCATGTGAAGGGCGAAAGGAGAAAATTGCTCATCCAAAACCACACAAGCGCCCAAAGGCAAAGGGAAGTTCTGGGCTTCGGTTTTGAAAAAATCCACATTCAAACTTTTAAAGAAATCGGGTGGAGTCATGATGTGAGGATAACCCTCAACCACTTTGGTCTTGAGTGTATTAGCGCCCGTTAACAAATCGTCATACATTTTTTTTATGGATTCTGCTGGTTCAAATTCAAAGGCACCCTTCGCTTTAAAGATCCAATCGCCAAAAAAATCGCTGAGCAAAAGGGCAGCTTTTTCTTGAATGCTCATGCTTTCCATCAGCTTTTGTGTGGAAACCTCCGCGAGTTTTTTTGTGGCATCAGCTCCGATGTCCCTCACTCGAGCCAAAGTCATTTTTGCCAATTCGGGATCAGAAGCCAATTTGGCCTCAACTTTATCATTCAAACCAAGGAACATGTCCAAAATTGAATACCAACTATCCGCATTCTTAAGAATGTCTTGTTTTGTTCCTTCTTTTGCAACTTCAGGTTTTGAGGTGTCTGTGCTCATAAAGTTAAATCTGTTTTTACTTTTTCGAAAAGCTGTCTCATGCGAGTGTTCACCACTTCTCGACGGCGTGAAGCTTTCAACTCCACATCCAATTCCATGCCTTCAATTTCACCCAAAATGAGTTGAAAGGTTTGGATCTCTTCTTCGGGCCACAACCTTAAAACATCCTCCCATTCGGAGGCACTTCCCTTTCGTCCAAAATACTGAGCTAAAATCTCATTTTTAGAAGCACGAAGGGCAAGAGCATGCAAATCCATGGCGTTTCCTTTGATTTAAATCTCATCATTATATCAAAAAAAACAGGTTTTCACAAGGAGCCAAAGTTTGTTTAAAGGGATATGAGAATATCCCAAGCCGATCTCAAAATTTTGATGGGTTTTCCCTGAACAGAGCCAAACAAAATTATATAGTCATTCAATTTGAGTGTTTTTCCACTTTTGCATCGGATTTCAGCCTGAAGATGCGACGGATTATTTATATTTATATTTCTAGGAGAACCCAGTCCCAACTTACTTGCAAAGGCTGCCAAATCTGCTTTCGCATGATCGTCAAAGTAAAATTCATCCATCTCCAGCTCAGTTGTGGTTTCTTCGGTTTGAGTTTGGGGGAAAAGTTGTTCAGCCAAAAGACGAAGTGCTGCGACTCCTTCAGGCACTATCCCTCGCGCAACACCGAGCTCCCTCAAATACCTAGTCGCCGAACTCTCCATCCCATTGCCCCATTTGAACTCGCATTCAGGCAATTTCTTAACAGCACTCAACTCTTCAACTGCAACCCCTAGTGCTTTTGCCATAAGCGCTAGATCCACCTTCACCTTTTCATCATTTCTGTAATATGTCATCGGACTAGGCAACATTAATTCAGCATCTGTAACGAACGGGTCAGATTTTTGTCTCTGGACATGATTAGAGCCATCAAAAACATCACCACTTTTAGAGGGTTGCTGAATAAAACTGTAAGCAGTAGGAAGTCCTACATACAACAGAAGAGCTCGCCTTTTTTCTGCATCAGAAGCATAAACATCAGTTTTTTCAATGGCACGGGTGACCAAACGACAGAATTTTTCAAAGGTGAGCTCTTCGCCCGTTGAAATAGTTGCCCTGGTTGCAAGAGGCACCTCGTAAGCATGTTCTCTGCCGGAAGCTTCTAGGAAGAGCTCAAGGTCGTCTCGAACCAGCCCCTTGTTCCGAGCATAATCGGGATCAACTGCTGATGTAGGAGAAACATATCCTGCCAGTTGCTTGAGCCTAGCAAGTGCGTGAGCTTTTGTCCGTAAATCGTAAGCATTTTTCGCTTGTTCCAGCAAATCATTAAACGTCATTTTGACACCACAAAAATCTATCTTTTTATACAGATCCTGTTGACTACTTGCAGCAGAAAAAGGCCGAAGGTCTCTAACATCTTTCACTCCAAAATGAGTTGCAAAAGCCTCTAGAGCTTGGCCTATTTTTTCTTTTGAACGGAATGGGGATTCCTCAAGCTGAAAATCGGCAATGTCTTTCAATTTAGCAAAAGCCTCTCTTTTTGTGTCAAAGCCATATACAATTTTCGCCGCATTTAAGAAGTCAATGAAGGACAATCGCATCCCAAAAATTGTAAGAGGAGCAGTGTCTCGAGTTTGTCCAAGCAAAGTAGGATCGGCCAAACCCTGCGCCACTGCAAATTCCGTGAGCGCCTCCCTAATCTTTTCCTTTGAAAAGAATGGAGCTTCTTGAGACTCCCAACTCTCATTCACTTCATAACCTGCAGTTTCCTTCAGCTCTCTCAATGTTGTAAGCGCAGAGACGTGACCTCCACTCATTTTACTCTTTATAGAACTCGCATCGGAAAAATAGTCGAACGCGGAAATTTCGTCACCATTGAAGCACTTGATTTTATAGGGCAGCTTTAGAAGCAAACGAATCGTCAAATCTTCAATTTTCTCCAAACGAAACGCGCTAAGTACTGCTTCAAGATCTCGCCTCACCCAGTCAGGGTTGTTGTAATAGAGCTCATCTCTCGGAATTTTAGCGGGAGCAATATCTTCAAGAACCACCACCTCATCAATGGAAATATCGCCATGTTCATCCAAATTTTCATCTTCAGTTCCATCCCTCGTGCCTTCGCGAGGTTCTCTTTCGCCCAATCGCTCTTTTGGACCGAAAATAATTTCCCCATTCTTATAGCTCTCTTTAATATTGCCATACAAACGACTCAAACCGTGGATGGTACACTGACCTGAATGTTGCCCAACCACATCCCAAATCGTGGCCACTTTGCTTGGGTCAAGCGAGTTGAGACGACACACGCGTCCGATCATTTGCTCATACATCCAAGGTGAAAAAGTGGGCCTTAAAATAATCGCGTGTTTGAGAGTGTCCTCATCAAACCCTTCGATCAAAAGATCCGAGTTACAAACAAATTGAACTTCTCCTGATTTCAAATCTTTAAGTGCCTTTTCTTTCTCAGCATCGGTACTGCTTCCATCCAAATGCACCGCTTTGATGCCTTCCTTGCGCATCGCTTTGGCGACATCTTTTGAGTGCTCAACACCGTCACAAAAAACAATTCCCTTTTCGTCTGCAGCAATTTTATCCTTAGCAATTTTCACAGCTGCCTGAATACGAGCCCCTAAATTGATTCCCGCTGAAAGCTGTTGTTCCGTTCGACATTTAGCCAAATCTTCATTTTTCAACAAAACACGGTTCGCTCGAATAGGCGTGAGATCGGACTCCATACAAGCCTCCATTAAAGTGATGCTATCGATCTCTCCCTCAAAATAATGGAAAGCGGATTTGAGAGTTTTTGCATCTCTGGTTGTTCCAATATAAGGAGTCGCCGAAAGTCCTATGATGATTGCATCTGGATAGCGTTGCCTCAACAAGGTGATCATTTTTTCACCAAAAGCCCTGTGGCACTCATCCAAGACAATCACATTGTAATCGGGCTTCAAGTTTCTTTTGTCGGGACGTTTATTCAAGTCCGAGCCAGCCATTTGAATAGTAGCAATCGTAGCATCCACCGTTTCTCCGGGCTTTATATCAGCTATGTTTTTAACAGTCACATCTGGATTCTGATATTTTCTAATCTTCTCCTCATTCTGGATATTGATTTGTTCTCTAGGACTAAGAACTAAAACATTCGCATCCTCGTGATGCTGAGCAAGAGTTCGCAGAATGAGTGAAATCATAATGGTTTTTCCCAATCCAGTTGGATACTTCACAAACCCAGATCTGCGAGGAATTCTATCTTGAGGAAGTTCACTGAAATAACTCTTCAAACGCTCCATGAAACGAATTTGTTTGGGGCGAAGAACCAAATCAGGATGAACGTCAGTCTCATTTGCTTTAGATAAAGCTCCAGTTACTTTCAACAGTCGATCTCGAACACCATCCCTATGGCTCAAAAGCTCTTGCGCCAAACCTGGAAATTCGGATTGAAAAGTCCCTGTTTCACGCATCTTAGACAGCTCTTGGAGTTGATCGAAAAAGGGTAAACCCCTCATTAATGCACGAAACCGACTCAGCTCTTCGTCCAGTTCTGGACGAGCCAGATCAGACTCCATCAATCTTTTAAGATCGGAAGCGACAAATACTTCCTCTCTCACGCCTTTTGCCATTTTTCAGAGCTTTTACATTCTCTAAATTATACCTTAAAAAGGACCTTTTCACAAGAACCAAAGTCCGCACCCAACAAATCGTAAGTTTCTTAAAGGGCACGGACAAAGAAAAAGGGCGGCATCGGCATTAAAGGGGTCTCTATGCCTTAGCCGTCCTTTTTCTTGATGGTTTACATCATTCCTCCCATGTCAGGCATGCCACCCATGGCCGGTTTTTCTTCTGGAATTTCAGTCACCACCGCACCTGTTGTGAGCACGGTTCCTGCCACGGAAACGGCGTTTTCAAGAGCTGAACGAGTCACCATGGTTGGATCCACGATTCCCGCAGCGATCATGTCGACGT
>CAZROM010000020.1:0-18643 GCA_964601715.1 uncultured Candidatus Peribacteria bacterium | reverse complement strand
TTCAGTAGCTTTACAGTTTCTTTTGCGAGGGCTGTATTTTGATTTGGTCTTGAAGGGTTTTTACTCCTCCGTTAGAGTTGGCACGTGAAACTCACTAAAGAACAAGTTCAACACATCGCAAAACTGGCTCGTCTTCATCTGACTGAAGAAGAGATGAATCGTTATGCGGATCAACTCACCAGCATTTTGACTTATGTTGAAATGCTCAAGGAGCTCGACACTTCTTCGGTGAAAGAAACTTCTCAGGTTACGGGCTTGTCTTTGCCTCCTCGTGAAGATGTGCTCGGCGCTGCTTTGTGCGCACCCGACGAACTGCTTGAGTGCAGCCCACTTCCTAAAGATGAACATCAAATTCGCGTGAAACGCGTCATTTAATATGGATTTACACTTTCTCACCATCACCGAAGCGCACAAGGGACTTGTTGAAAAACAATTCTCTGCCGTGGATTTGCTCAAGGCGTGTCAGGAACAAATTGCTCGCAGCGAATATTTGAACACATTTATTACTCGAACCGACGATTTGGCTCTTGAACAAGCCAAAAAAGTGGATGAAAAAATTGCCCGTGGTGAAGAAATCGGTATCTTGGAAGGAATTCCATCCGCGATGAAAGACATCTTCAATACGCGTGGCATTCGAACCACGGTGGCTTCGAAAATGCTCGAAAACTTTGTGCCTCCTTATGAATCAACTCCGACTCAAAAACTGAAAGATGCAAACTATTCTTTGCTCGGAAAATTGAACTTGGATGAATTTGCGTGTGGAGCTTCCACCGAAAATTCTGCGTTTGGAGTGGTGCTCAATCCTTGGGACAAAGATTGTGTTGCTGGAGGGTCTTCTGGAGGTTCCGCTTCCGGGGTTGCGGCTGGACAATTTTTTTATTCACTAGGAACGGACACAGGTGGATCTGTTAGACAGCCTGCTTCGCTCAGTGGATGTATTGGATTCAAGCCAACTTATGGTCGCATCAGTCGCTTTGGAGTGACTGCCATGGCTTCGAGTTGGGACACGATCGGAATTTTCACACGAAGCGTCGAAGATGCCGCTCTGCTACTCAATGTTCTTGCTGGACACGATGCCTACGACTCCACAACGCCTGACGTTAAAGTGGATGACTACGCAGCTCAGTTGAATGAAGGAGTGAAAGGGTTGAAAATCGGAGTGCCTAAAGAATATTTTATGGAAGGAGTCGAGCCTGAAGTTAAAGAAGCAGTCATGGCAGCGATCAAAGAGTATGAAAAAATGGGTGCAACCGTTAAGGAAGTCAGCTTGCCGATGACGAAATATGGAGTTTCGGTTTATTACGTGACCATGCCCACAGAGCTCTCGACCAATTTGGCTCGATTCGATGGCATTCGTTTTGGTCATAAGGTGGAAAACGCTGACGATTTGGTGGATCACTATCGCAAAAGTCGTGGAGAAGGTTTTGGATCCGAAATCAAACGTCGCATCATGGTTGGAACTTTTGTTTCGTCTGCGGGATATGCGGACGCCTATTACAAACAAGCTCTCAAAGCTCGCACCTTGATCATTGAAGATTTTGCGAATGCTTTCAAAGAAGTGGATCTGTTGATGGCACCTGTTTCTCCCACTCCAGCCTTTAAGGTTGGTGAAAAAGCGAGCAATCCCTTGGCTATGTATCTGGCAGACGCTTTGACCATTCCTGCTTCGGCGGCAGGAATTCCTGGAATTTCTCTACCTTGTGGCTTCACCAAAGCGGGATTGCCTGTTGGTTTGCAGATTCTTGGACCAATGTGGTCAGAATCTTTGATCCTCAAGGCTGCGAATGCTTACGAAAAAGCAACGGACTGGCACAATGTGCACCCCAAGTTTTAGTAAAGGAGGACTTGAGCGGTTTTGTTTTTTGTAAATGCCTTTTTGTATTTCGTCAGAAATTTGTCAGGACTTTTTAAAAACGATTTGCTAGTGTTGGAAGTCCTTCTTAAAAGTTTTTATGGCACTCACTAAGAAAATTCTGTCCGAAACAGTTCAAAGTCTTTTGGAGGTTTTTGGAGCGAAATTTGATGAACGATTTGAAAGGATTGATGAACGATTTGAAAGGATCGAGACCTTGTTGGTGAGTCACGACAATACTCTCAAAACTTTAGTGACTCGTGAAGAGTTCAATGTGTTTAAGATGGAGAACCTAAATGCACATGCTAATCTGGCGACGTCCATGGAGAAACTAGATCAGGAATTTACGGTTTTCACAGCCACTCATGATCGTCTTGAGCAGCGTGTGGATGAGTTGGCATTGGCTGCTCGCTAAGCTTCTTGCGTCTTATCCTTCGTCCCTGCAAATTCCCAAGCCATCATGAAGATGGCTCGTTGAGTGTTGGCCACTTCTTCGCTTTCGATGAGCATGCCCATGATGGTGTTTTTACTGAATGAAACGATGCCGACCTTGTCGTCGTAGATGTTGATCTCGTTGGCGAAGGCATAGGGGCCCGCATGGACCAAGCGAATTTCGCGATACATTTTTTCATTTTGATGGGCGACTTTCTTCCCATATTCGTCCAAGGGTGCGATTCCGCGCAGATAGATTTTTGCTTTGACACGCTCTTTTACGTAGTCATTGTCGTAGTTGGGCCAAAATTCACGAATGGATTTGGAGTTGGCGTAGTTCAAGATCTCTGTTTTTGAGGTGAGTGTGTCCGTATAGATTTTTTTCACGGCTTCAAGTCCTTCGTAATAACGAATGTGAGGATGCGAGGTTTTGCCTTGGATGCGTCGCAGCTCCGGGAGGATGTCTTTGAAGTCCATGTAGTGTTTGCGTACTTCTTGACGCAGCTCATCAGGTTCAATGGCGGTGAAGACTTTGGTTTTGCCGGCACTTTGTACGCTCACCAGTTTTTCTTTGAGGAGTTTTTTTAGGATGTCGTAGGTCGTCACACGATTGAGTCTGCATTTTTTTGAAATTTCGGAGGCGGGTGCGGTGCCCAATTCCAAATTTGCCAAATACACCGCTGCTTCTTTTTGGCTGAGGCCAATATTAGTTAGAACATTGAGTAGTGTTTGAGGCAAGTCGTGATTGGGTTGTAGAAATTTTCGACAGTCGAAATTTTCTACAGCATAGGCGCGTAAAATTTTAAGGTCAAATTTTTGGTGTTGAAAAAAACAACAGCTCAGGTTTGTCGTATTTTGGCGCTTGTCTGAGGGCTTTAAGCTGCTTAGGCTTGGGACGATTTACTCTTAATTTTTTAGCTATGTCCTCTGCTGCTCCTCGAACTCCCAGCCAGCTGCTTGATTATTGCAAGGAGCAAAAAGTCGAAATGGTGGATGTGAAATTCACCGACCTTGAAGGTCGGTGGCGTTCCGTCACTGTGACGATCGATGTGTTCACTCCCGATGTGTTTGTCAAAGGAGTGGCTTTTGATGGATCCAGTATTCCTGGCTTCCAAACGATTGTAGAAAGCGATTTGGTGCTTTTGCCCGATCCAAATACCGCGTTCTTGGATCCTTTCTCTCAAGTGCCTACCTTGTCGATTGTGGCAGATCCCATGGATCCAGTGACGGGACAAATGCGAGAATACTTCAACAATCCACGTTACATTGCTCGTAAAGCCTTGGACTATTTACGTTCCACTGGCATTGCCGACACGATGTACGTTGGACCCGAAATTGAATTCTTCATTTTTGACGACGTTCGTTACTCGAGCACGGATCGCTGCAGTTCTTACGAAGTGGATTCCGCAGAAGGGGCTTGGAACAATGCCAGCCTTTTCGAGGAGGGAAACACGGGTTACCGTGTGGCCAATCAGGCGGGTTACTTCACGGTTCCTCCTTTTGATATGTTCCGCGACCTTCGCGATGAAATGGTGCAAGAACTTAAAAAAGCGGGAGTGTTTGTGGAACGTCATCACCACGAAGTGGGAGGACCGGGTCAGGCGGAGATCAACATCCGTTACTCTGATATGGTGAATCAAGCCGACAATGTTATGTTGTACAAATATATTGTTCGTAACGTCGCTGCTCGCCATGGAAAGTCAGTCACCTTCATGCCAAAACCTTTGTTCGGACACAATGGAACAGGAATGCACTGTCACCAATCTCTTTGGAAGGAGGGAGTTCCTTTGTTCTACGATCAAGCGGGATACGCTGGCATGTCCAAATTGGGAATGCACTACATCGCAGGAATTTTGGAACACGCTCCTGCCATTCTGGCACTCGCGGCTCCTACGACCAACTCTTACAAGCGTTTGACTCCTGGGTACGAAGCTCCTGTGGTTCGTGCTTACTCCAAGCGCAATCGTTCGGCGGCCATTCGTATTCCTGTTTACGATCAAACTCCTGCTGGAACACGCATTGAATTCCGTTCCGCCGATGCAGCTGCCAATCCTTACTTGGCTTTCAGTGCCATGCTGCTCGCGGGACTCGATGGAATCAAGCGCCAACTCGAACCAGGTGAAAACTTGGACAAGAACCTCTTTGAGCTCAGTCCTGAAGAACAGGCCAAGGTTAAATTCGTTCCTTCTTCCCTCGATGAAGCCTTCGATGCTTTAGAAAAGGATCACGCCTTCCTCACCGAAGGAGGGGTCTTCCAAGAAAGCTTCCTGAAAAACTACATGTCCATGAAGCGTGCTCAAATGGATGCTGTGCGTCTTCGACCTCATCCCCATGAGTTCAGCTTGTACTACAATTTGTAAGTCCTAGGCGAGAATAATTTTTTCTAGCGCCAATAAGAACGGGTCTTCTTCTCTCGGTTTAAGAGAGATGAGGCCCGTTTTTAAGCGTCGATCGAGGACGAGCAATTCGGCGAGAGCGGTTTTGAGTTGTTCGTAGGTGAAGTTTTTGGCGTAGCGCACGGTGCTTTGCACGACAAAAGGATGCACACCCATGGTTCTGGCGATGGAGGCGGGACCTTGGCCTTGGTCGGTGAGGGCTTTGATCTCAAGCAAGAGTCGGAACTGACGGGTGACCATGGCAAATAGATAGCCTGCTTCTTCGCCTTGCTGCTCCAATTGCTCCAGAGTTTTAAGGACTGCTGAATACTTTTTTTGTGCAAGCAAGTCCGTGAGTGTGAAGATGGATTTTTGAACGTTGTCCGCCACGAGTTCATCGATCATGGCAGGAGTGATGTGCTGGCCACGAGCATAAAGGCTGAGTTTTTCGAGTTCATTTTGGAGGCGAAGCAAATCATCCCCCACCCAGCTCACCAGGTAGTCGGCGGTGCCAGAATCGATTTGAGCCTTGAGGCTTTCCACACGACGGCGAATCCACAGGTTGAGCTGTGAACCCTTGGGTTTCAAAAAAAGGCGTTGAGTGGCGAGGGTGCCGACGGCTTTGAAAACGCTGGTGCGTTTGTCGGGTTCGCTGAGTTCTGCCATCAACAAAAAAGTGGAGTCGGGAAGTTTTTGCAATGCAGGCAAGAGGGCATTGGCTTGATCGGCTTTGCGAGTGGATAAGAAATTGCGCAGGATCACGAGACGCTTCGGGGAAAGGAAAGGCGTGGCTTGCAGAGCGCCCGCAATGGTTTCAACCGCTGTGCTTTCTCCGTCGAGTTCTTCTAAATCAGTGTCTCCGTATTTTTCTAAAAAGGCATCCTTCCAACGATTCACTTCTTCCATCAGTGAAAAGGTGTCTTCTCCGGTCATGAAGTAAAAATTCGGCTTAGCCATGCGCAGAGTTTAGCACAGCTTTTTGCTCTTGCTTAGGCCTTTCTTTGTAAGGCAAGGCCCGTGATGTTGTCGCGTGATTCGGTTTTACCATACATGTAGACAAATCTTAGGAACTCCAAAAGCGTTCTATTGCCTTTGTTCTGGAAAGATTCAAGGTTGGAGAAAATGCCAAGGCCGTCTGTGCCCAGCAAGGCTCTTCTTCCTATGGGAATGACACTTGAGAAATCGATGTCTTCTGTGCGTAGGCCGTGCGCTGTGCTGGCATGACGAGTTAGAATGTGCTGATCACCTTTCGGAAGTAGCACGTTTCTAAATAAGGTTTCTTGAGTTTGCCCAAAAGGTCCGGCCCAAGTGGCTTGACCCTCTGCAACGAGTTTCTTTACACCGAGGTAAATGTCTCGTGCGCGGTTTTCAGGCAATAGGGCTTCGGGCACCACCAGCTCATCAGGCTTTTCTGGATTCATGGCCAAGGCTTGCTCGGTGTCTCCGAAACGGTGGATTTGGATTTTGCCATCGGGGAAAAGGAGCGCGCTCACCCCCACGAGACCTCCATCACCCAATGTTGACCGAGCCGCTTGAATGGCTTTGCCTGCATGCTCGTGCATTTTCCAGAGTTCAAAAGAGGTTTGAGCCTCTAAATGGGGTCGAGCAAAAGCGAAACTTTTTTCGACAAAATGGTGGGCCGCGTGACCCGAATTGTAAGTTCCAGTGATGGAATGGCCTTCGGTTTTGGAAACTCCATCCACGATCATGAGGAGGGCAGCTCCGTTTGCTATGATCCAAGCCATCACGTCTTCACTGAGGTGCTCGTGTGCCTCTAAATTTGGGTCGAAGACAGCAGCTGCTTCCCATCCTTCTAAAAATTCAGGAAGAATATGGGGGAGGAGTTTGTGGTCCCCAGAAATTATTCTTTCGGTGCTCATTTTAATCTTAAAAAGGCTCCACTCTGAGCCTCTTTAAGTCGTTTGTCAAGTTGTGCGATCAGTTCACTCCTTTTTGAGTGTCCACGTCCACGTACTCAGAGAGTCCGGGAGGAGTGTTCAAAAGGATGCGGCTGTCGTAACGAACCACCACGCTACCTCCGTCTAAGGTTGGAGGGCCGACGTAGTTGGCGGCTTTGAGCAGAGGTCCCACGTTTCCGTAGATGGAACCGTCGATTTTGAGAGAGCCGTCTACAGCGCTGCGTTCGTCACCGTTGATGTCTTGATCGGTGTAGTAAACTCCGACCAAACGGTAAGCGGTGCTTTTCACATAGATGTCTCCTCCTTCAACCACAAAGGCGATGGAAGGAAGGTCGGTGGTGTAGCTTTTGCCGTTGGTGCAAGACGTATCGTAGCTGATGTTTCCACCGAGCTTGAGATCGGCATCTTTCACAATGAGAGTCCATGCTCCACAAGGAACAGAGATTTCGCCCAAAGTGATGGCTGAGCCATTTCCGTCTCCTTCAAAGTAAAGGATTCCGCTATCTTCATTGTTGGTGTTGGTGAGGGCGTCTGCCATCGCAGTCCAGCTGCCGTAGCTTTCCTTGGTGCTGGCTTGAGCGGTGCTGGCGTTGCGAACGGATTGTTCCACGCGAGAATCGGTGGTTTCGCTCACGGTGCTGCCTTTCCAAAGGTCGCTGACAGCGCTCACGATTTCACAGACGTAAGAACTGATGTTCCCAATGAAATTGTCATCGCTGGTGTTGTCACAGATGGAAACGCTGCTGGATGAGTAATTGCTGTCGTAGTAGGTGGTGCTGCCGCTGCTGGCGTCCACAGAGCTGGTGCCGTCCACAGAGCTGGTGCCGTCCACAGAGCTGGTGCCGTCGTCGTCATCGTCGTCTCCATCGGCTTGTTTGATGATGAGACCGTCGGTGTTGCTGTACGAACTATAATTTTGTTCATCATCGATGTAAGCACAGGAGATGTCGGATCCGCTGTTGAGATCGCCTTCGAGGTAAATGTCTCCGGCGTTTTGAGTCATGAGGTAAGAACAGAGCACCACGAGTTTGGCGCTGTCTTCGCTGCAGGCTTCGTCTTCGGTACAGGTGTCTGTGTTTTCAGGATCTTCCACGTCGGAAGGATCGGCAAACACTTTTGCGCTGTTTTCGAAGATTTCGGTGAGACATTCGTCATCCATGGTGTCACATTCGTCGGCGATACCTGATTCGATCACTCCCACGTAACGAATACGCAGCGTGGCGTCCGAAGGAATGGCGTCGGCATTGAGAATCACCACGCGTCCATCGGCTTCAGGAGTGTAGTCGGGGTTGTAACAAAGGATTCCATCTTCTCCGTACACCGTGTCGCCGTCTTCATTTTCAGAAGGAGCACAGGCGTAAATGATTTCAGATTCTTCAACTGAAGAGTCGTCGTATTTGAGGTAGGGGACGAAGGTTTGATAACTGCTGCTGGTGAAGTTCTTCACGTAGGTCGCAAGATCATCGGAACCTTCTTCGTATTGATCTCCGAAACCAAAGGCCTTGATGGTTGTGTAGTTGTATTCGTAGTCGGTGAGGTCGCCAGGAGTTTTAGCAAGGTCGATGTGTCCTTCGGAATCGTTTCCGGTGGAACCAAAGACTCCTTCAATTCCTGCGCTGTCCCACATGTCGTCGGTGAAGACGAGGGTGCTTTCTGTGCCTGATGGAGTGTATTCCAAGGTGTAGAACGTACGATCTTCATCATGAGTGAAGAACACGTCCTCGTCGGAATTGTTCACTTTGTTGCTGATGAAGTTGAAGGTGTAGATGAACTTGTTGAGCACGCCCACTTCAGCTTGTTCAGGAGCATCTTCGAAACAGGTTTTTCCGTTGTATTCGACAGAGATGTCTCCGTTACAAACGTTTCCTTGAATTTCGACATCGTAACAGATGCGTTTGGATTTTCCTGGAATGGTGAGACTGTCGTCTTCACATTTGAGAGGATCGCTGTGATCGGTATCGTCTTGGTCGTAGTAACAGATTTCGTCTCCGTTGCTCACGACTTCAATGTCATCGTCTTCGACGCAGACTTCCATGGAGTATTCTTCACAGATTTGTCCGTCGTCTTCGTCGTTCACTTCTACGACATCGTCACAAGAGTGGTGAGAGCCGCCGCCACCACCGCCTCCTCCTCCGCCACCACCGCCGCCACCACCACCCGATGTGGTGGGCAAGGTGTCGGTGACTTCACAAGCGTTTTCGCCAGTGACACCAAGGTCTAAGACGTAATTTTCGTTAAAGTTTTCCCAACAGAGGGTTCCTGTGTAGGTGGTATCACCTAGAAGATTACTGAATCCAACGCTTGCTGAGGTTTTACCTGAGGCGGGGTCGCTGGTGTCTTCGCCTTCACCCTCCACATAGAGTTTGAGGATTCCAGCGTCGCTGTTGGTTTTGCTGCTGTCGGTGTAGCCGGTTGCAACCAAGTTGCCGCCGAAGCCAACTTCTGTGGTCAAGGTGAAGTCGTAACAAACCACGCTGCTGTCGTACAAAGTGTCGACGTTGCTGGTGTCGATGGTGGTGGTCGTTCCGTCATCGTTTCTCACATAAGGTTCACCGAGCACAAGGTCCGTACAAACGGGTCCTGTGGTGTCGGTTTCACTAGTGAGGGTGTCGATACAAGCGGGGCTAGCGTAAGGGGAAGTGCTCATACAAGTCACGGTGTCTCCTGGTTGGCCGTTGTAGAAGACCGTGGTCATGTAGGTGTTGATCATTCCAGTGTGTTCGACACCACTGAGATCATGGAAAGTTCCTGCGGCATTGCTACTAGTACAGGTGTAGCTGCTGGGGTTTGCTGTTCCGTCCGTCAGTGTGGAGGTCCAAGAAATTTGCACGTCTCCAGCTTCCATCACTTCCTCAGTGATAGGAGCAGAAGGAGTGGTGATTTCTAAGGTCGCACAAGCGGGAAGAGTCACTTCTGGGATGAGTGTGTAATAGAAACTGTCGTTACACGTTCCAGCCACGTCGTAGGCGGGGTCGATGCCCACGCTCACAGAAGCGGAATCACTGCTGGAGTAAACCGCAATATCGGTAGCCGTATCAGTGGTTGTGTAAGGATTGGCGTTGCCGTCGAAGGTTGCTTCAGTATCGGTGGACTCGTAGGTCACATCGAAAGGCCAGCTTTCTCCTGTTGAAGTTTCAGAATCGATTGAAATGTTGGTTTCGTAAGGATCGCCATGCACGGTTCCAAGGTAGGGAATGCTAAATATTCCTCCTGGGTCGGTGATGGAGAGATCGGTACAGTAGGGAAGTTGTACTTCGGCGCTACAAGTGGATTCGTAAGAAGTTCCATCGTAGTCGCTCACGTAAACGTAGAGTGTGTCTCCAGGTTCCGTGTCTCTAAAGGTCACCGTGCTGTCGGTGGTGGTTGGGTTTTTGCTGCTGGCAGTGAGTCCAAAACGATTGTAACGCAAAGTTCCGTTCGCATCGGCGGCGTCGTTGGCACTGCCGTATTTGTTGACGGAATAAGTGAAGGTGGAATCGGCGGTGATGTCACTTTCATCTGTTCCTGTTGCAGTCACTGTGAAAGGAATGTCTGTGAAGACATCGTTGATGGAAAGTTCATCGGTGGTTGGGCTGAGTTCCAAAGACTTACAAGCGACGGAGTCACATTCGTAAGTGGTGATGTTGCGTTCGGTGTCGTTGTTCCAATGGTAATCGGTTTCACCTGCTTCTTCGATGGCTGTCCAACTACCGTCGGACTCATCGTAAGCCCAGAATTTGATGTAAATTGCTGAAGTGGTTGTTGCTGTGCTTCCAGAGGTTACATCGCTTTTAAAATCGTAGGTGAGGTATTCACCCATTGTTCTATATTCAGAACCTTCTGTGTCGATCACCCCATCATGGTCGTAATCGTTGTAACCAGGAAGTTCTGGTGAAGCACTAGCGGTTGTTGTTCCGTAGGTCCATTCCACATAATTTTCATGAACGGCATCACTACTTGTGTCACCTTGTACAAAGCTCACGCGAGTTCCACCGTCAGAGGTACTTGTTCCACCGTCACAAGAAATCCAACTTCCTCCTGAGCTGCATTCGAGAGAGTTGAGATCCACAGAGTCCATGAAATCATCATCAAGATAAATTCTGAACTTTGTTGCGCGTGCGGAATACAAAATGCCATCGGTTGGTCCTGTGGTGTTTGTATAAGTGTGATAGTGAGTGGCTTCTAATTCACAGGTCAAAGTTTGGTAGTTTGTGTCCCAAACAGTTTCACTTGCTGAGGAGCTGCTGCCACCCAACCCTCTAAAGCCTCCACCCATGGCAACTGCTGAACTCAAGGGAGTATGGAAGAAAATTCCGAGGGCTAGCCCGAGTGTTAGGGTTGAAAGTAGAAATAAGGTTTTTTTCATTGGTCGATGGGGGTTTCTAATGAATTTTGGTTGCTAGGGGCTGGGCGCTCAGAGTTTCCGTCATAATCCTTTTTTGGATCTGAAGATGAGCAACCTGCAAGTAGCAAGTTGACAATTATAGCGAATGTTGCAAATTTGTACATACTTTTTTAGTAATTGTTTTTAATTGCTTTAATTTGTTGGCGTTCCGCCTTCACCTATGTCAGCTACGTTTGGAATGATTGTGGGTCTGATTTCAGAAGGTGTGATTTGACCTGGTTTTAATCCAGCATCAGGTGCTTTGCTACCATTATCGACTTCTGGTTCTGGCTCTTCTGGAGTTCCACTTCTTGCATTGAGGCTCACCGCACCTCCAACACCGAAGAATTTAACTTCAGGGTGAGATTTGAGCAGGGTTTGTGTTTCTGCTTTACCAGTTTCGATTTGAGGAGCGGTGTAGTCGATTTGAAGATCGGTACGATAGACTTCTGTGAAGTTGCAACATTTGTCGTAAAGCCCGACTTTCCATTCAATGGTTGGCTTAATGCTCACGGCTCCATCGGTGTAAGGCTCACCTTTGTAGAGCTTTTCGAGAATTGCTTTGAATTTTTCGTAGGCTGGGCTTTCAATTCTTTCTCGATTCAAGTCTTTGAGCTCTTCTGCTGTGAAGAGAAGATCGGCTGCGGGCAAAAGTTGTTTGCCCATTTGTGAACGGAAAGGTTGGTAGAGAGCGTCTCTGAGTACAGAAGCTTGAAGTTTTTCTTTGATTGAACCATCCAGAGAGTAGACATCACGAGCTCCAATGAGCATGCCTTCGCCATTCCATTGACTGCTGCGAGTACCATTGATTCCTTCAGTTCCCACGGCGATGGAAACCTTAGAACCTTTGACGATGGCGGTTTTTTTATCCATGTCTATGTCTTTCATGAAACTTTCGGAAAGTTGTTTAGCCGTGGCTTCATCTATTCCTTCTTTCATAAGCATTTTTGTCATTGGGCCCACGTTCCACTTGAAGCGACCTTCAAGTTTTGCGGCATTGCCTTTATCCATTGTTGAAAGACTTTCTTCCATCATTTTTTGAAGGAAGTAGGTGAGTTGAGGTTCGTCATTCACATCGATGTGGCTTGCTGGGACACTCTCTTTTGCGTTGTAGGCTTCGATCATTGCGATGAGGTCATCACGCTTCATGCCCACAGAGAGTTGTTTGTAGTCTTTACGAGTGCTTGGGTCGGACATCAAAACATTGACCGCGTGTTCAACAGCAGCTCGGCGTTCAGCCGTCACTTCAAGATTGGAGCTGGTTGAAACTTTTGCGCGTAGCAAGGCCACTTGTTCACGTCGTTCAGCAAAATCGGCTGGAAGTAGAGAAGCAAGGCGGCCTTCTTTTTCGAGGATTGCTTTGTCGGTGACAAGGTCGCCAGCATTTTCAGCGATTTTTGTTTCTTTGGTTCCAAGGCGGACATCGGCTTCTCCTTTTTCATTGGTTCCGACGAGGTCTTTGTAAGCGCCTTGAGTATTGATTTGAGTGGCAACGCCATCTTTGATGACAATGACTTTGTCGTTGCTCTTTTCAACTTTTGCAATATCCATACCAGGTTCACCGATATAAACGGTGGTGTTTTGGTAGGCGCCAGAGTTGAGGTGATCTGAGAAATTGTCGAGGCGAAGGATGGAAAGATTCTCTCCTCCTTTCAGGTTGATGTAAGTGCTGCCGTTTTCTGAGTACACTTCGATGTTTGAAGTCGGGTCAGGCATGATTTTGGTGGTTCCAAAATTCTTCAAGACGCTCAACTTCATGCGACCATCGGAGGTCAATTCCACTTTGAGATCTTTCTCTTTGAGGGCGTCGTTCAAGGCTGAAACTTGTTTTTCGACGACTTCATTTCGATCCAACTGAATGTCTGCTTTAGCGACTTTCAATTGTCCGTCTTTGCTTTCCATCATTGGACCAGAGTCGTACATGATAATGGATTCAGTTCCGGATTGTTTTCGATCCGCTTCAATGGCTTTTGCTGCTCTCTCGTCACTAGTGACTTTGGAGGCGGCTTTGTAAACAACGTAAGGCGTGCCTTTGATTGCGATGTTGAGGTAAGGATAAGGGATGAAAAGATTTGGTGGCACAAAGGTGCAACCTACTCCTGCGGAGAGGAATTGGATGTGCTTCATCTTATCAATTCCACGAGCGGCAGCGATTTGGTCGAGGTTTTTGTCGAGGGTTGCTTTGTCGAATTCAGGATGTTTAGCTAGGAATTCAGCTTCACTGCTTGCCATCTCGCTGCGTTCTTCAAGGACTTTCTTTTCGTAAACTGCTTGCAAGTCACGGGTTACTCCTAGAGCGGCACCGATACCAAAGGCGAGGGCTTTCGTATTGATTCCTGCATAGGCAGTGAAATCGAGGCGGTAAATTTTAGCTTTGTCGATAGGAGTGCCATTCACATCTACGGAAGCACCGAGGTTGAACCCTTGGTCGTTGAGTGTGGCTCCTGTGCCAAGAGTGAGTTCAAATTGATCGTTTTTAACAACTTTTGCATTGACGCCTGCGCCCACTGTGACTCGTTGAGTGAGAACATTGTTTGCAATGCCGAGCGTTAAGTTGACGGGTTTTTCGTCGGTTCCGCCGATGCGTTTTGAAACACCAACCCCAAGTTCTTTGAGCTCTCCTTTACGATTCAGCATTGCGCCGAGGTAGAGGACTTGTTCTTGGTGAAGTGCTTTTCGAATTTCAGCAGCTTGTTCAGGAGTGAACTCGCTGAGATCCATGCCGTCGATTGCAGGTTTTTTATCTGCAAGTTCTTGTTTGTCTTGTTCGGCACGGACTTCGGCGGAGTAACCCATTTGAATCAAAGCCTTGTAGATGGGCAAATTGATTGAACCGTGTTCAAGTTTGTAAGCCATGCTGTTTTGACCTTCCATTTCAAGTGGAGGGAGCGAGGTCCCTTTATAGTCACTTTTTGTGAGTTCAGCTTCTTTGAGACCGAGTTGCATCAAGCGATTGAGTTCTTTGAGGAGAGCAGTTTGATCCAATTTTCCTTCGGCATCTGAACATTTCACCATGATTTTAGTCCAAGCAGCGGCTTCCGTGACATTCATGCCACGAGCGTCCACGGCTTTTTCGGCTTGTACGCCTCCTTCATAATAGTTGGAGCGAACTTCATGGGCGCGTTGTCCACGAATCCATTCGCCAGCTGTGACTTTTTCCACTGGTCCGTTGTTGTTTTTATCAAAGAAGTAGGCGAGGGCCTTGTCGGCGTCACTTTGAGGGACGTCCTTCTTCTCGACGGCAGTTCCGACGAAATCTAGGTTTTCGAGTGCGTTTTTGAGTTCACCCAAGGCTTTATAAAAGTCGTTCAATTGTTGGAGGCGCTTTTCTTCGTCAGGAGTTTTGTTGAACTTCTTGTTGAGAGTTGCGTGTTCTGAGCTGACTGTTTCTATGTCTTTGCCCAAAACAGTGAGACTCACTTCGTTCACACCAACTCTGTTTTTTGAGAATAAGTTGCGTGTGCGGATGTTTTCAAACAGTCCGATGGGGGAGTGACCCTTTCCTTCAATGGCGCTCAGTTTTGAAAGACTTGAGAGCAATTGTTCACCCATGTGACTGAGGGCGAGCATGTCGTCGATTTGTGCTCCAGTTTTACCTTTGAAGTCTTCAGGAAGTGCGATCGAATCTTGAGAGGTGAGGCGGAGGGCTTCCACATAGTTGTTGTATTCTTGGTCGATCTCTGTGCGTTTCACTTTTGCTTCTCTTTCTTCTTTTGTTGCTTCTTTATAAACGGGAGTTTCGGGTTTTGTTTCTGCCGTAGGGCTGGTTGCGGTCGTAGCTTCAGTTGGCTTCTGTTCAGCGGTGGCGCTAGGGGTAGAAGTAGAAGTAGGAGTAGGTGCAGCTGCAGTTGCTGATTTTCGTTCCACTACCTTCACCTTATCTCCATCGAATACATAATAGTGACGGTCTTTTGTGGATTGACCTTCCTTGCGGTATTTTCCATCTTCAGAACGCACAAGGGTCACAGTCTCACTGTATTTTTTTGAAACCACTTCAACTTTTGTCACATCGCTAGGGATCATCTGATCCAAGCGGATTTGTTTTTCTCTGAGGGCAGCCTTCTCTGGATCTTCTTTCTTACCAAAGTCGATGGTGTAGGAGTCTCCAACTTTGAATTCTGAACTCAATTCACTTTGGCTCACACGGTCGTTTTCATCTTTTTCCATGAAAATGTAACCGGATTTGTATTCTAAGTGATTGGCTCTGAGTTCGAGTTTTTCTTCGACTTGGCGATAAAGAACTTCTGCTGTCTCAACCAATTCTTCTGCTTCACGTGAGGCCAGATCTCCGTTTTTAGATTCAGCAGCACTTTTCACGTCAGCCCATTCTTTTAGTACTTTGGTTTTACCCGCTTCATCCAATTTCTCACCCTTTTCGAGGGCAGCGACAATGGGTTTAAAGAGTTTTTCAACTTCCTCGACCTTCATTCCTTGGTCGGCCATTTTTTTTGTGAGGGCGCTCACTTCGAGAGCTGTGGTGGTGTTGATCTTTCTAAACACTTCATTGCGATTGAAGTCTTCCACGACGGGCGTTTCAGTGGCTGCGGGGGCTTTGTCGGGAGCTGACTCATGAAAAATCACCTTTTTTGACCAAGGGTTTAGAGCACTGAAAAGTTTTGGGAACGTAGCCATACGTGTTTTGTTTTGGTTTTAAATCCTTACAGTGTATCATACTTTTCGAGTTTTCTCAACCCGTCATTTATCTTTACGCCATGGCATTTCAAACTCCGATTCTCATCACGAATTTTAAGGCTTACGAAGAGGCTGTGGGAGCCAAGGCTGTGGAATTGGCGAAGATGCATGAAAGAGTGGCGAGTGAAATGGGTGTGAATTTGGCCATCATTGGCATGGTTTTGGATTTAGAAATGCTTGCGGCTGCGGTCAGCATTCCGGTTTTGTCTCAGCACATGGATGGAGTTTCTTTTGGACCTCACACGGGGCTTATTCCTGTGGAAGTGGCTCGCTCGAAAGGCATCGACGGCAGCATGCTCAATCATTCTGAGCGCCGCCTTTCGGATTCTGAAATCATGCGAGCTTTGGAACGAATGAAAGCCTACAACATGCTGACGCTTGTGTGCGCAGAAAATGACAGCGAAGGACGTCGATTTGCAGATATGGGCGCGGATTTTGTGGCTGTGGAAGTGCCTGAACTCATTGGAGGGAATGTGTCTGTTTCAACCGCAAGACCCGATGTGATCAAAGACGCGGTGGAAAAGATTGGTCCAGGAAAAGTGATTGTGGGCGCTGGCATCAAAACAGGTGAGGATGTGCGCATTGCTCTTTCTTTGGGAGCGGTGGGTGTTTTGGTCTCGAGCGGCGTGGTGAAGGCGGCTGACCCTATGGCAGCGCTTCGCGATTTGTGCAGTGGACTCAAGAGTGTTTAACCCTTTTGCAATGGGGATTCTTTCACGCCGATTTCCGGGAGGAATTTTCTTGAGATTGGTGGCTTTGGCTCCGCTGCTTTTCCCTTTGTACGTGTTGAAAGGAGTGTATTTGGGCGTGCCCATCACGTTCACCGAACTGTGTTTGCTCGCCATGGCGTTTTACTTTGCCTTCGAGCACGAGACTTTGCGTTTTCGAGAATGGAATTTGTGGCCGGTTTTTGGAGTTCTCATTGCTGGCCTTTTGCTTCTTTTTCTTGGCACTTACGAGGTCTTTGAAGGACTTAAGTCCTGGATTTTATTTCCGGCACTTTTCTTTGTGATGGCGAGATCCACGTTTAGAGAAAAGCCTTCGATGATTTTGCTCAGCCAAAAGGTGTGGATTCTCGTCGCTTTTCTGATGGCTGGCTCTGCGTTTCGTGCCGAGGCGCCACTGACGGTGGAAGAATTGGGAGCTTTGTCGCTCAGTCTTGCTCCAGCGCTCATGCTCAGTCTGTTTTTTCTGCTGGAGTCTCGTTCCAAAGGACGGGTTTTGTTGGCTTTTTTCAGCGTGCTGTTTTTAGGAGCGAGCCTTTATTTTTTTGGCGCTTATGATGCCTTGGCCGTGGTGGCTTTGACGGCGGCTGTTTTTGCTGTCATGCAACTCAAGTGGAAGTTGAAACCGTTTTTGGCGGCAGTGATTTTCTTGCTGGGCTTCGTAGGGCTCGTGTTTTCTAGCTCTGTGGAGCTCGGATCTGTGTTCGAAGAAAACGCGGCGTTTTTGCTCCTGAGCGGGATGGTGCTTTGGACGCTCGCAAAGGCTTTGCCTTGGCTGGGTGAAAAAGATCAGCACAACCGTTATGGAATGAGCTGCGCCTTTCTTGTTTTTGTGACTTTGCTGGCTTTGCATTATCCTTCTGTCGTGTTGACTCACGTTTATTTGTTTTGGCTCTTTGCCGCCATTTTACTCTGATCATGATGCGAAAAATTCTACTGCTTCTCTTGGGTCTCGATCTCTTCTTCCTTCAGGATTATCTGATCCGATTTTCTTTGGGTTCTTACCCCAGCAATTTGCAGGAGATCGCGTTGGGTCTGACTTTTTTGTTTTTCGTTCTGGTGAAGGGGCCGAAGCGGGTTGTGGCCGCTTTTTTTAAGCATAAAATTCTGCTCACGGTTGCGCTGCTCACGGGCTTTAGCTTGGTGGCGCAGCCTCTGCTGAACACTCTGGATGCACTTCGTTTTGTGAAGTTCCTCTTTTTCGCGGTCCTCGGTGTTTTTGTTTTTTTGGAGACCTATGAATCGGACAAACAAAGGATGCAGGGTTTGAAGATCTTTTCGTTTGGAGCGCTGTTCTTTGGCCTCTTCTCTGTGGTTTACAACTTGCTTGGCTTCAATGTTCAGCACGATGCTCGTCTTTCTGGACCTCTGGATTCGGCGGTGTATCTGGCGGTGTACTTGGTGCCGGCTTTTTTGTTCTTTGGCTTTGAACTTTTGGAAGCCAACAAAAAGAATCTGCTGAGGCGTGCGCTACCTTTTGTGGTGACGGGGGCTTTGCTTTTGGCCACGCGTTCCTTTGGAGCCATCGGTGCGGCTTTGCTTGTTTCTGTTTTTCATCTTTTCAGGAGCGCCCAGGTTGTTTTTTTAAAGAGCAAATGGTTCAAGTTGATGATGTTTGTTTTGGTGGCGGGTTTTGGGGCTGCCCTGTTTTACGTGAAGATTTTGCCGACCTTGACCACGAGCTATTCGAGCTTGGATGAACGTGGAGAGATTTGGCAAACCACGCTTTGGCTATTGATGGCGCCCAAGCACTTTATTTTGGGCTTGGGACTCGGTCAGTTCCAAACTTTTTACGAGCAAAATGTGGCCGCCGTGCTTGGGCGCGAACCCTTGGATTACGTGGTTTTGCAACCTCATAATCTTTTTCTTTTGTTCTGGGTTCATTTTGGTTTGCCAGGGCTGGCACTGGTTTCGAGCGTAGGACTTTTATTGCTTTGGAAGCTCTACCAAAACCAAGGTGCCAGCAAATCGCAGCAACTCGCGCTGCTGGTTTTGCTGACCTTCTTCATTCATGGCATGATCGACACTCCGCTGTTCAAAAATGATTTGCTCTTCTTGTTTTTGCTCTTCTCAGAGTTGTCTTTAGAGAAACGCTGAGGCTATTGAGGCAACTTGAAGAATTTCTTCACAAACTCTTCCATTTCGGCTTCGGTGAGTTGATCGGCAGATTCCACTCCTTTTAATTTCTCAGCGAGGACTTTGTGGTCTTCCAGTTCGTGCTTGAAGTCGTGCTTTGCTGTTCCGGGGCCAAAAATCAAAATTTCGTCGGCATCGGCAAGGTGTTT
>CAZROM010000019.1:17812-22542 GCA_964601715.1 uncultured Candidatus Peribacteria bacterium | reverse complement strand
GTTTCGAAGACATAGTCCGCCTTTTCAGCATCTGGGATGCTCACGCGAAGCATGGTGCGAGATTCAGGGTCCATGGTGGTTTCCCACAATTGTTCAGCATTCATTTCTCCCAACCCTTTGTAACGTTGGATGGAAGGCTTTTTGTCTCCAAGAGCCGCAATGATTTTATCGCGCTCTACGTCGGAGTAAGCGTATTGGACATTCTTGCCCACCGCCACTTTATAAAGAGGAGGTTGAGCGATGTACAAATACCCAAGTTCAATGACAGGGCGCAAATAACGGTAGAAAAGTGTGAGCAAAAGAGTGCGGATATGAGCTCCGTCCACGTCGGCATCCGTCATGATCACCACGCGATGGTAACGAAGTTTGGAGGAATCAAAGGTTTCTCCAATTCCGGCACCGAGGGCAATCACGAGGTTCTTGATTTCATTGTTGGCGATCATCTTATCCAGACGAGCCTGTTCCACGTTCAAAATCTTACCGCGAAGTGGCAAAATAGCCTGGAATTCACGATTACGTCCTTGTTTAGCACTTCCTCCAGCGGAATCTCCCTCCACGATGTACAGTTCAGAGGAATGAGGATCGCGACTGGAACAGTCGGCGAGTTTCCCAGGAAGGGTCATTCCCTCGAGAGCCCCTTTACGGATCACCGTGTCACGGGCGGCGCGAGCCGCAAGGCGAGCGCGTTGTGCCAAAGCACATTTAGCCGCAATGCCACGAGCATCGGCAGGATTTTCTTCGAGATAGGTTTCCAATTTTTCAGCAAACACCGCTTCCACAGCAGTACGCATTTCTGCGTTACCGAGTTTACTCTTGGTCTGACCTTCGAATTGAGGATCAGGCAATTTAACTGAAATCACAGCCGTGAGACCTTCACGCACATCTTCTGCAGAGAAGTTTTGATCTTTTTCCTTCAAGAATTCACTCTTGCGAGCGTAGTTGTTGAGCACACGAGTGAGCGCGCTACGGAACCCAGTGAGGTGCATTCCTCCTTCTGGCGTGTGAATGTTGTTGGCAAAACTCACCACCGTTTCTTGGAAGGATTGAGTGTATTGCAAAGAAATTTCGATGAGTCCTTCGGGAACGTTTTGTTCCAAATAGATCACATCTCCAATCTTTTCACGTTCACGGTTGAGGTGTTGAACATAGGATTTGATCCCTCCTTCAAAGTAGAACATCACTCGACGTCCATCACGGTGATCGTGAATGCGAATCGTCACACCTTTGGTCAAATAAGCCTGTTGACGAGCACGGTTCACAATCGTTTCAAAATCAAAATTTCGATCCGGGAAAATTTCAGGATCAGGCATGAAAGTGATGGCCGTTCCGTTGTAAGTGGAAGTTCCCACCTCTTTCACGGGACCTTGAGGATCTCCTTGTTTGTAATCTTGTTCATAAAGCTTTCCATCACGACGAACTTCGGCCTTGAGGAAAGAAGAAAGGGCGTTCACCACTGAACTTCCCACTCCATGAAGACCTCCAGAAACCTTGTATCCGCCACCACCGAATTTACCTCCCGCATGCAAAACGGTGAGCACCGTTTCGAGAGCGGACTTACCCGTTCCTTTGTGTTTATCGACAGGAATACCACGTCCATCATCGTTCACACGAACACTTCCATCTCCGTTCACATCGATCTCAATGTTCTTACAAAAACCCGCCATTGCTTCATCGATCGCATTGTCCAAGATCTCCCACACCATGTGGTGGAGACCCGCTATGTCCGTGGTACCAATGTACATTCCAGGACGTTTTCGAACAGCCGCAAGTCCTTCAAGGACCTGAATCTGATCTGCAGAGTATGTATCAGCCATAGATAGTAAAAAATCGTCGGCATTCTAACAAAGAAACTCCGTTCCGTCAGAGAATTAATTTGACTTGAATTATTTTTGTTCCGTAACTGCCGTGTAGCTGGCCTCCAAAGCGCCTTCGAAGACGTCCAAATCCAGATCAGGAAGCGTTTTGGGGTCTTCATTCAGCTCCCAAACAATTTCCGTGAGTCTTTGTGTGTCGGCATCGTAAGTTCCCGAAACAGGAAGGTTGAACGCAGACGCCGTTCCTTCAAACGTGAAGAGGTTTTCTTCCAAATCCACTATGGCGAATGTGAAGGAGGTGGTGTCGAGACCCGCTGCTTCAAACTGAGATTCAACCAATTCAAGAGCCACATTTTCCGCCAAAGATGCAGAATCGGCTTGCGATCCAGAATCCTCAGTGACCGTCGTTTCATCAGGTGTGGTCGCTTGATCCGCCATCGCATTTTCGATCACGGTTTTTGCATTTTCTAAGGTGAGACCCGTGGAGAAGCGAAGTTCACCGACCACCACGTCATAAAGGAGTTGGCCTTCCCTATCGTATTTACCCGTGAAGGCGTAACCCGCAGTGCGTCCACCTTGAATCTCAAAGAGACGATTGGCGGAATCTCCCACTGGATTCACATCCTTGTATTGAATTCCATGCGTGTACAAATCGTCCTTGGCGATTTGCGTTGCTTCTTCCACTGAAATGGTCGCCACAGCCTCTTCCCCATCACGAATGTTTTGCAAATAAGTGTTCAAGTCGTTGAGGTCAGCCAGTTTCTTTTTATAATCCGCTAGACCCGTTTCAAAAGAGTCGTAAGAATAGAATTCAGGCGAACTCATGAATTGCACGGAAATTGTGTATTCGCTGAGCTTGGATTCAAAGTAATCGCGCACCGCCACTTGAGAACTGATGGAGTTCAAATAGGATTCTGCTTCATAAATCAGTTCGCTGGCCAAGGCACTGGCTTCTTTGACCGTGATCTTTTTCTCAAGCACGTAATTGAACAAGTTGGCCAAAAAACGAAGTTTGCTTTGGACAAAAGCCTGACGCTCCTCATCCAAGTCGGAACTGTTTCCTGCCAAAGTGAAGATTTTTTGCTCGAGCAAGGTCAAAAGCTGAGTCGAATCCTTGGTGTAGAACACCGAGTTGCTGCGAAGCATGAGCTCCAAAAGCACGTACTCACGATTGATTTCGTCCAAATACTGAGCGTCATCCAATGCACCCGAATCCAAAAGAGCTTCGAATTGAGTTTCATAATCAGCGTACGCTTTCTGGGCATCCACTTGAGAGGCTCGTTCAAGCAAGTTCTCAATCTCAGCGTATTCGCGGCGAAGTGCCAAAAAGCGGTCTTCATGAGGAAACAAGAATTGCGCAGTGGCTTGTTTAACAGGATAAAGTTCATCCCCAGGGAGCACAAAGAAAAGATCGGAATAAAGACTTCTCAACGACTCAGGATCATGCTCATAGCCTTGCCACTGACCGAGCCAATACAGCCCCGCTTCGGCATTGCCAGACAAATAGTTGCTCATCGCATAAACCAAACTGTCGGCCTTGCGCGCTTCCATCAAACGATCCTTTGCGGTTGGAATCACGGTCAAGGTGTCTTGAAAAGTGGTGAGTCCATTCGAAAGTTGAGAGCCAAACCCAGTGAGAGCAGGACCAAAATCACTCTCATCTTGAAGTTGATTCAAAAAAGTCACGGTGCTGGCATCATAATCCGCTCGAATGTCTTTGAGCGCAGTCATCGTTTCTTCACTTAAATCAGAGTCAGAAAGTGCAAAAACGGGGAATTCTTTAGAAAGTTTGGTGAGGCGGAGTTTTGCCAAGGTGTCAGTGATCTTCGCGAGTGAGATTCCCATGCGATAACCACCGGGCACGTTCAAGGCATTGAGTTCTGTTTCATCTTTGTAAAAGTTCACCAAGACTGGATGTTCCACCGCAGCAACGGTCAGACTTTGAGCTTCATCGCTGGTCTTTACCACCACCATGTTGTTTTGAGACAGAACACGTGTGCTGGGCGTCGTGACTGTGATGTTCAATTCATTCGACAAGGTGTAAGCGATCACCGATCCCGAGTTGAGCTTCACTTCCACATCTTCACTTGCTTCATCCCAATTCACTTCCACGGATGAACCCGCCAAAACCGCCAAACCATCCTTCCCATTCAAAGTGAAGGAGGTGAGTTCGGTGGCTTCAAATTCTTGATTGAATGGAAAATCTCCTTGAATGCTGAGTCCCTTCTGATTTAAAGCTTCTGAATTTTGGAAAAAAACCATGGTCCATGCGGAGGCCGCAAGAGCCAAAGCTCCAAGAGTCAAACCGTTGAGTAAAGCGCCTGTTTTCATTCAATCTGTTATCAATCTGTTCATTATAGCACAAATTCATGCTCAATAAAAGAGCCGAACGAATGAAATCAGAAGACTGTTCGTTTGCTTAACTGAGCAGTTTAAGCAAAACTCCCATGACACCTTTCGGTGCACGTGCTTTGCGAAACGTGCGAAGCGAGCGAGCTTTACGCGGAAAAGCCAAACTCAAAACCTGAGGCCAATGGTTTTTTGTCCATTGTTTTTCATAAGAACTGAGCAAACTCAGTCCTCTTTTCTTAAATTCCAATTCAATCACACCGCCCGCATGCGGACTTTTGTACTTTCGAGGCAAAGGAGATGAAAATCCGTGCGCATAATGCGAAAGTTCATGGGCCAAAGTTGCCTGAACAATCTCTTGAGGAATGGATTCCTCCCTAAAAAGTCCGTTGATGGTGATTTCGCTCACTTTTTTATCGCGACGCATTTTAATCGAGCCAAAACGGCGCTGGGCCTTGCGCCCCCAATGCACCTCCAAACGATTGAGGATTTCCAGATCTGAAAAAGGCCCCTTCAATAAGTTCTCGAGTTGTTCCTGTAGCCAAAGAGCAGTGCGCATAAGTGCAC
>CAZROM010000019.1:0-17712 GCA_964601715.1 uncultured Candidatus Peribacteria bacterium | reverse complement strand
TTCAATAAGTTCTCGAGTTGTTCCTGTAGCCAAAGAGCAGTGCGCATAAGTGCACAAAGCTTAGCAAAGAAAAAACGGAACGTCTTTAGAAAGTAATCCTCTTAGAATCTTTAAGGATTTGATAAATCCTAGCTCCAAACAAGTCTTTCAATTGATCAGGACGAACAGATCCAGGATTTCGGGAATTCCCAACAGAAGCCGCCCAAGCTCTTGCCTCCAAAGCCGGCCTTTGAGTCGGACTAACCCCTTGAGCTTTAGAATAACTCGCGAGCCAAGTTTGCAAGGCCTCAGTCTGACTTTGGCGCACATCTTCAAAACGTTCACCTCCTTTACTTATGAATCTCAACTCCAAACGTCCAAGTGGCTGAGATGAAAGTGCTTCACCGATTTCTATAGGAGAAAGAGGCGAAGTCGGATCACCAAGAAAACGACCAACAGATTGGTTTACCGAAGGTTCAAAATGACCAGCCAAAGCAGACAACAGATCTTGATTTGGATCTTGAAGTTCTAAAACCAAATTTGGATGAGCCTTCATTTCAAAACTAAGCACACCATTTCTAAGCCAAGAACCCGCATGTCTTAAATGAAAACGATTCAACTCCTCAACAACCTGAGGCGAATCTCCTCTGTAAAGCTGCTTTGGAATCTGCCAATCAGTTCCTATCGTCGCCAAAATTGCATCCTTAGACCTCCCCATTTCAAAGTTTTATAGCGCAGCATTATAAAACTAAATAAAATTTAGTCAAGCATCACGGAGGCTTTCCACTCTATTTTTTCTCTTCAAACTGAACTTGAATGTCCTGAACAGGCGCGGGAGCTGGCGCTGAAGCGACTGGTGCGACGGGCGCTGCAGGTGCTGCAGGAGCAACCACAGGAGGTGCCGTCACCACGGAAACAGGAGCTTCGATGGGTTGATCGAGCACTGCTGCCACATTTTCAGTGAAACCCGCTTCGAGTTTTTTTTCTTCCGCCGTGGCTTCAACAGACACAACAGGTTGTGCGACAGGCGCACCAACAGGCATTGGCGCAGGAACTGGCGCTGCCTCTTCTTCCACCGATTTAGCCTCTTCGTCTTGAGTGGCTTGTTCACCAGCTTGCTCCGTTTCGAATTCGGCTGCAGCATTGGATTTGGCCAGCATTTCTTCTGGATTCGTGGTCACGATCTTGTCTTCGGTGAAGGAAGCAATGATCTGAATGGCAACGTGTTTGAGACCGGCGAAGAAAAGTCCTTGTCCCACCCCTGAGTTGAGAAGCATGTACTTCTCCCCTTCCGTTAGATTGAACACTTTAGAAAGCGGTTCAATGGCCGAAGGTGACTGCTTGAGCAGAAGCTGCAAGGAGGAGTTCGTGATGATCGGTTTTCCAAAAGGACTGTTCACAAAGTCTTCCACATCTTGAGTGATGGTGGTGACTCCAAGGTAGTATTTACGAGCACGTTTCACGAGACCGAACAAGAATTTCGCAGAGTCTTCGTGTTGCATGAGCGACCACGCCTCGTCGATCACAAGGATGCGTTTTTTGAGCGAAGAACGCACACGATTCCAGATGTAATTCAAAATGATGTACATGGCCACAGGACGAAGTTCATCCTCAAGGTCGCGCACCGAGAAAATCATGAGTCCCGTGTCGAGCGTCACGTTCGTTTCCTTATTAAAGACCCCCGCATAAGTTCCCGTCACATACTTTGCGATGCGCTGAGCCATGTCGGCGGCGCCATCCATAGAAGAAAGCACATTGTAGAAATCCGCCATGGTGGGCACTTCGAAGGTGGAAGGATCCAAAACGTCCATCGTGATTCCCTTAGTAGAATAGGTGTCGATGAGTGCTTTATCCAAAATTCCCTCTTCTTGCGCCGAGATCTTACCCAGCATCAAACGCATCAACCCTGTGAGGTTGATGACCGAGCTGCGCAGCAAATCCCCCGGTTTGATTTCTTCTCCTTCTAATGGAGTGGGCAAATCGAAAGGATTGATACGACGATCAGAGTTGAGAGAGACATTCAAATAGGTTCCCCCCACGGTTTCACACAGAGCTTTGTATTCGTTTTCAGGATCGATCACGATCACATCAGTTCCAAACATCAGAGATCGCAAAATTTCGAGCTTCACCGCATAAGACTTACCGGCTCCAGACTTCGCGAACACCGTAGAGTTGGCATTTTCAAGCGAGAAGCGATCAAAAATAATCAAAGATTCGTTGTGACGGTTGAGTCCGTACAAAATTCCGTCGTTCGAAGTCAGCTCCGAAGAAATGAAAGGAAAAGTCGTTGAAAGCGGAGAGGTGTTCATGTTGCGTTGCACCGCAATTTCATCCAAACAAATAGGAATCGTAGAATTGAAACCTCGCTCCATTTGCAGATCAGCACGCTTGCTAAGCACAAGTTTTCCAGCCAAAAGACTTTGAAGCTCTTTGGTTGCGCGACGCAAATCATCTTCGTTCGGTGAATAAAGTGTGAAGTAGAGTCCAAATTGAAAGAATTTCTCTTGACCACGCTGCAATTCTGTTCGCATGGTTTCGGCATCCTCAAGGGCAGTTTCAAGTGCAGGGTCACGCACATTTCCCTTTTCAGCCGCCATACGAATGGAAGACTGGAGCTGTGCCACCTTGGTTTTGAGCACCTTCATGATGTCTTCCGAAGAGATCGGATAGATGTACTGAGAGATGTCCATGGTCACGTCAAAATTCACCACTGGGCTGAGCCAGTTGGTGTCGATGTAACGAGGATAGGTATAAACAAAAAAGCTTTGGCAATAGAGTCCATCGATTTTCAAATGATCATAAGCCGTCTCAAAAGACGATGGAGCAATGAGGTCACGAATGGAAGCAATTCCCTCTTGAAATAATTTTTCCGCCTGCAAAATTTGAGTTCGACTGGGAGCAGCCGGTGCCTTAGGCAATGCCGCAGGCGCAGGAACTGGCGAAACCGCCGCAACAGGAGTTTGGCTTACAGAAGCCACTGGAGCGGGCATGACAGGCGTTGGATTGGGCGTTGGCGTAGCGTCGGGCATCTTTTTATCCGTTTTTAATCTTATCATTGTATCACAAAAACACCAGAGCTGCTAGGGGGTATACTAGTCTTGTGTATTATAAAAGTTTCCTCTCAGCGCTCCGGGCCGCTAGGCCAAGTCTTGCTTTCGAGGAAACTTTTATAATACACAAGATCAAATGTGGTGCGAAGCGATCAGTCTTAAAACTTCGGATCTCCCAAATGTGCATCAAAACCAGAATCTGCTTGCATTGGACCCACTGGTTGAACTGAATCTGTGAAGAACCAGTCAGACCACCAATGTGTTTCAGTTTCGGCATCAGCCTCAACGTCCGCCTCAGCATCCTCTTCAGCGTCTTTTTTTGGATGAGGCAGAGTAGAAGGATCGATTTTAATGTCATAAGGCCAAGAGGAATCTTCCTCGGCATCATCAGCGCTCGCGATTTCAATATCTTCATCCTGATCGCGAATGTCTTGAGGGTTTTGCGTGTGGGCCACACGTGTAGGATTCGCGTCGAGCTCAGCAAGTGCAGAATTCAAACTAAAGAAAGTGACACCAGCAGAAAGTAAAAGAGTGAGTCCGGCTTTTGGAAGAAACATGTTCATAATAAATATGTGTGAATGAATGTGAACACAAGTGAAGACGGCATAGGCTGAGAAAACTTACAAAAACAATACGCTAATAAAAACCTTTTCCGTCAAGCCTTTATCCGTTTGAGAGCAGCGGCTTGTGCTAAACTACGCGCGATCTCATTTTTAAAATTCCTATGCCCGACGACACAAACTTAAATCCCGAAGAGAATTCTGACGAGCTTCAGCCCGAACCAGAAGAAACGGAAAACGAGTTGCCCGAAGAGGCGGCCTACACAGGTCCAGCCGAAGGTGAATTGCTCACCAACGATGCGAACGAGCTCTTTGCTTCCGGAAAAATCTTCGCCCGTCACATCGTGGACGAAATGGAAGAAAGCTACCTCGACTACGCCATGAGCGTGATCGTGTCTCGTGCCCTTCCCGATGTTCGCGACGGGATGAAGCCCGTTCATCGCCGTGTGCTCTACGCCATGCATGAGCTCGGACTTCGCAGCTCGGCCGGTTATCGTAAATCCGCAGCCGTGGTCGGAGAAGTGCTTGCCAAGTACCATCCCCATGGAGACAGTGCCGTGTACGAATCCATGGTTCGTTTGGCTCAAGACTTCTCTTTGCGTTATCCACTTGTAAGAGGACAAGGAAACTTCGGATCCATCGACGGAGACAACGCCGCCGCCATGCGTTACACCGAAGCCAAAATGGAAAAGATCACGGATGAAATGATGGCTGACATCGAAAAAGAAACCGTGGACTTCTTGCCCAACTACGACGGACGTTACGAAGAACCTCGCGTGCTCCCCACTCGAATCCCTCAATTGCTCCTCAACGGAACCATGGGTATCGCCGTGGGTATGGCCACCAACATCCCTCCTCACAACTTAACAGAGGTGATGGAAGCTTTGGAGGCGCTTTCCAAAGACCCAAACCTCGAGATTGAAGACTTGATGAAGTACATCAAGGGACCCGACTTCCCCACCGGAGCGACCATGTATGGACACGAAGCCATTAAAGAAATGTACACCACAGGACGCGGTGGAGTCACCGTTCGCGCCAAGGCAGAAATTCAAGAAGAAAAGAATGGACGCTTCCGAATTGTGATCAATGAAATTCCATATCAAATCAACAAATCCAGTCTCGTTGAAAAAATCGCAGACCTCGTTCAGGAAAAGAAAATCGTTGGAATCTCCGATCTTCGCGACGAATCCAACCGTGAAGGTATGCGCATTGTGATCGAACTTAAAAAAGACTCTTATCCAAATAAGATCCTCAATCAGCTCTACAAGCTCACTCCTCTTCAGAGCAACTTCAACATGAACATGATTGCGCTCGTTGACGGGCTTCAACCTCGCCTGCTCAACCTGAAACAGGTGCTCGAGTACTTCATCTTGCACCGCAAGGAAGTCATCACTCGTCGCACGGTTTACGAACTCAAAGTCGCCAAGGCACGTGCTCACATCTTAGAAGGTCTCAAGATCGCGCTCGATCACATTGATGAAGTGATCGCCACCATCCGTGCTGCCGACACCAAAGAAGAAGCCCATGCTGCGTTGATTGCTAAATTCAAACTTTCAGATTTGCAAGCCACCGCCATCTTGGAAATGCGCCTCCAAACCCTCGCTGGACTGGAACGCAACAAGATCGAGGCCGAACTCAAAGAAAAAATCGCGCTCATTGAAGAACTCGAAGGAATCTTGGCCGATGAAAAGAAAGTGCTCAAGATCATGCAAGTGGAATTCAAAGAGATTCGTGAAACATACGGCGACGCTCGCCGCACCGAAATCATTCCTCATGCACTCGGTGAATTCTCTGTGAAGGACACCATCCCAAATGAAGACATGGTGGTGGTTCTCACGGAAGAAAACTACATCAAACGCGTTCACCCTTCCGCCTTCACTCGTCAAGCACGCGGAGGCCAAGGAAAACTCGCGATGACCACTAAAGAAGAAGATGAAATCGCAATCCTGCGCTTTGCTCGCAACCACGACAAGCTGCTGTTCTTCACGAACACAGGACGCACCTTCCAATTGCCTGTTTACGAATTGCCAAAAGCCACTCGTCAGGCCAAAGGAACGCCTCTCATCAACTTGATTCAACTCACCAAAGATGAAACCGTGACTGCCATGCTGGTTGTTGTGGATGAAAAATTCGGTGGAGAATTCCTCTTCATGGCCACTCAAAAAGGAACCGTGAAAAAAACCCCTGTCGAAGATTTCAAGAATGTTCGCAAATCCGGACTCATTGCCATCAAACTCAAAGAAGACGATTGCCTCTCTTGGGTCAAACAAACCTCAGCTGGTGACCATATTATGATGGTGACTCGTGAAGGAAAGTGTATCCAATTCGATCAAGCCGATGCTCGCCCAATGGGACGTGCTTCACAAGGAGTGCGTGGAATCAAACTCCGCACCGGTGACGAAGTGGTAGAAATGGATGCCGTGAAAGACATGACTTCAGACCTTCTCGTGGTCATGGAAAATGGACTCGGAAAACGCACACCTCTTGAAGAATACCGCTTCCAAGGACGCGGAGGATCAGGAGTGAAAACAGCGAATCTCACCGAAAAAACAGGTAAACTCGTCGGAGCAAAGGTCATTGAGCCAGGAACCGAAGGAGACATCATGATCGTTTCTAAGAAAGGAGTCATGATCCGCAGCGGGCTCGATAGCGTGCCTTCTCGTGGACGTGCCACACAAGGGGTTTACTTAATGCGAGTGAAGAACGATGATAAAGTCGCTTCCATGTCCTTCATCGAAAAAACGGATGAAGTGGAATCTTCTTCAGAAGAAGAAGTGGTGGAAGAAGAAACACAAACCTCTTTGGTTTAATTCCCTTCGTCTTCTTAAGAACTCCAACTCATGAAAAAATCCTTCCACACCCTCTTGCTTTCCGCAGTTCTGGCTTTCAACGCCTTGCTTTCGCCCACAGCCTTTGCCGTTGGCGGTGACCTGTCGCTAGGAAGCTCAAGCCTGTGGTTTAGCACGGAATCTTACTTAGAAGGACACACCATCCGCATCTGGGCTTCAGTTGCCAACAACAGCACCGAAGACCTTTTGGGATCGGTGCACTTCACGGCCAATGGAACGCAAATCGGATCTGATCAAGCCATCTCTGCCTTGGCAGGCAAAACCGACGAAGTCTTTGTCGATTGGGTTCCTGCCCTTTACGGAACCTTCACCATTCAAGCCACCATCACTCCTTGGGAAAGCGCCGGCGACAATTCTTCCAACAACAGCGCTTCTAAAAGTGTGACCGTGGTGCAAGACACCGATCGCGACGGAATCCCCAACAGCACCGACCCTGATGACGACAACGATGGAGTTCTCGATGAAGAAGACGACTTCCCAACCACCAAAGGTGAAAGCAAAGACACCGACGGAGATGGGACAGGAAACAATGCCGACACCGACGACGACAACGACGGAACCTTGGACGCAGACGATCAATTGCCACTGGACCCCAAGTTCACCAAGGATATGGATGGAGACAGTTTTGCAGATGAAATCGATGAGGACATCGATGGAGATCTACTTGAAAACACCGACGAAACCTCCGCCGGAACTGATGAGATGAACCCCGACACCGACGGCGACAATAAGAAGGACGGAGAAGATCAGTTCCCCACCGATGCTGAGGAATGGTACGACGTGGACCAAGATGGAATTGGGGACAACAGCGACACCGACATCGACGACGATGGCATCTTGAATGAGGGCGACACAGACCCCAGCAATCCCGCTCCACAGGCAGAAGCTGATAAAGACGTCTTTCTCACCAGCTTGGATGAAGAAGTGACTTTTGACGCCAGCGATTCTCAAGACGACGAAGGCATCGTCAAATATGTGTGGCAGTTCGGCGACGAAATCGTCGAAGGCCCAACCATTGTAAAAAGCTTCGATTCCACTGGAGTTAAAGTCGCCACCCTCACCGTTTACGACGCTCAAGGTCAAACGGATTCAACAGAAGTAAAAGTTCATGTTTTTGACAAAACTTTCCTCATCGGCGCCATCAGTTTTAGCCTCTTCTTACTTTTGCTTGCGTTCTATCTGATGTATCGCTATAATCGTCGGGCTTCTGGCAAAAAAGCCAAGAAAAGCGCTAAAAAATAGCTTATGAAAACGGAAATTCATCCAAAATACTACTCCGACGCAGTCATCGTCTGCGCAAACTGCAAGAAGGAATTCCACTATGGAAACACTCAAGAGAAGATCCAAGTAGAAACCTGCTCCAACTGTCACCCTTTTTACACCGGCAAGAAGACCCTCCTCGATACTGAAGGACGTGTGGATAAATTCCGCCAAAAACGTGCTGCAGCCACTGGAGTGGTTAAGAAAGACCGCAAAAAGAAGACTTTGGAAGAACGCGTGAACGAAGAACTTTCTGCACAAAACCTCAAAGAAAAATTGAAACTCGCTAAGAAAGAAGAAGCAAAAGCAGAAAAAGCTGAATAATTGATGTTTGAATTCATCTTAGAAACGGCCTCAAAAGAGTGTAATGCTCGATTGGGCCGTTTTTTGACACCACACGGGGAGATCAAAACGCCCGTCTTCATGCCCGTGGGCACCAAGGCCACGGTGAAATCCCTCGATGCAAAAGATTTAGAAGCCCTTGGCGCGCAGATCATTTTAGCCAACACCTACCACTTGGCCATGCGTCCAGGTTCTGAACTCGTCGCACAAATGGGTGGCCTCCACAAATGGATGAACTGGCCTCATCCCATCCTCACCGACTCGGGTGGATTCCAAGTGTTCTCGCTGGGTGCTGAAGACTCAGGCATGGCTAAACCCAAAATCACTAATGAAGGTGTGGAATTCCGCTCGCATTTGGACGGCAGCAAACACTTTTTCAGCCCCGAAGAAGCGATCCGTATTCAAGAAAATTTAGGTGCCGACATCATCATGGCCTTTGACGAATGTGCTCCTGCGGGAGTCAGCGAAGCCTACGCCCGCAAAGCCATGAATCGCACTCACGATTGGGTGAAACGCTGTCTCGCCGCAAAAACCCGTGACGACCAAGCTTTGTTCCCCATTGTACAAGGCAGCAGCTTCAAGAATTTACGCGAAGAATCGGCTCAGTTCATGGCCAGCCTCAACACTCCAGGCATCGCGATTGGTGGAGTTTCGGTGGGTGAAAATTTTGAAGAAAAATTCCGTGCCATCGACTACGCCATGCCGTTCATGCCCAAAGACAAACCTCGCTATTTGATGGGCGTCGGAACGCCCGACGACATTTTGGAAGCCGTAGAACGCGGCATCGATATGTTCGACTGTGTGCTCGCGACTCGTCTCGCACGCCACAAAGCCTTTTGGGATTTCGACGGTCGTCACGACATCAGCAACGAAAAGTACAAATTCGACGAAACACCGCTTTGCCCGCAGGTGCCTTGCTACGCCTCCAAAGACTATTCAAAGAGCTACCTCCGTCATCTGATGATCGAGAACGAACTGCTCGGAATCCGTCTGCTCACTCTTCACAACATCGCGTTCCTCTTCCATTTGATGGAGCAAATTCGCTATCATGTGGCGGCAGGAACTTTCCTTAGCTTTAAAAAGGATTTCCTGGCTCGTTTTCTCGCCAAATAATCCTTCGCCATGATCCGTCTCCTCCAAGGAACCGTTTACGACCGCAGTGAAAAAAATCTGACTCTTTTGGTGAATGGTGTGGGCTACGACGTGACCATTCCCGCACGTTTGCAGATGGAAGTGGGCAGCGAACAAGTGCTGCACATCCACACGCATGTGCGCGAGGACACGCTCGCTCTCTTTGGTTTTGAAAACAAGAATGAACTCGCTTTTTTCGAACTGCTCATCACCGTGAATGGGATCGGCCCCAAGATGGCGCTCGGCATATTGGATCAACCCATCGACGCCGTGCAAAACGCAATCTTCACGGGCAATGTGGCGAAACTGACTCAAACTCCAGGTGTGGGCAAGAAGCTCGCCGAACGCCTCGTTTTGGAACTCAAAGGCAAAGTGGATCCCGCCAATCTGGCACCTTTGTCACAAAACAAAGCTATAAATTCTTTCGGCATGGATGAAGACGCCGTTGCTGCCCTCGAAACCCTCGGCTACAAACGAAACCACATCCAACGCGTGCTCACCGAACTCCCCGAAGAAGCCATGAACACCGAAGCGGTGATTCGATACTTTTTGCAGAGGGTGTAAACCTTTTTCGACATCATGCGCCTCATCACCCATCTCACCAACATCCGCTACCTCATCGGTTTCACGGGAACCGCAGGTTTTATGGTGCTCACTCCCAAGAAAAACTACTTTTTTACGGATTTTCGTTACCGCGGTTTTGCGCAGCAGCTCGAAAAAAATCCCATCAAAGACCCCTTTGAATTCATTGAATTGGACGAGACCGGATGGCAAAAATTCAAGAAGTTGGTGAAAGGCCAAGTCTTGGAATTCGAATCCGCACACATGACGATGGACGAAGTCACGACATGGAAGAAACGTTTGCCAGGACAAAAATTCGCACCTCAAAAAAACACCATCGAGACACAAAGACTGCTCAAAACGCCCGAGGAAATTTATAAGCTCAAGAAGTCTCAACAGATCAACGAAGCCACCCTCACCACGGTGAGGAAGCTTTTAAAGCCCGGTGTGACGGAACAAGAAATCGCTTGGAAAATCAAAGTCATCGGGCACGAACTGGGCGCGGAAGACATCTCCTTTGAGCCCATCGTGGGGTTTGGAGCTCACAGCGCGGTTCCCCATCATCAAAACACCACCAGCAAACTCAAAGCCAGCGACCTCGTGCTCATCGACATGGGCATGAAATACGACGGCTATTGCAGCGACATGACGCGCACCTTTTTGCCTCGCAAATACACCAGCGAACAGGCTTCCGTTTACCTCAAAGTCTTGGAAGCGCAAGAAGCCGCGATCCGCGCCTTAAAAGCAGGAGTTCCCTGCACAAAGCTGGATCAAATCTCACGTGAAAGCATGGGCAACGATGCAGAATTTTTCGGTCACTCACTGGGTCACGGCGTGGGACTCGACGTTCACGAAGCCCCCAATCTCTCCAGCCGCAGCAAAGACATCCTCAAAGCCGGCATGGTCGTGACCGTGGAACCTGGAATTTATTTGGACGGCAAATTCGGTGTGCGCATCGAAGACTGCGGCCTCGTCACCCAAACCGGCTACGACAATTTTATGAAGGCCGAGAAGTGAGCTCTATTGAGCTGGGAAACCTGCCCGTACCATCATTTCTCTGTAAGGATCAGGAATTCGAGCATTGTGCGAGAGCCCCGCTTCTGCTGTTAAACGTGCCCTCTCTCTACTCCAATGAGGTTGTGTAGCTGCAAAATGCTCCTGACCCAACTGATCATGAGGATAATGTTTCTCACCCTCCTGTACACAAATAGTGAATGGACCAAATTTCTTGTCATGCAAAGCCATTAAAGCAGTAGTCACCTTTTTTTTAGCATCAGAAATTAGTTTTTTATGTTGAATCGGACCTGTGACTCGAGGATGTGGATTGTGACCACCCGTGTAATAATCAGCAACATTCGTTAAATAAAAGTGTCCATTCCAAGTCAAATAAATTCCATGGGCCTGCAACTCCTCAAAAGGCTGATAGCAACGAATGATAGCCTGATAAGCCGCCTTGTAAGCTGCTTGATTTCGTTCATCTTTTAAATCAACGGATTTATCGTCAAAAAGAATTTTTGTGTCTAAATCCATTGAAGTCGAGTAAAGGTTGCGATCCAAACTTTCTTCTCTCGCACGTTCAGGAACTTGTCCTCGTCTAGCAGTAATAGGCAGAATTTGTTGATTTTTATCAAGGTAATCAAGATTACCAACAACTCCATCGCCAGAAAGAGATATGACTGCTTCGGACAAAGCCTCATTTTCTGCAAATAGGACTTCACCCTCCAATCGCATACAAATCAAAGAAGGATGATCCGCGTCCATGTAAGAGCTAAGAAAGTCAGGAATCTTAAAGCCAGTCATGTCACCCTGGTGAGTCACACGATGAATGGTTCTCAACCCAGTAAGGTCCAAAATATCCGCCGCAGAGATATGCGTCCCCTCAACTTCACCATAAATCCATGGCGCCAACCTTGCCAAGGCATCAGCATAAGATCCAGCAAAAGCCGATTCAATGGTATTCCCATTCAACGGCAAAATTAACATAGCAGGATTTTTTGGACGTCTTCTCGCTACAACACGCACGGATTTAGCAATACCCGCATACCCTTGTGTTCCACGATAAGCATCAACGGCATTTTTTCCTCTTATTTTTCTCGATTCATCTCGAACAATCATAGTAAGTCCATTGGCCTCAACAGGTCTTCTGTTCTCTCCTAACAGCCCAGTCAAAACATTTGCACCTAATCCAGAGTTTGTATGTGTTGTCACATCAACATCCAAAGAATAAGCAGGATAGTTCGAAAGCAACCAACGATTCACTAGATCAATAGTGGCATTGGCGGGCACATCAAAAGCCAAATAATCTCCCATCTGGTCCCTACCTTCCTCAATAGTTTCCTTGTCGACATGACGATCAAGATCAGCTTCATTATGCAGTAAACGAAAATCAAAAACCTCAAAGCCATCCACAGCCGAAACACCTCTTTCTGTCAGCGTCAATATACCTGAACTGCTCACGCCCGAAACCGCAAGCACGCCTTGTCTACGACCACTCACTTCTCCGATAATACGAGCCAACTCCTCATCCGTAAACAATTCAGGTTGTGTTCTCATAACTCGATCAAAGCCCAAAGGAACTTGCCCTCCATCCAACCATTCCTTTCCGTCTCCTCGCTCCACTCGAAACATTTTCGTATCAATCATAATCAGAACATAAATATGAATTTAAGATGCAAACTTTACTAAATTAAAAAAAGAACCACAAGTAATTTCAGTGGTTTGCAATAGCCATTCCTTTAAGATAAGATTCTGTCGTCCTGAAATTCAATTTTCTATGTGTGGAATCTTTGCCTATCTCGGTCCGAATGAAAGAGCAGCGGAAATCGTGCTGAAAGGTTTAAAAAAGCTGGAATACCGTGGTTATGACTCCTGGGGCATTGCTGCCCAGATGGAAGGAGGAGATTTTGTGATTGAAAAACACATCGGAAAGATTTCGGAAGTCATCACTTTAGAGGAGAAAATGACTCGTCCCAGCCACTTGGCCATGGGGCATTCCCGTTGGGCAACCCACGGCGGCGTGACGCAGTACAACGCTCACCCTCACACCAGTGAAGATCAAGATGTGGTGGTGGTGCACAATGGAATTTTTGAAAACTACCTCGAGCTCAAAGAAGCGCTCATCGCTAAAGGGCACCAATTCCGCTCCGAAACCGACAGCGAAGTCTTTGCGCATTTGATTGAAGAAAATGTGGAAGAAGGTTTTGAGGCTGCGTTTAGGCGCGCCGCAAAGCAAGTCACCGGACGTTTCGCCATTTTGGCACTGCACAAAGGAGAAAACAAACTCATTGCGGCGCGCCGTGGTTCCCCACTCATTGTGGGCAAGGCTGAAGATGGAGCGGTGTTTGTGGCTTCCGACGTCCCTGCCTTTTTGGAATACACCAAAACCATCCAATACCTCGACGACAACCAAATGGTGATCCTTTCTGAAGGGGGCACCGAATTCTTTGATTTGGAAACGGGGAAAGCCATCGAAAAACGCCTCATCTCCATCGACTGGAAGGAAGAAGAAGCTCAAAAGGGCGATTACGCTCACTTCATGCTCAAAGAAATCATGGAGCAAAAAGAAAGCCTCGCTCGCGCCATCAACAGCGATCCTGCCTTGATTCAAAAAGCCGTAGAAATGATCAAAAACGCCTACGGAACCACGCTCGTGGGTTGTGGGACCGCTGGAAAAGTCGCCATGATTGGAGAATATTTGTTTGCGAACGTTGCCAAAAAACACGTGAATGTGAAGTTCGGTTCTGAATTCAAAAGCGCTCGTCATTTCTTGACCGACCGTTCCCTGATCATTGCCATTTCGCAATCCGGTGAAACGGCCGACACGCTCGAGGCTCTCGAAATCGCAAAGAGCAAAGGCTCCAAAATCATCTCCATTGTGAACGTAGAGACCTCCACCATGGCCCGCATGTCGGACCTTGTGATTCCCCTCAAAGCTGGACCAGAAAAAGCCGTGGCTTCCACCAAAGCAACCACTTCTCAAATCGCGATTTTGACGCTGCTCGCTTATGCCGTCACAGATAAGGCCGACGAAGGAAAACAAATGCTCATCGAAGCCGAAGGAAAACTCAACGATCTCTTGAATCCTCGTTACGAGTGCCACATTGAATCGGTCGCCGATCAAATCAAAGACGCGCAAGACATCATGATCATTGGACGCGACATGAACTTCCCCATTGCTTTGGAATCCGCCATCAAACTTCAAGAAGTTTCCTACATCCATGCGGAAGGCTTTGCAGGTGGAGAATTGAAGCACGGCCCCATTGCCTTGATTTCAGAAGGAACGCCCTGCATCGTGATCGCACCCAACGACGAATACAAAGCCGAGATCCTTTCCAACGCCATGGAGCTCAAAGCGCGAGGTGCTTTGCTGATTGGAATTTCGCCCGACAACGCTGAGATTTTCGACATTTGGATCAAGGTGCCCAGCGTGGGCAATGCCTCCCCTATTTTGGATTTGATTCCCATTCAAATTTTGGCTTACAAATTGGCTGTTGCCCGCAAGACCAATCCCGACATGCCACGCAATCTGGCGAAGTCCGTCACGGTGAAGTAGAAAAGCCACTCTAAAAAAAACTCCTGTCCGACTCTTGCGAGCCGTGACTTTTTCTGGTACAATATGAAGATTTAAAAACTAAAACAAAACACGTATGGCCAACTCCTTACCCATTAAAAAGAGCTTCGCAACACTGCTTAGCTTCTTAGTACTTTTCAGTACCGTGGGACCAAGCGGGTTCGCTCTAAAAGTCCCCACCGCAAACGCTGCAACCTTCACAGTCGCCAACTTAAATGACGCGAATGCAGGTTCTTTGCGTCAGGCCATTTTGGACGCCAACGGAAGTGCCGGCCTCGACACCATTGCTTTCAACGTAGCGGGGACCATCAACTTAGCCAGCAATCTTCCTGCCATTACGGAACCTCTGATTTTGGACGCAACCACGACCACTCAAGCGGGACCAAACATCGTACTCAATGCAGCCGGCCGTAACGTTGGACTCATGTTCAACAGCGGTGCAGGAAACGCAGTCTATGGTATTGCAGTGAACGGAGCTCAAAACTGTTTTGGAATCAACAATGGTGTGACAGGAATCACACTCGGAAACAACACAGCAGAAGGAGGCGTAGAAGTGAACTCTTGCACCAACCGCGGTTTTGACATCGCTGGAGCAAGCAACGTCACAGTCGTGAACACCACAGTCGGTACTTCTGGAGGAAACGCAGTGGGTATTGCCATCAACAACAACGCAAGCAATGTCGTGATCGGCGGAACAACCACTGAAGAACGCGTGATCATCGCTGGAAACACTCAACAAGGAATTTTAATTTCAGGAGCCAACAACGTAACCATCCGCGGCTCTTATATTGGTGTGGATAAAAATGGAGCCACTCAAGCCAACTCACAAGACGGGATTTACATCGACAACACGGGTGCCACCAATGTGGTCATCGGAGGAAATACTGTCGGTGCACGCAACGTCATTTCAGGAAACAACCAATACGGAATCAAGGCTTACTCAAATGGAGTCACTATTAAAGGGAACTACATTGGAGTCGATCCTACAGGACTTCTTGCTCGTGCCAACGGCCAAGGAGGTATTCGTCTTGAATCCGCAAACAATATCATTGGAGGGGACACTGCTGCTGAAGGAAACTTGATCGCAGGAAACAACTTCAATGGAGGAATCCGCATCGACGGAAGCACAAGAAGTGCCAACAACAACACCATCCGCAACAACGTCATCGGTCAAAAAGCAGATGGCAGCGCAAGTCTTGGTAACACAGGTGACGGAATCCAAGTCAATGGAGGAACCATCACTGGAACCATCATCGGTGGAGATGGAATGGGGAATGTGATTTCTGGAAACTCTCAAAATGGAATCCTTTTGGGAAACAATGTCACCAACACCACCATCCAAGGAAACATCATTGGACTTTCTGCAAACGGCAGCGCCGCTCGACCAAACAGCATGAACGGAATCTCAATGAACGGTGGAAGCAACACCATCGGTGCCATCAACACTTCCGGCGCACGCAACTTCATTTCAGGTAACAATCAAAGCGCAATTCTCGTCCAATCTTCAGGCAACACCATCGTGAACAACTGTTTGGGGACAAACCTCTCCTGTACTAGCGATGCGACATTGAGAAACAATGGTCATGTTGTCCAAATGATGAACGCGGCTTCCAACAACATGATTGGAGGAGATGCCGTGGGCGCAAGCAACACCATTCATCCCAAAGACGGACAATTTGGTGTTCAAGTCGCGAATAATGCTGGAAACAACAACAACTTCAATCACAACAACTATTTGGACCGAGCAGTTGGTCAATCTTTAACTTCAGTTGTCGCAACTGGAAATGAAAGCATCCCAACTCCCACTCTATCGTCCGTAACACGAATCACTCCAGAAACAGTGGTGATCAACGGTAGCACTCTCGCCAACTACAGAGTGGACGCCTATGCAGCTGGTCAATGGGCAGGAACCGCGACAGCGCTTCCCAATGGGACCTTTAATATCGCCATCAACAGTTTTGCGACCAACTACACTGTGGTTGCCACTTCTGGAACAGGAAGCACTTCTGGAACACCCAACATTCAAATGATGGTGCCAGACAACGTGGCCCCTCTTGCACCTGCCGCTACTCCCGCTCAAAACTCTGCCCTTCCTGGTGCAGTCGTTGCCATCAACGGAACAGGTGAAAAAGCAACAAGCGTGTATAGCAACGGCGTAGACACAGGCGTAGACGTGGATGAATCAGGCAACTTCACTTACAACGTCACACTCGTTCTCGGACTCAACACCTTCAACGTGACCCTCGTCGACGGAATGAGCAATGTCTCACCCGCAACCGCTGTCAACATCACAGGAGTCGATAACGTCGCCCCTCTCGCTCCAACCGCCAACATCAGCACCAATTCAGGTGAACAAGGCAGCTCAGTAACAATCTTTGGAACAGGAGAAGTAGGCGCAACTGTCAAAGTGAATGGCGTAGACACAGGTGAAGTGGTGGACGGTCTTGGAAACTACAGTTTCGACCGAACGCTCAACTTGGGCCTCAATACCTACAACGTAACCCTCGTGGACGCCTCAAACAATGTTTCTCCTTTCACCACGGTTAGCTCAACAGGAGTGGACACCACGGCCTCTGCCGCCCCCACTGCTGACATCGACCCAAGCGTTGGTGAACCAGGTAGCGTTTCTACGATCTCAGGAACTGGAGAATTCGGCGCAAAAGTATTCAACAATGGAGTATTCACCGAAACTTTGGTTAGCCTTGCCGGAGAGTTCTCCTTCGACGTGACCCTTGCCAGCGGCCTCAACACATTCAACATCACGCTCGTCGACGGTTCAAACAATGTATCAGAAGCCACTGTGGTCACCGCTCAAGGTATCGACAGCATCGCTCCTGGTGCACCCACCGCAAACATCAGCGCGAGCGAAGGAACCGTTGGTGACGTACTCACCGTCTCTGGAACAGGAGAAGTGGGAGCCAGCGTCTACAGCAATGGCGTAGACACCGGAGTGAACGTGGACGGAGACGGAAACTACAGCTTCGACGTCACTCTCGTTCTTGGAGTCAACACTTACAGCGTTCGTCTCTTTGACGGCGCAAACAATGGATCCCTCGCAAGCATCGTATTCGCAACAGGTAACGCTCTCCCCTCTGGTGGAGCTGCTGCCGCGGGCGCAGCCGCTGGAGTTGGAAACGTAGTGGATCCAAACAGTCAAGGCACCCTCGACACTTCCGTGGACACGGAAGGAGCAAGCAGTATTGCGGGTGATCAAGAAGTGGTGGACCCAGTCGTAACCGATCCAACAACAACAGATACAACAACGACCACAGACTCAAGCACAACAACAGAAACACCTACACAAGAAAACACACCTAGTGAAAGCACAACTGCTCCTCAAGAAGAGGTGCAACCTGTGAAGAGCTTTGTGGACGTGATCTACGAAGTGGTGGACCCCATCAAGGTTCAAA
>CAZROM010000018.1:18725-23331 GCA_964601715.1 uncultured Candidatus Peribacteria bacterium | reverse complement strand
ACGCCGGTGATCCAGTACGTGAGTTGCATGGCGAGAGAGCTGGTGTCAGTGCCGAGGAAAACGCCGTGAATGAAGAGAGTGACGAAGGCTGGAAAAGTCAGATAATGCAGAAAGCGCCACGCCTTGTATTTGGTGACGATCATGAAAATGGAGCTGAACATCGTGATTAACAGCAAATAGAAACCAATGATTCCTAAACTCAAATACGTGGGACTGAATTGGGAGTAAAAAGGAACGAGCACATCGAGGAGCGAAAAGTTCATGAACTGATCGAGGAGCAGTGCGCCCAAGTGGATGAAAACAAAAGCCATGAGGGTGATCCCCGTTGCTCGGTGAATTCGCCACGCAACAATGGGTCCGAAAAGCCTGAAGGCGTAGCCAGATGAAATCCCCACTCCTAAAAGCATCAATGTGACTAGGAGTAAGTAACTGGTGATTCCTGAAACTCGAGCGACATACCAAGACCACGGCGTGCTCTGAACCGGCACTTCGGTGGTGGCCTGAGCGGGATCGCTGCTGCTCAAGGGATCCGTTTGATAAAGCACCTCCGTTCCATCCCAATATCCGTCCCCATCGGTGTCAGGATTGTTTGGGTCTGTGAAAAAAAGGGTGAGTTCGCCTTGATCGGTGAGTCCGTCTAAATCGGTGTCGATGGGGCTTGAATTTTGATAGAGTGAACTGCTCATAAGGTGGAGTGAATGTTTAAATTGTTGTCGACGATCAAACCTTTGATGCTTGAGTCGTGAGCCAAGTATTCCATTCCTTTTTCAATTCCTAGGATGAGGATGACTTTCGCCATCACGTCCGCCTGCATGGTGGTCTTTGCGAGAACGGTGACCGCTAGGATGGAATTTTGAGCGGGCAAGCCCGTTCGTGAATCGATGAGGTGATGCCAAGGTTTTCCGTTTGCTAAACCTTGTCTTTTTGCTACACCCGAAGTGGCGATTCCTTGGCCTTCTTCCTGAATTTTCAAGTGGAGTAAATCTTCTTCTAAGCTCCTAGGGTTTTGTACTCCTATTTCCCAAGGATTGCCATCCTCTTGCTTGCCTTTCATGTACACATCGCCACCTGCAGAAATCCAAAAGTTCAGGAGGGATTCGGCAATTTTTCTTGCCATTTTATCAACCCAGTAGCCTTTTGCGATGCCGCCAAGATCTAGACAGAAACCGTGAGGAGCTTGCAGTGTGTTCTTGCCGATCTTTAGCGTTTCGAAGCGGGGTCTTTGGTTGAAATCTTGCGTGGGTGCCTTTGAGTGACCTTCGCTTTCTGAAATGTCAGTGGACTGAGTGCCAAAACTTTCAGCGTAGCCCGATGACTTGAGGGCGTTTAAGATTGTCGGATCGAAGAGACCCTTGCTTGAGTCGTACGCTTTTTTTGCCAGCGTCACGAGTTCAATCATCTCATCGCTCACCTCCAGCTCCTCGCCCATGGCCGAGTTCAAGCGACTCACTTCACTTGTGGGGATGAAGCGACTGAACCTTGCTTCAAATATTTTCGCTTCTTTTTCGCAGTCGTGGATGAGTCGTTGCGCTTCACTTTCATCGGCACTGAGACCCAAGACAATTGTGGTGTCAAAGGCTTTGAATTGATGGGTGCGAAACATTTTTACTTATAAAAAAGTTCTTCCACGGCATCCACGATTCCGTTCTCATTGTCGTCGGTCACAACAATGTCTGGGATCACAACCTGTTTGATGGTCGTGGTTTCTGGTGGCGTAGTGATTTCGATGATGGGCGTCACTTCTGGCTGTGTATTCACTTCATCCTCATCCTCTTCGTCGTTTTCATATTCGTACTCGTCCTCATCATATTCGTACTCATCTTCATCGTCTTCGTCCTCAGCGAGCACTGTCTGCACACTGAAAACGGAAAGTAAAAAGATCGAAAATAAGGCTAAGAATTTTTTCATATTTTAGTTTGTTAGGAAACGGTCGTTCGAGGTGGAGTGACCACTGGTGGAGTGACGACCGGTGGCGGCGTGGTCACTGGCGGAGTCACTACTGGTGTCGAAACTACAGGCGGAGGTGTCGTTGCCGTCGTTGTGGTGGTTTGTGGAGTGCTTGTGTAAATGACTTGAGTGTTTGCCTTCTGCTCGTTCAACAAAGCGTTTTTGTTGTCGATGATGTCTTGATTTGTCGAAAGCATATCCTCGACTTGAGCTTGCGATAAGGCTTGAGAGGCTTGGTAAGCCAATTGCTTGCTCGTTTCGTAGTCGTAGACCGTGTACAAGCTCGCCATCATAACAACGGCAGAAGCACCGGCAACCATTGGGAAAGCCCAGGTCCCTTTTTCGAAGAAGGAACGAGGTGAAAGCGTGAAACCTTCGGTTTTGATGTTCTTTTCTTTGACGCCCATTGTTCTCAAAACGTCCACCATTGAATCGTGGAACAGTTGAGGCCCACAAATGAAGAAAGTTTTTCCTGTGATGTCCCCGTTGATGGCCTTTGAAATTTCTTCTTGGCTGATACGCCCGGCCGTGAAGCCTTGAGGCACAAGTTCGTCTTTGCTGGTCACGTAAAATGACGTTTTCAAATTGGGATTGATTGCCTCCAAGGTTTTGAGCTCGGTATAGAAGGGCGTCTCTTGGCTGGTTTTGTTGCTGTAGAGCAACTGCAATTTATTGGGGAGTTTTTTCGCGGTTGCGTAGCGAAGAATGCTGATGAAAGGAGTGATTCCAATTCCAGCACTTAAAAATACTGTGTCGCTGTATTTATTTTCGTCAAAAACAAAGGACCCGAAGGGGCCACGGACAAAGACACTGTTCCCCTTTTGCAAACGTGCAAAAAGTGAGGTGAACTCACCAAAGACTTTGAATCCAAACTCTAGAGTTCCATCTTCAAGCGGTGAACTTAAAAATGAAAAGGGGCGCTCTTGAGAGAGGGAATCCCCATTGAAGAATGAAACGAGTCCATATTGACCGGCTCGATATGAAATTTTTTGAGCTGGATTCTTGGGGACTAGTTTGAGGTGAGTTACGTTGCCTCCAAGAGGCGTGATCGAATCGATCAAAAATTCAATTTTTCTCATGATTTTTTTGTTAGGTTTTTCTTTCGGCGTGTAATTTGGAGTGTAGCACGAAATAATTTGTGGCGTAAGACCCCCCATGCGAGTAGATTTAGGTCATGATTCGACTCTTTGAATATTTGCCACTGCTCATCGTCTTCCTTGTACTTAGTGTTGCGCTTAAAGGTTTGGCGCTTTGGCATGCAGGTCGTCGTGGTGAAGGATGGTGGTTCGTGGCCCTTTTGGTGATCAACACCGTTGGTCTTCTGGAACTCTACTACTTGTTCGTGCGTTGCCGTCTTCAATGGCAAGATCTTTTCAAGAAATAAGAATGAAAAAACTTTTCCCCCTTTTGGTTGCACTTTTGCTCACGGCCTGTGGAACGGCTTACGCCCCTCATGTTCGCGACTTCAATGTGGATTTCAAATATGGCTACAGTGGAACCGACAACGAATTGAACAGCTTCAACGACACCTACACCAAAGACATGGTCATGGAAGATGCGATCACGGTTCCTTTGATGTTGAGCGACGAAGAACTGGCAAGCATTCAAGCGAAGATTGAGGAGTTGGATGTGTTCAATGAAGAAATCGTGGATACGAATGGAATCACGTCTGCGACTTTCCCCTGCATTCATTATTCCCTAGAAATCGACAAGAAGGGTGAAACTCAAACTGCGGAATGGACTTGTTCCGACCGAGGCCCAAAACGTGAGGAATTTGTGAAGTTCATGTTCGATTTGATCGATTCACACAAAGAGGTTCAGGACTTGCCCGAACCTCAAGGTGGATACATGTGACCCTCACCCAATGGATTTCATCACTTATTTAAGAACCTTTCGCATCGGGCCTTTTGCTATTTTTGATTTTTCGGCTTCGTATTTGTTGGTCTATCTGCTTGCGCCCCTACTCCAAAAACTCGGGCTAAAGCTGAGTCGCGAACAAATGCTGTGGCTGACTTTGCCTGTGAGCATTGTGGTGCACATTCTTTTCAAGAATTACACGCCACTCACAAAAATGTTCCTCGACCCTTATGGAAGTTATTGGGTCAAAGCTTTGGTGGCGTTTATGCTAGTGATGGCATTCCGAAAACAACTCAAAAAGCTCTTTAAGCTTTCTTGATGCCTAAAGCAGAAAGGTGTTTGACGGCCGCAGTGATTTGCTGACCTCGAACGAGTTCAATTTCGTCGTGAGTTCGTTTTAGATTCAAAACGCGATAACTTCCCCCGCGCATGTTTTTTGTGCGAACTTTGAACGTGCACTGTTTAAAGTTGGCGAGTTTTTGTCCGGATTTTCCATCGATGAAGGCTTTTTTGCTCGCGTCAAAAATGAAGACTGCGGCTTCACGATCTGAGGAAGCCAAAATGTCGGCTCGTTTTTTGAAGAAGTAAACCGCTAAGCCTCCGCAGAGTAAGAATAAAAGTCCAGAAACGATGAGTTCCGCTTTGGCGTCGTCGTCGTTCAACTTAAAGAGAAAGTGAATGAAAAGTGGAAGACACAATGCTGAAAGCACGCAGGCTCCAACAAAATACGTCTTAGCCTCCGATCGATCGGTGATGAATAGAAAGTTGGATTGTTTGGCGATTTTTCTCATTATTCGACGTG
>CAZROM010000018.1:11286-18625 GCA_964601715.1 uncultured Candidatus Peribacteria bacterium | reverse complement strand
TCTTCGTCCACCAATTGCCAAGTCAAAGTGTCTTCGTTTGAGCTGCTGTTCATGGCCTCCATGCTATCTTCCCATTCGATGGGCTCGCCATCCCACATGGTCATCATGGAGTTTTGCATGGTCATTCCTCCATGCATGGTGTGCATGCCATTTGAACCCTTCATTTGAATGTCGATGCTCAAATTTTTGTCAATTGCCTTCGTAAAATAAGGGCGGAAGGGATTGATGCTGTCCACCGTGCTTTGGTGGGTTTTGAGTGTGTTGAAATCTTCCGTGTAATCGTTTTCGATTGGATCGTTGGTCACAATGATTCTGCCCAAGGTGTAGATTTTGTCGGGCGTCTCATGATTCAGTGGATAGTAACCCGCTTCACTGAAGGTCAATTCCACTATGGCGCGCTCAGAAGGAGCGAGTAAAATGTTATCCACCCAAGTGTCGTGCTCGTAGAGACCATTGTCTGCACCCACGAGTTTCATTTTTGCACCTGGAATTTTTAAATCGAAAACGCGCGTGTTGGCTGCGTTGGTGATGAAGAAGCGCAACACTTCATCTTTCTTGAGGGTGTACTCATAGTCTGTATCTCCATTGACGAGCATTGTGTTGCCGTAGCGTCCCATCAAGGTGTTGGTGATTTCATCTGGGAAGTAAGGCGCCAACTGATCCTCACTCATGAAAGAGTTGATATAAATGTCGTCGATGGCCAAAACCTCTTCATGATTCACGGGCGACCACTCCTCAGGATCTTTGGGTGTAACGATGAAGTTACCGTACAAACCCATGTCTTGGGTGTAATCCTCACGGATATGAGGGTGGTACCAATACACACCTGCATCGTCAAAACGAATTTCATAAGTGAACACCTCCCCTGGCTCAATGGGCGCTTGGGTCACATCGGGGATCCCATCGAAAGCATTTTCTAAACGAACTCCATGAGGATGAAGTGTCGTGGCGACATTGGTATTGTTGCTAAGGCGAACGGTGATGGTTGAACCTTGCACGACTTTGATGGTTGGCCCAGGAATGGAGCCGTTGTAAGCAAGCATTTCGAAGGTTTGTCCGCCTATTTCTTTTTCTACCCACGAGGCTTCGACGTTGTAATTGTCTCCATCGCTCAGCTCAACAATAGGAGTTTCTTTTGCGGGGACGTCCTGCTCAGTGCTTTCTTCGACAAGGTTCTGTTCAGTAGAGCACGCGGAGAAAAGCGCGAGGGTTAAAATCAACACTGGGAAGAGACGATTTCTTTGCATGAACGGATTTGTTTCGAGGGGCGCGAACTCATCCATTGTCTTTTAAGTTGGAAGCTAAGTCCAGTGATTCTAGGAATCCATTGCGTGCCTAGGAAAGTCGTCTTAGTATTTGGACAATGATGCTTCCCCTTCCCGACTTAACGCTTCCGTTTCTAACAATTGCTTTGGCTGAGCTGGGCGATAAAAGTCAGCTGCTTGTTTTCTTGGTGTCGTCGCGCACTAAAAAGCACTTTCAATTTTTAATGGGAGTGATGCTCGGCTTTTTGTTGGTGGATGGCTTTGCAATTTTGCTGGGTTCTTGGGTGATGACCTTGGTGCCTGAAGTTTGGCTTAAGGTTGTGAGCGGCCTTGTTTTTTTGATTTTGGGACTGATGATTTTGCTGGCGAAAGAAGAAAAAGAAGAGGAAGAAGTTCCTGCACTAAAAAATCCTTTTGTGACGGGCTTTGGTCTGATTGCCATTGCGGAATGGGGCGACAAGACTCAAATCGCGAGTGCCTTGTTCGCCGCGGAATACAATCCCGTCCTCGTTCTGATCTCGGTTATGGCTGCCTTGCTTGCCCTGTCTGCTTCTGCCGTATATTTAGGAAAGCTTTTCGCTCATAAGATCAACAAAAAAGTGATAGCTAAAGTGGGTGGAATCCTGTTTGTGGGTTTGGGAGCAACCGCCCTTTTGTCCTAATTTAATTTTTATCATTCATGAACAAGCTTACTTCGCGCCTTAAGGCCAATTGGAAATCTGGCATTACTGTTTCATTGGTCTCGATTCCACTTTCAATTTCCTTAGCCGTTGCTTCTGGAGTTGGTCCAGTGGCGGGCATTATCACTGCTATTTGGGCAGGCTTAATCGCTTCTCTTTTTGCTGGAAGCAACTATAACATTGTGGGTCCTACTGGAGCACTTTCAGGTCTAATTGCAAGTTTTGTTCTGAGCTATGGTGTTGCCCAAAGTAGTATGCTCGCCTTACTCAGTGGGATCTTGATTTTAATCGCCTACTTTTTAAAATTTGAACGCTATTTGATCTTCGTCCCCTCTAGCGTTATTCACGGATTCACTTTAGGAGTCGCATTCATTATTGGCTTGAACCAAGTTAATTCAGCCCTAGGGCTTACAGGACTAACCAGTCACGAACGTTTCTTTGACAATGTCATTGAATCATTCACTCATTTGAATTCAACTTCACTGAGCACTTTTGTGGTATTCACGATCTTTCTAGCGAGTTTATTATTGCTTCGTAAGGCATTGCCAAAAATACCAGGAGCCATTCTATTGTCTCCTCTTGGAATTGTGCTTGGTTATCTGTGCCAAGTTGGGTTTTTGCCATGGAAGTTAGACACTTTAGGAACCCATTTTGGCTCGCTCACCTTCAATCTCGTCCAAGTCCCCAGTTTCTCTTTTTCTATACCCTTATTGTCTACCGCCCTCACTGTGGCTTTGGTTTCTATTCTTGAGACCATGCTTTCTGCAAAAATTGCTGACGGTATGACTCACACCAAACACAATGAACGCAAAGAAATGATGGCTCTAGGCCTTGCAAATTTGGCTTCCGGATTGGCGGGCGGAATCCCTGCTACCGCAGCTTTAGCTCGAACCTCTTTGAACATAAAAACAGGGGCAACGGATCGATTCTCCGCAACCATTAGCAGTTGTTTCATTGCACTAATTTCTTTCTTCCTATTTGCCTATTTTTCTTATATCCCCATGGCTGTGATTGCGTCCATCCTCGTCTTCACTGCAATCAACATGGTTGAAATGGAACATTTCGGAAGATTTCTTAAGTACGAAAAAAGCAGCTTCTTCATCGCTATGATTGTGGCCATCGTAACAGTATATGAAGATCCAATCTTAGGCATTTTGTTGGGGACTGCCCTCGCATTGGTTTTGTTTGTAGAACGACTTTCTCATGGCGCATTTGAACTGGTCGCGAACAAATCTAAAGAAGGTGCCATAGAAAGTTATTCAGGTGAAAAATTGAAAGAAATCAGAGAAGACACCGATGTTCTACTCTATTCTTTCAAAGGAAAACTCTGTTACATCAATGGTCGAGCTCACGTTGAGCGTTTTGAAAATGCATTGCTTCAGTACAAAACCATTGTGCTCCGCTTAAGAGAGGTTTACTTCATGGACTTGGACGGTGTTGAAGCATTGGATGAAATCATTGAACTTTTGGAGCAACGTGGTCAAAAGGTATTGCTCACAAGTCTTGATCAGGATGTTGAAGGTTTGATCAAAACAGTTTCTAAAACTTATCTTCAACTCAAAAAGAAAGGATTGGTTTTCAAGAAAACAAGCTTTGCCCTTGAAAAGCTAGGTATAAGACCCTAAGCTGACTTTGCTGTTAGGGGTGCCCAGTCGGGGCTGAGAACATACCCTCATAACTTGCCACGGTTCACACCGGCGAAAGGAAACACGCAATGCCAATCCAATTTAAAACACCTGTCTTTCTAGTCGGAGACGGCGAGCTGAGCGAAACTCAGTTCAGAAGTCTGTACTCCGACGCTCATCCCCTCATCGCTGCCGATGGAGGAGCAAATGTTTTGCGTGGCTTTTCAGAATTGCCTCATGCCGTGATTGGAGACATGGATTCTTTGCGTGATCGAGAATTTTTTGAAAGCAAATGCCAAGTGATTCATATTGAAGATCAGAACAGCACGGATCTAGAAAAATGCCTGAATGAAGTGGAAGCTCCTTTGTATTTGGCCTTGGGTTTCATTGGCAAACGCTTTGATCACACCTTAGAAATTTTGCATGTGATGGAAAAGTATGCGCACAAAAACATCGTGTTCTTTTCGAAGGAAGATGTGATCGTTCGCTTGCCTCGTTGCTTTAGTATTGAGCTCCCCGTAGGAACTCGCCTTTCGCTGTATCCGCTCAAACGAACTTTGCTTTTGGGATCGTTGGGCCTCAAGTATCCGCTCAAAGGACTGACACTGGAACAAGGTCAAATGATTGGAACTTCCAATGAAACGACCGAGCCTCACGTGCACATTGAACAAACCGAAGAAGGTTTGATCGCTATTGTTCCCATCGAGCATGTTTCTGCCTTGCTCGCATCCACACTTAACATTCACTCTCATGGATCTTTCGACGCTTGATTATGTTTTGGTCGCCGCCTATTTTGTGGTGTTGTTTGGTATTGGCTTTGCCTTCACTCAAAAAAAAGTGGATGACGACGGATACTTGCTGGCTTCGAGACGACTGACGCTACCGCTTTTTGTGATGAGCTTGGTGACGACATGGTATGGAGCCATTTTGGGCGTGGGAGAATTTGTGTACAACAGTGGAGTGGTTGCGTGGGTGGTCAATGGATTGGTGTGGTATTTGGTTTATCTTTTGTTTGCGCTTTTCGTTGCGAGAAAAGTGCACGACACTAAACTCACCACGGTTGCCGATCAATTCCGGCACAAGGTTGGACCGAAAAGCGCAAGCATCGCCGCCGTCATGAGCTTCATCATGAGCTCACCTGCTCCTTATGTTTTGTCTTTGGGGCTGATCTTTAGAGATTTCTTTGGGATCAGTTTTGATTTCGCGATGGCTTTCGCACTTGTCGTGAGCGCTCTCTACATTTGGGTGGGTGGATTCAAAGCGGTGATTCGCACCGACGCTTTTCAATTCATTTTCATGTTCCTTGGTTTTGGACTTTTAACCGTCATGAGTATTTTGCATTACGGCGGCTATGAATTTTTGCAGGCCAACTTGCCAGAAACCCATCTCACCTTCACGGGTGGCCTCAGTTGGCAAACGATAATCGTTTGGGGATTCATTGCCTTTTGGACTTTTGTGGATCCCAGTTTCTATCAACGTTGCTATGCGGCAGAATCGGGCAAAGTCGCTAAAAAAGGCGTTTTGATCTCCATCGTATTTTGGCTTTTCTTCGACATGATGACGCTGGTGACGGGACTTTATGCAGCCGCTGCTTTCCCTTATGTTGACGGGGGCGTGAACATTGACCCACAAATGTCTTACTTTGCTCTGTCGGATGTGGTGCTTCCCTATGGATTCCGTGGACTATTTTTAGTGGGAATCCTATCCATCATCATGTCCACGGTGGATGCCTTTTTATTCGCCAGCAGCAGTGTGGTTTCGGTGGATATTTTGAAGAGCAAATTCAAGAATGCTCAGCTAAAAACGTTGACTCGTGTCGGCATCGTGCTGACTCTGGCTACTTGTCTTGTTTTCATTTACTTCTTCCAATCGGTGATTGGCATCATTTACGCCTTGGGAACGGTGGGAGTTGCGACGCTGCTCGTGCCCATGCTCAGCATTTTGTTCGGAAAAATGAAGTTTTCTGATCGAGACATTGTAGGCGTTATGGTGCTCACGATGCTCACCTCCAGCACTTGGCTCGCTGAAGGTTGGATGAACGCCGAAGCAGGCTGGCCCGTCTATCGACTGGGCATTGAGCCCATGTACGTGGGAATACTTGTGAGTTTGGCCGCCATGGGAATTCTATGGGCGCAAAATGCTTTTGTTCAACTTCGGAAGGCTTAGTCTCGTTTGATTTGTGAGATCGAAGTGTAACCGTCCTTTTTCATGAGCTCCACGAGTCCCTGATTGATTTCACTGAGAACCTGAGGCCCTTCGTAAATCATGCCCGTGATGAGTTGCAACAAAGATGCCCCTGCCTTGAGCTTTTCGTAAGCGTCTTCGGCAGAGAAAATTCCTCCACAGCCAATGATGAGTGCCTTCCCTTTTGTTTTTTTGTAGACCCAGCGAATTTGCTGATTCGATAAATCGGAGACGGCTTTGCCGCTCAGGCCTCCGTTGCCGAAGCTGTGTTTTTTGGTGAGGTTGGTGCAAACGTAGCCATCCACTCGATGCTTGCTGGCGAGGTCGAGGATGCCTTCCACTTCTTCCTCAGAAAGATCGGGAGACAGTTTTAAGAACGTCGGCTTTTTAGTTTCCACCTTGTCCAACTCGATGAGCAGAGCCTCCAACTTTTTGAGGTCGGTGAAGGGCTGTCCGCCAAAGGCATTGGGGCAACTGATGTTGATGGTGGAATAGGCTCCGATGTGAGCCATGGCTTTGAAGGCTTTGAGGTAATCGTCAATGCCTGCTTCGGTTTCACAAGTCTCTGGATTGTTGGTTTTGGCGATGCTCGTACCCACAGGGAGAGTGAATTTTTTGCCTTTGAGTCGTTTCGCAATGGCGAGACAGCCGTCGTTCATTAGTCCGTAATACACACGAATGCTTTTCAAATCCTTGTGGCGCCACAAGCGTGGCTTGGGATTCCCCGCACAAGGTTCGCCTGTGATGGAACCCACTTCTTCAAAACCGAATCCCACGCAAGGCATGAGTTTGATCATCTGCGCGTTTTTATCAAAACCCGCCGACAAACCCAAGGGATTTTTGAAATGGATGCCGAGCAAAGTTTGTTCCAAAGCAGGGTTTGAGTAATCGAAAAGAACTCGGTTTAAAAAACGAGTGACAGGATTGGAGCCCAAGATGCGTCCCACCAGCGTCATCCAGTCGTGAATCTTTTCAGGATCAATGGCAAAAAAGATGGGCCTAAAAACAATTCTGTAACTGGCAGAGAAAAGTCGGTTTCGAAGATGTATGATGGATTCTTTCATTGGCTTTGGGCTTTAGTCTAAACCTTTCGAATTCTCTTGCAAGAGGTGTAGGCTGACTTCAGTTTAAAAACTTTGTATGAAAGAATCTCTCCTCCTCGCCTATCTTTTCCTTAGCTTTGTCGTGGAACTGATTTTGATTTCGGTGATCATGTCAAAAATCCGAGCTGGCATTTTTGTTCGTAGCAACGGGGTTCTGAAATTGATTCCACGCAAAGATCGCTTCATCACGATTAAATCGCTGATGAAAGCTTGGTGGATCATCGTCTTCCTCATTCCTTTGATCAACCTACTGCTCACTTTGAGTTTTCCACTCTCGAATTAACGTCGGCGTCCACGGAATCCTCCTCCACCACTTCGAGGTGAACGGGAAGGTCTGGAACTTCCTCCTGCAGAGAAACCTCCACGAGGATTGCGACGGAATTTAGCACCGCGAGAGCGGCTTCCATTGGCGGTTCCACGTGTGTCAAAAGGCACACGGAAGTGAATGTTGAGTTCTTGACGGATCAAACGTTCGATCATTT
>CAZROM010000018.1:0-11186 GCA_964601715.1 uncultured Candidatus Peribacteria bacterium | reverse complement strand
AAAGGCACACGGAAGTGAATGTTGAGTTCTTGACGGATCAAACGTTCGATCATTTCGAGATCACGTTTTTGATCGGGAGTTGCAAAAGAAAGAGCCACTCCTTCGTGTCCGGCACGACCGGTACGACCGATGCGATGCACGTAATCTTCAGGGTTTTCAGGCAAATCGTAGTTCACCACCATTCCAATTTCTTTCACATCGATTCCACGAGCGGCAATGTCGGTCGCAACCAATACTCGGAAGCGTCCGGACTTGAATCCTTCGAGAGCAGCTCGGCGTTGACCTAAACTACGATCGGAATGGATTTCTGCAGCAGTGAAGCCGGCGTCATTGAGCGCACGAGTGATTTTAGTTGCTCCATGTTTGGTGCGACTGAAAACGAGTACGGTTTCTTTGAATGACTTGAGCAAATCGCGGAGTTCAGTGATTTTTTCTTCTTTATTGAGGACTAAGAATGCTTGTTCAATTTGTTCTGCTGCGGTTCCGGCACGAGCCACTTCAATTCGAAGAGGTGTCTTCATGAAGGAATGTGCAAGATCTGTTAAATTGTGAGGCATGGTTGCCGAGAACATCAAAGTTTGACGTTCTTTTGGCACTCCTTTCATCACTTCACGGATTTGAGGTTCGAATCCCATGTCGAGCATGCGATCGGCTTCATCCAAAACGAGGATGGATACTTTAGAGAGATTGAGAGTTCGTTGGCTCAAGTGATCGATGAGACGTCCTGGAGTTGCCACAATGATGTTCACGACTCCTTGAAGTTGTCGCTTTTGTTTGAACATGGGTGCTCCTCCAATCAGAAGAACGGTGCGAAGTCCAAAAGGTCCCGCTACTTTCAAAAGCCCTTCTTCTACTTGAATAGCAAGTTCACGAGTGGGCACCAAAACGAGGCCTTGTTGACCTGTTCCCATCAAACGTTGGAGCATTGGCAAACCGAAAGCGAGGGTTTTCCCCGTTCCCGTTTGAGCAATTCCAATCATGTCGTTCCCAGCAGCAGCCAAAGGGATGGCTTGGTGCTGAATAGGCGTTGGAGTTGTGAGTTTTAGGCGGGCTAAGGCGTCGAGAAGCTTGGGATGCAATCCTAGGGTCTCAAAGGTTCCTACTGACTCTTCAGTTGTTTTCTTTTCAGGTGTGTTGTTTTCCATATCGCGGGTATTAGAACAAATTTTTTTCTCAAAGTCAAGCAAACTGAGGCATTTGTTCCCATTTTCATCACTTTTTCACATCTTCTTCATTTGTTTGTCACATCTAAAGCCTAAAGTTGCAACGAATTTGGGCAGCGCCGGTCGACAAATTCAAAACCCGATCCTTAACCACTCTCAAAATGCAGAAAAGAAATATTAAAAAAATCTTGGCCTTAGGACTCTTGGTAAGCGGAACCGCAGGTGTTGTCGCCAGCCAAGCTGCCTACGCTGACGCAATCACCGACCAAAGTACGGGTCAGCAAGAACAACACGGTCATGGGCCAATGCCTTTCGATGGAAACGCAACCCGTAGCGTCGAAGACATAGAAAATGGCGTTGTCATCACTCTGACTACAGAGGATGCCGATACGTTGGAGAAACTCCAATCCATGCCTGCAGAAGCTCCCGCTGATGCACCCTTTAAAGACGAAGTGACTCGTGAGATCACTTTGCTCGACGATGGAGTGCAAATCACACTGACTTCTGAGGATGAAACTGTGGTTGAAAAACTGCAGAACATGCCTGACCAACCGATGCGTCCTAGTTTTGAAGATCTCAACATTGATCGAAAGGTGGAAAAAATTGAGAACGGCGTGGTTATCACTTTGACCTCCGACGATCAAGATTCCGTTGAATTGCTTCAAGATCATGCGGACGACGAACACTTCATGGGAATGGGCTTCCAACATGGAAACCACTCATTCTTTGACGGTGAAGATTCTTCTCAACAAGAATAATCCGTGCTCGGGTGTGGGGCTGGCATGGCAGCTCCACACCCGTTATACTTCCTAGCGATATGAACCCACTCATCCTCATTATTGAAGACGATACGAAAATAGCCGACCTTGTTCGGCTTTATTTAGAAAGAGATGGATATCGAGTTCTCGTGTCGCACGATGGCAAAGAAGGTCTTGAACTTGCCTTAAAAACCAAACCTCAACTCTTGATTTTGGATCGTATGCTCCCCAGCATGGAAGGTTTGGAAATTTTAAAGCAGCTTCGAGCTCACAGTTCTTTGGCCGTGATTGTGCTCAGCGCAAAATCCGACGAAATCGAAAAAGTCGTGGGACTGGAACTGGGCGCAGACGATTACGTCAGCAAACCCTTCAGCCCTAAAGAATTGATGGCACGCGTGAAGACGGTGCTGCGTCGCATGAAACCCAACGGCAGTGCTGAAGCTTCGACGGGCGAGACCGTGATTCGTAGTGGCGATTTACTTTTGGATCACAATAAAATGCTCGTGGAACTGGATGGAAAAGAGGTGCAACTCTCCTCAATGGAATTCAAATTGCTCTTCTTTTTGGCTTCTCATGCAGGGCGTGTTTACACCCGTGATCAACTTTTGTCTGAGGTTTATGCATCCAGCCAAAACTTGGTTTACGATAGAACCATCGATGCACACGTTAAAAACATCCGAAAAAAACTGAAAGAAGACTCTAAAAAGCCTCGATTCATTGCTTCTGTTTTTGGAGTCGGATATAAATTCTTAGAACATGAAAATAACGCTTAGAACCAAACTCCTGCTCAGTTACATCGCTTTGATTTTGGTGACGCTGAGTTTGCTGGAAGGTTTCATCAAATGGCAGGTCGTTGAGCATTTCAACGAACTCTATGAGGCCATAAGACACCACGGTTTTGAGTTCCCGGATGCGGCCGATGATTTTGAACCAGGATTGAACTTTTTGGAGGTGCTGCAAAACTCTATTTTTTACACTGTATTGGCCGCTGGTATTTTGGCCATTTTCGTCAGCGTCCTCTTCACCAAATACATCACCGAGCCGATTCGCGATGTGATCAAAGCCACAAAAGGAATCGCGAAAGGCAATTATGGGCAAAGAGTTCCTAAAAAAAGTGAAGACGAGTTGGGCGATTTGTCGGAATCCTTGAACACCATGGCTCAGTCCTTGGACGACAACCGTTATCTGCAAAGACAGCTCATCACGAATGTGAGTCACGAGCTCGCCACACCGCTCACCAATGTGGGTGGCTACCTTGAAGCTTTGATGGACGATGTGATCCCCGAGCTGGATCGAAAAGAAACATTGAAGTTGATGAAGGAAGAGACCGACCGACTCAAAACCATGGTTGAGGAAGTTCGCACCCTTTCGATGATTCAAGAACCTCAGTTTCACGTGAATAAAAGCAAAGTGGATCTTAAGAAATTGACCGAGAAAGTTCTGAAACACTGCGAAGCCAGTTTTAAAGTCGCGGGAGTTCCCTTGCAAGCCGAGTACGAACTCAAAGATCATGAGTTTTCTTTGGATCCTGATCGTTATCATCAAATCGTTTTGAACTTGCTCAACAATGCACTCAAACATTCAAAAAAGGACCAAGTCGTGGAGGTGAGCTTGAAGCAAGAAGACAAAGAAGTGATCTTGAAAGTCACGGACAACGGAGTTGGAATTCCAAAAAAAGAACTGCCCTACATTTTTGAGCGCTTTTATAGAGCGGACCCAGCGCGAAGTCGTCAATCCGGCGGAATTGGGATTGGGCTCACCATCGTTAAAGAATTGGTAGAAGCGCATGGAGGAAGAATTCGCGTCGAAAGCGACGAAGGCAAAGGCGCTCAGTTCATCTGCTCCTTCCCCCAATGAGAAACAAAAAAGAGGCCAGAGGCCTCTTTTGATTTGAGTTGAAGTAGAAATTATTCTTCTTTCTTTGCTGTTTTCTTAGCAGCTGGCTTTTTTGCTGGTGCTTCATCACCTTCTTCTTTCACTGCAGTGGTCTTCTTTTCAACAGCAGAGATCTTGAGAACTTTGATGGTGGTGAAAGCCTGACGGTGACCTTGAGTGCGGTGGTAACGTTTTTTAGCCTTGAACTTGAACACACGGATCTTGTCTCCAAGACCTTGTTCCATCACTTGGCATTCTACGTGAGCACCTGCTACGAAAGGCATGCCGATCTTCACTTCGCTTCCATCGTCTTCAGCCATGAGGAGAACATCGTCGATTTTGAAGTTCTTTCCAGGTTCAAGATCCAATTTTTCAACATCAACTTCATCCTTTTCACGAAGCTTGTATTGCTTTCCGCCAAAATAAACAACTGCGAACATAAGTAGATTTAGATAAGTGCTGGGCTACTTTAAGGAATAATCTTGTCCTTGGCAAGGGTATTTTTACTGAAACGAATTTACAGGAGTGAGTCCAGCTTAGAACAGGCTTCACTCAAGGTCGTTTTCAGACCTTCTTCCTCTTCTTTTAAGAAGGGAGCGAGCACAAATACATCGAGAGGCATTTGCTCGGGAGCAGTGACGCCACGAGATTCGATGCCCACACGGAGTCTTGGAAAGTCGAGGGTCGCGAGGCACTGCACGATGGATTTCATGCCATTGTGGGTTCCGGCGGAGCCTTTTTCTCTGTAACGCAGTGTGCCGAGCGGAAGATCCACGTCGTCGTAGACGACGATCAAATCCTTGGGTTCAATCTTATAAAACTGCAAAAGCTCCTGAACCGCTTCTCCAGACAAATTCATGAAGGTTTGAGGTTTGAGCAGAATGACTTTTTTGAATCCTTGGCCTTGTTCAGAGACGAGACCCTTCCCTTTTTGTTCAAAGGCTGGGAACTCGTGCGTGCGTGCGAATTCATCCAAAACTCGAAAGCCCACGTTGTGACGGGTTTTTTCGTACTTTTCTCCTGGGTTGCCGAGTCCGCAGATGACTTTCATGCTGAGTGAAGGTTTACAGTTCGTGGAATTCGTAAAAACGAGGACCGATCTTGAGGAAGTCTCCATTGCTGGCTCCTTTTCGGAGCAAAACCTTATGGATTCCCAATTTTTTCAGCACATCCAGCATGCGCATGATGGCGTCGGGATATTCAGGACTGGTCATGCGAGAGATCTGTTCCACACGTTGACCCGTTACCTTAAAGAGTTTGCGCTTGGGCAAGGTTTCGTTGTCGATGACTTGGCCCAAAACAGGTTCTTCAAAATTCTGAGCGTCGAGCTCGTACATTTCTTCCACATCAAAGCTGTTCTCATCCACAAATTGAGTCGGCGTGTATTCCATGAATTCTTCTTCAGACTTATTGATGTCCAGCTCATTGTTCTTTTCGCGGTTTTTAGTGACGGTTTTTTCGAGTTCAAAGACGAGTTTTTCCAAACCTTCTCCACTGACTCCAGAGATGAGGCGGAACTTGGTTTTGAGTTTGGGGTAAGCCGCAAGGAATTCTTTTTGCAAAGTTTCTCGATCCGCTTCAGGGATGGAGTCGATCTTATTCATCACCACTAAGAAGTCTTTTTTGATGAGATCGGGATTGTAAGCCTTGAGTTCTTTTTGCAAAATTTCGAACTGCTGCACCAAAGTTAGGTTTTCGTAACAGAAAGGATCGAGCACAAAAACCAAAGTCGCGGTACGAGAAATGTGTTTCAAAAAGGCATCGCCAAGTCCCTTCCCTTCAGAAGCACCTTCGATGATTCCTGGCATGTCGGCGATCACGAAACTTTGCGTGTCGCTGCCTCCGAATTTAGAAAGGTGAACCACACCCAAATTAGGAATGAGGGTGGTGAAAGGATAAGCCGCTACCTTTGGCTTGGCCGAAGACACGTGAGAAATGAGAGTGGATTTTCCTGCAGAAGGAAATCCCACGAGTCCCACATCCGCAACGAGACGAAGTTCCAAACGAACAGAATGGTATTCCCCGATGTCTCCAAGTTCCGCAAACATGGGCGCCTGTCGTGTGCTGGATCCGAAGTGTCCGTTTCCGTAGCCTCCACGGCCTCCTGCACAAATGCGCAATTTCATTCCGTTCTTTTTGAGATCGGCAATCACTTCATCGGTTTTGGAGTCATGCACAATGGTTCCCACTGGAACGTGCAAAATCATGTCTTCACCCGCATGGCCGGCCATGTCGTTTTTGAATCCGTTTTCCCCATTGGCTGCCTTGTAATGCTTCTTCCCCATGAAGTGCTGCAAGGTGTTGTAGTTTTCATCCGCTTCTAAGATCAAATTCCCGCCGTTTCCTCCGTCGCCTCCATCGGGTCCGCCGGCCTCCACATATTTTTCACGGTGAAAGAATAGGGCTCCATTTCCACCTTTTCCACCTTCCAGTTCCAGCGATACCTCATCAAAAAACATAAAACTTTAGATTAGAATTTGAACTCTGCTTTGCTCTAGCGAACGGCTTCGATCACTTTTTCGAAGACGGCATAAGGCCAAGCGCCCACCAACTTCTTTCCATTGATGAAGAAGGAAGGAGTGCCACTTATACCATAACTTTTCCCAGCAACATAGTCCGCATCCACTTCGGCCTTCATTTCTTCGGTATCGATACACGTTTGAATGTCCACATTTAAGTCGTCTTTTGCGAGCGCTACGATCTGAGCTTCAGCGTCGGAAGCCAAGGACCATTTGCTTTGAGTTTCGAAGAGCAAGTCGTGCATTTTAAAGTATTCCGCATCGATGTCTGCTTCGGTGGTGTACGCCCTCACACATTCAGCGGCTTGAGAAGCAAGGCTGGCTTGAGGGTGACTAGGAAGAGGGAAATCACGGAACACAATGCGCACGATTCCCTTCTCCACATAGTTGGACATGATGGAAGGCAAAGAATTGGTGTAGAAACTTTCACAATAAGGACATTGGAAGTCGCTGAATTCCACAATGGTCACAGGAGCTTCAGTGTCACCCACAGAGGCGTCGTTGTCTTCGCTCACAGAAACAGTTTCCAATTTAGAAGGATCAACCTGATCGGTTGGTTCCGTCTGAGCGGTTTGTGAGTTTTGAGTCAAAGCTCCATTGCTGATGAGCATTCCAAGGATCAAACCTACGGCTAAAAAACTGAGACCAACCCAAAGCGTTTGGGTGTTGGAAGACTTAGAAAACATAGGGTGTGGATAAGTGTGGGCGTAAGATAGCATATTGCTTCTTGTTTTGCACGAAAAAATAGTGTAATTTTTGCCGCGCCTTCAAGCACCGAGTGTTTGCAAGGTAAAGATGTGCCGAAATGGCGGAACTGGCAGACGCGCGGGACTCAAAATCCCGTTCCCTTCATCGGGAGTGTGGGTTCGACCCCCACTTTCGGCACCAAAATCAAATCGGAGAACTTACAACTGGACATCATGGCCAAAGATCTGCCTTTTTTGAAATTCAATTTGAAGCCTGGCGAACGGCGTGCTTTTGAGCACGAAGGTGTTCACTACACCGTTGGGCTGGATCTTTTTAGCGAACACGATCACGAAAAATACCCACTTTACTATTACCCAAAACCCATTGAGGAGGAAAATCCGAATCTTTTCGTGCTTTGGATAGAAGACGATGCCAACGACATGTTTCGCTATAATTCGCCTTACACAGGAAGTATTGAGGGCAGTTGGTTTGTGTGTCGTTTCAATGTGGATTTAGTCTGCAATAAACTCAAGAAGAGCGTGAGAGTTTGGGTTTACCCACAATGGAAAAAATTTCGTCAAGAATTTGCCGAAAAAATGTCACAACGAAGGAAGCCAAAAGAAAAGGGAGTGTGGGGATTTTAGTGGAAACTAAAGTTCCTCCTCCACCACTTTTTTGATCAAAGCGCCGTCGGCCTTGCCTTTGAGCTTGCCCATGAGAGCGCCCATGAGTTTGCCGAGTCCGGATTTATCGGTGATGCCGAGGGATTCTTTGGTGGCGCGAACTTCGGCACGGATGGCGTCTTCGGACATTTGTTCGGGCAAGTAGGTTTGGAGCAAAGCGATTTCTGCTTCCTCTTTTTCAGCGAGTTCAGGACGCCCGCCGTCCTTGAATTGCTGAGCTGCGTCTTTGCGTTGCTTCACTAATTTTTGGAGGGTGTTTTGGATGATCTCTTCTGTGATTTCGGTGCCCGATCCATCGGTTTGGATCTTCATGATTTCGGCCTTGAGCATGCGCAGCACTGAGGTCTTGAGTTCGTCGCGAGCGAGCATGGCGGTCTTGAGTTCGTTTTGGAGTTCGGTGAGGTTCATAAAGTGGTTGGTATTAAGTTCAGTATATCAGAAAGGAATTTAAAGACGAAGCCGCGTGTTGCTGGAACCGCTAGGGCTAAATCATCAGGAATGAGGCCAAGATCCTGAGCAGCATCCACGTAAGGAGTGTACCATGAGGCGCCACTTGCTGGATCAGAGATCTCAACTCCGATGCTATTCAGTACAATTTTTATGACTTCAGACGTGTTTGCAGAATTCTGAGGTTTGAAGCTGTGATTCGCATAGCCATCCACCCAGCCCTCTTCTTTTGCATAACAAATGTAACCCGCGTACCATTCGTTTTTCACATCTGTGAAACAGTTTTCTGTGGACGCGAACGCATCCAAACCTCGCACCAAGAGTGCGATCAATTCTGCACGATTGATGGTGTCAGAAACTCGAACGGTTCCGTCTGGATATCCCGTGACTATGCCTAACTCGTAAAGGTGCAGCACGGCGTCGTAATAGCGACTTCCTTCCTGTAAATCGCTGAAGGGTGAAGCCACAATATTGCCGTCTGAATCGCTCGTCGAACTCGAAGTTGCGTCTGTGCTTGTGCTGGAGCTCGTGCCTGAAGAGCTGGTCCCTGTAGTCGCTCCATGCACGGGTGCCCCGCCTCCACCGCCAGAAGAACCGCCGCCACTGTCGGGGGCGGGTTCATGGGAATCTGTGAGGGCAACGGTGACATCGGTAGCCATGTACCAAACGAACTGATTGAAAAGATAGAACTCGGTGATGTCGGTGGTGTCGATTGAAGTCGTGGTGATGCCGGAAAGGACTACAGATCCAGCTCCTTTTGTGATGGTATCTGTGGGCGTACAATTTAAACGTTGAGCATCTGGAGCACAGTCGAAGCCCCCTGCCCCTCCAAATGTTTGTGACTGATAAACAGCTGCTGAGACATCAACAAAGTCAGGAAAGACAATGGAAAAATAATCCATTGTGTCCATATCGATAGGTGAAGTGAAAGAAATTGTTGTTTCACCAGCGTCTCCTACCCCAGCATTGTCCCCTAAAGTGACCGAGGCCGCTGCGTCTGGAACTTCGAAGAGTATCGTTTCTGTATCAACTGGCCAAACACCTTCAGTTGCAGTGACTGCAGTGAAACCAAAATAGTTGTCATTGTCGTATTGAGGAATCAAATCATTGATTAAAATACGCAAGGTGTCACCGTTGTCAGCCACCCAAGCGTCTTCATCCCAATAGATATAGAGTGTACTAGAATCGATTAGATATTGGCCTCGTGCTTCGACGATGTTTTCAGGTATGGCTGTTTCCCCAATTCCGTCATCCGTTGCGTCTTCGTCAAATTCGATAGAAATATCCAAGTCGTCCCACCCATTGATTGCCAAAGAAGATGAAACAGTGATCCACATGTAATCGTCGTTCAACCAAGTCAATTCAGAAGTGTCGATAGTCACCTCAATCTCCATGTCATCGGCAGTTCCAATGACCATAGGAGATGTGTAACCAGTCACGCTTGCCGTGGTGGCTGCAGATGTTAAAGGTGGATTTAGTCCAACTAAAAAAAAGGAAAGTACTAGGACTAAAAGAATTCTTCTGAGATTCATTGGCGTGAGTTCAAAGGCGATGGCCAAAGAATATAGAAACGGATATAAGAACTCAAGTTCAGCCCAACTCGGTAGAAATTTTATCGGCAAGACTCTTCCCCACCAAGCCTTCCAATTCTTCGGGAGTTGCTTTTTTGATTTGCTCGACGGAACCGAAGTGTTCGAGGAGTTTCATTTTGCCCACGTCACCCAATCCTTTGATTTGGTCGAGGGCGGAAGCGGTGAGGTATTGTTTGCGCGTGGAGCGCTGGAAAGTGATGGCAAAACGGTGGGCTTCGTTACGGATGCGCTGGAGCAAAAATGCAGCCTTGCAGTCGTTGGGCATGAGGATGGGAAAGGATTTGCCCGGAACGAAAACTTCTTCTTCACGCTTGGCGAGGCCGATCATCGGAATGGTGGAGCCGAGTTCTTCGCTGCTTTCCATGGCGTGACTGAGTTGTCCCTTGCCTCCGTCGATCACGATGAGATCGGGTTTGGATTCGAAAGATGAGTCGTGGTGCTTGTTTGGATCGTAAGCCAGAAGGTGCTTTTTGAGCGCCAAGTGAGCTTCGGATTGCAGCTGCGTCACAAATTCTTCAGGAAGTTGTTTCACGGCTTCGAAACCAAAATCGTCGTAAAAGCCGAAGGTGCTGTCGTCGCAACTGAGGTAAACGCGTTTGGCTTTGCGTTTGTCGTAAGTCCAACGCATCAAGGCTTTGGCGACGCCGAGTTCGCGCTGAGCGGGAGCGACGAAGAGAGATTTTTGCAGCAGAGTTTTGCTGGCCCCTTCGGTGAGGCGGAGCAAGCCCACGACTTTTTTGTCTTTCAAAGCCACGGAATATTCTCTGAGCTCGTCGCCCACTTCTTGAGGTTCGCCGCGCCACTCTTCCAGCAAAGCTTCGATGCCTTTTTTGTGGGATTTGACGGCGTTCTTGAACGTCACATTTTTAGGCGCTTTGGTGAGATACAAAAGACGACGGTGCAAAATTTCTTTCATCGATTTGAAATCGTCGATTTCGCCATTGGCCAAAGTTTTAAGATGGAATTTGCGATAATCGCTGGGTTTGGATTTTCCATTTTCAAAAACCACCATGCTCGCCACCGTGTCCGATCCGCCCAAGTGAGAAATGTCGTAACACTCCATGCGTTTCGGTTTTTTGGGCAAGGTCAGGTAGTTCGCGAGCTCGATCAAAGCCTCTTCGTCTTGTTCTTCAAATCCTTCCCAACGCGCCTTGTGTTGCTTTTGAAAACTGCGCGCATTGTTTTCAGCCAATTCCAAAAGTTGATGTTTTTTTCCGCGCTCAGGGACTTTCACGTACACTTTGCGATTGGCCTGATTCGTGAGCCATTCCTCCAAAAAATCTTCCTCCTCAAATTCGTGAGGAATGAGAATGGTCTGCGGAAAGTCCGTCGCTTTGCCGTAATACTGATACAAAAATCCTTCCATGACTTCGGTGGCTTGCTCTTCCTCGCCCGGCTCAAAACCAAAGGCGTCGGCAATGAAATTTTCTTGGTTGATGAGCTTGCCTTCACGCAGCATGAA
>CAZROM010000017.1:0-23959 GCA_964601715.1 uncultured Candidatus Peribacteria bacterium | reverse complement strand
GTGGGACAGCCGCCGGGGTATCCGTTTTCGTTGAATTCGGCGGTGGATGCGTTGCTTAAAAAAGAGTTTGATATTCATAGGGCCGAGGGGACGGCTCATCCGCTGATGAAAGCGTATGGGTTGGATGCGGTGCCGCTGGTGGATTCACGCATGGATGAGTGGCGGGATTCGCTGCGAAGGGGCGTGACGTACGCGTTTCCGGGAACCAATCTGGTGCTGACGGGTGGAGTGGATGACGTGTGGGTTCGGCCCGATGGTGAGCTGATCATTGTGGACTACAAGGCCACGTCCAAAGAGGACGAAGTCACGCTGGATGCCGAGTGGCAGGACGGTTACAAACGACAGATGGAAATCTATCAATGGCTGTTCCGCCAAAATGGCTTCCGAGTTTCGGACACGGGCTACTTTGTGTACTGCAACGGCGACACAGACAAAGCGGCCTTTGACGGCAAGCTGGAGTTCGACATCAAACTGATTCCCTATACCGGCAAGGATGGGTGGATTGAAGGCACGGTGCGAGCTCTGTACGAGTGTCTACAGGCGGATGCGATTCCGGAGGCAGATGCGAACTGCGACTTTTGTGCGTATCGAGCCGCAGTGAAAGAAGTGGAGGGCAAGCCGTTCACGCAGAGTTTGTTTTAGAGAAGGGTTAGAGTTCTATTGTTCTTCATCCATGAAATCTTCCACGTCTTTGGCGTCGGTATCGACGTCGTCTTCGTCGGAGTCAAGGTCGAGACCTTCTCCATCGAAATCGTCGGGAAGAACCACTTCGTCGGCTCCCATGTCTTCTTCGTCTTTGCGGTGTTTAGCGCCACTGGATTCAGGTTTGCGGAAGATGAGTTTCATGGAGGTTCCTACGAAACCAAAGTTTTCGCGGAGACCATTTTCAAGATAACGTCCGTAAGAAAAGTGCATCACTTCGGGCCAGTTGCAGAGGAAGACGAAGGTTGGAGGTTCGGTGGTCACTTGTTCCACGCCCAAAACGGTGAAGCGGTGTTTACCGCGCGCCATGTTCGGTGGATGTTTGTCCAAGGCCAATTGCAACCAAACTTTGAGATCTTTTTTAGGAATTTCTCTGCGTCGTTCTTCTGAAATTTCGGCACTGAGTTCCAAGACTTGGAAAATGTTTCTGCGTTCCAAAGCGGAGGCGAAAACCACAGGAGCCCAAGGCAAGTACGACATTTTGGTTTTGAGACGATGCACGTACATGTGTTCGGCTTGATCGCGTTTTTTTGGATCCACCAAGTCCATCTTGTTCACCACGAGCATGAGTCCTTTCTTTTGTTCAAGGATGTATTGGCTCACGTGACAGTCTTGGTTCGTGATTCCTTCGTCGAAACCGAGCATGAGCACACACACATCGGCTTCATCCACGGATTGCATGGTGCGTAGGATGCTGTACTTTTCAATTCCAGGTTCAACTTTTCCACGACGACGAATTCCGGCGGTGTCTACGAGTGTGAATTTGTGTTCTTTGTATTCGAAATCGATTTCCGTTGCGTCACGAGTGGTTCCAGGAACATCGGAGACCACCACCATTTTCTTTCCAAAAAGTCCGTTCACCATCGTGGACTTCCCCACGTTGGGACGGCCGAGGAAGGCAATGCGAATGCGATCTTCTCGAGGTTTTTGATAATCTTTCGTCTTTTCGAAATCCATTTTCTTGAGTTCGTCCCCGACGCGGCTTTCGAGTTCTTCCATTCCAAATGAATGCAAGGCAGTCACAGGAATGGGTTCACCGAAACCGAGTTCATAGAGATTGTAGCGTTGTTCTTCGAAACGAGGATTGTCACACTTGTTTGCAACAAGAAGCACGGGTTTTTTGGATTTTCTCAAGAGTGAAGCTGCGTGAAAGTCTTCCGCGGTTGGGTCTTCGCGCACATCCACCACAAAAAGGATCACATCCGCTCCATCGATGGCGATTTGAGATTGTTCTTGCACGCTGGCTTCGATGGTGTCTCCTTCTTTTCCAAGTTCCAATCCACCGGTGTCCACCAACAAAACCTCGTAATCATCGAGTAAAGTTTTATCGTACAAACGATCGCGAGTGGTTCCAGGAACACTCGATTCAATCGCACGGCGTTTACCCACTAAACGATTGAAGAGGGTTGACTTACCTACGTTGGGACGGCCTACAATAGCAACAACAGCTGACATATACCGCAGATGATAACAGGTTCTTCTCACAGTCTCAAGCTAGTTGCCGTAACAAAAGGCAGAAGTGCGCAAGAAATTGAGCAGTTGCTCCGCGCTTACCCTGTTATTTGTCGTATTGGGGAAAACCGAATTGAGGAAGCAAAGGTGAAATTCGAGGAACTAAAGAGGGATTTGGGGGCGAATTTTGCGCGGATTGAGAAACATTTCATTGGCAAACTGCAGTCGCGCAAAATTCGCGAGATCGCCGAGCACTTCGATGTCGTCCAAAGTGTTGAAAATTTCGAGCAAGCTCAGAAATTGTCAAAAGCTGCTTCCGAACTCAACAAAACCCTTGGCATTTTTATCGAAGTCAATCTAGCTGGCCTTTCGCAGCGCAGTGGAGCGAAATCCGAAGAAGTCTCTGATTTGCTTGTGCGCATCCAAGCCCTTCCCCATTTGAATTTACTCGGAGTGATGGGCATGGCCACGCAAGATCCACAAAAAGTCCGCGACCAATTCAAACTCCTCAAATCCCTACAAGGTTCCCTCGGCGAATGCTCCATGGGGATGTCTTCCGATTATCAACTGGCGATCGAAGAGGGCTCCACAATGCTGCGCTTGGGAACTCTTCTTTTTGAAGAAGGGTTGCCGAAAAGCGTGTTTTTTGAGTAGAGTGTGCTCACACGCCTATCCATGAGCTCACGACAAATCAATTCCGTCCGACTTCTGCTCGTTTTTGTGCTGGGGCTTTCTGTGATTCTGTTCTCCCCTCAAAAAACTCAGGCAGCCATTGGAATTCTGCCTGGCGGGGCTATTGGTTCTACGGATGGATCAGTCACCGCAGATGCATTGACTGAGGCGGGCTGCAGTGTTGCGGTGGATCAATGGGACGCCTCTTATGCGGAAAATGGTTATAACGGAATGCCTGACACTGCGACTTTTACGATCAAAGACGAAGAGTCCGGATCTGAGGTACAGCTACTTATCAATTCCGAAGAAATGCTGGCGTGTGCCATCAAGTCGGGAAACATGCACTTTTGGATGGTGCCCTACTTTGTGAATTATGCCCTCGAATTCGTCATCAATGTGGCGGGCATTCTGGTTGTGCTCATGATTGTGGTGGGAGGTTATTATTACATTTATGGAGCCGTGACCGACGATAAAGAAAAAGGGAAAACCATCATTATGTACGCTGTTGGCGGATATGCTTTGGTTTTGGTCTCTTGGTTCATCGTCAATGCCGTTCTACTTGCCGTCACCCAATAGCTATGGAAAAAAATCTTTCCCATTTCATTCGTTTCACCTCGGACAATTTTAAAAACCTTCGAAAAACATTGAAGGAACTTAAGAAAGAACGCGAAGCACAACTCCATCCTGTTCGCAGAGTTGTGCCCGACGAAGGAAAGGCTGGAACACCAGAAGAATTTATCATTTATTTTTCGATGGCGAATGTGGCAAAAGCCACCATTACGGTTTTGGTGCTCATGACACTCAGCCGATTTTTGTCGGAGATCAGTTCCGTGCTCATGGTATTCTTCATCTCTATCTTGTTTTCCTCAGCTTTAAACCCAGCGGTCAGTTACTTGGAAACGAAACGTTTTCCACGTGCGGCGAGCGTACTCCTCATGTATTTAGGGCTCTTTTTCTTATTCGGATTCTTCATATCTCAGCTCATTCCTTTGGTTGCCACTCAACTCATGGAATTGGCACACAGCTTGAATGGAATTCTGGACAAACTTTCCAGTGAAGAGTTGCAACTGCCTTTTGGAGAAACTCTTCAGCCCATGCTTCAAGATTTCTTGCACCAAATCGATAGGGAAACCTTGGTGGCTCAACTCAAAGCTGGCCTAGAAAACCTGTCTTCACAATTGGAAAGTGTTGCCGGCAATACGGTTGGTGCAATTAAGAACATTTTCAATGGAATCGTTCATTTTGTAGTGGTCTTGGTGCTCACCTTCTTCTTGGTGGTGAACGATCGCTCGGTGAGTGAGTTCTTCATCTCACTCTTCCCTTCTAGACATGGAAGTTATATCGCAAACAAAATCAAAACCATTCAAAATAAGATTGGATACTGGCTTCAAGGGCAACTGACCTTGATGCTCCTGATGTTTGCCTTGAGCCTGACGGGACTCCTGATTTTGGGAATCGACAATGCTCTCACTCTTGCCATGATGACTGGAATTGCAGAATTGCTTCCTGTTGTTGGCCCCATCGCTGCAGGAATTCCTGCGGTACTTGTGGCGTTCAATGAGTCTCCTTGGCTCGCTGTTTGGATGATTGGACTCATTGCCTTGCTTCAACAAATTGAAGGTCACATCCTTGTTCCTTTGGTGATGCGAAAAGCCGTGGGGCTCAACCCCATCATCATCATTCTTGCCATGCTTGTTGGTTTGGAAACCTTGGGCGTGATTGGAATGATCATGGCTGTACCGGTTGCTACAACCCTATCTATTTTTGTTAAAGAGTACGCGCAAAAAGAAAAGTAGAGTGCGCTCAGCCGCTTTGTCCCACGTGTAAATTCCGCGAGGTTCGGGAACCTTGGGTTTGGTGTTCTGTGCAAGGTAAAGACTCTTCCATAGGTCTTCTTCGGTGTGAATCCACTCAGCGTCTTTGTAGAGTTCACTGTGCACAGGAATGTCTGAGAGCAATACAGGACACTTGGCGTGTACGGCTTCGAGCACAGGAAGGTCGAAACCTTCGGAGCGGCTGAGCGCCAAAAGTGCTAACGCATTGCGGTAGAGCCACGCTTTTTCGTGCTCATCCACAAAGGGCAAGGCTGTTAGGTTTTTGAGTTTATCGAGTTTGAATTTCTTGAATCGTTTATCATTTGGCTTGAAACCCGCAATGACGAAATTCATTTTCGGAAAACGACGCGCGGCGCGTACAATCCAATCCAAACGCTTGCGAGGATCCGCAGGACTCAGCGCAAAAAAGAAATCCTTCCCTTTGATTTCTTTGGGCAAAGCTTCAGGTCGAAGTGGCTTTTCAAATTCTTCAACCCCTTCGTAGGTCACTTCTTTCGGGCTACGAGTTCTTACATTTTGAGACACCGTGAGACTGGGGAACAAAAATCCATCGCAGTGTTTAAGCAGCCGTTTGAGACTGAAGAGTAGGTGCCACAACAAACTCTTGAATGAAAGTGTGCTTCGTTCCGTTTCTGGAATGCGATCGTGCACCGTCATCACTATTGGAAAGGAGCATCGGTAGAAAGGCCTTCGATCGGGCATCCATAAAAGATCGGGACTCTCGTTAAAATAGGTGCTCGGCAAAGTGGGAAATCGTAAAACACTTTTCAAATGGAAAAGAGTGTTGGATTTCGCCACATGAATCACTTCTGGAAAAAGTTTGTGAATCCTGTCGCAACGCTTGCGAGCTTGATAAAAAAGCAGCCACTCCACAGTTGGATTTTGAATGAGTCTCTTCACAACACTTTTTGTGTACACCGTTACGCCGCTTTCATGCGGATCCAAAAGTGGACGCAAATCGATGGCGATGCGAGGTTTCATGGATGCTTTGAAAGTGCTTTTTGATGCTTCTTCCATTCCTCTTCAATGAAGTGGAGCAATTCAGACTTGAAGCGAGCAGAAGAAAAGCGCTCCACACTCCTAGACACCTCCACTGGATCCCATTTTTTCTTTTCGAAACGATGAATCGCCTCCACCAAAGAATCTTGGGTTTGTTGCTCAAAAAATAAACCAGAAACATTTTCGGTGACGGTTTCTAAAGCACCGCCCCGTTTGAAAGCGATCACAGGAGTTCCGCAGGCCATGGCCTCCAAAGGCACAATTCCAAAATCTTCCAATTGTGGGAAAATGAGCGCCTTGGCTTTTTGATAAACCGACTTCAATTCTTCGTCTGAGATTTTGCCTAAAAACTCCACTTCTTTCCCTGCTCGTTTTTTCAATTCTTTCATGGACGGACCTTCTCCCACGATTTTGAGTTTTTTACCTGCAGCTTTGCACGCATCGACGATCAAATCAAAACGTTTGTAGGGAATCAAACGACCCACGGCTAAATAATAATCCTCACGCTCCCCTTCGTTGCAGGAAAATTTGAATAAATCCACAGGCGGAGCGATGACGGTGCTCTCTCTCCCGTAATACTTTTTAATGCGCTGACCCACGTAACTCGAATTGGCGATGTAGCTATCCACACGCTCTGCCGCCAAACGATCCCACAAGCGAAGTTTGTTCAACAAGGGAGTGAACAGAAATTTGAACGGTGAAAAGGATTTGAACTGAGCTTGATAGCTTTGAGACTGATCCCACACATAGCGAATGGGAGAATGACAATAACAAATGTGCAAGGTGTTTGGCGAAGTCAGGATTCCTTTTGACGTCGAGTGACACGAAGAAATGACCAAATCGAATTCATCCAAATCCATGGTTTCAAACGCCTTTGGCATCCACGGCAAAAAAAGTCGATGAAAACGACGAGCTCCAGGAATGAAACGCAGTTTGGATTCACGAACTTCCGCTTTGGCAAACTGAGGGCAGGCGTCTGCATTGTAGAGCGTGGTGTAGATGGGTGCGTTTGGGAAAAGCTCGTGCATTTCTAAAACCACGCGCTCTGCTCCTGCAAAGACCGTGAGCCAATCACACACCAACGCGACTTTTAAAGTTTCGAGCATCAGTGATTACTGAAGCACGGCGAGTTTTGCTTCGTCAAGAGTGGCGTAAGCAGGAATCAATTGAGTGAGTCCAACCACTTGCAAAATGTCGAGGATGTTTTCACGAGCAGCTGCGATCACAACCTTTCCACCGGTAGCGGAAATTTTGCTGTACCAGTCGGTCAAATAACCGATGGATTTGCTGTTCATGTATTCAAGACCTGTGAAGTCGAAGATCAAACTGAGTCCCGTCAAACCACTTTCTAAAAGTTGGTAGATGGACTTGGCTTGTTCGTCCACATTGCTTTCATCCAACTGTCCAACGATGCGGATCAGTTTGAGTGTTTTACCTTGTGGAGCACCTGCGAGATCTTCGATGGTGATTTGTACTGGGGTCATACGTAGAGATGGCTAGGAGAATTTTGTTGAGTTGAGACTACCTTGTCCTCTTCCTTTCGTAAATATTTTTTCACTTTCACACGGATCCCACCTTGGGGAACGTCTTCGAAAACCAATTCATCGGTCCATTCCCCCACAATTTTGGGGAGTCCACGTCCGCGGAAACCGAGGTACTGACCCGTCATCATTTGTTTGCGTTCTTGCAAAAGTGCCGTGAGTTGTTTTGCAGTCATTTTTTCTTTTCCACTTCCTGTGTCTTCCACGATCACTTCTAAAGATTTGTTTTTGGTGCTTATGAGCGTCACTTTGATGAATTCACCAGGTTTGCTCCCATGTTCAATGGCGTTGTTACACAGTTCGTCCACCACCGCTTGAAAGCGATAAGACCATTGCGAGGAGAAACCTGTCAGATTCTTGGTGAGATTGATCACGAAATCTCGGATTCCAGACAAGAAGTAAGCTTGCGTTGGAATGGCGATGCGAATCTCAGTAGGACGCTCGTCTAAAGGAAGCTGCTCAGCGGTGGAATTTTCCGTTAGAGCTTGCTTCACGGTTTGTTCGAGTTCTGTTGGGACGGGCATGGAGTCCATAGAGAATTCAAGATTCCTATGATTGTATCACAATGTGACCCTTTTGTAAACACTTGCATTAAGCTCCTTTGCGGGTATAATCGGCAGGTATTTATCTCAGTTTTGCTCCTGATTCGGCCTTCCTGTCATCCTCTATGAGGTGATCCTGGGCGGAAAACGACGGAGTGAGGCTTTAACCCCAAGGAACCATGTCCGATCAGAAAAACGTCATGCAAGAAATGCTTGCAAACGCCGTACACTTCGGTCACAAGACCGCTAAGTGGAATCCTAAAGTAGCCCCTTACCTTTTTGGCAAAAGGAACGGAGTTCATATTTTTGACCTCAATCAAAGCTACCAAGGCTTGATGGCGGCTAAAGAATTCCTCACCGCAGCTGCGATGAACGGAAAAACCATTCTTTTTGTGAGCACCAAGCCTCAAGCAACTGGACTCATTCAAGAAGCTGCAGAAAAATGTGGAATGCCTTTTGTGACATCCAAATGGATTCCGGGGCTCCTCACCAACTTCAAAACCATTCGTTCTCGTGTGAAATACATGCTCGATCTCAAGGATCAACGTGAAAACGGAGGTTTCGACAAGTACACCAAAAAAGAAGTGGTGAACTTCAACAAACAAATCGAAAAACTCGAAAACGCTCTCGGGGGGGTCGCCACTTTGGACCGCATGCCTGATGTTATCTTTGTTATGGATTGCCACCGCGACAAAATCGCCGTACAAGAAGCTGTTAAAATGAAGGTGACTGTGGTTGGAGTTGTGGATTCCAACGCAGATCCAGACGGAATCCAATACGTGATTCCAGGAAACGACGATGCCATCAAATCCATCAAATACTTTGTGGATGAACTTTGTGGTTCTATCCAAGAAGGACAGAAGAAAAATCGTAAATAATCCCTTAATCCACGCTTTATGACTGATACTTCTATGCCAATGCCCGCTGCCACTCCTGCCAAGGATCTGGATGCCGTGCTTGCTTACGTCGGTCCAGTTTTCATTTGGACCATGATGAAACATGGAGACAACCCAAGTTATGTGTGGCACGCAAAAAATGGTGCTGGACTCTTTGCGGTTGACCTTGCAATCACTGTTGTTCTTCAAGTTCTTTGGGCCATTTTGCCCATTTCTTTGTTCGGCGTTTTTGGCCTCGTTGCCTGGATCCTTCGTCTGGCTATGGCCGCAGCTTCCATTTTTGCTCTCTGGCAAACTTGGAATGGAAAACAATTCGTTATTCCCTTCGTGACCGGATTCGGACAAAAGATCCCTCTCGAAAAATGGTTTAAGAAAGACGCATCTGCTCCAAGTGCAGCACCAATGGCTACACCGGCTCCAATGCCAACTCCTGCTCCAGAAGCTCCTGCTGCACCCGTTGCGACTCCAGTGATGGAAGCTCCAGTTGCGCCAGCTCCTGTTGTTGAAGCACCAGCTCCTATGCCTGCTCCAGAAGCTCCAGTTGCACCAGCTCCTGTTGTTGAAACGCCAGCTCCAATGCCAACTCCTGCTCCAGAAGCTCCTGCTGCACCTGCAGCTCCAGTTGCTCCTAGTGAGCCAACTCCTCCTACTACTCCCGCTGTTTAATTCCTGAAATTTTAAATAACTATGTCAGTTACTATCGACCAAATCAAAAGCCTGCGTGAACGCACCGGCGTTTCTATGTCTTCCTGCAAATCTGCTCTCGAAGAAGCCAATGGAGACGAAAACCTTGCTGTGGACATTCTCCGCAAGAAAGGAGAATCCAAGGCGGCTGAACGCAGCGATCGCAACACCGCTAACGGAGTGGTGGCCATCGTTGAAAAAGATGGAAAGGCTGCGATGATTGCCCTTGCCTGTGAAACCGACTTCGTGGCTAAAAATGCCGACTTTGTTAAGAAAGCTGAAGGACTTGCTGAACGTTTGCTCAGCGAAGGTGAAGACGTGGATCTCAACGCTGAGATTTCTGATCTCAACATCACCATGGGTGAAAAAGTTGAAATCAAGAACCGAAAAGTGGTGAGCGGCGTTAAACTCGCTTCTTACAAACATTCCAACAACCGCATTGGAGTTCTTGTTTCCATCTCTGGTGGAAGTGATGAACTTGGTAAGGATCTTGCCATGCACGTTGCGGCTATGGCTCCAAAAACCCTCTCCCCTGAAGACATTGGAGCGGATCTTGTGGCTAAGGAACGTGAAATCTGGGCTGAACAACTCAAACAAGAAGGTAAACCTGAACAAATCGTTGCCAAGATCATGGAAGGTAAGGAAAAGAAGTTCCGCGAAGAATTTGCTCTCCTCACCCAAGGTTTTGTTAAGAACCCAGATCAACTCATCAAAGATTTGATCGGAAGTGAAAAGATTGAAGGATTCTGGAGATTTGAGGTATAGTGCTGTCCTATGTGGACACCTATTGAAGACGCACTCGACCAACTCCGAAAGGGGAAGATGATCATCGTTCTAGACGATGAAGACCGTGAAAACGAGGGTGACCTCGTGATGCCTGCTGAGCTTTGCACTCCAGCCCATGTCAACTTCATGATGAAGTTCGGACGCGGGCTGATTTGCGTTCCGATGAATTCGGGTCAAGCCGATCGTTTGGAACTGCCCCCCATGCTGGGTGAAGATGTGGACGCGAAGCGTTGCAACTTCACGGTGTCGGTGGATGCCATTCACGAAACCAGCACAGGAATTTCTGCCAGCGATAGAGCTAAAACGATTTTGGCTTTGGCTTCCGCTGAAAGCACAGCTAGGGACTTCAATAAACCCGGACACCTCTTCCCTCTTCGTGCCAAAAAAGGTGGAGTGCTGGTGAGAGCGGGTCACACGGAAGCGGCGGTGGATTTGTCACGACTGGCGGGCTTCAGTGAAACGGGAGTGATTTGTGAAATCATCAAAGACGATGGCGAAATGGCGAGACGCGACGATTTGTTGGAATTTGCCAAAGAACACGATCTTAGGATGATCACCATTCAAGATTTGATTGCGTATCGTAGACTCAAAGAAAAGTTGATCACTTTAGAAGTTGAAACGGAGCTGCAAACCGAGTTCGGCGAATTCAAAATTCGTGTGTACAGCAATTGCATCGACGACAGCGAACATGTGTTGCTCATCAAAGGCGAGGTGACGGGCAAAGAAAACGTGCTCGTTCGCGCTCACTCCGAATGCATGACGGGCGATGTGTTCCATTCTGAATTCTGCGACTGCGGCCCTCAACTGGATGCAGCCATGGAGAAAATTGCTGAAAAAGGTGAAGGTGTGCTGCTCTATTTGAGGCAAGAAGGACGTGGCATTGGACTCATCAATAAACTCAAAGCCTACAAACTCCAGCGTGAAGGCATGGACACCGTGGAAGCCAATAAAAAACTCGGCTTTGGTGCGGATCTGCGCGAATATGGCATTGGCGCACAGATGCTCAAGGACGTGGGGCTGAACACCATCCAATTGCTGACGAACAATCCTCAAAAGATTGTGGGCCTTGAAGGTCACGGCTTACAAGTGACGGCGCGCATTCCTTTGGAGATCAAACCGAACCGCAACAGCCAGAACTATCTCAAAACCAAAAAAACTAAGATGGGACATTTACTGGATCAAGTATGAAGGAAAATCCTCCCGATGCGTGGACCATGAACCGAGCACTGAGACTCGCTGAAAAAGCGCGTGGCTGGACGGAACCGAATCCAATGGTGGGAGCGGTTTTGATGAAAGACGGAGAGCGAATCGGCGAAGGATTTCATACGCGTTATGGAGCCGCTCATGCGGAAGTTGAAGCGTTTAAACAGTGCAAGGAGCTGGGTTTTGATCCTCAAGGTGCAACCTTGTATGTGACACTGGAACCGTGTTGTCATCATGGCAAAACTCCTCCCTGCGTGGAGGCTGTGATTGCGAGTGGTGTGAGTCGCGTGGTGATTGCGAGCCAAGACCCCAATCCAAAAGTGGCGGGCAAAGGCATCGCTGCTTTGAAAGAAGCGGGCATTGAAGTCAGCGTGGGACTGCTCGAAGATGAGGCCAAGGAACTCAATCGGTTTTTCTTTCATTTTTTTGAAACAGGCATGCCTTGGGTGACCTTGAAAGCGGCACTGAGTTTGGATGGGAAGATTGCCGAAGAAGCGGGCAAAGAAACTCCTCTAACAGGTAAAGTTGCTCAGCGCTATGTGCACGGTCTACGTCACGAGCATCAAGCGATTTTGGTGGGTTCTGGAACGGTGCTTGCCGATGACCCACATTTGGGCGTGCGAGAAGTGGAAGGGCGAGATCCCTTGCGCGTGATTTTGAAGGGTGAAAAGAAATTGCCTAAAAAACTTCAGATTTTTAGAGACGAGAATGTTTTAGTTTTGGACCAACTCAGTGTCGAAGACGTTTTGAAAAAATTGGCGGAGTTGAATGTCCACTCCGTGTTGGTCGAGGGTGGCCAAGGCGTGTTCACTCAGTTCATCGAGGCGCAAAAAGTGGATGAAATGAATCTGCTCATTGCCCCCCGTTTTCTTGGTGAAGGAGCGCTGAGTTTTGCAAAAACTCAAGAACAGTTTGAACTCAAAACTGTGGAGGTGAAAAAGCTAGGCCACGATGTCTTGTTGCGTGGAAGGCCTGAGTTTCAAGAGAGACACTGAGCCGAGATAAACAAAACCCGCCAAAGCGATTTGGATGAGGACATGGAGTGAACTTGCGAGGAACAGCACAGCAGCCATTAAAAGCACGGCAAGAATTTGCAGCGAGGTTTTTTTGAGATCGATGAAACGCAAGAAAGGTATGTTCAGATGATGAACGAGGCCCCAATACAGCAAGCTTGCATTGAGCAAAGCCCCCAACCCATTCCCCAAAGCGAGGGTGTTCACATCGCCTTTGAAAACCCAAATTCCAAGTCCATTGAACGTGACGCAAAAGATCATGGCGATACAGGCGCACAGTACGGGATAGGCCGTTTTTTTGAGCGCATAAAAGGCGCGAGTGAAAAGAGGAATGAAACTTTGAGGCAAGGCAGCCCAGACAAAAAATGCGAGCATTGCAGAGGTTCTTTGTGTGGCCTCGGCATCGAAGGCTCCGCGTTGGAGCAAAAACTCGATGAGCGGCTCACGGATTAAAAATAAACCGACGATGGCTGGCAAAACCCAAAATAAAATGTGCGAAAGACTTTTTTTCATCGATTTGATGAACTCTTCTTTTTCATCTGCTTGCTCGGAGAGGCTTGCAAAAATGGCTGTGGAAACGGCTACTGCAACCACGCCATACGGCAAACTTTGAAGATTGAATGTGTAACTGTAAACCGAAAGACTTCCAGCGGTGAGGAAGCCCGCCATAAAGACGTCGGCAAAGGAAGAGAGTTGAATCGCCGATGTGCCGAGGAGCCGCGGAAAGGTGAGCTTTAAAAACTCCTTCCATTTGAGATCCTCTTTTTTGAAGGTAAATCGATAACGAAAGCCACTTCTCAAGGTTCCAGGGAGCTGGACTAAGAAGTGAAGCAGTGCCCCAACCGCCACGCCATAGGCTAAGGCGTAGACTCCATAATCCGCTCCAAACAAAAGCGCAGAGCCGATGATGCTGGCGTTGTAAAGCAAAGGGGCCAAAGCGGTTCCCCAAAACGATTTGTGAGTGTTTTCGATTCCTTGGAGGATGCTGCTGAGTCCCATGAAAATGGGAGAGAGCAACATGATTCGAGTCAGTGTTACCGCCAAACTTTGCACTTCAGGGGTATAGGCCTGAGCCAAGTGCGGGATCAACCATGGAGCCAAAAGCCACGCACTTGCTGAGAAGATAAATAAAATTCCCATGAGACCCGTGAGCACTTGGCTGGCGAAACGGGCGGCGCTTTCCTCCCCTTGTTTCTTTTTGAGCTCGGCATAAAGCGGTATGAAGGCCGCCGACATGGCTCCGAAAATCAAAAGTGTGTAGAGAAAGTCTGGAATTTTGAAGGCCACAAAATAAGCCTCGAGGGCGTACTTGCCGCCTTGAGTTCCCAATCCAAAAATGGAGGAAAAAACCAGATCACGAGCCAGTCCCAGAACGCGGCTGAGCAAGGAGGAAAGCGCCAAGAGAATGGCGCCTAAACGGATGGGATCTTTTTTAAGAAATTTCCACATAGGCCCTCATTTTAACAAAGCTTGAGCTGAAGCGCTCCAGATAGCCTTCACATATTCCAATAATTATGTTATAGTAACATGATTTACTCTCACCATGTTCAAAACACTCAATCGACTCCTGAACCTGCAACAAGAAGAATGGCCACGCCTCTGCGTGGGCTGGACCATGACTTTTTTAACAAGAATTGGATTCATCATCGGTTCCACCATCTTGTTGGCTACTTTTTTGAGTAAAAGCGGTGCCACCATGCTCCCCGCCTTCTTTTTGGTGAATGCCGCCTTGGTGATGCTCGGCACCTTTTTGTACCGCCCTCTGCTGCATCGTGTTCGTCGTGAACTTTTGATCACCTACACGGTTCTCTATTCAGCGGCGTTCTTGATTGCTTCTGTGGCGTTCTTGCCTCAAGGAAACTCTGTGTTCTTTGTCTTCTACATGATTGGGCAAGGAATTTTCGTGACTCAGCTCAGCATTTTGATTTCCCTCTTCAATGAAGAATTGTTTTCTCCACTTGAAAGTCAGCGTGTCTTCCCCGTGATTGAGTCGGCTGAAACTTTGGGAGGAATCATGGGTGGGTTTTTGCTCAGTACTTTTTCACACGATGTGCCCGCTTATAAATTCATGGTTTTTTGGGTGATTCTGCTGCTCATGATCATCCCCATCGTTTTGCTCTTCAATGCGCGCACTTTGGAAGTTCCAAAACTCGCCAGTTCTCACGTTCATAAAACAAAGAAACTCAGTGAAAGCCTTCAAGCCCTTAAAAAAGTTCCTTTCTTAAGGGCATTGCTCATGGTGGTTTTCTTTCACTGGGCAGTGATGAACATTGTGGAATTTCAATACACCAACGCGTTACAAGAAGCCGTGGCTCACACCGCCCATTACGAAGAAGATTTGACCAGTCGAATTGGTACTTTGCACATGGTGTTTTACTCCGTGGCTTTGTTCATTCAACTCATTGCCGCCAGTCGCGTGCTCACTTCACTGGGTGTGGTGTGGAGCATGTTGCTGCATCCCATTGGAGTGATTTTGAATGTGCTCGCAATGACCTATCATTACAGCTTCGCTAGCGCCGCACTTGTGAAGGGAGGATTTGAATTCACAAACATTTTCTTCAAGAATGGTTACGATTCTTCGTACTATGCCATTCCTCATGAATTGCGGGACGACGCAAAAGAAGTGATGCAAGGGGTGATGAAACCCTTGGGTGCGATTTTGGGAACCAGCGTCATGATCCTTTCTTCTTTGTTTTTCGAGTCCGCACACCTTGTTTTGATGCTCAATGCCTTCATCATTCTTGGTGCGCTCGGAATGTTCTATTTGCTCCAAAAAATGTCGGGCCTTTACACCGAGATGTGCGAACACAACCTCAGCCACAAACTGGATCTTTCCACACGACTCAATGCCGTTGAAATTTTAGGGCAAAAAGGTCACTCTCATCTGACTCTTTCTTTGCAGAAAATTCTGAAGCGTCCTCAAGAACCTTTGATCTTGCGTGAAAAAATCGTACGCACTTTGGGCTTGCGAGAAGATGTAACCGCCATCGAAAGTTTACTGACTCTGCTCGATGAACCTTCGGACCGTCTTCGTTTTGAAGTACTGGATGCATTGAAAGAATTTGACCTTTTGAAGAAAGTCTCTCACTCGCATTCCTTCACACGAACTCGTGTTCTCCACACGCTTGAAGCTCATCTCCTTTCTGAGAAAGATGAACGCGTGCGACAAAGTCTTGTGGACTGTTTATTTGGAATGGACCCTCAACGTTTCACAGAATATGTGCTCACCGAACTCAGTAAAAATTCGAAAGAAAAGGCAAAACTCATTCGCATGCTCAAACTTTTCAGCGACCCCAATTTGAAACATTACCTCGCTCCCGCTTTGGATGATAAAGACCCCGAAGTCCGTGCGGCTGCCATCGTTGCCTTGTGGAAGGATGAAAGTATGCACAGCAGTTTGATCCACCACTTGGAACAACTTTTGGACAGTCCAAAAGAAACAGTGATTTTGACGGGAGTTGTTGCGGCTGGAGAAGTTCAATATGCAGCGGCACAAAACCGTTTGCATGAACTTGCGAAACAGTCGAAAAAAGTCGCTCTTCAAAATGCTGCCATCTTGTCTTTGGCTCAAATGGAAGACAGCGAAGTCATTTCTCAACTCATTCATCGTTTCCTGGACCCAAGTCATGAATGGTTTGAAGAAATGAACTCTGTGCTTGGAACTCTTTCCACTCGCTTTGCTCGCGAAGTGAAATACGCATTCGAACGTTACGTTTCCGACACGATCCGTCATGTTTTAGCACCTCATCAAGGCAAGCACTTAGAAGAGCTGGAACGCGAGAGCTTGGAGACTTTGGCCCTGCTCTATTCAAAAATTTCTGCTCATCACGAGGCCTATCAGGTTCAAAAGGTGCTTGATTCAACGGATTAGAACTCCTTATAATGGTGTCGATGCTCTTCCGCCGCCACCTTTTCAATTTTTACGTTTTCTTGCTTCTGCTTTTTGCAGCGTTGGGCTTGGTTTTTGACTACTTGAATGTTCAAAATCAATGGTTGCCCGAACTGTGGCGATTGCCTGCAGTGCTCGGTGCAATCTTTCTGCTCAGTGCCGCGAGTTTTTTCATGCTCATTCAGCGCCCCTTCACAAAAGTTCTGCGTGAGATGAAAGCTCTGCTCACGGGTAGAACTTATCGTCGCATCATGACTTCGAAACAGAATGAAGTGGGCGTGCTTGCGCACTTTTTCAATGAAGTCACTCGCAGCCTTGAAAGCATTTCGGGCGACATGAAGACTCATCAAAGACTTCGTAAAGAAATCGATTCTGCCCAAGACATCCAGCAATTGCTGATCCCCAAAAAACCTCCTTTGATTCCTGGACTTAGCATCAGCGCAAAAACCCGACCTGCCTCCGAAATTGGAGGAGACACTTTTGATTTTTATCAGAAGAACAATCGCTATTTCATCTACATTGGCGACTCCACAGGGCATGGGATTCCCGCAGGAATCGTGATGGTGATGGTGGATGCACTGCTTGAGACCTTCATCGATCTCAAAGACACCGTGAAAGACATTTTGATCAACCTCAACAAGTATTTGAAGCCGCATCTCAAGCCCACGATGTTCATGACCATGATTTTGATGGAATGGATGCCTGAGAGCAATACTCTCAAGTGGGGCGGAGCGGGTCACGAGTATTTGGTTCATCTCAAAACCAAGACCAACGAAATTCAAAGCTTGAAAGCGGGTGGACTTGCGGTGGGCATGCTTGCCGACAACACACCTTATGTTCATGAACAAGAAGTGGTTTTGGAAGAAAATGACTTCATCGTTCTCTACTCCGACGGAATTGTGGAAGCCAAGAACCGAAGCGGTGAGATTTACTCCTTGAACCGTTTGACGACCTTCATCCAAAGCCAAGTCAGTGCCGATACCACTCCTGATGAATTGTTCCAAAAGATTGCCATTGATGTGGGGCGATTCATGGAAGGAGAAATCCAATTGGACGACATGACCTTGATCGTTTTGAAGCACACGCCAGCCGAGGCCGTGCTCCCCGTTTCATCGACGGATTGGCAGAACAACTCCCCTCTGCCTGCGTGACTTGTAAAATGGGGTTAAAAATGATATAATGAACAGATTGAACTTAGAACGTATGGCAGAAAATTTTCTCACAAACTCAAAATCTTTGCGTCTTGCCCTCGTGCTTGTGGGTGCTCTTGGCGTGCTCGGACTTGTGAAGGCTTTGACTCCAGCGGATGAGATTCGTTTGGCCGCTCTCCCTGCTCAAGAAGCAGGAGTGGATGCCAGTCTTGCTCTGCAGGCAGAAGCCGATTCCACACTTTCTCTCACCCTTGAACTCTCGAATGGCCTCAGCAAAGACTATTCTGTGAACGTGGATGAGAAAGGTGATGCAAGCTTCGTGATTCCAGGCAGTGATTTGCAAAGTGCAGGAACTTACGAGTTGGATGCTTCCTACGACAATTTATTTTTGAAGGGTTCCGCCACTAGTGAATTCACCGTGGTGGCTTCAGAGCCAGATGCGACTCATTCTCGCATTTCGTTCAGCAGCAGTATTCTGCAAGCCGATCAAAGCTCCATGATGAGCGTTGTGCTTCAAGATGCTTATGGAAATCCTGTTCAAGGACACCCCCTCAATGTGGTTCCCGACTCCAGTGCAGTGCAAGTGCTCACTTCTGAATTTGGAACCAACGACAAGGGGCAAATGAACTTCACTGTCATTGGAAATGGAGAAGGCATTGTTCAAATGTCTGTCTTTGATGCGACTCTCGGTAAAACAGTTCTGGGTTCGGCTCAACTCGCTTTGAAAGGTGGACCAGCCGTGAATGACTCTGTGACCTTGGCAGAAAGTGGCCCTGTGGATTCCTTTGTGATCAACGGTTTGGACAGCCAAAGTGTTGCTGGTAAAGATTTGAGTGTCACCGTCAAAGCCATCGATGCGGATGGATTCACGGTAACCGACTACACGGGAACCATTCGTTTCTCTTCAAGTGACGATCAAGCCAGTTTGCCCAATGATTACACTTTTCTTGCTGAAGACCAAGGCGAGCATTCCTTTAGCTTAGGCGTGAAATTTGTGACTCCAGGAACTCAAACCTTGGTGATCACCGACATCGACAACGTGCGCACCAATGGAGACGACAGCACGGAAGTAGTGACCAGCGAACAAGCCGGCACCGATTACACTTCTGACTTTGAAACCACCGATTTCATCCGTGAAGGTGATTTTGAACTCATCAGTCCAGCTTCTGGAAGTTATTCCAACAGTACCATTGAAGTTCAAGGCGAAGCCGAATATGGAAACACTGCTTTCATCTTTGTGAATGGTGAAGAAGCGGGTGAAGCCGACATCGAATTCGACAATAGTTTTGCTTACACACTTCAAGATTTGGAAGACGGCACTTATGAAATTCATGTGGAAATCCGCGACGATCAAGACACCGTCAAAGAAACTTCAAGTTCTGAGCAAGTCATCATCGATACTCAAGCACCTGAACTCGTTTCAATCAGTGTCGATCCCGAGACTGGCGTTAAAGCTGGTGATTCAGTGAACGTGGTTGTGCTCAGCGAAAAAGGTTTGGACGAAGCTTCCATCCTCTTTCAAGATGAGGTTTACACAATGTCCGAAACCACCACTTCGGGTAAATACCAAGTTTCACTCGTGGCTCCGGATGCCGAAGGCGACTATTCCATGGATGTGCTGCTTGTGGACGATTTGGGCAATGAAGTTCAATTCCGAGATCAAGCCACGCTCACGGTGGGTGCTGCCACAGAGACTCCAGTGGTCGAAACACCCGTTGTCACTGAAGGAAGTATTCAAAAAGTGACCAATGTCTCTGCAAAAGGTGGCGTTGAACGAGTGGCCCTCAGTTGGGATGCTCCCGACAGTGCTTTGGCCATCGCCTATTACCGCGTTTACTACGGCCCTTCTCCTTCTGCACTCTTTGCACTTTCTGAAACCACGGATTCCACCACCAACTGGACCATCACTGATTTGATCGCGGATGAGCTCTACTACTTCACGGTCACTGCAGTGGACGTCGAAGGCAATGAAAGCGAGGCGGGTGAAGCGGTTTTGGGAGTTCCTGAACCTGATACTTCAACTCCAGCTGTAATCCCAAGCTATCCTGTTTCTACCGATTTGGAGACCAATGTGAGCCAGAATCCTGAATCTGGTCCTGCTGCAACGGGTCTCGTGCTTTTGAGCACCTTGGGTGCCTTGGCTTACGTTGCATTAAGACGACGTGCACGAGCGTAAAAGTATTTCCCAAAAGCTTTGCTCTGAGCGCTCCGGGCCGCTAGGCCAAGTCTTACTTGCGAGCAAATCTTTTGTGAAATACTCCATAGTCAAAACGACACTAAACAGGAGAGCAGTTCTTGTTCTTTTCTTTTTTTGAGATAGCCTCTAGAATCCATGCACATCAAGACTCATGGACTTCTTTAAGCAAACCTTCAATATCTTCCTCGATCTGTTCACGGTGCTGATTTTCTTGCGCGTGATCTTTTCGTGGATGGTTCGAGAACGTGGCCCAATGATGGACTTTCTTCTCCAAGCCACCGATCCCCTGCTGGTGCCCTTGAGACGACTTTTGCCACGAGTGGGAATGCTCGATTTCTCGCCCATGGTGGCCATCATTCTTTTGGATGTGCTTCGAAACATTGTTAATATTTACCTATGATTCACATTTACGACAGTTTGCGCGGTGAGAAAGTGCCTTTCTCTAAAAAGGAAGGCGACAAAGTGGGAATGTATGTGTGTGGTCCCACCGTTTATGACTTTGCGCATTTGGGACACGGACGCAGCGCCGTTGCCTTTGATGTTGTTCGTCGCTTCCTCACTTTTATGGGTTATGACGTGAACTTCGTCTCCAACGTGACCGACATCGACGACAAAATGATCGATCGTGCGGCCAAAGAAAACATCACGGTGAATGAACTGGCCCAGCGCATCATTCCTGAATATGAAGTGGATTACGGTCAGCTTGGAATTCTTGCTCCCACGCACAAACCCAAGGCGACTGAATTTGTGGATGAAATGATTGTGATCATTCAAAAATTGGAAGCGAAGGGCTGCACTTATGTTTTGGAAGACGGAGTTTATTTCGACATCACTCAGTTTGCGGAATACGGCAAATTGTCTCATCAAAAATTGGAAGAATTGAATGCGGGGGCACGAGTCGAAGAACGCAAAGACAAACGCAATCATCAAGATTTTGTGCTTTGGAAATTCAAAAAAGAAGGTGAACCGGCGTGGCCGAGCCCATGGGGCGAAGGCCGCCCAGGATGGCACATTGAATGCAGCGCCATGAGCTCGACTTTGCTCGGAGATCATTTCGACATCCATGGCGGAGGATTGGATTTAAAGTTCCCTCATCACGAATGCGAGTTGGCGCAGAGCGAAGCGGCGAGTGGTGAGTTGCTTGCAGACGTTTGGATGCACAATGGTTACATCACTGTGAACGAAGAAAAGATGAGTAAATCGCTCGGAAACTTTTTCACTCTCAAAGAAATTTTCAAAGGTTTTCATCCTCGTGTGGTTCGCTTCTTTTTGCTGGGAACGCATTACCGCTCCCCCATCGAATACTCGACTGAAATGCTTGAACAGGCACGTAGCACGCTCAAAGGATTGGATGAATTTTATCTGAAAAATTTGGATGGCAGCACGGAAGCGGATGAAAATTTGATCGCTGCCTTCAAAGAAAAAATGTCCAACGACTTCGACACAGCTGGAGCTTTTGCAGTGCTCTTTGAATGGATGAACAACAGCCCCACAAACATTCAAGCCAGCATCGAAAAAATCAATGAGGTGCTTGGAATTTTCCCTGTGAACTTTGCTTTGAGCGAAGAAGCAAAGGCACTCATGACGGAGCGTGAAGCGGCTCGTGCCTCCAAGGATTGGGCCAAAAGCGATGCGCTTCGTGATCAACTTTCTGCATTGGGAGTTGAAGTCGAAGACAGTAAAAACGGCAGCCTAGCCAAGCCAAAGATTTAGATTTTTGGTTCAAGCTTGAATTCTCAGAGAGTCCGTTTATACTGGCTTTGCCATGAAAAACACCCTCAGCACTCATTTCAGTCGAGCTCAGTTCATCGCTCTGCTCTTCCCTTTCTTCCTTGCAACGGCTGCTTTTTATTGGACTTCCTTGGGTGGATCTTACAATGAAATGGGCAGAGGGATTTGTTTTTCTCTAGCTCCAACGATTGCTTTTTTCGTCGGTGCCCTTGCCACAAAACGACAGGGACTCCACACTCCTCGAGGTAGAACCATGCTTTTTTTGAGCTTGGGCATTTTGGGCTTTGCGCTCGGCGAGATCTTGTGGACTTATTACGACTTGGTTCTGCAGACCGATCCTTTCCCCAGTATTGCTGACGTATTCTATTCGCTCGCCTATCCTTTTTTGTTCTTAGGTTTGGTCAATGAGTTGAGGACTCAAAAGCTCAATTTCAGGAGCACGCATAAGTTGTTGCTCATTTCTCTCTTCGTGAATGCAGTGGTCTTCTCGGTGATCATTGGGTACATGGCGGTCTACAAAACTTTTGACCCAGCGCTCTCCTTTTGGGAAAACTTTTTCGCGATTGCTTATCAATTGGGTGATTTGGCCCTGATCATCATGAACTTCTTTGCCTTCTTCTTGGCTTGGGAGGAAAGAAAAGAAGGGCTCACCTGCGCTTGGTTTTATTTTTTCTGTGCGGCGACCACCATGCTTTTTGCAGACATTCTTTTTGGAATTTTCGAAGTCGAGCATGCCGATAAAGTGTGGCCTTATTTCCAAGCCATTGATTTCATCTGGGTGCTTTCGTACATGTACTTTGCGGTTTCTTTCTTCGAATTCAGACTGAACACCAAAGAACCCCTTCTCAAGCGTTCACGACTACTAGCTTAGAAGTTTTGGGATGATGCTGTTCACGTCCCCAGCGCCCATCACAATGAGTACATCGCCTTCTTCTAGGCTGTCTTCCAAGTAACTGGCGGTGTTCTCAAGGCCTGCTTCGCAATGGGCATTGTCGTGGATTTCAGCGATGGCTTCAGCCAGTTCCTCGGCGGAAGTGGATCTTTTGTCTTCCTCGGTGTCACGGGCCGCATAAATGTTGGGGATGATGACTTCGTCTGCGTCTTCGAAAGAGCCAACGAATTCGTCGAACAGCGCGCGCGTTCTGCTGTATTGATGAGGTTGAAAGACCGCAACGATGCGTTCTTCAGGGAACTTTTCGCGCGCGCCCGCCAAGGTGGCTTGTATTTCAGATGGATGATGCGCGTAATCGTCGTAAATCTTTGCCCCGTACAAACTCGTGCCTTTGAACTCAAAACGACGCCACGCGCCTTGATACGCCGCGAGTGCTTCGGCAATGTCGAACTCGGAAGCTCCCAAACGTCGTGCCATCGCTGCGGCCAAACCGGCATTTCTCAAATTGTGATCCCCTGGAACTCCCACTTCCCCTTCAAATTCACTGGTGTCTTCGGGCCAGAGGACTTCTTTGCTTTGGGCGGCGATTTGATTGAAGGCGTTTTCGTAATCGTTTTGATCTTTGAAGTAATCCAAGTGGTCGAGCTCAATGTTCGTGATGCCGAGCAAGTCGGGCTTCAAACTCATGAAGTTGCGACGGTATTCACAGGCCTCCACCACAAACAAATCGCTTTCGCCGACGCGCACATTTTTATTCCCAAATTCCTTCAGTTTGCTGCCCACAATCACAGTCGGATCCTTGCCCGCTGCCTCCAAAATGAGTGCCAACATAGCCGTGGTGGTGGTTTTGCCATGACTGCCTGCCACTGCCACCACATGGTAATCTTTAGAAACCTCACCCAGCGCCTCAAAATACGTGAGCGTGGGAATTTCTAGTTCTCGCGCCTTTTGGAGTTCTCGATTGGTTTCGGGGATGGCTTCGCTGTAAATCACGCACTCCGTGTCTTCATCCAAATGATGAGCGGCGTGCCCAATGCTGATTCCGAAACCTTCTTCTTCCAGCTCATCGATGGTGGAACTGTGAGAACTGTCGCTGCCACTGACCTCTTTGCCTTTGGCTTGCAAAAGGCGAGCAAGTCCACTCATGCCGATGCCTCCAATCCCAATGAAGAAAAACTTGTTTGCGTCTTTAAAATTTTCCATAATCTTGTTAGAATCCTGCACACGAGTTTAACAAAATTTATGGCCGAAAGCTACGAGAGTCCCTTCGACATGATGCGCATCACCTTGGTGGTGGGATTTTTTGTGGTGGCGTATATGCTCTACAACCTGACCGTGTCGATTTACGAAAATTATCAGATTGAACAACACATCGCTGACTTTAAGGAGCGAAATGCGCAGCTGACTGAGGACAATAAGCAAAAAATGGACGATTTGCAGTACTACATTTCGGACGAATACATCGACAAAGTGGCGAAACAGAACCTCAATTTGATCAATCCTGGTGAAAAAGTGATCGTGATTCCCGACGAAGACTTGGTGGTTTTGTCTCAAGACGAAGACACCGCCGCCCTCTCAGAACAGATTAGAGCGAGCTGGTCCAACCCTAAAAAATGGTGGAAGTTCTTCTTCAGCTCCAACCCTTACAAGAGTTAGACTTGTCAGAGTAGGAATCTTTACTTAAAATACGCCCGCATGGCTGGGTAGCTCAGTTGGTTAGAGCACGGGACTCATAAGCCCGGGGTCGGCAGTTCAAATCTGCCTCCAGCCACCA
>CAZROM010000016.1:0-25069 GCA_964601715.1 uncultured Candidatus Peribacteria bacterium | reverse complement strand
CAAGATCATTTGGACTATCACAGCACGATGGATGAATACATGAAGGCCAAAGGCCGTTTATTTGCCAAGCTCAATGTTTCGGCTCGCAAGCCTGGCATTGGAAAGGTTTCGGTGGTGAACATGGATGACGCGGCTCACGATTATTTTTGTGCTTTCCCCACAGATCAACTCTTTGAGTATGGAATTTTGAAGGGAACTTATGTGGGGCGCAATTTAGAAGCGCATCCCGATGGAACTTCTTTTGTGTATCGAATCCCGAATGGAGAAACTCCAGTTGAACTCCATATTCCGGGACGAATGAATGTGTACAACGCCATTGCGGCGGCCACCGTTGCCACGGCGCATCGCATCAATTTACAAACGATCCAAGCCGCACTGAGCAAAATGAAACCGGTGGCCGGTCGTATCGAAGTCATTCAAGAAGGTCAGCCTTTTACGGTGGTGGTGGATTACGCTCACACCGAAGATTCTTTGGATCAAGTGCTCAGCATGTTCCGCGAACTGACTTCGGGCAAACTCATTTTGGTGTTTGGAGCCACGGGCGATCGAGACACAACCAAGCGTCCCAAGATGGGAGCAGTGGCTCACAAGTATTGCGACACGGTTATTTTGACGGACGACGATCCTTTCACTGAAGATCATTTGCGCATCGCGACCATGGTCAAGGAAGGCATTCCTCGTGAAGAAGGGAATGGTTATTGGCAGATTTTGGATCGACGCGAGGCCATTCGTTTGGCGCTCAATTTGGCTCGGCCGGGAGACACGGTGGTGGTGGCGGGCAAGGGGGCTGAGGAGTTTCAGGTTGTGGGTCACACGAAAATTCCTCACGACGACCGAAAGGTGGTGCGCGAATACCTCAGTCGTCCCGTGGACATTGAAGTGCCTTTAGCTTGATTCTATGGATGAAGTTTCTGCTCCTTTTCCGATGACTGAGTCTCACGTGGCGGGTTTTTATTGTGTGGATAAGCCGAAGACGTGGACGAGTTTTGATGTCGTGGCAAAATTGCGCGGGCTTTTGAAAGTCAAAAAGATTGGTCATTTGGGGACTTTGGATCCCATGGCGACGGGCCTTTTGGTGGTGGCGGTGGGGCGTGATTCGACCAAACGCATTTCGGAGTTCATGAAAGCGGACAAAGATTATGAAGTGGAACTGGAGCTCGGCAAGGTTTCGGACACCTACGACGCAGAAGGCCAAGTGGAGAATACAGGGTTTGATTTGGCAAGTTTGGATAAAAAAAGTGTTCAAGAATGTTTGGAAACGTTTTGGGGTAAAAGTGTGCAGATGCCGCCAGCGTTTTCGGCAAAAAAGATCAATGGGCGCAAGGCTTATGAATTGGCTCGAGCGGGCAAGCCGGTTGAGCTCAAAGCAGTGGAAGTGGAGATGCAAGGCAAGGACATCGAAATCGATCTGCCTTTTGTTCGTTTCAAAGTCACGGTTTCGAGCGGCACTTACATTCGCTCTTTGGCGCATGACTTAGGGCAAAAGCTGGGTAGTGGGGCTATTCTCACGGGTCTCCGTCGCACGCGAGTGGGCGAATTCAAGCTTTAAATTTTCGTGCGAATATGAGATAAAGGTGTCATGTCTTTGCCACTCAGTTTTATTCTGTTTTCGTCGGCCTTCGCGCTGACCTTTGCTTTGGCTTTTTGCGTGAAGCGTTGGTTTCCCAAATGGGGTCTCATGGATAGGCCTGAGCGCTACGGCCACACGCGTGCGCCCATCCCATATCCTGGAGGAACAGCTTTGGTGCTGGGGATTTTGATCACGGCGCTGAGCTTTGTTTCACTCACCAGTGTGGTGGGCTCCGTTTTGCTCGCCACAGTGCTTTTGGCGGTGACCTGTTTTTGGGATGATCGACGAGGTCTTTCCCCTTATCTACGTTTGGGTGTTCAGATCACAGCGGCCTTGCTGCTTGTGATTGGAGGGCTGGGCGTGAATTCCATCACCAATCCGTTTGGTGGCGCTCCTTTTATTCTGGACGCATGGCAGATTCCCATCACGATTGAGCATTTGACCTTCACCTTCACGGTCTTTGCCGATTTGCTGACCATCGCTTGGGTGGTGACCATGGTGAATGCTTTCAATTGGATCGATGGAGTGCCTGGTATGGCGAGCGGACTTTCATCCGTGGCGTCGTTTGTGCTCTTGATGCTGAGCCTTCGTCCTGGCTTCCATTCCACGGACCAAACTTTGGCGGTCACTTTCTCGGCCATCTTGCTCGGTGCGAGTTTGGCCTTTTTGTATTGGGATTTTCCAAAGCCCAAAATGCTGATGGGGGACACGGGTTCGATGGTGCTTGGATTTTTGCTTGCGGTGACGGCTTTGATTTCGGGCGGAAAAATCGCAACCACGGCTTTGGTTCTGGGCTTTCCTCTTTTGGATTTTGGATGGGTGATCTCGCGACGGCTTTTGAAAGGCCAGTCGCCCTTTCGTGGTGATCTGTGGCACTTCCATCATCGTTTGCAAAAAGCGGGTTACAGCGATCGCACCATTGTGCTGTTTTTCTCTTTGATTTCGGCTGTTTTTGGATCTGTGGCCTTGCTGCTCCACACCGAAGGAAAACTTTTTGCGCTTGCGCTCATGCTCGGTTTTATGGTTCTGCTAGCGATTCTGCTTTACTCCAAAAAACCTGCGAGTTAGACTGGATTCGTTTATCGCCTCTCTCCACCCTCCATGCCCAAAAAACTTCTGTTCGCTTTTCTTCTCTGCTCTTTTGCCGTGACTGCGTGTCAGCTTAAAACGGAAGAAACGCCCGCTGAGGTTTCTCAGGTGGATGGATCTGTGAGTTTAGCCTCAGAAGCTTCGATGGAACAACCTTTGGACGCGATGTTTTTGAGCAAAAATGGAACTTTCTCTTATCGCTTGAAGTACGACGGTGGGCTCATGTCTTTGATGGAAACCTCAGATGCTTCCAATCCTTATTTTGAGGTGGATGGAGGTAGCACCATCTCCATGGGAACCAATTGGGTTGCTGCGGTGGCTCAAGACGCCGAAATGGCAGGTTCACCCGTTACGGTTGGGGCTTACGAGGTTTACCAATACATGGATTCCGAAGGCAGCTGCAGTTTGAACGAGACTTTGATTCCTTACTCTCAAGAAGTGCTTCGAGTCACTTTGAAGACTTGCGAAGGGCAAGATGGCGATTTGGGCCGCGAGGCGCTCTCTCAATTGCTTGGAAACTTGGAGATCACGGCTCAATAATGCTTTTGTGTGAGCTGTTTAAGAGGGCTATAATCCAGTCATGCTCGATCCCGTTCAAGAAATCAAAGCAAAACTTTCTGTAGAAGATGTGGTTGCGCCTTATGTGCAACTCAAGCGCAGTGGAAAGTATTTGAAGGCCTGTTGTCCTTTCCATCAAGAAAAGACACCGAGTTTTTATGTGAGCCCCGAAAAGCAAATGGCTTACTGTTTTTCCTGCCAAAAAGGAGGGGATATTTTTCAGTTCATTCAAGACATTGAAGGCGTGGATTTTCGCGGAGCTTTGGAACTTTTAGCGGAGAAGGCGCATGTGGATTTGCCTAAGTTTTCAGGTTCAGCGCCTAAAATTTCGAAGGATGAAAAAGAAAGACTCAAGTCGGCGTATGAAGATGCGAGTAATTTTTTTGTTCGCAAATTGAATGAAAAAGGAGATGCGGAAAAAGTCTTGGCTTATGTGACGGCGCGAGGAATGCATGAGGCGACGATCAAAGAGTTTGAAGTGGGTTTTGCGCCCGACGGAAAAGACGTGCTTTACCGAACTTTGCTTGAAAAAAAACATGAAAAAGACGATTTGCTGCGCAGCACTTTGGTTTTGGCGCGAGATTCCAATGGCCAAGACATTGTGGATCGCTTTCGACTCCGTCTGATGTTTCCGATTCACGACGTGCAGGGCGACACCATTGCCTTTGGAGGCCGTGCACTCAAAAAAGGCGAGCAACCCAAGTACCTCAACTCGGCCGAGCACGAGCTCTACCACAAAGGCAGCGTGCTTTATAATTTGAACCGAGCCAAGGCCTTCATCAAAGACGAAGACTTAGCCGTGTTTGTGGAAGGATATTTTGACGTGATGGCGTCGTGGCAAGCGGGCGTGAAAAATGTGGTCGCGACTTCGGGAACGGCGTTGACGGAAGAACAATTCAAACTGGTGAAACGTTTCACCAAACGAGTGGCTTTGGCTTTTGATTCGGATGGCGCCGGGCAAGATGCATTGCTGCGAGCGGTTTTGACCGCTCAGCCGCTGGGCATTGAACTGTATGTGGTGCAAATTCCTGAAGGCAAGGATGCCGCCGATGCCGTGAAACAAGATCCTCAGCTCTGGGTGGATGCCGTTTCGGCACGCGTGCCTTATTTGGATTTTTATTTCGATAAATATCAGAAGTCTTTTGATCTCAGCACTTCCCACGGAAAAACGTCGTTCACGGATCAATTTTTGGAATTGCTGCGTGGCGTGGAGCATCCTGTGGAACGCGATCATTACCTCAAGCGTTTGTCCAAAGAAGTGGGCACGCCCGTGGAAATGCTGTACGACTACATCAAACAAGTGAAGGCGGTGCAACGTCGCAGTCATGCCAAGGCCACGGCTGAGCCGATGGCCAAACTTTCTCACAAAGAACGCTTGGTTTATTACTACTTGGGTTTGTTGCTGACGTATCCAGATTTGTTCTTCACTCTGTGGAAAGAAACAGATACTTTTGATGCCTTTGTGAAAAATGCCGAAAAATTAGACCTGATCAAACCGTATTATCGCTTGGAAGAAGCGCATTATTTGGAATTCCGAAAAGATTTTGCTTCGCAATTGCAAAAGCTGAGTGGGGAACTGCCTGCAAGTTCCATTTACAAACAGATTGAAGATCACTATAATCGCGCTGGCGCGGTGGACGATACGTTTTGGAGTGGCCTAGAACAGGTTGAAAAACTCCGAGCAATCGCCTTTGAAGCCGAAGTGAAAAATCCTACGAGCGACGGCGCTCAGGAAGAGTTCGTTAAGGTCCTCACGCTCCTTTACTTCGAAACCCTCTAATTCATGGCACGGACGAAGAAGTTCATAGCTCACTTCTCAGAAGAGAACTTGGCAAAGTATCCTCAAGAAGTGCGAGATTTGGTTGATAAGGGGCGACAACGCGGATTTGTGACTCAGCAAGAACTCATGCATGCTCTTCCTAATTTTGAAGAGGATGTGGAATTTGCAGATGAGGTTTACACCTTGCTCATGGAGCTTGGTATCGATTTGATCGATCGCAAAGATGAAATGATCTGGGGTAAAAAAGAAGATAAAATCGAAGAAGATGGTCCTTCGGATGAAGATTTGATGGACGACGACTTACTCGAACTTGCAGATGTGGATGGTGCTGTTGAAGATGAATTTGCTGAAGGAGCTGTGGATGAATCTGAAGAGGAATTGGAAGAAGCTCGTGCGAAAAAGAAAAAGGACGATGAAGACGACGCAATCGCGGCGGCAGCTGCTCAAAAAAAGAAGGACAAACAAAAGAAAACCGTGGATCTCTCAGAAATCGCCAACGATTCCATTCGCATGTATTTGTGTGAAATCGGAAAGGTAGATTTGCTCACTGCAAAAGAAGAAGCCGATTTGGCTCGTAAAATTGCGAAGGGTGATCAATCGGCAAAGGCTAAGCTCGCAGAAGCCAATCTTCGTCTCGTGGTTTCCATCGCTAAGAAATACATCGGACGTGGACTTTCTTTCCTTGATCTCATTCAAGAAGGAAATATCGGTCTCTTCCGTGCGGTAGAAAAATTCGATCCAAACCGAGGATTCAAATTCTCAACCTATGCCACTTGGTGGATTCGTCAGGCCATCACCCGCGCGATTGCGGATCAGGCTCGTACGATTCGTATTCCTGTGCACATGGTGGAAACGATCAACAAGCTCACTCACACCCAACGTCGTTTGGTGCAGGAACTTGGACGTGAGCCTTTGATCGAAGAACTCGCTGCAGAAATGGATATGGATGAGAAGAAAGTTCGTCACATCCTCAAAATCTCTCAAGACATCGTTTCTCTCGAAGCCCCAGTGGGAGCTGAAGAAGACAGCAAGCTGGGTGACTTCATTGAAGATGACGATGCACTCAGCCCTTCGGAGCAAACCAATCGTCAGCTCATCAAAGAGAACATTCATGAAATGCTCCAGTATCTTTCTCCTCGTGAACGAAAGATCATTGAGATGCGTTTCGGACTTAAGGATGGAATTGGACACACGCTTGAAGAAGTGGGAAATGAATTTGGTGTGACTCGTGAACGTATTCGTCAGATTGAAGCGAAGGTGCTGCACAAGTTGCGCGAACACCCCAAGAGCATTAAAATCCGCTCATACTTCTGATTCAACCTTGAAATCTCTTTAACACATTGTTCTTATGGCTACTGCTAAAACTGCAAAAACCACTAAAAAAGCTCATGCGGCTCAAACTGAAGAATCTTTTGTTGTCACAAAAGAAGGACTCGTTGCCTTGCACGATGAACTCGACAACCTCAAGACCGCTCGTCGCAAGCAAGTGGCTGAACGTTTGAAGGAAGCCATCAGCTACGGTGACCTTTCTGAAAACTCTGAATACGAAGAAGCAAAGAATGAACAAGCGTTTGTGGAAGGACGCATCATCGAACTCGAAGAAATGATCAAGACCGCTCGTGTGGTGGATGCCACTGGGCACTCCAAGCAAGTGGTTGAAATCGGAACCAAAGTGAAGATCCGCGATGTTAAAAAGAAGCAAGATCTTGACCTCATGATCGTGGGTTCAACGGAATCCGATCCTTTTGCTGGAAAGATCTCCAATGAAGCTCCTTTGGGTGCTGCGTTGATTGGATCTAAGGTTGGTGACACCGTTACGGTGACCATGAAGGATGGAAAGACCGATTACGAGATTTTGAAACTAGCATAGACATTTAAAAGAAGATTTCCTCTGAGCGCTCCGGGCCGCTAGGCCAAGTCTTACTCCAGAGGAAATCTTTTTTTAAATGTCCGGTGAAAAAACCTATTTCCTCTGAGCGCTCCGGGCCGCTAGGCCAAGTCTCACGAGAAAGCAAAAAAATAGACTCCTCGGAGTCTATTTTAAGTAGTGATTTGGATTACTTACGTTTCTTCTTTGGAAGATATTTGTCTTCTGTCTTGCGACTTTGTTTTGTCACCAATTTGAGGGCGAAGTTCTTGCGGTAGTTCCTCCATACATAGAGGAGGTAAACGAGGAGCAAGAGCACGACAGCGATCATCCAGACGCGCATTCCAAGGTAAGGAATGTTTTGATCGCGGAGGAAAGTGAAGATGAGACCGAGTACGGAAAATTCCATGATGCGTGTTGGGATTCCTCCGAAAAATTCGTGTTCTAGTTTGGCTTGAGGGCGCTTCTTGAGGTATTTGGGAAGCATCCATCCAGCAATGAACATTAGGACGAAGAAGGCGTAAACCACCCAACGAAGTCCAAATTCAGTACCAGGAAAAGTTTGGAAAAGGTAAGCGGGACTAAAGAGTTTCAGGAGATCCATGGTGAGGGTGTTTAATGCGCTTCCAAACGTAGAAGCCGAAGGTCAAAGTGAAGATTAAATATCCAATTTGTGGCAGTCTTATGCCCAAGATCAGCAGTGTATCATCTCCTCTTAGGAATTCAAGAACAAAGGCAACGAAGCTGTAGGTGCTGGCAAAATACAGAGCGGAATTCCCATCGCGTTCAAACCATTTTGTACGTTTGCTCAGATAGCGCTTCCCGCCCAAAATCAGTCCAATCAAAATGAATTCGTAGAGTTGTACTGGGTGAACGGGAACGGTGTATTTGACGTTAAAACTCTCGTAAAGCACGCCCCAAGGCAAATCTGTTGGATTCCCATAAGAGTAACCTCCAAGAAAAGTTCCAAGGTTTCCGATGCTCATTCCTACAAGCAAAGGCACCATGAGGGCATCGGCCCATTTGGAGAGAGGTTCTTCAGCTTTTTTTAAAATGAAGAGCAAGGTGATCCCACCACCCAACATTGCGCCCCAGAGTGAAAATCCTTGATCCCAGATGGTGAACAGGTTGGTGAGGGTTCGCAGATCGAAGGCGGGCAAGTAAGTGTCGGGATGACTGATGAAGTAAAGCAAGCGAGCGCTGATCAAGCTCCAGATCAAAATGGCGCTGCTGTGTTGTACGAGCAGAGTGAAGTTGGCACGAGCACGTTTGAGGCGCTCCACGGCTAGGTAGCTCGAAATCAAGACGGAAATGGCCACGAAAACCCATAAGGTTTGAATGGAAACAAAGCCGGACTCGTAAAGAATTGGAATCATAAGTTTTTAACTCAGAGATTGTACACCATCGCGGCGTTCAAAAGAACCCCTATTACTAGGGTCAGAGCGGTGGCTCCTTTGGTGTAACGGAGATGTTCCAAGCGTAGGCTGATCAAAACGTGCCATACGAACACACTGAGCAGCAAATGACGCAATAGGGGCGAGTTCAAAAGATTGAATTCTCCGGGCAAGGGATTGCCACCAGGAATCTGTTTGGCGACCAAATAGTAGCTGACAAAATAGGCAGCTAGATAAAAGGCGAGCAGCCAGCCCAAGAATCCATTGGCCTCCTCAGTGATGAGGGGCTCTGGCGTGTCTTCGTCGCTGCTTTCTTGCAGTTTGCGACGTTTGATCATGGCGGACAGTTCTTGGTTTAAGCGCTTTTTCTCTTCTTTTAAACTGAAGAGGCTGGCGCGAGCTTCGTCTTTGGTGCTGGCGGGCGCGGTCCAAACGATTTTTTGGTAGGTCCAGATTTGACCACTGAGGATTCGAATCTTTTGTTTGAGATCACGTTCTTCTTCAGTCGGAATGAAGCGCTCCAAAAAGGCTGCCAAACCTTGGATGAGAGGATTGTTGGAAGCGGTCCATTTGTTATGAAGCCCTTCAATGTTCTCTGTGATACTCAACTCACTAGGTTTGGCGTGCAATTCTGCCATCATTTTTTGTGCCTCCAATTTCATTCGATCTCGGTTGGTGCTGAGTTTTTCTTTGGTTAGGAACAGTTCTTGATCCTGCACTTTTTTGAGCAATTCTTCGGAGGTGTGTTCGATGTAATCCAAATTGGTGCTGCTTTTGATGCGGAGCAACTTATCGACATAACCTTGAATCAGCTTCAGGGACTCTGGTTTCAGATCATTCGCAAAGGTTCCCACCAATTCTTTGATCTTAGAAAGAATGAAGTCCACTTTTTTAAGCAGCTCTTGGCGCTTGGCTTCGAATTCGGCGCTCAGTTTTTCTTCTTCTTGAGCAGCGGCTGTTTTTTGTACGGCCTGCGCCTCGTATTCTGCCTTGAGTGCGGCAAGACCTTCTTGTTTGGCTTTGAGTCGGTCTTCTTCACTGGCGCCAGCGGGCACGACATAAGCCACTTCAAACTGATATTCTTCCATCAAGCGTTTGAAGGCTTTGTAACCACTGGTTGCAGGAATGGTTCCCAGCACTTTTCGGCCCGCTTTGTCGAAGGCTTCGAATTCAAATTTAGGCAGCTCGCTGCTGGTTCCAGGCTCTTGAGTGACCGTGGCCACGGGCGTTTCGCCGATTTGATCAATGGCCAACAGTGAAATACCGAAGGTGTTCAGCTGTTTTCGAGCGTCGTCTTCGGTGTTGGCTCCGATAATGCCGGAAAGCTTTTTACCGGAAGCGTTAACTGCTGTGTACTGAAACTGAGCCATTGGGCGTGGGGATGGCTTTTAATTCTTTGGAAGCTTCAATGAAACCTGCAAAGAGGGGGTGAGGACGGTGAGGACGAGATAAAAATTCAGGATGGGATTGAGTCCCGATCATGAACGGATGATTTTTGAGTTCTGCCATTTCGACCAGATTTCCTTCCTCAAAAATTCCTGAGGCAACCCAATCGCTGCCTTCGAGTTGTTTTGCGAAATCGTTGTTGATCTCGTAGCGGTGACGATGACGTTCCATCACCATGTCTTTGTCGTAGAGTTTGTGAGCGAGCGTTCCTTCTTTGAGCATGCAAGGATAAGCTCCGAGTCTTAAGGTTGCTCCTTTTTCGCGAGCGTGATTTTGCCCGGGCAAGAAATGGATCACATACTTGCTGGGGTCGAGTTCTTGAGATTCATCGAATTCTTCACTGGTCAGAGTGGGATCCTTGAGTTTTTCGCGCGCGTACTCGATGGTCATGAGTTGAAGTCCGAGGCAGAGACCGAGGTAAGGAATTTTATTTTCGCGCGCGTACTTGGCCGCAAGAATTTTCCCTTCGGTTCCACGGATTCCAAATCCACCGGGAACAAGAATTCCTTGAGCACTGCGAAGTTCGTTCCAAGTCTCTTCATCGTTTTCTTGTAATTTTTCGGCATCGATCCAGTGAAGATCCAAGTCCAAATCTTGATGGTAGCAGGCAATTTTGAGAGATTCGATCACGGAAAGGTAGGCATCGTCGAGATCCACGTACTTTCCAACAAGGGCAATGGCAACAGGTTCGCGTTTGGCTAAAATCTTGGAAACCAAGGTCTGCCAATCTTCGAGCATGGGACTCACGTTGCCGAGGTGCAGCTTTTCAGCCACAAGCTCAGTGATTTGATATTCGTTGAAATTGAGAGGAACTTCGTAGATGGATTTTGCCGTGATGGCAGGAATCACACACTTCACTTCCACATCACAGAACAAGGAAATCTTTTTGAGCAATTCGCTTGGGATGTTTTTGTCGGCGCGAGCCAAGATGATGTCAGGTTGAATTCCAATTCCACGCAGTTCACGCACCGAGGCTTGAGTGGGTTTTGTTTTGAGTTCTTTGGAGGCTTTGAGGTAAGGCAAAAGGGTCAGATGCACGAAGAGGGTGTTTTCTTTTCCAAGTTCGTGGCGCATTTGACGGATTGCTTCCAAGTAGGGAAGTCCTTCAATGTCACCGACGGTTCCTCCGATTTCCACCATCACGATTTTAGCTCCGCTTTGTTTGCCGGCTTCTTTGATGCGATTTTTGATGGCTTCGGTGATGTGGGGAACGATTTGAATGGTTCCTCCGAGGTAGTCTCCGCGGCGTTCTTTCGCAAGCACTTCGGTGTAGATTTTTCCTGTGGTGACAGAAGAAAGCACACTCAAATTTTCATCGATGAAACGTTCGTAGTGACCGAGGTCGAGATCGGTTTCAGCTCCGTCATCCGTGACAAAAACCTCTCCGTGTTGGAAAGGGCTCATGGTTCCGGGATCCACGTTCAAATAGGGATCGAGCTTCATGGTGAAGACTTTGAACCCAGCCGATTTCAGGAGAGCACCGATGGAGGCAGTGGCAATTCCCTTACCTAAACTCGAACAAACTCCACCCGTGACAAATATGTACTTGGTCGGCATGGGTACAGTATAGCGAGGTCTGTAATAATCGCAAATAAAAAAGAGAGGGTAGGGAAAGTTTTCCTTCCTCGAAGTGGACCCCGTCACTTCGTGCCACCCGACTTCGTCAGGAATAACTCTCCCTACCCGTTTTATTTGCGATTATTACTCAGGAAGTTGGCAGGTGAATAGCCCCGATGTTGTACTGGTGCATGTTTTTGTGGAGCTACCGTTGCTGATCTTTATGCTTGAACCACCCTTGGTCACCGTGATGGTTAGCTCTTCGGTGATTTTGCTGGTGTCGCCCAAGTTGAGTGACAGCATACTGCTGATGACACTACCTACGCCATTTGTGATCTCAGAAGTGTAAGTATTGGTTTTGGTGTAGGTGGCGGTTTGGTTTGGAAGTTCTGTTTGAGCAGTGATCTCGGGTAGGTCTTGTTGAGTCTCTATAGCCTGAACTTGACTGACCAAATTGTAACCGCCAAAGGTGTACTCAATGGTGACGTGCTTTCCTGCTTCTACTACATCGACGCTGGCTTTTTGCTCTACGAGTTGAGGGAAAGTGGTGGAGTTGTATTTGACTTGAGTGCCGTTGCTTGGAGTGAGCGCCACCAAGGTCAGAGCGACTTGTTTGCCGTCGTAATCCCCATCGTAAAAGTCATTCCAGGCACCTGATGCAGGGGAGGCGGTGAGGGTGAGGGTGTAAGTTTTTCCTGCTTCTAATGGAATTGCGGTGTAAGAATTCAAACAGATGTCCGATGAATAGGTCTCAACGGTCTTTCCTGACTCTGTGAGCGTCAAATCGCAATAGGCGAAAAAGTTTTTTAGAAAAGTATCTGAATTCCCCATGGCAGTCATTTCACCGACGTGAAAATTTATTCCATTGATGGTGAGGTTTTCATCCGCCTTGATTTTCCATTGCCCTAAGGTGTCAACCTCACTCGTTGACCAATAAAGGTCAGTGTCTTGGCTTGCATTGCTGCTCACGTGAAGAATGGAAGGACTGACAACGTGGCTATTCGTAGTCACGGCGCTCTTTGAAAGATTTCCTTCCAATTGACCTCCTTGGTAGTAAGCGAGAGTGATGCTTCCAAAAACGAGTACGGCGAGGAATAGGATGGCGAATTTGAATTTCATGATTTTGTTTTGTTTATTTGTGATGAAGTTTATTCAGCCACCTCAGCGAGGTAGGCGCGGTAGATCATGGCGAGCGCTTCAGCTCGAGTGATGTTGTTGTGCGGTTCAAATGTATCGTCGTCGTAGCCGCTGATGACTGCTACTTTTTCAGTGCTGTCATCGTAAGGCACGTCCACCATGTCTTCGCTGAGCAGTGCAATGGCGTAGGCGAAGTAGTCGCTGTCTTCAACGTCACTGTAGTTGAGTTCAAAATTGTAAGAGGTGAGTCCTGTAGCGCGTGCCACATACAAGGCCAAGTCACCACGAGTCATCGGAACATTGGGGTTGAAAGAAGTCCCAAAGTCTTTGACGCGAGCCACATTCGCTTCTTGAGCGAGGGCAATGTAATTTTGGAACCAGTCGGAGCTGTTCACATCGGTGAAGTCTTCGGTGAGTCCGTAGGCGTCCCCTTCGTCTTTGTCGAGCAACAGAATGTCGATGATTTTAATGGCTTCGGCGCGAGTGATTTCATCGTTGGGAACGAATAGAGTGCCTGTGCGTCCTTGCACCACATCGGCATTGAACATGCGGCAAACGATGGGCCAAGACCAATCACTCTCCGCCACATCGGTGAAAGGTTCGTCGCAGACATAAGTGTCGCTTTCAAGAACTTCAACAGTGGTGACGTCACCGTCGTCTGATTCTTCTGCAACAAGTGGATCGGTTCCAGCATCCACTTCGTCACCGTCGTTGGTTCCATCTCCATCCGTATCAGCATCCAAAGGATCAGTTTCATACACTTTGACTTCTTCTCCATCGGTGAGACCGTCGTCATCAGTGTCACTGTCGTTTGGATCGGTTCCAAATTCAACCACTTCGGCGCGGTCTGGAAGACCGTCGTCATCGGAGTCATTGTCCAAAGGATCAGTTTCATAAATGTTCACTTCATCTCCATCGGTGAGTCCGTCGCGATCGGTGTCGTCGTTCATTGGATCGGTTCCATAGTCATAGACTTCTTCACCGTCTGTGAGTCCGTCGTCGTCGGAGTCGCTGTCGTTTGGATCGGTGCCGAGTGCTTCTTCATCCGTGTCGATGAGGCCATCTCCATCTGTATCGGTATCAGTTGCAGGAGTCAAAGTGGATGGATCACGAGTGCCCAAACCGTCTGAAGCTTCTGCAGCGTCTTGAGTGATTAGAATATTTTTCATACAGGCTGGCTCGTCTTCCACTTGCACCATGATCTGGGTGTTGTTGACGCCACCGCTGAAGTCCACCACTTCGGTTCCTGCGCTGGTCATAGAAATTTTATAAGGATTGGAGCTGGTGGTTCCTTGTGTGAAAGATCCGTTGCCGTCATTCGTGCTGAAGGCGAGCACACCTTCCCATTTTGTATAAGTGGTGCTGCTGGTGGTCGCTAGTGTCGTTACGCTGGAAAGAATGGTGAAATCTGCTGACGTGTCGTCTGCAGCCATGGTGTAAACACTTGGACTGACATTGAGCATTGCACAAGTCAGCAAAGTGTAGAGGTCAGCAGAATCTGCTGAAACTTGAGCAAGATCGGCATAATAACGTGCAGCAATCGCGGACGTTTGAGCGGAAAGGTAAGCAGAATAAATGCTGGAAGCAGAAGAGCCAAAAACAGGAGTTGGAGTCAAAACGTTGTTCTGCAGTGTCTTCATGTTGTTGAGCATGGTGCTCTTAAGCTGAATGTTCGTGAGCTGCAGAGTTTTGGTTTTAAGGGTGTTCGTTACATTCACATAACTGCTCATTTGAGTTTTTAAACTTGCATAGCGATTTGTTTGTAAGGTTGCGAACTGACCGGTGAGAGCGCTCACTTGAAGGTTTGATGCATTGACCACGGTTTGGCTCACACTGTAACTCAGCATGTCGGTCTCAAACTGCAAACGCTCTGCTTCGTAGCTTTGCACGTTGTCTAAGTAGGAGGTGTTTGTGGCGTTCAACTCCACTTGGCCAAGGAGCCCAACCATGTCGTTGTAAGCATCGAGGTATTCAGAGCGAGCATCGGTGTAGTCTGTCCAAAAATTGGTTTCCGTAATGATTGTTGTTTGCCACTGATCGGTGATGTATTCCGCTGGCGTAGTGGTGTCTGTTGGATCGAGGACAGGTGTTTGCATCAAATAATCCCAATAAGGTTCGGCGACGAGTTCATAATCCACGCGAGTGGACTCCAAACGTTCACCTGCACTTTCGAGTAAGTCTTGGATGTTGAGCCCTGAATTGAGGTCAGGAAATTCTGTTTCAGAAAGGGAAGCTTCTAAATATCGAGAATACAGTTCATCCACATAACGTTCGGCAAATGTCGCAGCGGTGTCTGCACTTGTCGCAGCACTTTCGGCGTCGGCTTGAGCGATGGGCAAGGTGTCTCGATCGTTGTCGTCGTAGGCGGTGATTGCTGTGGACTCTGCGTCATCTGCGTCGGAACTGTAGTTCTCTGCATTTGTGAGTTGAGTCTCGGTTGCGGAAACCAATTCGCTCACGCTCATCGCATCCAAAATGGCTTGAGTCAGCACCGTAGTGCTGGGGCTGAGTGTCGTTTCTGCTCCGAACAATCCTAGCAAGGATCGGCCTTGGCTGAAATTCCATGAGAAGATTCCGGCGAGGAGAACGAAAATCACACTCGCGGCGACAACTTTATTTTTTTTGGATGCTTTCATAGAGAATGGAAATTAATTTAGTTTTTGTAGATGAGATAAGCGCGATAAATCATGGTGAGAGCTTCTGCACGAGATACATTGCTGGTGGGGCGGAAGGTGTTGTTGGAGTATCCTTCAATCACAGGAAGTTCCTCGTTACTGTCGTCGTAAGGCACATCCACGGTTTTGTCTTCGTCGCTGAGAAGAGCGATGGCGTAAGCGTAGTAGTCGTCGTGGTCCACATCCGTGAAGTCCACGCTGTAGCTGTAAGTGGTGAGTCCAAGGGCGCGAGCGATGTAAACAGCCAATTGTCCACGAGTGATGGATTGGTTGGGGAAGAAGTAGCCTCCAAAATCGCGAGTGCGAGCCACATCTTCATCTTCTGCTAATTTAATCCAGTCCGAGAACCAATCGCTGTTGGTCACATCGGTGAAGCCTTCGGTGAGTCCGTAAGCATCACCTGTGTCTTTTTCAAGGAGGAGTCCCACGATCATCTTCATGGCTTCGGCATTGGTCACATCTCCATTGGGGCTGAACGTGTAAGGAGGAACTTTTCCTTCTACAATGTCGGCTTGGAACATGCGGCAAACGATATCTTCAGCCCAGTTTCCTGTGGTGTCGGTGAAACTGTCGCTGCAGTTGTAACTTTCGCTGCGAAGAATGGTGTCGAGCGTGGTTGTATAAGTGCTTGTGGTGTCGTCTGCAGTCACATTTGAAGTGCTACTCGAAGAGTTTGAAGAACTTGAGGAAGAACTGCTCGAGCTTGAGCTATTTGAGCTTGAACTGCTGGCGGCTTGTGTGATGGTCAAACTGTCTTTACAGGTGGGTTCACCTTGAATTTTGACGCGAATTTCATCTCCGTCTTGAGCGGAGGTGTAACTGAAGTTCGTCGTGATTGCGGTTCCGTCGTCGGTGGTGAGTGCCACTGTGAGAGGGTTGCCAGTCATTCCGGTGTCGTCGTCCTCAAAAGTTCCAGCTCCGTAAGAGCCGTCTTCGCTGAGCACACCTAAGACAAGGTTGTCTGACCAAGTTTCGGTGGAGGCGAGACTCACCATAGAGATGAGGCTTTTTTGCCACTGTGCCACTTGGCTGGAGAAACGAACGGTCACTGAGAAAGTGATGTCTTGACTCGCGAGGTCCGCATCCAATTCATAAGTGCTAGGACTGATCACTACAGCGGAACAGGAATAACTGGTTGTTGTTTCCGCAGGTGTTTCTTCGTCCGTTGTTGAATCTTCTGAGGGTAGTGCGACATCGTCACTCGCATCGTTGGGGTCGGTGATATTGAAATAGACTTCAGTTCCGTCGCTCACACTTCCACCATCGGTGTCGGCGTTGTTTGGGTCGGTGTCGTAGGTGTTCACTTCGTCGCCGTCGCTGATGAGATCTTCATCGCTGTCGGCATCCAGTGGATCGGTGTTGATTTCATAGGCAGGTGCCAGCTCAACGTTGTCATTGAGTCCGTCATCGTCGGTGTCGGCTTTCAGAGGATCGGTTCCAAATCCTCCCGTTTTTGCTTCTGCATAATCGGTGAGGGTGTCGTCGTCTGTGTCGTAATCGTTAGGGTCTGTGCCTAGAGCAACTTCTTCTGTGTCTTTGAGGCCGTCATTGTCGGCATCGTCGTCCACCACGACATCGGTCAAAGTCACAGTTGCTGTGACGGAAGTTTTGCTGCTTGCTGTGTACTCGGTTTTAAAACTGCCGGTTTCGGTTTCGTAACCGCTTTTTGTTACTGTGTAGCTTTTGGTTAATTTTGATGCGGTGCTTGCGCAACCGTATTTATTGCTTTCGTAGTTGGTGCACGTTTTACTTGCGACCTGACCCACGCTCACGGTCACGGTTGCGCCAGTGATGGCGTCGCCGTCTTCATCTACGACCGTAACCACATAACTATAAGGGAGTTCTAAAGATTGAATGGAAACCACGTCGTCGGCAACGGTAGAAGTAAAACTGTCATCCGTCGTGATGTAGCCGTCCACGCTTGCTGAAATGGTGTGAGTTCCTTCGCTTGCAACTTCAAAATGATAGTAATCACTTTTCTCTTCGAAGCTTTCAAAACTTGTTCCGCTGAAGTTGTCTTCGGTTAGTCCATCGAGAAAATCCCCATTGGGGTTCACGACGCTGATGTAGATGTTGGCATTGGTTTCAGTTGTTGTACCAGTTCCACCGGTGGGGCCTCCGCCAAAGCCACCAGGATTTAAGTTGTCAAGATTGAAAGGATCGGTGTTTTCTTCGCTTCCTCCCGTCTCACCCCCCACATCCCATACGCTACCTCCTCCGTTGAGATCTGGCCCCGAGGCTTGTAGGGGATCCACTCCACCTGGACGCTCCACGTCGTTGACGTCATCGTCATCGTCATCGTCATCCCCAAGGCCAGGCATGTTGGCGTCTCCTTTCAGCCATGTGCTTTGGGTGGCGGCAAAAGCGACCCCGCCGAGGACGAGGATGCTGAATGCAAGGAACAGGTATTTGCGGGGCTTGGACATGTTTTTGTTTTTATTAATCTTTTCATTTTACACTAAAAGGCGCTTTTTCTCAAGGGCGCGAAAAACGGTGAAAAAAGGCTTAGTTCAAAAGGCTGGACTGAGCTTTGGTGAGCATCACAGCGGCTTCAGCGCGTGAAATGGAATTGGTGGGGCGAAAAGTCCCATCACCGTAACCTTGAATCACTTCGTTTTGTAGGGCGATGGCGAGCGAAGTCGCGAACCAATCTTGAGCACTCACGTCTTTGAACTGGTGGTTCAAATTGCTGGTGTCGGCGCTGCTTTGGCCAGAGGCGTTCACGAGCAATTCCACAGCTTCAGCGCGAGTGATGGAGGCGTTCGGGTGAAAGCTTCCGTCACTGTAACCGCCAACAAAACCTTTGGAGTGTGCAAAACTCACCACGGCGTAGTACCAAGCATCGGTGGAGGTGTCGGTGAAGGCAGCACTTTGAACGGCATAGACGTTGTAGCCCAAACTTTCCACCATGATTTTGACGAATTCAGCACGAGTGATGGGTGCATTGGGGCTGAAGGTTTTTTCAGAAACGCCGTTGACCACGCCGTCGTTGTAGAGTTCGCAAATGGCGCTTTCGGCCCAGTGTCCGTTCAAGTCAGTGAAGGGGTGCGTGCAAGCGGTGCTTGTTGCAAAAGCAGGAGCACTGAGAGTGCAAAGCGTGAGGAAGGTGGCGAGGAGTTTTTTCATGGCGTGGTGGGTGAAGAGGATCAGTTGAGCCCCGTGTTTTTGTAGACGAGTTGCATGGTGGTTTGGGCGAGCGCGCGCGCTTTTTGAGCGCCCATTTCCATGATGGCGTCGAGTTCGGTGGAGGCTTCGAGTTGTTTGCGGCGCGCGCGAGCCTCCCCAAAGAATTCCAAAACTTTTTCGAGCAGAGCTTTTTTAGCATTTCCGTAACCAAATCCACCGGCCACGTAATTGGCTTTGAGGGCTTCCACTTCTTGCTGGGTGGCGAATTGTTCGTAGAGTGAAAGGATGAGGTCATTTTCAACAGGCATGGGGTCCTTCAAGTCGATGCTGGCGGTTTTGATTCCCATGATTTGTTTTTTGATCACGGCTTCGTCGTCAAAAATCGAGATGGTGTTTCCGTAACTCTTGCTCATTTTTTGTCCGTCGGTTCCGAGCACCGTGGCCACGCTTTTTTCGATGCGAGGTTCGGGCAAGACAAAGGTTTCTCCAAAGTGATGATTGAATTTTTCAGCAATGTCGCGAGCGATTTCCACATGTTGTTTTTGATCTTGTCCCACCGGAACTTGATTGGCGTTGTAGATCAAAATGTCAGCCGCCATCAACACAGGATAGGTGAAGAGTCCCACGTTCATTTCTCGATTGCCTTTGGCCACTGCGTCCTTCCAAGCGTGAGCACGTTCCAAAAGGCCGTGAGGCGCGACGCAGTTTAAAATCCACGCCAGTTCTGCGTGCTCGGGCACATCGCTTTGGTAAAAAAAAGTGACTTTGTTGGGGTCGAGTCCAAGTGCTAAGTAATCCAAACACACTCCGCGACGGAACTCTTTGAGCTCAGCAGCGTTTCGCACGGTGGTGAGCGCGTGATAATCCGCGACAAAATACAAACATTCATGGCCTTCGTTTTGAAGAGCAATGTGTTCTCGCATGGCGCCCAAATAGTTTCCTAAATGAGGTCGGCCCGTGGGTTTGATTCCAGAAACAATGCGCATGGATTATTTATAGCTTAAACTTCGTTTTAAAAAAAGCTAAGATGTGTGCATGAATCATTGGCTGCTCAAAACCGAACCTGATTGCTACGCTTGGTCTCAAATGGAAAAGGATGGGAAAACCTTTTGGGATGGAATTCATAACTTTCAAGCCCGCAATCATTTGCGTGCCATGAAAGTCGGTGACCTCGCTTTTTTCTATCACACGGGTGGCGAACGCGAAATCGTGGGAATGGTGCGCATCGTCAAAGCGGCCTATCCCGATTCCAGCGATCCTCAGTGGTCTTGGGTGGATGTGGAAAAAGTGAAACCCGCTCAGCGCATTTTGTCTTTGGACGATTTGAAAACCTTTCCTGAACTCAAAGACATGAAGTTGTTCAAGCAAGGACGACTTTCGGTGGTCCCAATCACGGAAGAAGAATGGGGTTTTATTGAGACGCTGGCTTTTTAGTGGAACTTTTTAAAAGATTTACTCGAAAGTAAGACTTGGCCTAGCGGCCCGGAGCGCTGAGAGGAAAGCTTTTAAAAATGTTCCGTCTAAATACAAACCATTGGATCGACATCGATTCGTGCTCCTTCGAGCAGCTCTTTGGGGCAATTCAAAATTAGGGATCGAGGATCAGGGCCTTGGATTAAAACATTCCATTGATACTTGCCTTTGGCTCGGCTTAAAAAGGCAGGGGCGGCGTAGGTTTTGTGAGTTTCAGATCTAATGGAGTTGAGTAATTTTTTTGCTCGATCTTCGGCGAATTTTTCTTTTTCTTCAAAAAACATCACTTTCACGATTTTCCCAAAAGGAGGAAGGAGGTCGAGTTCGCGCGAACATTTTTCTTGTTCATAAAACCCGTTGTAGTTGTGAGTTTTTACATGTTCGATCACCGGATTTTCGGGATTGTAGGTTTGAACCAGCACAAGACCTTGAGTTTTGGCGCGTCCTGCACGACCAGCGACTTGAGTCAGGAGTTCGAAGCCGCGTTCCGAACTGCGGAAGTCAGGAATGTTGAGTCCCATGTCGGCGAGCAGCACGCCCACCAAACTGATGTTGGGCAGATCCCAGCCTTTGCCAATCATTTGAGTTCCGATCAAGATGTCGATTTCGTCGGCGTTCATTTTTTGATGCAGATCACTGAAGCTGTTCTTCTTGCCCATGGTGTCTTTGTCGGCGCGAGCAAGGCGAGCGCTTGGGAAGAGCTTTTGAAGTTCTGTCTCTACCTTTTCGGTGCCCACACCCAATTGTCGGATTCGGATGCTGCCACAGCGATCGCAGTGTTCGGGTAAAGGCGCAAAAATTCCGCAATGATGGCAAACCAAGAGTGGCTTGCTGAAGTTGCGTGCGTGGTAGGTGAGAGGCACCTTGCATTCGGCGCATTCGGCAACTTTGCCACACTCGCGACAAACTGTTGAACTGGCGGAACCGCGTCGATTTAAAAAAAGTAAAACCTGTTCTTTTTTAAGGAGTCGTGTCCTAATTTCTTGTTCAAGCAAATCGCTGAACATGCTGAAGTTCTTTTTTTTGAGCTCGTCGCGCATGTCCACGATTTTAACGGAAGGGAGCTCGGAGCCAAGGGCGCGCTTTTCGAGGGTGAAGTAGGCGAGTTCACCTTGCTCGGCAAGGTAACGGCTTTCTAAACTGGGTGTTGCCGAGCCCAGCACGACTTGAGCGCCTGTCAGACTTTGAATCTTAAACAATACGTCGCGTGCGTGGTAGCGAGGACTTTGATCTTGTTTGTAACTCCATTCGTGTTCCTCATCCATCACGACGAGTTGCAGGTTTTTGAAAGGCGAGAAAAGCGCGGAGCGAGAACCCAAAACCAGAGGCACTTCACCCGTTTTGATTTGGCGCCAGAGCTCGGTGCGTTCGCCTTCGCTGATGCGGCTGTGAATCACGGCAATGTCGGGGAACTCCTCCTTAAAATACGCGACAAACTGAGGGGTGAGGGAGATTTCGGGAACCAGCAGGAGGCATTGTCCGCCACGTTTCACGGCTTCTTGAATGAGACGCTTGTAGATCTCGGTTTTACCTGAACCAGTGATGCCTTGAATCAAACTTTTTGCGGGTTTGTCTTTGAGGATGGAATCGAGAATGTGCTGCTGCTCGGGATTGAGGTTCTTGTCTGAATTTTTGTGATCAACTTTTTTGTTCGATTCCTTCTTTTTTCTTTGTTTCTTGAAAATATCTTTGGGAATAAATAACCTTGTCGAGTCCCAGAACGAACAAAAATAGTATTCACTAATCCATTCGGCGAGTTTGAGTTGCCAGTCGAAGAGCAAAGGCTGTAACTCTATGGTTTTTGTGATTTCTTTCACTTTGAAATTGGGAGTCTCCTCATGAATTTTGAGAACCAAGCCCAATTTTTCACCCTTTTGAAAAGGAACCAAAACACCGTCACCCACGTTTAAACTGAGGGCTTCGGCGATTCCGTAAGTGAAGCGCTCTTGCTTTCGAGAATAGGCGTGTTGGACGAGGATTTCTGCGTATTTCATGGTCTTTTTCTCCACTATAAACGGTTTTACAAAAAGAGCGAGTCCGTGTTTAAATGAGTCGTTCTCATTTCGCGCCACCAACCCCAATTTATGAAATTTCCTTTGTATATTCTTCCGTTCGCGGTTTTTTTATTGAGTGCGCAAACGACTCATGCGGCTGCTTCCATTGAAACGGGCTTCATCAAGCAAAATGCTTATGAAACTCAGCATTACCGCATTGAATTCTCTGACTTGATCATGGATCAAGAAGATTCTGATCGGGATGGATTGTCCAATATCATTGAGACAGTGGCTGAGGCTGCAGAGTATTCTCGCGAGGTTTTGATCGAAGATTTGCGTTACGACGACCCCATGCCCGATGGTGAAAAACTCATCATCATTTTGGACGACAACGGACACTATCTCTCAGGAAGCGCTTTGGGAGTGACGAGTTTGATGAGCAATGGTGACCCTTTTGTTGCTGTGGACCCTTGGCTCTCGGATGATTATTTGAAAATCACGGTAGGACATGAACTCTTCCACACCGTGCAGTTTGGATATGGATCGGACTTTGCCTACAGTTATCCTGGAATCAACTGGGCTGAGTCCACTGCCACTTGGGTGGAAGATCTTCAGTACGATTCCATCAACGATTACGTCAATTACCTTTCTGACTTTTTTGATTACCCTGATTATTCCGTGTTTGCGTCCATCACGCCCAGCGGAACTTTGTTCGAGTATGCACTCAACATTTGGCCACGTTTTCTTTCTGAATATTATGATAATTCCGTGATCAAACAGATTTGGGATGCTTACTTTGAATCCACCGACAGTTTTGACAGCGATTTGAAATTGTACGATGTGGTGAAGTCCGTCGTTGAAGCGCGTGGAGATGATTTGAATGAAGTGTTCCGTCAGTTCACTTTGTGGAACTTGGATTTGTCCAAATATGAGGAAGGGGAAAATTATCCTGAGCTATTCACTTTGCAGGGTGAGACCAGCGAGTCTTATCAAGAAATCAACAATTCTTATGCGCCTGCTTTGTTTGGGGCAAACTACATTTATTTTGAAAACTCCAACAACAACAACAGCTTTTATCTCCACATTCAAAAACCTGAAGGTGTGGCTTTTGCGGTGACTCTTGTTCCTTATGAAGCCAGTGGTTTCACGTTGACTCGTTCCACTTCGGTGATTGTGGGTGCGGATGAGCTCATGGACTCGGCTTTGGAACTCGGCTCATTGGCGGGTAAAGATGGCGTGGTGGCTGTGATTTCTCCTCTTGAAAAAGACTCAAGTTTGACCAACGAAAGTTCGGATTTTGACGAAGCCTATGTTTACAATTTCTTGGCACTTTTCGGTTCTTCTGGGGAGGATCTTTCCGATTTAGTCGATACGACTCCGAGCAGCACCATCGACACTTCCACTAAAGAAGGTGATGTTTCCACGGGTGACAAGGGCACAGTTTTGCCCGACTCGCTCAGTTTGAGTTTGGTGGGTTATGATGAAGATTCCGTGAGCTTCAAGTGGAATCGATTGGTGGATTCTGAGATCGACAGCTATGAGCTCAACTACGGTGAAGACGCTGAAAATTTGGATAAAACCCAAGTCATTTCTCATGTTTACACCACCAGCGCCATGGTGAAGGATTTGAAGGAAGATCACACCTACTATTTCGAATTGCAGGGCTTGGATGTGGACGGCCAAGTGGTGGGCGACCCAACCGCTCTTCTCACCGTTACGCCTAAAACGTGGCTTTTCTCTGACCTCTCTTACGTTGGCTCCTATTACACGGAAGTCAGCGCCTTGGTGGATGCAGGCATTTTGAAGGGCTACAGCGATGGCACTTTCAAACCTGATGCCACGATCAACCGTGCGGAGCTTTTGAAGATCCTCATCGAAGGAAAGGAGGGAACTCCAAGCTCAGATTACAAAAACTGTTTCACCGACGTTAAAACCGACTGGTATGCGCCTTATGTGTGCTACGCCAAAGAACAGGATTGGGTGAGTGGTTACAGCGATGGAGGGTTCCGTCCTGGGCAAACCGTGAGCAAGGTGGAAGCCCTCAAGATGCTCTTCGAGGTTTATGGGGTGGAGCTCAATGAAGGACAATCGGTGTCTGACTTGCCTTATGCTGATTTGAACACGGGTCTTTGGTACTCCGTTTATGTCAAAGAAGCTTCTGACCTTGGAATCTTAGAAGAAACACCTGGAACAGATTTCGAAGGTGGGAACGGACGCACTCGTGGAGAAATGGCCTTGGAGCTTTACCGCTACTTGGTGCTGAATGATTTGATCGGAAATTAATCGTCTATTTAAAAGGTTTCCTCTAAGCGCTCCGGGCCGCTAGGCCGAGTCTCACTTACGAGGAAACCTTTTAAATAGACTGTATTCAAAATGGTGCACCCGGAGGGAATCGAACCCCCATTGCTGGTTCCGAAGACCAGAGCTTTATCCGTTAAGCTACGAGTGCATTTTGTGCCGATACCAATTGAAGTCTCTTGCCGTTTTTCTTCGATGGCAATTCGCGCATCGTATTTCGCATTTTTTTATCTCTTCGAGGAGTTTCTTAGTTGAGAATCTCGACTTCACCATTACTGAGACATTCTCGAATTTGTTTTCGATGTGATCAAATTCTAACACAATCGGATCACTTTCTCCACAGTCTATGCAAGGATTCTTTGATAAGAACTCAAGCAAAAGTTCCTGTTGTTCTTTTTTTTGTTTTTCATTTCTTTTATTCGCTTTGGAAAGGTAGTAACTACGGTTTCTTTGATAGTGGTCCTTGATCGCTTTTCGAGTACAAGCCTTGCAGACTTTTGATCTTAAATTGAGTTTCTTGTTTTTAAAATTAAACTGATCCTCTTCTTTTTCTAGCTTGCATTTATTACATCTGACCATGGCGAGATTTTATCCTCGCCATGGTTTCGAAGTCAAAGTTTCTTTCGAATTATTTTCTCTTGGCTGCCCAGTTGTTCCACCAAACCATCACAGGACTTGCGATGAAGATGGAAGAGTAGGTTCCAGCCGTGATACCCACGGTGAGGGCGAGCACGAACATGCGGCTGCTGTCGGGTCCAAACACGAGCATGGCAACGATGGTGATCAAGGTTGCGAGGGAAGTGTTGATGGAACGAGCCAAGGTTTGATTGAGCGCTTTGTTGGCCGTTTCGGTGAGAGTTTCTTTGTCTGAACGATGACGGAGGTTTTCACGAATACGATCGAACACCACGATGGTGTCGTGCACCGAGAATCCCATGATGGTGAGAATAGCGGTGACGAAGAGCGCATCCATTTCAACGGCGTAGTAGTGACCGAGGATGACGAAGAATCCGAACACGATGAGCACGTCGTGGATCAAAGCCACGATGGCAGAAACTCCGAAGCGCCAAGCGCTGACTTCTTTAGGAATACGTCGGAAGGCGAA
>CAZROM010000015.1:0-25242 GCA_964601715.1 uncultured Candidatus Peribacteria bacterium | reverse complement strand
ATCGGCACACACAGCAAAGTGTATTAATGGCAGGCCCTAGTGGATGCACTTGGAAAACTGGATTGGTCAAAGTTGGAAGTCGAACTTTTTCAAGTAAAGGAACTTTTGAACCTAAAAGTAGCGACGGCCTAGCGTACCACTCATTGAAGACTATAATGAGTGCCATGCAAGATGACTACACAATCGAAAACGAAATCGCTGACACAAGCATGAACCGACCTCACATCTTTTTGCTTGGAGCTGGCGCATCGAAAGCTGCATTCCCAACAGGGGATAAAAACGGGGAGCCACTACCACTTATGCGTGAGCTTGCTTCAATTCCGCAGCTTAGCCATTTGATCGAGGAAGAGGTCGAAGACTTTGAGAGTTATTTCAGTGACATATCGACTAATCACCCAACGAAAGCTAAAGCTATTGCAGATGAACTCTATATTTATTTTCTGAAATTTGAACTTCCTGACGAACCAACACTATACGACCACCTGATCCTCTCTCTTAGAAAAAAGGACGTGATTGCAACCTTCAACTGGGACCCCTTGCTTCATCAGGCTTATCAACGCTGCTCACAACTGACAGACAAGCTCCCTTATCTCATATTCCTTCATGGAAATGTAGCCATTGGTTATTGCCCGACCTGCAACCTAAAAGGCACAAGGTACCAAAAATGTAGGCACTGCGAAAAACGTTTAATTCCTACCAAGCTACTCTACCCTGTAAAACAAAAAAACTATCAGGATGACTTCGCAAAAAAGGAATGGGATGCACTTCAAAAGTATTTGCAGGTCGGCTACATACTTACAATTTTTGGCTACAGCGCACCAACTACGGATGTTGAAGCTATTGCACTATTAAAAAACGGATGGGGCGATAAAAACCTTCGTGACCTAGAGCAGATCGAGTTGATTCATAACCCGCGCACAAAAATTGAAGAACTTGAGAAAAGATGGGAGCCATTCATACATACTCATCACTACGACGGATATGATGATTTCTTCAAATCACAAGTCATGCAACATCCAAGACGCTCCTGTGAAGCAATGTGGCAACAGCTTATGGAGTGTCAGTTCTTAGATGGAAATCCAGCCCCTAAGCCTCAATCTCTTGAAGAGTTATGGAAATGGTATTCGATCCTCATTGATAAAGAGTAGCGGTCAAAAAAATCCCCATCCGCATCACAGAATCACACCATCCCGCTCCGCTTGGACTACTAACTTTTTGAAGTATTACGCGTGATTTCTACGACAAGAAGTTCAAAGAGTACACGGAAGAAGTATGCAAATCATCCAGTATGGCAGGCCCTGCAGGAATAAGCCTGAAGGCTTGCACTCTGCGTTCGCTCGCAAAAGTGTGCACGTGCACACTTTTCACTCGCTTCACTTGAGCTTCGAACCACGGGCTTCTCACCAATCTGGGCACTGATTTAAAATGCGCCAACCCCTCTCGGGTCGGCTTATTTTAAATGGCAGAACAGTCGGGTCTAGAACCTTTGGCATAAGGAGTGAGACCTAGTCCATTTCAGGGTGTCTCACAAGCATTCGGATCGAACCTGAAAGTGAGACAAATGAGACACAAGAAAAGGGGTTGCCTTGTACAGTAAGTGAGTATATACTCACCGCCTGAACAGCCAACAGGGATTAAAATGACGGGTTTTTAACCACTTTTGCGACAGTTCCAACTACATGGTAGGAGTCATTTTCATGAATGAAAATGGGCAAATAATCTTTTGTGGACTCTGATACCAGAGCCACCTCCTCCCCTTTTTTATAAAACCGCTTGATGTTAGCGCATCCGTCAATAACCGAAACGATGCGTTCCCCATTTTCCAGCTCGCCCTCTGTCTTTTTAACAATCACAAAATCACCATCCTCAATAGATTCCCCCTGGATATTTGATCGGTTCATCGAGTCGCCAGCAGCCCTCAAAACGAACAACCTATCCAAATTTAGGCCATTCAAGAGCCTTTTGGAAACCTTTAAAAACCCCTGCACATGATCTTCAGCAAAGGAAAGTGCTCTACCACAGTTTGCGTAGCCCATTACAGGAAGCGCAACGAGGTCTTCATTTGACTGAACACCTTCATGTACCAAGGTCACCTCTCCTTTATCCCCACCAATCGTAACCAAACCGGATTTCTCGAGTTGAAGGAGATGATGTTTCACCTTTTGAGGGTGATCCACATGAATTTGACGGCCTATCCAACGCAGATTAAAGGGAATAGCGGAAGCATGATCAAACAGACCAAGGATGGATTGTTGAATGGGATGCATGGCGTGGAGATTAACTTCTTCCTCATGATAGACCAAAAGGGTGACGGAATCAAGACTATCGTCCAGTCGTTGAACCACTTGACACAGAAGCGCGTCCGCATTATTTTGGAGACAATTTCCAACAACCCACCCCAATGACCCCAGAACAAATACTCAACCCGCCACAAGGTACGTTTCGAATCGTATTTCTCTACGTAGGACAAGGAGAGTCTACCCTTTTCATCATTCCAGATGGAACGGATCACACCTACCTGCTAATGGACTCCAATAGAGATATGAAGAAGAACGGTATCGATGTCGCAAAATTACTCAAAGGAAGAATACCAAAAAATAGCCTGATTTTCGGGAACACCCACCCCCATGACGACCACATCAGAGGTGTCGAAGAAATACACGACGCGGTAGGCATCAAGGAAATTTGGCACTCCGGTCACATCCCAGGGAAAAAGTACGGAGAAGGATTCGACAGAATGAAGAAGATCATGACAGACGTCGGAGATGAAAACGTCTACTACCTTCGCGGGAGCAACGAACAAAACGTCCTCCATACCGACAGAGAAGAAACCTCTAAGAAAACGCACAAGATCGGAGATGTCGACTTTCAAGTTTTTTCACCGGCAAAATATGTCTGTGAGGAAATTGGCGATGAAGATCCGGAAGTTCGCCGCCGCCGAATCCACGAACAGTGTGGAGTAATCAAATTCAGCTACAAGGGCGCTTCCGTTCTCATCACTGGTGACGCAGACCGCGAAGCATGGGAGGAGCACATAACTGAATACTTCGGAGAAGACTTGAAAAGCACGGCATTAAGCGCCGTACACCACGGATCCAGAACCTTTTTTTACAAGAACGAAACCGAGGAAGACCCTTATGAAGAGCATATCAAAAAAATCTCGCCGGAATTCCTTATAGTGAGCGCACCAAAAAACAGTATCCATGGCCACCCCCACCCAGAAGCCATGAAAATCTATGAAAAGTATGTCAGCGAAGAAAATATTTTTAGACTCGGGGAGAAGAACTCATCCGTAGTAATGGACGTCAACGCCAACGGAGAAGTGACCATCACCGAAGACCAGGAACTCAGTAAAGAATTCGGCCTCAAAGACGACGACGAAAAGAACTGCAACCCACCTGATAACAAACCTTATGAATTCAAGCCAAAGTCCAAGATCTACTGCCCTTTCTCAGATTGAACCTCATGAGATCGAAGAAGCTCAAAAACGTTTCCCTGGCCTTCGATTCATACCATCCGGGAGAGAAACGAGGATAACTGGGGAACTAAGCTTTGCAGGAAGTTACGACAAAAAACGCAACACCTACAGCTTTCATACCTACGGCTTTTCTGACAATACTCCAGATCCAAACCTCATAGAAGACTCCTTCAACATCGAAATAACAACCGGACCGGGGGTCAACCCGTTCAGGAATGTATGCATCAAAGACAGCAGATTTGACAAATATGCGAAGGAACTGGGACTTCATTTAGAAGATCTGCATATTTATTCTAAAAGCAAAATGATTTGTATCAACGGATACCTGGATGAGGATCAAAACATAGGACTACTGGAATTTCTTGTAGAGAAAGTTGCCAAAAGCCTTTATGACATAACATTCTTCTACAAATTCAAATACTGGCCCAGTGGTGAGTTCGCACACGGAGCAACTGGGATCTTAGAAAACTATTTCCTCCTTTCACAAAAAAGGGATTCCGATATGATACAAATAAGTAAAAAATGTCTGGAGACGTTAGAAGGGATTCAAAACAACGACCGAAATGGGGTAGCCCATTTCAAAGAAGCTATGGTGAGTAAGAATCCAAACAGCGGAAAAATTTCCCATAAACACAAAGTCGACCCTAACATCAAATGTTGCACCTGCAAAACAGAAAGTGGAATGATGTACAGGCGAATGGCTGACTGCCACCCAAACGCCTTTGCTGGCCTAAAAATTCTAAAAAGAATCCTGCGGCAGAACCCAAACTTATCCACGATCACATGAACCTCAACTTATACAACATCCTATCCCACATCATCCCAGGTTTCCTACTTTTTATGGTGGGTGGCTACACCCTGGGCATAGACTTTAATGCAATCCCTCCTCTTTCAGCGACTGCAATCGCATACATCATCGGATTCTTCACCAGCACAGTTGGTGCATGGGCAGAAGGAGGCCTATTTTGGACGTGGGGTGGAAAACCATCCAATAATCTCTTGAAAGGAAAGGGGTGCGGAAGAATAGCTTTCACAGAATGGAAAAAAGTGAAGAACCTACTCGCAAAAGAACTTGGAAAACAAAATGCTACTGAGAACAACCTATTCGGAGTAGCAATGCGCATCAGCAACAAACTGGAAAGAGCTGAGGACATGAATGCACAATACGCATTCACTAGATCTCTAATGGTGGCCGTGGTTGGATCGGCAGCTTTTACACTTTACGCAAATCCATGCGACATCAGTCTCTGGGTGGTTGCTATCATAGCAACCTTAGTCGTGTGGTACAGGACTAAAGAAAGAGGCTACTACTACGCGAGAGAGGTGCTTGCGGGGGCATTAAACAAACTGTCTGGGAATTAAACTGGTCAGTCTTACCTTCATCACCCCCAACCGCTCCTGCACTGCGTTCTTCTTGAACTCCCAATTGGTACCCTCCAGGGTCTCCCCCAAAACTTTGCGAAGCTCCTTTTTGGCCGTAAAGGGTTTGCGCTCACGTTCATCAGTCAAAGTCAGCGCAAAAGAAACCTGCTCCTCCATTTTGGGCTTTCCAAAGGAAGCAAGAGCATAACCATGATTTGGGAGCACCATTTGGAGTCTCTTTTTAAGCTGCTGAAGGGTCAGTTCTTCAAGCTGAGGACGCACGGGCTTTTCATCCTCCCCCTTGCGATTCAAAATTCCATCGACAGTCGCTTGCAAGTCGTCAAAGTTGGCGTAGTGACGTGCGGCCTCTGGAGTTAGGCAAAATCGTAACTTGTCCTCACGGTAACGTTGCTCCTCTTTTGGATCCGGAGCTTTCTCCCGATAGCTTTTCTTCATGTACTTTCCGAGATCCAAGGTACTCACGTTACGGTAACCACACTCACAGGTATCAGTGGTGATGTACTTGTGCTTTTTATGAACGGTTTCAGAGGCCATACGCCTTTTGCACTTCGGACACTGCCAAGGAAAGTCATTGTGACGAACCCCCTTTTTAAACCGAGCCAAAGAGCCACAGCACTTACAACCAAAAGTCCAATCCACATAAGGGATTTTTACATCAAAGTAGACAAGGTCTTTGTCCATCAACTCCATTTCTTTCTCACAAATCACACAAACAACGGGCTTGGGAGCAGTCGCTTCCGCAAAAACTCGATCTCGCCCCCTATCCCTAGCCATCCACTCTTCAATGGTACGGCTTCGACGGTGATAGCGATCACCCATTATCAAAGAAAGGATCACTTCATTTAAATTACTGGTGACTCGAAACGTAGACCGATTGGTCTTAATAACTTCCCGCTCCGTTTTAGGACGCTGCTCATGAAACCGGCACATTTCAACCGTGTGGCGGTCGTATAAATCCTCATAGCAAGACCGTTCTTTAAGGTGTTTGTAGTCAGTCATATAAAGGGGGTTTAATCATGGACTTACAGACCAATTCTAGTACAATGGATGTGTCGCTCGCATCTATTGTCTGAATTTTCAAACCCTAACTGGGTGAGCTCATCCTGCCTGTAATGGGGCAAGGGTGGGCCGATAGCCATTATCGGCTACCCAGTTTGGGCAAGTGATGTGGGCGACCTATCGGCCCTTTTTGCTAACCCACATCCCATGCAAATCACCTGGCAGGTCTCCGAAGATGACGTGAAATTCATCCAAGAATTTTATGAGCAACACAAAAACAATAACTCTGTGATCACTGACAGGATGAGAAGAAACGTGAACAGAGAAAACATGGCATTTTCAAAAGAAACATTTTGGAAAAGCCTCGTGACCTGCCTCCTCACGACTCAACAAAGGTCGGGGCCAAACAGTGCAATCGTGCGCTTCTTACAGCAATCCCCATTTCCTCTTAGTTACGAGCTATGCAGGACTCATTCTAGTCTTGAAAAATATGCAGGTGATGAACTGAAAAAGTTTGGTGGAATTCGAAGGAGTGGCATGATCGCCAACGAAGTCGCCACCAATCTCTCTTGGTTGGAAAGTAAGGGTTGGAAAGAAATTGAAGATATTTGGGAAGACCTGATAGACGATGACACTCCAGAAAAAGAACGAGGTGCCTCCTCTATAATCATAAAAAACCTAAAAGGATTCGGCCCCAAGCAGGCTCGGAATCTACTCCAAATGATGGGACTCACAAAGTATGAAATCCCCATCGATAGCCGTATCATGAAGTGGATGAAGGAGTTTGGATTCCCCCTAGAACTTTCGGCCAAGGGGATGGCCGACGAAGAGTACTTCAACTTCATTTTGGATGGATTCAAAGAGATGTGTAAGGCAGCAAACATCTACCCTTGCCTGATGGACGCAGCCATCTTCACAAGTTTCGACGGAAAGGACGCGTACGCAGAAAATGATTGACTTATCCGAGCTACGGCGGTTCCTTGTAAACAATAAACAATATGAGAAAACCAACCACATTATCGAAATCAGACTTCCTAAAATACCTGCAATGCAATAAGTATTTATGGCTGAACAAAAATAGAAGAGACCTGCTCCCCGAGGTGACGCCGGAGCAACAAGCTATTTTTGATCAAGGTTATAGAGTGGAAGACATGGCTAGAAAACTCTTCCCGGAGGGAGTGGAAGTTCAAAACAACTTCAAAAAGGGCCAGATGGAAACGCAGGCACTTATAGAAAAAGAGACCGAGGTTATTTATCAAGCCACAGTCATGCCCTTCCCTCTTCTAGCCCGTGCAGACATCCTCATCAAAAACAAAGCTACCAACAACTGGGACCTTTACGAGGTAAAATCATCCACCGAGCTCAAGGAAGAACATTTGCCAGACATTGGATTCCAAAAAATAGCCTTTCAAAAAGATGGCATCAACATCGGCCGCACCTTTTTAATCTGCATCAACGGCGACTATATTCGTGAAGGAGAAGTGGACCCAACTCAACTGCTAAAAATAGAGGAAGTGAGTGAGCAAATTGCAAACATGGAGGGAGTTATTGAAACGCAAATCCCAAAAGCCCTTGAGTGGCTAAAAAATGAGAATGAACCAGAAAAAAGAATTGGAAAGCAGTGCGACTCCCCTTACACTTGCCCATTCAAAGATTACTGCTGGAAAAACGTTCCAACCCATTCCATCTTCGAAATAAGCCGACTAGCCGAAAGAAAGTTGGAGGAGTTACTGGACAGAGGGGTGATTAAAATCGAAGATCTTCCCGAAGATTTTGAGCTTACCGTAAGACAAAAAAATCACGTGGATTCGGTTAAAGCGAATAAGCCCTTTGTAGACGAAGAGAAGATCATGCAAATTCTAAACGAACTTGAGTACCCTCTCTACTTCTTAGATTATGAAACGTTTGCTCCAGCAGTCCCGCTGTACCAAAAGACAAAACCGTACCAGCAAGTCTGCTTTCAATACTCACTACACATCCTGAACAAAGACAGTAACGAAGTGGGGCATAAAGAATTTTTGAAAACCACGGCAGACGACCCAAGGTCAAAACTTTTGGAACACCTAGAGAAAGACCTGGGGCCAACCGGAACAGTCATCGTATGGAACAAAGGCTTCGAAATGGGCAGAAATAAAGAGATGGCAGAAGCCTTCCCTGCGTATCGTGTCTTTTTAGAAAATCTAAACGCTCGCGTCTTTGACCTTATGGAAATTTTCAGAGATCAGCATTTTGTGCACCCTGAATTTCACGGCAGTCATTCCATCAAGAAGGTTCTGCCCGTACTCGTTCCTGGAACGAGCCATCAGGACTTAGAGATCCACAATGGAGGTATGGCATCCTTAGGATGGTTCCAAATGATATTCGGCAACTTGGACCAAGCGACCAAGAAGGATATGGAGAAAAACCTATTGGAGTACTGTAAACTAGACACGCTGGCCATGGTAATGATTTACAAAAATCTGCTAACCCAAACTGCATGATCACGGATGTTGGCGAATATATTGTCGGAGCCTATCTCAAGGTGATTGAGGGCTGTGATGTCATCGACTATAACGCACGACCTGCAGGAGGCGGTGTTAAGGGTTTGGGGGAACTGGATGTAATTGGAATGAACTTCAAAACAGACACCGTATTCATTTGTGAAGTCACCACTCACCTCAGCGGACTTCTATACGGAGTCGGCTACGACAGTACTTTTAAAAAAGTGGAGAGCAAGCATAAAAGACAAGTCGCCTACGCAAAGGAAAGCCTGAGGACCTTCAAGAATAAACGCTTCATGCTCTGGTCCCCGAGAGTCCCCAAGGGGAAGCTGACGGAAAAACTAAGTTCCCTAAAAAACTTGGAACTCATCATCAACGAGGAATACACAGCAAAAATTGACCAACTAAGGGCAGTTGCCAAGAAAACAACGAATGACATGGGAAACCCCTTTTTTAGAACACTACAAATCCTAGAACACCTGCGCTAAACCTGTTAAAAAAAGTTGAAAAAGTTTGCTAAAATAAGACATATTTAAAAAAAGTCAACTGGGCGACTTTTGTCTTTGTTTGTCTAGGTCAATGATTTGCCAGACAGCCTTGCAAGTATTATCTTGCCGATGAAATTGGCGAAATGGCGAAATCTCGCGTCCAAAATCCTGACACGTAGCAAAAAAAAATAAAAAGTTAAAAAAGTTGAAAAAGTTTGCTAAGACAAGAAGTCTGCCTTATTTCACTTATCCCTTAACCACAAAACCTATGGATATCGGCAAATTTGATGTGAAAAAAATTCCCTTAGAAAGACTCAAACCCTTCCCAGGGAATGCACGGATTTGGAGTCAAAAAGCATTAGACGACCTGGAGAAAAGTTTAAAAATCTTCGGTCAACCAGATCCACTTATTGTGAACACAGCCAAGGGAAAGGAATTCCAGGTAATTGGTGGAAATATGCGCCTAGAGGTACTTAAAAGGATGGGTACAAAAGAAGCCTTATGCTCTCTTGTTTGCATAAAAGATAGCGAGAAAGAACTCGAATTGAATTTGAGGCTAAATGCAAACCACGGTGCCTGGGACTTTGATCTTTTACAAGATATAGAACCTTACCTCCTTCTAGACGTTGGTTTTGATGCCTTGGATTTTGAAAAAATCTGGGGAGACACCCTCGGCATTGAAGACGACCAGTTCGATGTTGAAAAAGAAATTGAAAAAATAAAAGACCCAAAAGCAAAGTTGGGTGACCTATACCAGTTGGGGTCACACCGCCTACTTTGCGGGGACTCGACCAAACAGGAAAGCTATACAGCGTTACTTGGCGAAGAGCGGGCAGACATGATCTATAGCGACTACCCGTACAACATAGGCTTGAATTATAACGCTGGTATCGGAGGCAAAAAGAACAAGTATGGATCGGGAATCATCGACGACAGCAAAACCCCAAAGGAATATCACGACTTTGTGGCCAGCTGTGTTAAACACGGTAAAGACTTTTGCAAACAAGATGCTCATATTTTTGGATGGTGTGATCAAAATCAAATCGGGCTTTTTCAAAGCATCTACCAAGAGCTGGGAATCAAGAATCAACGAGTCTGCCTCTGGATCAAAGGAAGTCACAATCCAACCCCACAGATCTCGTTTAACAAGATGTACGAGCCTTGTGTCTACGGAACCACGGGAAAGCCTTACCTAGACAAGGGGCGAACCAACTACAACGAAATTCTAAACCCAGAAGTGGAAACCGGAAAGCGCTCCCTAGACGACATCAAAGATATTATCGACATCTGGCTCGAACAGCGACTCCCCGGAGCAGAGATGAATCATCCTACAGAAAAACCCGTAACACTTCATGAACGTCCACTCAAAAGGTGTACAAAGGTCGGAGACATCGTGCTGGACCAATTCGGCGGTTCGGGAAGCACCTTGATCGCATGCGAACAACTGAAACGCAGGGCATTCCTCATGGAATTGGACCCTATCTTTATTGACCTTATCATCCACCGTTATGAAACTCTCACAGGCATCAAAGCCAAAAAACTCAATTAAAGTCGGCGACATATTCGCCCTTGGAAATAGCCGACTGGCTTGCGGTAACTCCAGCGACCCCATACTGCTGAAGCAGCTACTGGACGGCCAAAAAATAGACCTCCTTGCAACGGACCCTCCCTATGGGATTGCAGTGGTGGAAAGCAAGGAATATTTGAAACCCAACAACGCACATAAAGCGATTGCCAACGATCAACTTCAAACCGAAGAAGACTATACAAACTTCTCCAGCGAGTGGCTCGATGCCATCGCCCCTCACCTAGCACTCAAATCCAGCTTCTACATTTTCAACGCAGATAAGATGGTCTTCGCTTTAAAAAAAGCTTTAGACCAAAGTGGCTATCGATTTTGCCAACTCTTGGTGTGGGTAAAGACGGGTGCAGTCATCGGGCGCATGGACTACCTCCCACAGCATGAACTCATCGTGTACGGGTGGAAGAATACTCATAAATTCGTCAAAGAACAGGACAAGTCCGTGATTGTTTACCCAAAACCACAAAGAAGCCCTCTTCATAGCACAATGAAACCACTAGGGCTGATGCGACGACTCATCCTCAACAGCACCAGCATCGGAGAGAACATCTTTGATGGGTTCCTGGGGTCCGGAACGACCCTTATCGTTTCAGAACAAATCGGACGACGGTGCTTCGGTGTAGAACTCTCCCCCGAATACTGCCAGACGATCATCGAGCGTTACGAAAAGACGTTCAACAAGAAGGCGCAGTTCTTAACCAATGTCTACGATGGCAAGTAAAAGAATCGCCAGTAAAAAGGCAAAACAAATTGAGCTCCTTTTAGAGCAACTCAAAAGGACTCCGATTATCGAAGTTGCCTGCCAAAAAATCAACCTTCCCCGTTCAACGCTCTACCGATGGATGAACAAAGATGAAGCCCTGAGCGAACAAGTGAATGAATCACTAAACGAGGGGAAGAGCAGAGTGAACGACTTGGCAGAGTCCCAGCTCTTGAAAGCAATTCAAGACGGAAATCTCGCGGCCGTAACCTTTTGGCTCCGACACCACAAAGCCGACTACAAACAAAAAGTGGAGCTGTCGGGAGAAGTGAAAACCCGTGGCATACCATCAACCGAAGAATACAAAAACATTCTCAACTCCTTTTTCAAGGGAGGACTTATTACCCCTAACCCTGAAGATCATGAACCCTCTTCAATTTGACCAAAAAACATTATCTCAATTATTTCAGGATGAAGAATTCCGAAAAACGAGTACCAACGCATCATTCGAAATGTTCTTCCACTTTTATCTTTCCGACTACGTAAAGCACCCAACAGCTTTATATCAAAAGGAGATGATGGACTTAGCCCAAGATCCAACGATCCGAACCTTAGCGATCATGGCCTATCGTGGCTCAGCTAAGTCTACAATCATCACCCAAGCCTACGCTCTCTGGGCGATAAAAGCTTTGGGCGTTAAGTGTGTTCTGTTGCTATTCAAAAACCAGCAAATGGCCAGTACCGGGCTCGGGAACATCAAGAAAGCGTTGGAGGAGAACACCATGCTGGCAAAAGACTTTGGTACCATAGAAGAACGCGTAGACCCATGGAGCAAGTATGAAATTTATATACAAAAGTACGATGCCTCGATCTTCGCATTCTCAAGTGAGCAAAACGTACGTGGTCTACGCTTCAAAGAACATAGGCCGCAGCTCATCATTTGTGATGATCTCGAAGATATTGAGTCAGCAAAAACGGAAGAGAGACGAGAGAAGTTAAACGACTTTTTCAAGAGCGAGGTCATCCCCTGCGGTGACCAGGATTCAAAAATCATTGTCTTGGGAAACAACGTCCATCCAGATTCACTAATGAACCGCATCATTCGAGAAATGGATGAAGGAAAAATGAGCGGAGTTTATAGAAAATATCCAATAGTAGATGAAACCGGAACGGCACTATGGCCTGGGAAATTTCCAAATCAGGAAGCAATTGCCGAGCTAGAAAAGCAGGTCGGAAGTGACCGAGCTTTTAAACGAGAAATGATGCTCCAACACGTTGAAGACGAAGACCAAATGATTAAAGACGACTGGATTGTATATGGAGAACAACCTAAAGATTTATATCTAAAAAAGGTGTTCATAGGAGTAGATCCTGCGGCAAGTAGCGGAGAAAAGAGCGATTATACCGCCATCGTCACGGCTCTTTACTTCAACGAGCGCGGAAGTGACAAACTAGAAACGGCAAAAGTTTATATATTGGACAACATCCTAAACGCTCACCTAACTTACGAAGAACTGATTTCAAAAATACTGAGCATCTACAAACAAGTACGTGGCACTTATAGGTGTGAAGCAGAAGTACATATAGAAAATGTGGGATTCCAAAATGCAATCATCGAGATGCTGAAAAAAGTCGGCCAACGTGCCCATGGATTTAATCCGAAGGGACAATCCAAGGCAGAGCGCCTGTTCACCGTAAGCCATCTTTTTGAAAAAAAACAAATCATCTTCCCAGATTCAGAATCTGGCAGACGCCTTGCTCATCAGGTGAAATACTTTAACACGGAAGCACACGACGACCTTATGGACGCTTGCGTGATTGCCCTGACTCAGGTGGACAACATTTTAAATAAAGGGGGCATGGGTGTTATGGGCGCTAGCTACTTCCCCGAAGAAGTTTTTATCGGACGCAACGATCCAAGATGGCCAACGGCAACAAAAGCACAACAAGAAGCCTACTATCGGTGGGTCGAGGAGATGACAGCAGAACAAATGCAAATTGAAAAAGAAACGGACGAGTGGATAAAAAGAAATGGTTACCTCTAGACTTCCCAAACCGTTCTGGCATCTGTGTGTGTAGACACTAACCCGATGCCATGAATCCAACAACACTTGAAAGACCTCCTGTGAGAGCGGCTGAAGAGTTGCTCCCACAGGAGCGTGTATCCTACTGTCTCTATGCAAGAAAATCTTCGGAGGCAGAAGAGCGGCAAGCTCGCTCCATCGAAAGCCAGCTGCAGGAAATGATGGCCATGGCCAAAAGAGAAGGCCTAGAAATCGTGGCCGTGAAGACCGAAAGCCACTCGGCGAAAGAGGCCGGAGGAAGACCCGTGTTCAATGAAATAATTGAGGGGATCAAAACCGGGGAATACAACGGACTGATCGCCTGGGATATCTCGAGAATTGGTCGTAATGGTGGCGATATCGGAAAAATTGTAGACCTAATGGATGGAGGATATTTGGCAGATATTCGGACACACGGCCAGCGATTCAGTAACTCCCCTAATGAAAAGTTCCTTCTCATGATTCTAGGGAGCCAAGCCAAATTGGAAAACGACAATCGAGGAGTGAATGTAAAAAGAGGCCTGAAAAAACGCGCTGAGTTAGGGCACCGCCCCTGCCAGCCCCCTATCGGCTACATCCCAGAGCGAACCTTTGACCGCAACGGAAGGACAGTCCACGTCGACCCAGAAAAAGCTCCTATCATCCAGGAGCTTTTTAGGAAGGTGGGAGACGAGGGCATGACGGGTAGACAAGCCTTCATGTGGCTCAGAGACGAGAAAGGATTCAGAACCACCAGTGGGAAAGTATTCTGCTTAAGCGGCATCTACCGCATCCTAAAAAGCAGTTACTACTACGGAGAGTATGAATTCCCAAAAGGTAGCGGCCAATGGCACAAAGGCAACTACGAGCCACTCGTGACCAAAGAGCTCTTTGCCAAAGTACAGGAACAGCTCAAAAGCCCACCCAAGCCCAAAGGCAGCAAGGACTTCGCCTTTGTACAAATGATCAAGTGCGGGAAGTGCGGATACGGGATCACGGCCGAAGAAAAAACAAAGAAATTCAAAAACGGAAGCTCCAGAAAATACGTCTACTATCACTGCACCCAATCCATCAAAAAGATATGCTCAGAACCTTATATACGAGAAGAGGAGCTCATTGAAGAACTGAGAAGGCTGATCGACTCCATCGATATAGACCTGATCGGAACCAAAGCAAAGTTGGAAAGAGAGGTCATGCGCTACCAACGCTTTGAAGCGGGCGTTCTTGGAAAGAAAATCGAAAACCCAGAAGCCCTTGTGGACAAACAGATAAGAAACTACGCCAAGTACATACTGGAAAGTGGAAGTAAAGACGAGAAAAGAGAGATACTGGGGCTATTAACCAGCAAACTTCACCTAAAACATAAACGGCTGGAACTATCTTAATAGAATCTTCTGAGTAACTGGTTCATACCTGTAATTAACGATGCCACCACTAATGATCAAACTCACCGCTTGCTCAATCACATCCAAAGGCGCAATAAACCATTCGCGCGGGACATACCTTTTATTGTCACCGTCAAAAATATCTATATTCAAGCAAGATTTTCCAAAAAAATTATGGAGCATTTGTTCAAGCTTTTGCGGGTCCAGATTAAAACATTCAAAAACTGTAATGATACGGACCGGTGCCATTAAAAATGTTGGATCTTCATGAGCCTTCTCAACTCTAAGCTCTACAGGAAGGGTAGAAAATCCAATTTTGTACAAATTTTCAAGTGACTTAATTTTTTGGTTCTCACTAAGGGATTTTGCCACATATATATATCCAGTTTTTTTATCCTGATCAGATATCCCTTCAAAACTTTTGAAGAATTCTGCCTCCACTACGTCACCCCGCTCAGTCACTGCATGGCCATTTTCGTACAAACGTTGCACTAAAGATCTAAAAAGCATCTGGGATTCAGTACCATTTTCAAAAATACACCTCTGCCGTCCATTGATTTTCCCAAATCTATTAACATAAGTTTGACCAATCTGATCGACATAAAGTAAAACACCATTTAAAACGAAGAAACTACGCTCCTTTACTTGTTTTTCAGTTGTAAATTTTACAAGCTTTCTCTTGCCAGATGCTAAATCTGCTTGGCATTCCAAGAATAGACCCTCATATTGGTCAAAATTCTTGCATGGCTTACGGCGCTCAATGTACTCTGCAGAATTTCGAGCTTTATGTGTAGGGACATTCGTTAAAGTAAAGAGGCTCTCTTCGGTATTATTCAATATACCCAAGTCATCATCTTCCCACACATCGCCTAGCGTTTTAACAACATGGACATCTCCTTCCAAAAGATTATAAGCATCATAATCTTGGAGAAAGTCACGTTTGGAGGAATCTTCCCGGATAGCTTTCAGCCTCGACGCGAGTTGGTGTTCTTGTAAACCACTACCAAGCTCTGGCTCTCTATCATTTTCTTCAATGAAGTTATTGATTTCCAAGAAAGATGCCACTAATCGTTCGTCCGCAGAAACAGCCGTAGAAGACTTGGCTTTGACCTGTAAAAGCCCCAAGTCATCATCATTTATCAAATTCAATAAATCTTCTTTTTTCATGAAGTATTAAATATTATGAGCACGACGCTGCCCTCTCAAGTAAATAAGCGCTTCCGCCATCCTTCTTTCAAGGGGGTCTAAACTCTCCATTCTGGGTTCTTTCCCACCACCATTTTTAACGAAACTTTTAATTTTAGGCCAAAGAAGGATAGCTTCTTCTTCGGTCATCTGGATTCGCGTAAGCTCAATTGTATCCTGAATAGTTTTCAAAGTTCTAGCAGTAACTGACTTGGAAAGAATTTCAAAAGCTTCTTGAAAAGGATTGATGCGGTCAATCAAATCAATATGGAGGTCATCGATATTGATAAAAGTACCAGCCATACGAATAAATCTTTTGTCACCCACTTCCTTTAGGTTTGCCATTTTTATAGCAGAATCCACAACGATGTACTGACGAAGTTCCTCCAGTTCTTCCGAAGATAGATCAGGGTAACGAGTCTGTATGATCTTCGGGATCATAACCTTATTTATAACCTCTGGATCAACATTCCCTGGAAGCGCTTTCACAAGCATATCATCCTGAAGGATGGTGGCCTTCAAATCATTGAGGTCAGCCTCAATGATTTCTCTAACACGTTTGGAGCTAGGTTCTTTAAAACCATGAATCCTAATTTCGCCCGGAGTGCTGACTTCATCTCCAGGTACTTTTGCTCTAAAGTTAAAGTTCGGTGCCAAGACCTGCTCCATCAGTAATGAACAAGTAATAGCTTTCAACATATTGTTAACAGCCAACTTCACCTCTTCATCAGCAGCATCTGGCTGTGCGATGAGGTTTGTAAATTGAGCATGTGTTTTATTGGAGCTATCCCTAGTACACCGCCCAATAATTTGGATGATCTCAGTCAAAGACCCACGATAACCGACTGTCAGAGCATGCTCGCAATAAGGCCAATCAAATCCCTCTTTAGCCATACCCAAAGCGATAATTAAATCCATATCGTCAACTGAATCCATATTTCTAAGATACTCGACAATGCGTTCTCGACTTCTTGGATCATCATCAACGAGATTTGCAACTTTTAACACCTTGCCATCACTCTTACGTTTTACGTAAATGACTCCCGTCTCAGGATCCTGTCTTTGCACTTCTCCCACTACATCAAGGATAGTATCGACTTCGTTATATTTATCTTTTGTAGACTCGCCAGCATTAACATTCGGAATATGAAGAATGGTCTTTTTGTCTGTGTCTAAAACTTCCGAAATAGCATTGGTATAACGGCCCTGGTAAAAGTGATACCCAATCCCTAGTGATTTCAGGTGAGTATAGCCATTAAGCTGTTCATAGTAATTATAACTGACACGAGTGAACCGTGATTCATCTTCTGGAAGAAGAATCGGGATGGAGTCACCTCGGAAATAAGAACCTGTCATGGCAACCACGTGAGCATTGGAGTGTTCAATGACTGAGTGAAGTAAAGAACCAAGTCGATTGTTTTCTTTATCCGCAGAAACATGATGAAACTCATCAATCGCCAAAAGCACACCGTTGAATTTCGCCGGCTCTATCTGTTCAAAAGCAAAGCGTAAAGTAGAGTGTGTACAAATGAGAATGGGCTCGTCATTGTGCATGAAATTCAAAAATGCTTGGACTTTGCTTTTTTCTCCATTGGGGATACACAAGTTATATTGTGGACTAGGAAGCCAACTGGCAAAAAACCCGTGGGCCATTAAATCCGTCGCAGAAAATGATCCCCCAATAGATCTCTCCGGAACAGCAACTATCACTTTTTTAATGCCCTGATTTTTGAGCTTATCAAGCGCAATAAACATCAATGCACGAGATTTACCGGATGCCGGTGGTGCCTTCAAAAGCAAGTATTGAGCATCACGCATGGCATATACTTTTTCCTGCATATCTCTCATGCCCAACTCATTCACTTTTGTACTATTACCAGTCTGACCATAAGTTACGTTAACAATATTCGGCATGTCTTAAGTGATTAATTTTTGGCAGTCATGGTTTCATACAATTTGAACAAGGTTTCCAAACGTTCTTCATCGCTACTGAACGGCCTCGATCGATAACACCTATCGACTGCTAGGTCTAGACTAGCATGTGCTTCCTTCAAACCTTGAGGCATTTTCTCTGGGTCATACATTTCAGCCAAAGTTTTTTCTGGATGTTTTTCTCTCTCCTCAAGAATTGTATATGTAATTCTCTTGATTTCTTCCTTTTGATTTGTTGTTAAAACATTGATAGGAAACGTATTGTAGCCCAAAGTAGATGAGTAGCGTATGTCAGTTTTTAAAGCACCACAGACATGCCTAATCCAAACCATGTGCATTCGGGAGGAAACCACGCCAAAAACCCACATCTCTGCGTTATAAATAGCTAAGGCAGAATCGGAAACAATTGAATCATCGTTATTAAGAAAACCAAATGGTATATACTCCCTCCTTTCAGAAGATACCCGAGGCAGAATAATTGTGGCACCAGCCTTATAACTTCGCTGCGCAAATTTATGCGGGATAGATGCATATTGGTTGGTAGTTTTTGCGGCTGAAGCCTCCCTAAATTTACGTACATTTTCAATACGATCTGCTATTGGAGGGATCGCCTTTGCCTGCTCCAACAAAAGATCTGGAATCCATAAACACCACCTCTCTACTCCATTCAAAAATTCATTAGACCCATAAAATCGCTTCAAAAAAATACCGCTCCCGGGATATCTCAAAAGCTCATCCCGCTCAGTGACAGAAAGAATTAGATTTCCATCATCACGAGCCATGTTTCCCATCATCATAGATGGAAGATCTGAAATAGATGTTTTTGAAGCATTAACGATTATAGTTTTTCCACTAACAAGATATGGAGTGATATTTTCAACCTCTAAAAATTGTTTATCATAAAACAAAACTTTTCTTTTTTTAGAAGAATTCCTCAACCCAAGAACCACACAAGTAACACCCGCATTCTTTTTTGCATTATTTGTCCATTTAAAAGATCGATACGCAAAACTAATCTCGAGACCTTGACCTAAAATGTAGGGCCAAATTAATGAGACTTGCTCACCTTGTGTTATAGAATTTGTGGAAATAAAGGCAAACTCTGCGTTGCGATTAACAATGTAGTCCGCTCCCCTTAAAAACCAACAAGCAATATAGTCACAATCCTTATATTCTTTCCGTCCAGAAAACGCCAAGGACATGTCCTCTTTCTGTTCTGAAGATTGATTCCTAGCACCCAAATAAGGAGGATTACCCAAAACATAAACCACGTCACCTTCTTGAACAGGGCAAACACTGTTCCAGTCCACCCTGATCGCATTCTCACAAACAATGTTGCCACCAATAGTTAAAGGTAAAGCAGGTGTCGTGGATCCTAAGGCTTCACTGAACTCACAATTCATTTGGTGTTCAGCAAGATAAAGAGACAACTTGGCTACTACATGGGCAAAGTGATCAATTTCAATGCCATAAAATTGTGAAATTTTAATATCAGAGAAAGAAAAGGCACCCATCTCACGGATGATGTGCATTTCGAGTCTTCTCAACTCTTTGTAAGCAATTACCAAGAAGTTACCAGAGCCACAGGCGGGGTCAAAAATTTTTAATTTAGACAACCTGAGACGTAAATTATCTAGTTTCTGAAGGTTACCTCGTGCTGCCTCAAAATCTCTCCTGAATTCATTTAAGAATAAAGGCTCGATAGTCTTTAGGATATTCGGAACAGAAGTATAATGCATACCCAAACTGCCACGTTCCCCCGGATGGACCACTGCCTGCATCATTGAACCAAAAATGTCTGGGTTAATTTTAGACCAGTCAAGCTGGCCGGACTCGATAATGATCCTTCTAGCCTGTGCACTAAATTTTGGTATCCAATGATCTTCATTGAAAAGGCCACCATTAACATACGGAAATTGATCTAAATAGTGCGGTATATCGCCCCTTTTCCCCTCAGGCAAGCTTAAAACGTGGAATAATTTTGAGAAAAAAACATTTAAATCACTACCATCCTTCCTAGTATGAGAATCAATAGCATTAGTGAAAGAACATTCATTTGGAAAAATCTGGGTATCCTCGGCAAAAAAACAAAAAAGCAGTCTAGCAAGAAAAAAATTCAAGTCTTTAACCTTTGTTTCATCAAAAAGGTGGTTGTCAGCAAGAATTGAATCATATAACTTCGCCATTCTCTCTGCAGCCTTCCTATCTGCGACTGCCTCATTCCTATAAGAATGCTTCTCTATACCCGCCCAGGGGAGGAAAAAATCATAGAATTTTTTGAGATCAAAAATTGATATATCAAGATTTTCGGCTGTTTTTAAATCAGTAGCTAAAAGCGTTTTGAAGTCAGTTACAATAAGAAAACGGGGGGCGTAGCGAGTGACACTTTTATCTGTCTTCAAGTCATCGATAATGTCGTGTAAATCGCCATCTTGAACTGATCTGAAGAGAACCTTGCGTTGCAACATAACCTCGTCAGATCTTTTCGATCTATCTTTTGAGCCTTTTTTCAGTAGAGTTACCGTCGATTTTGGAATGCCATAGGATAGAAGCAACTCGTAAATAAACTCCTCTTTTGAGAGATTCTTCAGCAACTTATCAATATTTTCTTCAATTTGTTCGATACTCATCGACGGACAGTATAAAGATTTTTCCAAGATAAGAGAAAAGATTTAATCATCAAAAACAACAGAAGAAACGAAAAGCAATACCTCCCTACTAGCCTCCCCCTCCGGGCAAGTGGGTCTAGAACCTCTTTTTAACCTGTGAAGGAATGTTGGCGTAGTAAAAGTGGACACGATCAGCTCTCCCTGTTTGGCTGCTTAACGGGTTAGCGAGGACACCGTGCGCTGGATGGCAGGCCCTGCAGGAATCGAACCCGCGCTAACGGTTTTGGAGACCGCTGTACTACCACTATACGAAAGGCCTATAGCGGGAGGATTGTAGCCAAAAGAGCCTTAGAAGGCAAACCTTATAGTTTTCGGCGTTGTTTAGGCAATTTTCTCAGCATCCACTTCAAGTAATATTTGAGCGCGTCCTCCACGTGAATGCGGAGTGTGCGTTTGCGGAAGATGTCCAAAACCCCTCCAGATGAAAGGCGGCCTTCGTTGTGTCTAGCCTCCGTCTCCCCCACGAAATGGACCTCAAAACCTTTGTTCCAAGCGATGCGGCAAAGGTCCACATCCGACATGAATAAAAAGTAACGTTCATCGTTCGGCCCCACTTTGTCCCAACATTTTCGTGTGAAAATTTGGAAGGCGCCCGTCAACCAATCCACCGGCTCAGAAACCTCGGTGTTTTTATTCCACATCAAATACCGACTCATGCGTTTTTTCATGAAACGACGCAAGAACGTGCGCTTGATGAACAGATCAAAAGGACGAGGGAAAACGCGGAAATTGTCTTGCACACGTCCATCAGGAAAGCGGAGTCGTGGCGCGACAATGCCAACTTTGGGATGAGCATTCAAATAATCCAACAGCACTTTGAACGTGTCTTTTTGCACGACCACATCGGGGTTCAAAATGCAGAGCAGTTTGCCCTTGGCCACACTCAAACCAAAATTATTCCCTTGAGGGTATCCTCGGTTTTCAATCTCAAAAAATCGCAGTTCAAACTTCAAATTTCGCTCCACCGGAATCTGCGCATTGGCACCCGAAGGCCCATTGTTCACAACAAACACTTCCGTCTTTTCGGGAAGCCACGCTTTTTTCAAGGCCTCCAAATTCTTCGTCACCTCCTTGGGACTGCCGTGATGCAAAATGACGATAGAAAGATCAGTGTTCACAGGCATTTAAGAAAAATAAGACAGCATTTTCTTGGCACTCACTCGTTTAGAACTACGCTGCACGCGGGTAAAAAGCAAGGTTTTGAGTCCGCTGAAAAAAATGCGTGGCGAGCGAATAAACACAAATCCAGCCTTCATTCCTTCGTAAATCAAAACCCGAAGCGTCACGAAAAAGCCAAAGCGCAGCGTGAAATTATTTTTGAGCAGCAGCAGATGATTTTTGTAGGAATTGAGTTGTGCGTATTCTTTTTTCTGACGATCCGCCTTGATCAGTCCTTTCAAATTTTGGCCATTTTTGCCACCACGATTGGCCACCGTTCGCGCATGCCACGCCCAGACTTCAGGGAAAAGTGCGATCTTTTCACCCAGCCAACGCAGGCGATACGACAAATCGATGTCTTCTTTGTACATCCAAAAACGTTCATCAAAAAGCAAGTGCGCGGCTCCGTGCAATTTAGGAATCACCGACGTGCGAATCAAAAACACCGCGCCCGAAATTCCAAAGAAATGCGCCAAGTCTTTGTCGTATTGACCCTCGTCTTCCTCCCCTTGTCCACGATCCAAAAAGTGATGATTTTTCTTGCCAACAATGCCAAGGCTGTCGATGGTTTGAGTCAGAGCATGACGCGCCAAATCCCAGTGATACAGTTTTCCAGCCACCATCGTCAGATTTTTCTGCTCCTCCATTCGCTTCATAAAACGCGCCACCGTGGGCACATGCAACAAAACGTCACTGGTCACCACCAAATACAAATCGTGGTCAGGAGCACGCTCTAAAATCGCATTGTAGGAACGTCCATAGCCAATGTTCCCATCGGGATGTCGAAAATAATCAAAGTCCGGATACTCCTTGGTGATGAACTTTTTCACATCCTCATTCCAAGCCGTGTCCAAAACCACCACCGTCGCCTTCATTTTCTTCCTCAAAGCTTCCACCGCAGGAAGACTCTCTTTCAAGTAAGGGAGATCGTTGAAGGTGTTAAGACCGATGAGGACTTTAGACATTAATCGGCAAGCATAAGGTAGCCAGAGAACATGCTGGAGTAAGCCTCCGTGTGGCTTTGTGCAATCGCTCCGCTGAATCCTTTCAGGAAGTCTTCCAAGTCCAACGCAGAGTCGCTGACGTCCAAACCAAGTTGTTCACGAAGAGAACGAAGTTCGGTTGCAAAGTCCGCGAGCTGGCCAGCGTCCAAAAGGATCAAGCCTTGGTCCGCAGAATCGAGTTTGCCCTTGAGCTTAGAGTACAAAACAGAATCCGCAATCGTTTCTGGATCGTCTTGTTCCCAAGAAGTGGCAGTCGTGATCAAAACACGTCCATCCAAAACTCCATAAATGAGTTGCATGGAACTGCCGGTCACCACGGAAGGCAATGGAGAATTTTCGGAGCGAGGAAGTTCGGTCAAATCCAAGGTCACTTTGCTGAACTCTTCACCTTGAATCGTCACCGTGTCTTTGGTCACAGCTCCAGGCAAAGCTTCTTCAAAAATAGACATGAGCCCAGAGAGTTGTCCGTCCACTTTGTCCATCAATTCCTTGGCGTGTTCTTCATCGGAACTGTCGTCCACATAAATCGTGATTCCAGGAAAAAGTCCCTCTTCATTTTGACTCAAAGCAAGTACATAACCCTTGTCGAACCAACTCATGAAATCGTCGTCAAAATCCATTCCAAAGTAATTTCTAAAGGCTTCACGAATCGTGTCCATGGATGAAGTGTCATCACCCAACTTAGACGCTTGATCCAAGGTTTGTTGCAAACCGTAAGATTCAAAGTAAGCCATCAAACCTTCCATGGGCATTTCTTTGTAAAGGTAAGGATCGGCCTTGGGAACCACATCAAACGAAAGTCCCGCTTCTTTTGCTTTTTCTTTGTTGGCGAGCATGTTAACATCGAAACTGAAGCCATCGTCTGCGGCACGAACCACAATGCTTTGTCGTTCAATCGCAGAAGGAATATTGGCGATGGAAAGTCCACCCGAAAGATCCACGCTATCGTTGTAAAGTTCGGGGAACAAGAATCCGTAGAACACAAAGTTCTGTCCGATTTCTTTCATTCCATCTTGGTAGGCTTCCACTTCCCACAAGCTGTCTTTCGAAGCCACTTCCGTCATGCTCACCAAGTTTTCTGGTGTGTCAGAAACCAGCAACAAATCGTCGTGAATCGTTGCGTAAAAATGATCGTCTGCATTCATGTACACATCCATTCCGCTCAAGACTTTCTTCTCAAAAGAACCCGCATCGGTGAGGGTGTCAAAAACGGTTTCAAGTTTGCCAGCGTCTTCCAAGGTCGTCACGCTGAACACTTCTGCTCCTTCTTCTTTTGGACGAGCTCCGTACACCCAACGGAACTGTTCACCCAAAGCAGGCTTCAAATCTTTTTCATAGTCCAATCCCACTTCCGAAAATTGGGAATTGAAACTCTCCGCAACCGTGCGAGTCAAACGTCCGGCATCGCCCAATTTTTCTTCCAAAACTCCCACGGCGGCGAATTGTTCGTCGTCATTGAGTGAGTACGAAAGCACCATGCCCAAATCGGCTGGCATGAATTGTTCAGGGATCAATCCGTCCTTGCTCACATGAGCTCCCAAATCGGCATTTCCTCCGAAACAAGCGGTCAAAAAAGCACTGGAAAAGATCGTTGCGAAAAGCACGAAACGTGAGCGGCGAGAAAGCGTCATAGGGTGAGATTAAGTTCGTGGCTTAAACTAACACGAAAACAGAGCAGCGTGAAGAGCCAAGTCACCCGCAAGTTCAGGATGAAAAGAAATGCCCGTCACCTTGCCTTGACTCACCGCCACCGGCACTCCCTTGTGCTCAGCCAAAACCTCAACCCCTTCCCCCACCGACACCACTTTGGGCGCACGGATGAAATGCCCTTTCACCAAGCCCACGCCTTTCACGTCGAGTTCTGCCACAAAACTATCCAACTGCCGCCCGTAAGCATTGCGTTCCACCGTCACATTTAAGAGTCCGTAGCGAGCCAGCAAAATGAGTCCCGCACAGGTTCCCAGCACCACAAAATTCGAGTCTTTCGCTCGCTCAATCAGCCATTCCTTCAAACCATATTTTTGCATGAATTGATCCATCACCGTGCTTTCTCCACCTGGAATGATGAAGCCCGTCAACCCCTCCGTGTCTTGCAAAGAACGCACTTCTTTGTAGGGCACCTTCAAAGCGTCGAGCAGTTGCTCATGTTCCAAATAGCCACCTTGTATCGCAAGAACTCCAATCATAAATTCTAGTGTCCGCGTTCTTGCATTTGCACACCGAGAGTGGAGATTTCCAGCCCTGGCATGGCCTCGCCGAGTCCCTCGGAAAGTTCAGCAAGTTTCGCAGGATCTTTGTAATGAATCACGGCTTGAACCACCGCATGCGCCATCTTGGCAGGGTCGCTGGATTTGAAAATTCCGCTGCCCACAAACACTCCGTCGCAACCCAATTGCATGCACAGTGCCGCATCCGCTGGGGTTGCAATCCCTCCTGCTGCAAAGTTCACCACGGGCAAACGTCCGAGGCTGCGAGTCTCTTCCAAAAGAGCCACGGGCACACGGTATTCTTGAGCCAAAAATTCCATTTCTGACGCATCCAGTTGATTCAAAGCTGCAATCCCTTCATTCATCGTTTTCACATGACGCACCGCTTCAATGATGTTTCCCGTTCCTGCCTCCCCTTTTGTTCGGATCATGGAAGCACCCTCGTGAATGCGACGTAGAGCCTCCCCGAGGTCACGCGCCCCACACACAAACGGAGCTTTGAAGTCGATTTTGTTCACATGTTTAAAAGGATCGGCCGGCGTTAAAACTT
>CAZROM010000014.1:15802-28263 GCA_964601715.1 uncultured Candidatus Peribacteria bacterium | reverse complement strand
GAACGCATCGACATCATTCCTTGGAATGAAGACGCTCAAAAATACATCATGGAATCTCTCAAGCCTGCCAAGATTTCTCGCGTGGAAATCGACGACAAGGCTCACCTTGCCAAGGTGTATGTGACTCAAGATCAACGCGCTCTCGCCATCGGTAAGAGTGGACAAAACGTTCGTCTCGCTTCTCACTTAACAGGTTGGGAAATCGACATCCTCGACACCGACGTTCCAGCAGGAGCCGGGGCGGCAGAAGCCACAGAAAACAAGACTCTCATGGTCAGCGACCTCGATCTTCCAGAAGATGTGAAAGAAAAACTCACTTCTGTGAGCTTGGAACAAGTGGGTCAGCTCATGGGACTTTCCATCAAAGACTTCATGCAAGTGGATGGAATCACCGAAGAGGAGGCCACACAAATCGTGGAAGCCGTGGCAAAAACCAAGTAGTTCAGCCACAAAATCCGAGTCAGAAAAGAAAATCAAAAAGGGGGCTTCAAAAAAGCCCTCTTTTCTGTTATAATTAACAGATTTAACAAATGGAATGGCTGATCAGAACTACGCGAGCTCAAAAATTCAAACCGACGGACACGCCGCTTTAGCCGCTGCAACTGGCAATGGTGCCCCCCTTTCGTCGATCAACCGTGAGTTCGAAGAACGAACCACCATGGAGCACGCCCAACAGATGGGAATGAGCTACATCGACATCGCGAATGTGCACATCAATCCCGACCATCTCAAGGTCATCACTCAAAAAGAAGCCGAAGAGGCAATGCTCGTGCCTTTCTTCAAAGTTGGCAAGAAATTGCGTCTCGCCATCGTTCACCCCACACTGCCGGCCACTCAAGATTTGATCAAAAAACTCAAGACGGACGGTTATGCCATTAACGTGAATCTCGCTTCCGAAAACGGAACGCGCACTGCGTTGGAAGCCTACCGCAATTTGGACGTGGCTCCGATCGCAACCGAAAACATTGTGGATGAGGAGAAAATCACCTCCTATCAATCTGAAATCGAAAATCTCACGGCGCTTCGAGAAAAACTCCAAAGTGTTTCTGCAGAAGAAGCTTTGAACGTGCTCAGTGTGGGAGCCCTCAAAACCGGCGCTTCAGACATGCACTATCAACCTGAAGAAGGCAAAGTTTTGGTGCGTTTCCGCATCGACGGGGTTTTGCAAAAAATCCTAGAACTCGACCTCAGCACCTACGGCTACATCGCCAACCAGCTCAAATACAAATCGGGAATGCGTCTCAACGTCACCAACGTTCCTCAAGATGGACGTTACGCCTTCACCGTGAACGCTCGTAAAATCGACGTTCGTGTCTCTTCCATCCCCACCGAGTATGGAGAAAGCTTCGTGTGTCGTCTTCTCGACTCCAAAAAGAAAAGCCTCAAGTTTGAGGAATTGGGTTTTGAAGGACGAAACTTGGACACCCTCCATCAGGCTCTCAATCTCGCAAACGGAATGATCCTGGTCACGGGACCCACAGGATCAGGTAAAACCACGACCCTGTATTCCATGCTGAACGAATTCAATCAGCCTGAAAACAAAATCATCACGCTCGAAGATCCTATCGAATACCATTTGGAAGGCATCACTCAAAGCCAAATCAATGAAAAGCGGGGTTACAGTTTTGGATCGGGTCTCCGCGCCATTTTGCGTCAAGATCCCGATGTCGTGATGATCGGAGAAATTCGTGACTCAGACACCGCAGAAACCGCAGCCCAAGCCGCGCTCACAGGGCACATTTTGCTGTCCACTCTGCACACCAACAGCGCCATCGAAACCATTCCACGACTCCTCAACATTGGGCTCAAACCTTTCATGATTGCTCCCGCTCTGGGTGTGGTGATGGCTCAACGTCTTGTGCGCAAAGTCTGTCCTTTCTGTGCGGTTCAAAAACCTCTCGATGAAAAAGAAAAGTCCGTGCTCACTCAGGCCATCGAACAAATCAAGATCGTGAATCCAGCTCTCAATTTGGCTTTGCCCGCTACTTTGCCCACGGCTCCAGGTTGTGACCGTTGCAGCCACACCGGTTACGTCGGACAACTTTCCATCGCCGAAATGTTCACAAACAGTGACGAGCTCAAAGAAGCCATCCTCGAAGAAAAGTCCGCCGGTGAACTCTTTAAAATCGTCAGATCTCAAGGCATGTTAACCATGGGTGAAGACGGCGTGCTCAAAGTCTTGCGTGGAGCCACCACGCTCAGTGAAGTGGAACGAGTCACGGACATTGCTCTGCACCAAACTCAAAAGAAAATTGAAACTTTGGAATCCGATTTAGCCGCTGAAGTTCAGCCTATCGCCGAATCCCCAGTTGAGCCCACTCCTCCTCAAGCCACCGTGTAAGCACGGTTTTGAGTCTGCATTAAAATTCCACGCAGTTCCAAACTCGACAGCGCTTCATAAAGTTCGGGTAGACGATTCGCAAATTCATCCGAAAGCTGACTTGTGGTGCACGGCGTTTTTTTAAGCAACTCAAACAAATCCTTCTCAATGCCTTTGAGCTTCAGCGCCTTGGACGCCTCACGCCTCAGCGCCACCGGCAAGTCCAAAATGGGAATCAAATCCGAAGGCCTCGTCACCAAATGAGCACCTTTCTTAATCAAATCCAAGCAGCCTTCACTGCTCTCGTCTTCAATGCGCCCTGGAACACACATCACCGTGCGGTTCTCTTCAAAAGCATTGCGTGCCGTGTTCAAGGCGCCCGACGGATAACCTGCTTCCAGCACCAGTGTGGCTTGGCACAGCCCCGCGATCAGTCGATTTCGCAGCAAGTAGTCACTCTTAAAAGTTGGGCAGCCCGGTGGGTATTCAGAAAGCAAAAGTCCGCCTTTTTGCACAATCTCTTCCGCCAAAGGCCGATGACGCGCAGGTTGCAAGACGTCCAAGGGCTGAGCCAGCACCGCCACGGTTTTGCCTTGCGCATTCAAAGCGCCTCGGTGCGAAGCCGCGTCGATGCCAAAGGCCAATCCGCTGACAATGGTCAGTCCCCACGAGGCCAAGGTTTCAGCAAAACGCAGGGCTGTGCTTTCGCCACGCGCCGTGCAACGGCGCGTCCCCACCATCGCAAGGCAGGTCGACTCCAAAATCGACAAATCCCCCACGTAATAAAGGAATTCAGGCGCGGTATAAATCTGCTTGAGCAGAAAGGGATAGCGAGGATCGCTGCGTTTTAATCTTTGAATGTTCATAGTGGCTAAACTTTACACACACGTCACAAAAAAAGTCCTGACAAAAGCTTGACTATTGCAAGTCATTCGCATTAAGCTAACTTCACTCCTCAAAAAATGAACATCCTCGAAAAACATCTCGCACGCTGGAAAGAAGCCGGCAACCGCATGACGAAAAATCGCAGTGCCTTACTGGAACTTTTTTTGAATGAAGAACATCCTATGTCCGTCGAAGAAATTCAAAAAAAACTGAAACGCAAACGCATCACGTCCAACATCTCCACGCTCTATCGCGAACTGGACTTTCTCAAAAAAGAAGACGTGATCCAAGAAGTGAATCTGCAAGAACAAAGACGCTACTTCGAGCTCAGTTTCAAAACCCATCACCACCATTTGGTTTGTCGCAACTGCGAAGCCATCGAAGAAATGGAAATGGACAACGAACTGGAAGCCCTAGAAAAAGTCATTCAAAAAAAACGCAAATTCAAAATAGAATCTCACATCCTTGAATTTTTTGGACTTTGCTCCAAATGCACACTTTAACCCACACTCGCATGAAAAAAATTCTCATCGCTATTCTCACTTCCGCACTTTTCTTAAGTGCTTGTGGAAGCAACACCATCACAAGCAATCCAAATGCACTCAAGGTGGTGGCGACCTTTTATCCGCTCGCCTATTTTGCTCAACGCATTGGAGGAGATAACGTGCAAGTCACCAACCTCACGCCAGTCGGAGGTGAGCCTCACGATTTTGAGCCAAGTCCACGTCAAATTGTGGCCGTCACAGAATCGGATGTCGCCCTCTACATGGGCATGGATTTTGAACCATGGATGAGCGATTTAAAAACGGAGCTCGCTTCCAAAGGCGTCGTTGCTGTTGAGGTTAACAGCAAACTCACGCTCGATACTTTTGAAGAAGAAGACAATGATGAAGTGAACGACGAAGGCCATGCCTACGATCCTCACACGTGGCTGGATCCTTTGATGGCGCAGGAAATCGTCGCCATGATTTCACAGGCTTTCATCGCAGCAGATCCCGACAACGAAGCTTTCTACAAAACCAATGCGGAGACGGTAATGGGTGAACTCCAAGCTCTGCATGAAGAATTTAAAACAGGACTTTCAAGCTGTAGCAATAAAACCATTCTTGTCTCGCACGAAGCCTTTCACTACTTCGCTGAGCGTTACGGAATCGAAACGATTTCGGTTTCTGGAATTTCGCCCGAAGACGAACCTTCGGCCAATCGCTTAACTCAGCTCGCAGACTTTGCAAAACAAAACGAAAGCAAGTACATTTTCTTTGAGACACTCGCAAATCCAGACGTAGCAGAAACTTTAGCTTCCGAAGCGGACCTCACGCCGCTCACCTTCAATCCTGTCGAAGGACTGACTGAAAACGAAGCCCAAAACGGAGAAACCTACTTCACTTTGATGCAAGCCAACTTAGCCAATTTAAAACTGGCCATGGCCTGCCAATAAATTTCTTCCCACAATGGCATCTGCTCCTCTCATTCAAGTCAACGACCTCAGCGTGGTGCGCGATGGAAATTCCATCCTCGAACATGTGGATTTCGTGATCAAAGACGGAGAATACGTGGGAATTGTTGGACCCAATGGCGGAGGAAAAACCACCTTGCTGCTCAGCATGCTCGGCCTCATGAAACCCACTCGTGGAGAAGTGAAAGTCTACGGAAAGGCTGCCGACGATCCCAAGTCTCGCGAATCCATCGGTTACGTTCCACAAACTTTCTTGGGACAAAAATTCACCTTTCCCATCACGATTGAAGAAGTGGTTGCGACAGGAGTTATTCGTCCCGGATTTTGGGGCACGCTCAGCAAGCGCGAATGGAAACGTGTTTACGAAAAATTAGAATTGGTGGGTATGAAAGGAACCGAGAAAGAATCTTTTCACAGACTTTCGGGAGGAGAACGTCAGCGTGTCATCATCGCTCGCGCCTTGGTTGGAAATCCCGACATTTTGTTTTTAGATGAACCGCTCAGCGCTGTGGATCAACCTTCGCAAGACACCTTCTACAAACTGCTCAGCAAACTCAATAAAAAAGGCCTCACCGTAGTGCTCGTCACTCACGATTTAGAAATGGTGGCCAAACAAGTTTCTCGCGTGCTCTGTCTCAATCAAAGCATCTACTTGAACTGCAAAACTTCCGAACTCTCCGAAGCCCAGAATTGGTCTGAATTCTTTGGGGATTCCAAGGCCGTTCATCATCACTCACACTCTTAATTTCAATGAGCATTTTTGAATACAGTTTCATGGTTCGCGCTCTGCTCGCCGGCAGCTTGATTGCCGTTGTGGCTCCTTTGCTTGGAATTTTTGTGGTGGCTCGCAACACCAGTTTGATCGCGGACACGCTCGCGCATGCTGCGCTCGCGGGAGTGGGCATCGGAGTGATTCTCGGCATTTCGCCCACGTGGGGAGCCGTAGCGACCGCACTTGTGGCAGCCTTGGGAGTGGAATACCTCATGAAAAATCATCGCTTCTCCGCGGACGCCGTACTCGCACTCTTCCTCTCCGGAGGTCTAGCCCTCGCCGTGGCGCTCGTTCGAGTGAAAGGAGCCTCGATCAACTTCGAAAATTATCTCTTCGGAAGCCTAGTCACCGTGACCGCCAACGAAGTCTGGATCTTGCTCCTCACCAGTCTGGCCATGATCGGGGTCATCCTCACCTATTGGTGGTCGTTCTTGTCTCTGTCGTTTTCCGAAGAACTCACCTCCACTCGTGGACTTCAAACCAAGTTGCTTAAAAATGGACTCGCCGTGCTCACAGGACTCATGGTTTCTCAATCCCTCAAAATCGTGGGAGGACTCCTCATCGGCGCCATGATGGTGATCCCCGTGCTCACCGCCATCACCCTTTGCAAAAGCGCCCGCAGCAGCGTGCTGGTTTCCATCATTTTCGCCTTGCTCTCCGTTTGGTCCGGACTCATCATTTCGTATTACCTCAACATCCCCAGCGGAAGCGCCATCGTTCTGATGAACGTCTTCTGGTTCGCCGCCGCCCTGCTTGTGCGAGGCTTTGGGACGTTTAGACAGAGCTAGGATTGACTTCCAAAATCCTTACTGGTCTGCGCACGCACAGATTTCGCCTTGATTTTTGGCTTAAATAAGCCGTTTTTTATAACTAACCTTTGCCTCTTTGCTTTGGTATTCAAAAACAAAAGGAGTACACTCGTCACTTGTTTTCCCATTCAATGTCCGAAGTTCAAACACCAGACACCGTTGAATTTACTTCTCAAGTGAGAAGCCTATGGAGTCAACACTCGGGTAAAGCGACTTTCATTACAGGGATGGGAGTCTTATCGGGATTGCCAAATGTACAGCACGGTTGGGAAGCTTTTTTTACGGCCACTTTAAAGCAGATGGGCTACAGCACCCTATCTGCCGTCACTCTTTTGAGTTTGTACAACTATTTAGAAAAAAGAGTGAAGAATATACCCGAAGAACTGATACCTGTACTTGTTCCAATATTAGTAACGATTTCTTTAAATTACGGATTGCATAACTTGAAAGGGACGGAAGAGCCTTTACTCTCTACACTACCCACCGCAGTCTCTGCATCTTTAGGTTTTCCGATCTGGCATCTTCGCACGAGAATACTCCAACTCTGGAAAGAGATAGAGGGGCTAGAAATAGATTTTTCTGATTTGGAGCTTTAATCTACTTCCCCAGCGCGAACCCTTCTCCGTGAATCGTGATGCCGAGCGGCTTCACCACCACTTCGCGTGCCTCGGCTGCTTCAACGTGGCCGACCACACAGGCCTTTAGACCCTGCTCAGCCGCCAAAGCCACCACCTTTTCCGCTTCTTCCTTTGTGTGCGTGTAAATCGCCATTCCAACGCCATAATTAAAAGTCTTGAGCATGGTCTCGGTGCTCATTCCGCTCATCTTCTCCACAAAGCTAAAAATTTCGGTCACAGGAAGCATTTCTTCCACCACGTAACGAAGAGCCTGTTTGGGACGCATGAGTTTTTGCCAACCGTGCCCCGTGATGGGTTCCACGTTCGAAGGACGAATACCAGCCTTCATCACCGCTTGCACCAAGGAAGTGTACAAATGTCCGGGAGCATTGATCGCTTCCCAGAATTCCATTCCGCTTGGCAACTTGGTTCGGTAGCCCTCAGGCAAGCCTTCGGCAATGCTGCGCAAAGTCGTGAATCCATTTTCATGCGGTCCGCTGCTTTCCACAAAGACCATGAAATCGCCCGCAACCAATTCGTTGGAATCGATGGCTTTGAAGCCCGCCGGCACGATGCCAAACAAGGCTCCGGCAATGTCCAGTTTGTCTTCAAAAATCTTGGTCTTGAGTTGAGGTGTTTCTCCTGAAAAGTAGACACATCCGACACGTCTACATCCGTCCACGAATCCATCCAAAAAACCTTCCATGAATTCCGTCGTGAACACGAGCTCAGGACGCGCCGAAGGCAAGTACAAAGAAATCAAAATCGTCTGCATTCCCGAGGATGCGGCATCGTTGGTGAGCGTCGACATGGTCTTGAGTCCAATGTTTCTCCAAAACTTCAGCCATTCTTCGCTCGTCATGTCGTCGGGTCGAGCATCGTCCGCCGTTCCCAATCCTTCAGGGAGCAAAGTGACGAGCAAGTTCTCAGCGCCACTTTTCAAAAAAGGTTTCAAATCCAAAGCAAACACATTCGCGCTGGCGCCAAAACCTCCGGGCATAAACCCATACGCTTCCGCGAACGTCATCGTTTTCTTACTGGCGGCAATGAAGGCATTTTTCGCCTTATCGAGGTCCACGTAATCGATTCGATCAGGAAGCATCAGAGGAGATTAAAGATGGGCAGAGCATGGAGCACTCACAGGGATTTTTCCAGTCCAAACTGGTTGAGAATCTGTGTATTTATGGTATAATAATAAGATTTATTCGTCAATCATGGCACAAAACCCAGGAATTCAAGCGACACAAATCTTCCAAACACCGAACCCCATCGTGGATCGAAGAGAAGTGAGCCGAGCAAATTTGCTCACTCAAGCAGCTCATTTTCTTCGTTTAGGGGAAAACGGTCCTCGGATCCAAAGGCTGAAGGAAGTGTTAACGCTAACAGAAAAAGAAGCAGTGCTGTCTGAGTTGGGTGCCATGGGCGTTCAAGTGGATACCGACCTTGCCGCTCAAGATTTGCAAACCCTCTTAGAGGCGCTCGCCGGCTTTATTCGAGAGATCGAACGCAAGTCACAAATTCCAACACTCACAGAAGATTTCAACAGGCAGCTCTCGGCCGTTCATGACATGGAAGGCGGACCTCGTTCCACCGATGTGGCCCCCGATGATCCTCGTTTGAACCAATTAAGGGCCGACTTTGATAAGGGACTATTCATCCTCGAAGCGAAAGAAGCAAAGGTAGACCCAGCTGGACGAGCGGGAGCTACTACAGGCGAAACACCCAGGCTTGGTCGTTTCGCAGAAGCTTTAAAATTGAAACAACCCACTAAATCAGAACTCACGTGGGAAGATGTGGTGGAACGTCTGAATCGACTCAACCCTAAGAATCACGAGAAAACAAATCTCGCCTTGGTGCTCGCCATGGAAGGCGGTGGAGAACTGATCGGTGTGAGCAAAGGAGGCCAACTTTTATTCAAAGACCGTGAACCCACCTTCTGTCGAGGCAAGGACTATTGGGAGACCTACGAAGCGGTGTACGGCCCAGAAGATAAGCCAACAGGTTACCAACTCTTTCCCCAAGGAAATGCTCAATTCGAAAAACCACCCGTCATTGGCGTTTACGAACGAATTAAGGGTCATTTCATCGAGGGAGTAGAAGAGCATGAGATTTCCACGTGGTTGGACAATGGAAGAGACTCAGCCAAAGCCTTGTCATCAGTGCAAACTTTAGACGCTAAAAAAGTAGAGGTTCCTACTGGGATCGTCAACCGTGACGCACCCATTCCTCGTTCAGATGTACCAGCAGAGTCTCCGCTCCCAACAGTAAGCGTTCCTTTCAAGAGCGGACGCACCACCACTAGTGTCGTAAACACGATCACTTCAAACCTTCCATCAAGCAAGCTGCCCACCCGTGGCGCCATTCGCCTTCTAAAGGTCTAGTTCTTGAGTTTAACTTGAAAGAAATCCGAAATCGCTTGGCGTGTTCCAAAAGAAACACGTTCGCTTTTGCAGGTAGGGCACATGTATTCGTACTTGGATTTGTGCTTGATGGGCTCGTCCACAATGGCTTTGCAATCCTTGCAATAGAACACAATGGGTTTGCCTTGAGGCGCTTGAACGTCTTCGTTTTCTTCAGTCATGTTTAATTGTTATCGTTGTCTGAACTAGAGATTCCATAAGGGCTAGAGCCATTTCGTCCGCCCCAAAAATTAGCATTTCCACCGCCATAATGCACGGAGCCATTTTGGCTGCGGAGTCGAGCTTGCATCAGTTTGTAGCGAGTTTTGGCATCCATCGTCAAAGGATCGCCACTCGCTGCAACGGGAGTGGGCTGAGCCGTAGGTTGAGCATAACTCGTCTGCACTGGAATGTCCTGCACAGGTGCACTCACTGGGGAGCTCACAGGTCTAGCTTGTTCATAAGAGGCATAGCTGGGTCCAGCAAAAGGACGATCTTCTTGAACTTCTTCCTCTTCGTACTCCAGCACTTCTTCGGTTTCCTCGACTTTATTGCGTGAGAACCAACCTGCAATCATCATGAGTCCTGTGGTGATGAACGCAAACGTCATTCCAAATCGAGTGGATTTGGTGCTGAGGTTCACTCCAAAGTCAGGGTGAAAGAACACGGAATTCGCGACCACCATCAAAAGAGCAGACTGAAATCCGAGCAAAACGCCGGCAATACCGCCCCTATTTTTTAAATTGAAGAAATTCTTCCCAAGCAAAGGCAGGAACATGTTGAAGAAACTGATCGCGCCCAATCCCATCACCATGAATCCAATCAAAAAGAAGGGGCCTTGAATTCCGAGGTAGCTGTCCCCCACTCCAAAACTGTTTCTTTCATCGTACCAAGGCAAGAGAGGACTGATCATCAGCCCTGCGCTCGCCACCAAAACAACCTGTTTTCTGAGGGGGAGACGAAGAAAGCCTTGTTTCATCCGCTGTGTGAGCGACATAATGACGGGGAAAATCGAGTTCAATCTATCAAAAAAAAGTCCGCTATGCCAACTAAAACCATCGGCATCGACATCCGTGAAGCCAGCGAAAAAGGAGCAGGGAAAGGCCGCTACACCTTGAATCTGGTCAAAGCCTTGATCCAAACCGCGCCCGAACAAAGTTTCGTTTTGTTCACCAAAACGCCCAATCCTCACTTTCAAACCACCGAGCAGGTCAAACAACTCGTCATCAAAGGAAAGGGCTTGATGTGGCATTGGAACCTCCGCAAGCACCTGCTCAAAGCTCCGGTGGATCTGTTCTTAGCTCCCACAAGCACCATTTACCCTGCTCTTGCGCCCAAAACTCAAAAAACCGCGGTGGTGGTGCACGACCTCATCACGTTTTTGCACGCCAAGTCCCATCCCCTCTTCCCAACCTTAGTGGAGCGCCTCACCTTGCCCCGTGCCCTCAAAAAAGCACAGCTGCTCCTGCCCGTTTCAGAGAACACGCTCCGTGATTTGCACAAACTCTTTCCTTTCACCAAAACCAAGCCCGCAATCATTGCATCCCCCGCGGTGCCCGAAGACATTCACGCCGTGGACACGCAAAAGCTCGATCTCCCCAAAAAGTTCCTCTTGGCGGTGGGAACTCTTTTGCCTCGCAAAAACCTCACGCTCCTTTTCAAAGTTCTCGAACTTCTCAGCGCAAAACATCCCGATCTGCACCTCATCATCGTCGGCGGAAGATCCGCAAAAAGTGCTCCCACATTCAAAGCTCTCCAAGTTTTGCCTCCCAGTGTGCAAGCGCGCATCCAATTTTTAGGCTCCGTCTCAGGGGAGCAACTCTGTGAGCTCTATTCGCGAGCAGTGGTTTTCTGCTTCCCTTCTCTGTACGAAGGTTTCGGCATTCCTCCTCTCGAAGCCATGGCCTGCGCCTGTCCTGTCATCGCCAGTACCTCTTCCTCCATCCCCGAAGTCGTCGGCGACGCCGGCTTGCACGCCAGTCCTTTCAAGCCCGAAGAATGGGCCGAAGCCGTGGAACACCTCATGGATCCCCTCGTCGCCAATCGCTACCAACACAAGGGCCTCGCTCGCGTCAAAGACTTCTCATGGCAGGCGACGGCAAGGAAGATTCTCGAAAAACTTTAGCACTTGCCCAGCGCCTGAAGAGGGGATATTATAAAACGCTTTTAGCATATAACAAGTAGCTTGTCAGTGTTGACCTCAGGACCAGTCAATTTCGATCCCGAACCCCTCCTGGAACGGTCAAGAAGATTTTTGGGCGAGGAAATCCCAATGGATGCTCTTAAGCGAGCGCTTCGTGCCCCCCATGTGGCTGCGGTTCTCGAAAGAATGGAGGCGGTAAGAAACGGAGCTCCAACGATAACGGAATTCGAAACAGTTCAACGAAAAACAGGGTTCAGAGTATTTGAACTTTCAGAGCAATCTCCAGTCGGTCCATCAGAGGAGCCCGGTCGTTTTGAAAGTCCAGTTTATTTCGCCAGGCAAATGCGAGGCCGAGGTACTTCATTTCAAATGGCAGTGGATGGGAAGCTAGGAGCCCCGTCTTGGTGTGTGGGGAATTGTGTCACTATCTCGGTACCCAAACCGATGAACTGTGCAGATTACCTTTCATTGGGTAAGCGCGACATTAAAATGGATCTAGGGACGACCAGTTATCTGCTGCCTCCTTGGGATAAAGGGCATGAAGATGAAAAATATTGGCTCGTGGATGGAGTTTATTTCGGAGAACACGGACGAGTGATCCACGTCAATATCAAGGGTGAAAGAGCCACTTGGGTTCCAGGAGATCCAGTGGAGGAAAACAGGGGTCAGAATTTTCATTCCTCCAGATTTAATAAAGAGTTAATGGGTTCACCTGATCGTGGAGTGAGATATGCTTTCGAATTTATGGTGGAAAGATCTAATTGAGTAGTCCCTCAAATTCTTCCACCATTCTATCCAAATCGTAGTGGGCTTTGACGAAACTTTGGCCATGTTTGCCGAGCGCTTTTCGCAGCTCAGGGTCTTTTTGAAGTCGCTTGAACGCCTTGTCGAGTTCGGCCACTTTGGGCTCCACAATCCATGCGTCGCGGCCGTGAACTAGGTCCTTAGAAATGCCACACGCGGTGGTCAAAAGCACGGGCCTTGCAAAGTGCATGGCTTCGGCCGCAACCATTCCAAAAGGATCCATTTCGCGAGACGCGAGCACGAACAAATCGCTGCG
>CAZROM010000014.1:0-15702 GCA_964601715.1 uncultured Candidatus Peribacteria bacterium | reverse complement strand
GTGTGCAACTCTTCCCCTCCCCATTGGCTTTGGTAGGGAAATCGAGTGACAAGAAGGCGGCCTTTCGCTAAAGTTTTCATGCGTTCGCTGGTCAATCCATAAAATCCGTACCCATGAAACCAAAAAAACCACATAAGTTCCAGACCATCGGTTTACTTGGAAAAAATAAAATCAGCGAGCACGCAGCCTATCTCAAAGAACTTAAGGCGTATTTTGACAAGAAGAAAGTGGAACTCATGTGGGACGAATACTGCGGAGAAACGCTTGGAGATGCCAAACAAAGCACCCGCGCCACCATTCTCAAAAAGTGCGACCTTGTGCTCAGCCTTGGGGGCGACGGCACCTTGCTCAAACTCATTCGTGACCTTCCTCTTCGCAAAGACCTCTACATTTTAGGCGTGAATTTAGGGACTCTCGGTTTCAACACCGAAGTCAACGACCCAAAGAAAATATTCGAATACTTGGAAGAGTTCTTCGCCGGCGATTATCACGTCGATGAACGCCTTCTCTTGCGTGCCACGCTTTATCGCAAAGGCAAAAAAATCGACACTCATCTCGCTCTCAACGAAGCCGTGATCAATCAAGGCAACTTCGCCCGTCTCATCTCACTTTATGCCGAAATCGATCAACGCAAAATGCTTGAGTTCAAGGCGGATGGAGTGATCGTGGCCACTCCAACAGGTTCCACAGGGCATTCTCTCTCAGCCGGAGGACCCATCATGCATCCTCGCATCGATGGTTTCGTTTTCACTCCAATCTGTCCTGCAGAACTCACCGTGCGCCCCATCGTGATTCCTTCCAATCGCCAAATCAACATCAAGATTCAAACGGAACGCCGTTACGCCGACAACCAAATCGGGCTCACCATCGACGGACAAATCATGATTCCCGTGGAATACGATGACGAGATCAAAATCCGCACCTCACACCGCAAACTTCGCCTCATTCGCCGCACAAAAGCAGGAGGCAATTACTATCGCCTCCTGCGTGAAAAGTTGAGCTGGGGTAAGCGCGCCTAGGACCGAGTTTCATCCATGCCAGTTTCCTATTTGTGAAAGCAGAAGGAAACTAGCTCCAACAAACAAAATCAAGAAAGGTGCTCCATGCATGAGAAGCAAGTTCCAGCCTTTTTTATATTTCACGATGAAAGCAATGCTCAAAACAAATGTAAAAGCATAAACGCCAAAGCAAGCCACAGCAATCCATCCAAAAATCGCATCGTCAAACGAGAAATCAATATGGATTTGAGAAAACTGGAGATAGACATCAAAAAGGAGCGCAAAAGTATTCCACCCAAAAATAGTTTTGATTGAGTGGTCAGAATGCTCTTTTAAGAGTGTCATAGCTTAGTCTTTAAGCGCTGCCTGAGCCGCCGCAAGGCGAGCCACCGGCACTCGGTAAGGGCTGCAGCTCACGTAATCGAGGTCGATTTCGTGGCAGAATTTCACAGAGCGAGGTTCTCCTCCGTGTTCGCCACAAATACCGATTTCAAGATTAGGTTTAGTGCTGCGTCCGAGTTTAACCGCCATTCGCATGAGTTGTCCCACACCTTCTTGATCGATGGTTTCAGTGGGGTTCTCTTCCAAAATGTGGTGTTCGGTGTAGTAAGGCAAGAATGCTCCTGCATCGTCACGACTGAGCCCAAAGGTCATTTGAGTCAGGTCGTTGGTTCCGAATGAGAAGAAGTCCGCGTGATGCGCGATTTGATCCGCCACCACACAAGCGCGTGGCAACTCGATCATGGTTCCAATCTTCCATTCAAAGTCGAGAGGTTGCATTTGTTCTGCCACCTTGTTGATGAGTTCACGAAGTTTTTTGAGTTCGTTCACATGCCCCACAAGAGGAATTTCGATCTCAACGATGGGTTTGATCCCTTCCACAACCACGGCCTTTGCGGCTTCGAAAATGGCCTTCACTTGCATTTCATAAATCTCAGGCATCGTGATTCCAAGACGGCATCCACGGTGTCCAAGCATAGGATTGAATTCATGCAAGGAATCCACAGTCTTCTTCAAGGCTTCAAAGTCCACGCCCATTTCTTGAGCCACGGCTTTGATCTTATTGTCGGTGTTGGGCAAGAATTCGTGCAGTGGTGGATCGAGGAGACGAACAGTCACTGGGAATCCATTCATCACACGGAAGATTCCTTTGAAGTCTTCCCGTTGCACTGGCAAGAGTTTTGCCAAAGGATCTTTGCGAGCCTCCGCATCTTTAGACAAAATCATTTGTCGAACGTACATGATGCGATCTTCGTCAAAGAACATGTGTTCGGTGCGGCAGAGTCCAATTCCTTCCGCTCCCAAACGACGAGCCACCTCAGAGTCGTGAGGCGTGTCCGCATTGGTGCGAATCTTGAGGCGTTTCACGCCATCTGCCCACTTCATGAGCGTGTCAAAGTCTCCGTCCAAAGAAGCGTCAACAGTGGGAGCTGCTCCAGCAAGAATTTCTCCTGTCGCGCCGTCCAAAGTGATCACATCACCCGCGCGGAACAAGTTCACGCCAATCATCAAACTTTCGTTCTTTTCATCGACAACGGCTTCTTTACAGCCCGCAATACAAGGTTTTCCCATTCCACGAGCCACCACGGCTGCGTGGCTGGTCATTCCTCCGGTGGAGGTCAAAATTCCTTGAGCGGCGTGCATTCCATGAATGTCTTCAGGGCTGGTTTCTTTACGAACCAAGATCACTTTTTCGCCATCTTCGGCAAGACGATAAGCTTCGTCAGCGGTGAACACCACCTTCCCCACGGCAGCACCGGGAGAGGCAGGAAGTCCACGTGCCAAAACTTCGCGTTTAAACGCAGGATCGATGCTCGGATGGAGCAAAGCATTCAATTGGTTAGGATCGATGCGTAACAGGGCTTCTTTTTGCGTGATGAGGCCTTCGTTGACCATGTCCACTGCAATTTTAACCGCAGCCTTCGCAGTGCGCTTTCCTGTACGAGTTTGAAGCATGAAGAGTCGTCCCTTTTCAATCGTGAACTCGATGTCTTGCATGTCGCGGTAGTGGTTCTCCAAAAGTCTTTGCACTTCATTGAGTTGATCGAACATCGCAGGCATTTGATCGCGAAGTGCAGACAATTTTTGAGGAGTACGAATTCCAGCCACCACATCTTCTCCTTGAGCGTTGCAAAGGAATTCTCCAAAGAATTCTTTTTCTCCAGTCGAAGGATTTCGAGTGAAAGCCACACCTGTTCCACAGTCGTCTCCCATGTTTCCAAACACCATGGATTGCACGTTGACGGCAGATCCCATGTTGTGAGGCATTCCATGCAAGTTACGGTAAGTGATGGCACGTTTTCCGTTCCAAGACTTGAACACCGCAATGATGGCGAGTTCCAATTGTTCACGAGGTTCTTCAGGGAAAGGACGTCCACTGTGTTCCAAAACAATGTGCTTGAACACACCCACAAGTTTCTTCCAATCAGCCGCTTCCATTTCAGTGTCGAGTTCCACACCCTTCTCTTTCTTGGCGCTTTCCAAAGCCGCTTCAAAATGATCGTGCGCGATGCCGAGCACCACGTTTCCGAACATGGTCACAAAGCGACGGTACGCATCGTAAGAAAAGCGAGGATTGTCGGTTTGTTCGATGAGCGCTTCCACCGTTTGATCATTGAGTCCCAAGTTCAAAATCGTATCCATCATTCCAGGCATAGAAACCTTTGCTCCGGAGCGAACAGAAACGAGCAGAGGGTTCTTAACGTCTCCAAAACCCTTTCCCATTTTGTGTTCCAATTCAGCCATTTTTTCATCCAACTCGTCGTAAAAGCCTTGAGGGAAATCACTTTTTTCCAAGTAGTAGTTACACACTTCCGTTGTGATGGTGAACCCAAATGGAACAGGAAGACCGAGTGAGCTCATTTCAGCGAGCCCAGCGCCTTTACCTCCTAAGAGGTCTTTCATGTCTTTATTTCCTTCGTTGAATGCATAAATGTGCTTCATGGGGATGGGGGTGTAAAAGGGGTTAGAGTAAGGGGATGAATTAAAGTGTACGACGTCCCATGTAGGCCTCCTCAATGCGTTTCAGCGCAGAGATGAAAGCCGCTTCACGGAAAGTACAGTTGTATTTCTTTGCATTGGCAGAGATGTCTAGCCAAGCATTGACCATAATAGGTTTGAGACGTTCTTGAACTTCTTCAGCAGACCAGTAGTAGTTGGCTTGGTTTTGCACGAGTTCAAAATAACTCACGGTCACTCCACCTGCGTTTGCCAAAATATCAGGAATCACTGGGATGCCACGACGAGCCAAAATGTCATCGGCTTCTGGGGTCACAGGTCCATTGGCAAGTTCCAAAATCACCTTGGCTTTTACAGCCTCAGCATTGTCTTTATGAACCTGATTTTCGAGGGCAGACAAGACAAGAATGTCGACATCCAAAGTCAGGAGTTGTTCATTGGTGATCACTTGGCTATTCATTCCAGCATCGAGGCAGTCTGCCACGGAGCCTTTCGCAGCCTTTCCACTCATGACCATGGGCACATTGAGTCCGTCAGCAGCGAAGAGTCCGCTCTTAGAGTCGGACACCGCTACAACCTTGAATCCTTTTTCAAACAGGAATTTTGCCATGAAGGAACCTGCATTTCCAAATCCTTGAATGGCCACCGTCATACCAGCAGCCATTTTTCCACTTTCGCGGAGGTATTCTTCCAAAACATAAACTCCTCCTTGGCTGGTCGCTGTGTCACGGCCTTTGGATCCACCGTTTGCAAGGAATTTTCCTGTCACCACGCCGAGCACATTTTTGCCATGGATTTTTGAGTATTCGTCTGCAATCCATCCCATGATTTGTCCATTGGTGTAGACATCAGGTGCAGGGATGTCCATCTCCGGCCCGATGAAAGGAGTGATGGCACGAGCGTATTCACGAGTCATTGCTTCAAGTTCGCGTGCGGACAAAGCTTTGGGATCCACAATGATTCCCCCTTTTCCACCTCCAAGGGGAATTCCAACTACGGCGCACTTCATCGTCATCCAAGCCGAAAGGGCCTTCACTTCACCGAGATCCACATTGGGATGGAAACGAATTCCCCCTTTGTAAGGGCCACGAATGGAGTTGTGTTGGCAGCGATATCCGGTGAACACCTTCCATGTTCCATTGTCCATTTTTACAGGAACAGCCACTTCAATGATGCGTTCGTGACGACTGATGAGCTCGCGAACTCCTAAATTGAGACCCATGAGATCAGAAGCTTTTCCGATCTGCGCGAGCGTGTTTTCGAAGAGCGACATGGAAAGGGGTTAGAAATCGCAAAAAGTCTAAGTCCGCCTAGACACCCCCGCAAGGCGATTTTTGTTTTTGGATGGGATTAATCGTTCTTCTCTCTTTTTCCAAAGACCGATTTTAGAGTCGCTCCAATCCATTGAAGCAGTGTTTTTGGACGTTTATGCTCGCGTTCAAGTTCGGCTTGCAGTCGCTCCAAAATCGTGATGAGCATCAACTTTTCTTTGTGTGAACTTTGGACAAGCTCCAGCAGTTGTCGACTGGACACGAAATCGCTGTCCACTGGGCTTTGAGCAGGGGAGGGCTGGAGCTCGAAATAATCATTCTCTAAAAAATCCTCGACGATATCAACTGGCTCATTTTTTTGCATGGGCACCGAGCTTCCATTTTGACTAATCAAAAAAGGCGACCAATCATAATGAACAGGTGAGGCCTGTGGGTTGGGCTGAACAGGCACTTCTTGTATAGGTGCCGCGACGACTTGTGGCTGTGGCACCGGTTGTGCAGCCACGCCCATCATGCGGGGAAAACGCGCCACCATCGAACTTTTCAAAACAGCATACTGAAAGCCCTGTGGCGTATCGATGCGCTGTGCTTGTAAGTCTCCCTTTTTAATCAAACGACGCACTGTTTGTGTGGATTTGCCTAAAAGGTCCGCTGCTTCTTGAAGTGTAAGGGTGTCGTTCTCCATGTCGAACCAATTGAGCCGTTAGCTGCACATTGTATAGTCGATTTTTGGCTTCAAGTAAAGGTAAAACAAGGTTCGACTAGACGCCTGACTAGACGTTGACTAGTCATTTGTCCATTCGACTACTCAACATTTGATAAGCTGTTAATTAATCAAATGTTAATTAACCAACATCCGACTAATTAGCTAATCAAAATGAAAATAGACCTGAAATTGTGCACAACTCTAACCCCGCACCTTTCACTCACTTAAAAACTCAATCAGTGCCAATTGTTACATCGTAACAATTGGCGATTTTTCATTTTCCAACCCACCTCAATAAGCCGCCGCCGCAAAATCGAGTTTTTATTTGCCGATTTTTCCATCGAGGACTAAGATGAGGCCCATGGAAAACATACGCCTTTCCTGGGATCTATTCGTACTCGTCTTCTTTGGGGTTGTGATTGCCTACAGCTTCATCATTGGACGGAACCAAACCATGAAGATCATCATCTCTTCTTACATGGCGATTTTAACAGCAGACGGACTGGGAAATCTTTTTCAAACCTACGTTTTGCCCACCGCGCCAACCTTGCAAGGGGATGCTGGCTTAGAGGCACTCGTCATGCTCAAGATCTTCACCTTTGTTCTCACCATCGTCTTGCTCACCATTCGCGGTGGCTTTCACGTCGACATTCTGCCAGAACACTCTGTTGTGACTCGCATTCTTGCCAATCTCAGTTTCGGATTCCTCAATGCTGGACTCATGGTCAGCACCTTACTCGTGTACCTCACAGGAGGATCCTTTGTGATGGGCACGGTTCAATCGGGGCTTCAGACCAATCTTTATGCGCAGTCTCAATTCATTCAAACCATCATCGATCACTACGACATTTGGTTCGCGCTTCCAGCTTTGGCAATCGTCGCGGTGAGTTTCCTGCAAAGCCAAGAAGAATAATTCGTCTTGCGTCTGGAGCTATTGCTCCCTAAAATACGCTCGCACTTTCGGGGGACAGTAGCTCAGTCGGTAGAGCAACGGCCTTTTAAGCCGATGGTCCTGGGTTCGATTCCCAGCTGTCCCACCACCAAGCTTGCCACTTCACACTTGTGAACGGCTTTTCCACAATTCTAGTCACTGTCCAGTGTCCACGTGGAAGCTTCCATTTTGACTAATCAACACCTGTTCAATCAGGTTGGAACCACAAAAAAAGCCGCGCTTAGTTTTGAACGAATCATCCACAAAAGTCGTCACTCATTTTGTTCAAAACAAGCCGAATCCTTTGTTCACTTCGGTGCCATTCTCTTTGGCAATTTCTTCGTACAATTCTTTTTCGTGGCGAGTGAGTTTTTCAGGAACTTTCAAAATCACGGTGACTTTGTGGTCGCCCAATTTTTCAGAGCGTAGGGAAGGCGCTCCTTTTTCTTTGATGGTGAATTGAGTTCCGCTTTGAGTGCCAGCCGGCACTTTCAAATTCACTTTGCCGTGCACCGTCTCAACTTTAATCGTCGCGCCCAGCACCGCCTGCACCAAAGGAATTGTTTCGCTCGAAAACAAAGTCGTTCCATCGCGCGAGAATTTTGGATGTCCACTGACGCGGATGTGCAAGAACAAGTCTCCATACTCACCGCCAAAAAATCCAGCGGCGCCTTTTCCTTTCAAGCGGATCGTGGTTCCGTCTTCAATTCCTTTTGGAATGTTCACGCTGACTTCTCCTTTTTGCTTCACGCGTGTCTGCCCCTTGCATTCGCTGCACACCTTTTCAGGAATTTCGCCGCGTCCATCGCAAGCAGGGCAGGTCTGTACAGTGCTGATGTGCCCCAAAATCGTTTGGCGCGTCATGCGCACTTGGCCTTTGCCTCCGCATTGTTCGCATTTCTTAATTTGAGTACCGGGTTCGTTTCCTTTGCCAGAGCAATGGGCGCACACTTCAGGTTTCGTGATTTCCAAATGTTTGGTCGTTCCGAAAACAGCTTCCTCAAATTTAATATCGATTTCGGTCTCTATATCTTTACCGCGGGCAGGGCCCTTCTTCTTTTCTTGACCAGCAGGGGAGCCCTGACCGCCAAATCCTCCTCCAAAGAAACTTTCAAAAATATCGGCAAAGCCATTGAAATCGTTGGGATTGAAGCCTTGTCCGCCAAATCCTCCTCCAAAGCCCTGACCCCCAAAACCTGCGTCTGCACTGCCAAATTGGTCGTAGCGTTGACGCTTTTGAGCGTCCGAGAGTACTTCGTAGGCTTCTTGAAGTTCTTTGAATTGTGCTTCCGCCTCCTTGTTGCCTGGGTTTTTATCGGGGTGCAGCTCTTGAGCCTTCTTGCGGTAGGCTTTTTTGAGCTCCGCATCGGTGGCGGTTTTGGACACTCCTAAAATGTCGTAGAAATTTTTCATCTCCACTACTTTAGTTTAAACCCAAATTTAAGCAAGTGCTAAAATAAAACAATCCCTATAAATAGCAAGTCGATGTCTTTCTTTTTTTAAATCGCCCTTTTCCTCAAAAACAAGCCAAAAACGGCAGTTTTAACCCTCATTCTAACCTGATGTCTAAATTGTCACGTTTTTTAACCTGTTTAGTCAGAGTAGACAAGCGTGTCCAAACTGTCCACAAAACCTTGAAAGATGAGGAGAGGATGTCTAAACTTTCCGCCGTACCCAAGGCACGACAGTGCTTAAACGAGGCCACACCAAAGGGGTCCCATCGTCTAGGGGTCCAGGACACAGGATTCTCATTCCTGGAACAGGGGTTCAAATCCCCTTGGGATCACCACTTAACACTCGTAGCAAACTAGACAAAAACAATGACACCATTGTCCTGTCAAGAATGATTTGAAACATTTTGTCCACTTGGGCCGTTATTATAGACAGTCACGAGAAATTCAAAATAAAAACAAACCCACTACTGCACTCACGAACACTCAACGTTCTGTTCCTTGAAAACCCGACGAAAGACATATTAAAGACAAATCAAGAGTTTGATGCTCAAACCGAGTCTCACTTATTCCTTTATATATGGATCTACTGCTTTAATGGTCGAAGCGGTGGATAAACAAAAAGTGCTTATTCTGCATAAGTTGCTTATTCTGACCTTTTATTTCACATTTAATTTTTTTCTATGGATATCTCTTTCGTTACACGAAAGTTCCAACGTTCCATAGCTGGTCTTGGTCTCGCTACCATCCTTGCTGCTTCTGTTTTCACAGGATCTGCTCTTGGTATGACCTTCGACGACGTTTCAAGCGATAACTACGCTTTCGACTCCGTTGATTGGGTTTCCGACGAGGGAATCATGACTGGTTATGCTGACGGAACATTCGGACGTGCTAATTACCTCACTCGACAAGAAGCCGCTAAGGTTCTTATCGAAGCTTTCGAACTCCCACTGGATTCTTCCGACACTGTTACCTGTACAGGTACTGTGGACACTTGGGCACAACCTTACATTGCTCGCGCAAACACTCTTGGAATCCTCACGGGTGAAGCTGACGGAAGCTGTAACGCTTCTGGTAATGTAAACCGCGCTGCTTTCGCCAAAATGGTGGTTGTAGCTGGTGGTTTTGCAGACACTGGAGTGCTCGGTTCTGACGTTTTCACGGATGTTGAAACTTCCGACTGGTTCGACTCTTACGTCGGACAAGCTTGGTCCAACTCCATTGTTAACGGAAAGACTTCAACTACTTACGATGATGGAGGCTACATCATTCGTGCTGACGCCGCTGTAATGGTTGACCGCGCTGTTAACAGTGCTGAAGTTCGTTACCCAGAAACTTCTGGTGACGATGACGACGATGACACAACCGGAACCGGTGGTGCTCTCGAAGTTATCCTCTCCAACGACAGCCCAGAAGATTACACTTACTTCGTTCAAGGAACCAACGCTGAAGTTGCTTCCTTCGAAGTAACTGCTTCTGATGAAGATGTACTTGTTACATCTTTCTCTGTAGAACTTGCTTCTGGAGATGCTGACTCTATCACTGCTCTTGCTCTCTACAATGAAGACGGAACACGTATTTCACGTGTTGACTCTTCAATCGACTCTGACGACATGGCCAGCATGACCATGCTTGAAGGTGGATACGTTGTAGCAGCTGGAACTTCTGAAATTTTCCGCCTGATGAATAGCTTCAGTGCTTCTGCTGAAACTTCAACTCTTTACAGCTACGCTTTCGATTCTTCAATGATCGAATCCAATGCTGACTCTGTAGAAGTTGAAAACGATCTCACAACTGGAATCTTCGGACTCCTTGTTGAAGACACAGGCGCACTCGTTATCGACGATGATGGAACTGTTTCAAACCCTCAAGTAGGTGAAACTGACGCCGTTATTGCTTCTTTCGAGGTAACTGAAGACAGCAGCCAAAAAGATGTTACTCTCTGGTCTCTCACTCTTGAGAACACTGGAACAGCTAACCTTGATGATGCTGTAACTGATCTCGCCCTTTACATGGACGGTGACTGGGTTGCTGACGGAACTCAAATCGGTGATTACATCTCCTTCCAAATGGATGAAGCTGATGCACCTTTGATTCGAGAAGGTACAAACGAGTCCTTCGAGGTTCGCGCAAAAATTACAGGCGAATCTACTCGTACAATGATTTTCGCTATCGAAGAAAGTCTTGACGTTATGGCTACAGACGAAGATGACAACAACGTTTCCGTTGATGTCTCTGCTTACGCTGGTTCATCCGTAACTATCGAAGCTGGTAACGTATCCGTTGTAGGTTACGATGCTGCTTCCGATAAGTTCCGTGCTGATCGCCAAGACGTTGAACTTGGACGTTTCGAAGTGACTGCAGGTACTGATGGTCTCGAACTCTTGACCCTCAATCTGGACTTCGATCTCACTGAGACCGATGCAGACGTTGAAACTTGGTTCGTTTCCGATTTCTTCGAAAACTTCAAAGTTGAAGTGAACGGTACTTCCTACTCCATGGACATCAACGGTGCTGAAGGAGCTAGTGAAGAATATACTGTTGACCTCGATAAGTCTCTTGAGGCTGGAGAAGTATATGAATTCGTTGTAATGGCTGACACCTTCACTGAAGCTGAAGCTGACGCGAATAATGCTGGTGATATCGATGATTACACCGACTTCACTATCGACATGTCTCTCGAAGGGCTCGGAAGTGGTTTGACCACTGATGGTCTCGTTATGGAAGAAACTGCAGATGGAACACCTGTTACCGATGTAACTCCTTCCACTGTTAACTTCCGTGAACTTGATGGAGAAACCGCTGGTGTTTCTATCAACGTTCTCTCTCTCTCTTCTGCTAAGAGCGTAGTAGTAGGAACTCAAGATGTTCTTGCTCTCGAATTCGAAGTTGAAGAAGAATCTGAAATCTCTGATTTGGTATTCTCACAGGTTGCTGTGGAAGAAAAATCTGGAACTGGATCTTTCAACAATGGTGATGTGAGCCAAGTTTCACTCTATCAAGTTAACTCTGATGGAACTGAAACCTTGCTTGACACTGTTTCTGGAAGTCAACTCGCTTCCGATACAGCAGACTTCGACAACTTCGAAGTAACTGTTGCTGCTGGAACAGCTGAAACCTTCCGTGTTTACGTTGACTTCGTCGACGATGATACCAATGCTGGTCTCACTTACCTTGCTGCTATCACAACCTACGATGTAGAAGATGATGACAACAATCAAGTTTACGATGCATTGGATGACTCCGCAGATGGAGACTTCAACGCTGATGCTGATCAACCTACTTCAGCTCGTACAATCACTCTCGTTGCTTCAGGAAAACTTTACGTTGAAATGAACAACGAAGATGACACCTATGAAACAGCTAACAAACGTTGGCTCCAAATGGGTGAAACGGATCAAGGAGTACTTGCTCTTTCCCTCCGTGCTGAAAACGAAGACGTTACTGTTAACGAATGGACCATCTACCTCTCCGCAGGTGATATTGGTACTACGTTCAGTAAGTTCTACGTTTACAACGAAGATGGTGTATTGCTCGGATCTAAGAGCACAAGCTCATCCGATGATGCATCTATCACATTCAACGCTACCGCAACCGAACTCACAGCTTATGCTGATGAAACAACCACTTACTACGTAACTGCCGACCTCAATGAGTACGGTAGAGACCGCGTAGGAGCTTTGGATGGAAACGGTTTAGCTGCTCGTACATGGACTGCAACAGTTGTTGAAGCAACTGGTGACTCTTCCAACACATCTTTGGATGTAGATGGAGACGACGACAGTTCCGTTGAAGCTGGAGAAGTTGCTTACGGTTCCACAACAACTGGTGCTCGTGCTGCTGATGGAGTCGATGCGTCTACTCCTGAAGTAACTGCCGCTTCTGAAGCCTTCGGTTACCTTGCCACAGAACTCACTACTGTGGAACTCGTATCTACAGCAACCTACAACAGTCAAACTGCTACACTCGCAAGTGATCTTTCTACTGGAACAACTCGTGTTGCTATCGTAGCAATCACAAACAATTCCACAGAAAACATCGAAAGTGATGCAAATGGCGGAGTAGATTTGAGAACTCAATTGGAAAGTCTTGCCTTCCAAATCAACAAAAATCTTGATTTGACCGCAAGCACCTTTACCATCGATCGTGTCGGTGGAGTGGACTCTCCAATTGCTGGTACAACAGTTTTGACCTCTGACGGATCAACCGCTCAAGCCATCACTAACCTCATCACTAACACAGCTGAAGTCGAATTCTTGAATCTCGACTCAGGATGGTCTACAGATGATGAAATTGCTCCAGGAGAAACTGCGTACTACGTAGTTGAATGTAACATCACCGCTTTGGGAACTGGTGACTCTGACGACTTCATTGAACTTTCAATGGAGGATCTTACAGACACCAATGGTGCTCAAAATGGAGCAGATGGAGACATCCATTGGTATGATGCTACCGGTGCAGTAGTGAAGACTGCTGTTTACATGGGAAGCGCTACCGATCTCGATGCAATCAAGGTTTCTGAACAAAACTAGTTTAGAATCTCGATAGCTCATCCGTCCCCACAAGGGATTGAATGAAAAATCAGCTCAAGCCCCCTCTCGAAAGAGAGGGGGCTTTTGCGTTACACATAAATTTAGAACTGGCTGAGATTTTCAACTGTCGACACACGAAATAGACACACGAAAAAGGCCCTCGTCAGAGGGCCGTGAACTTCAAGCTAGGGAAAGACTCAAATCGCGTGGGTACCTCACGTTCCTTCCTGCCAAGAGCTCAGGTACTTCTTTTGTTTGGCGGTGAGGGTGTCGATGGAGATGCCCATGGTTTCGAGCTGCAAAGCGGCAATCGTTTGATCCACCTCAGAAGGCAAGGTGTAGACGGCCTTGTCGAGCTTCTTGGAATGCTTCACCAAATACTCACAGGCGAGGGCTTGCCCGCAGAAACTGAGGGACATGACTTCGCTGGGGTGACCTTCGGCCGCGGCAAGGTTCACAAGACGGCCCTCGCCGAGCACAAAGAGCACTTTGCCATTGGCGAGCGTGAATTCCTCCATAGAGGGCCTAATGGCGCGCGTTTTTTTAGAAAGGTCTCGTAGGCCCTTCACATCGATTTCGCAGTCAAAATGCCCGCTATTCGCTAAAATCGCTCCGCTCTTCATGAGTTTCATGTGCGCAGGCGTGATCACATCCAAGTCTCCCGTCACGGTCACGAAAATGTCCCCGAGCGGAGCTGCCTCTTTCATTGTCATCACACGGTGTCCATCCATCACGGCTTGTAGAGCACGGAAAGGATCGACTTCCGTCACAATGACTTGGGCACCCATGCCACGAAGTCGCAGCGAAACTCCTTTTCCACAAGAACCGTAACCGGCGACAACCGCAGTCTTGCCGGCGAACATCACATTGCTGGCACGCAAAATTCCATCCAAAGTGGATTGGCCCGTTCCATACAAGTTGTCCATCAAATGCTTGGTGTGATTGTCGTTCACGGCGATCATGGGGAAGGGCAGAACCCCTTCTTTTTCCATGGCCTTGAGGCGCACAATTCCCGTTGTTGTTTCTTCACAGCCGCCGATCACATTCGCGGCTTTTTTGCGTTCGCGAGTGGCGAGCGCTGTGACGAGATCGCAACCATCGTCGATAACCACGTTGGGCAAAAAGTCCAAAACCTTTTGCAAGTATTCGTAATATTCCTTCGTGTTTTCTCCTTTGTGTCCATAGGCACGGATTCCTTTTTCTTTGTCGAGAGCAGCCGCCACGTCGTCTTGAGTGGAGAGAGGATTGCAACTGCAGAGCGCCACTGTCGCGCCTCCATCGCGGAGTGTGCGCACCAAAACGGCGGTCTCTTTGGTGATGTGCAGCGCGAGTCCAATGCGAAGTCCTTTGAAGGGTTGTTCTTTTTTGAAGCGAGCGCGAATGGCCATGAGCGCGCCCATGTTTTGTTCGGCGAGATCAATGTTAAGACGACCTTGTTCTTCGAGGGATTTGGGCATGGATTTAAAGTTTAGAAGAAAGAGAAGCAGCGCGGTCCGTTGCTTCCCAAGTGAATTCAGGAAGTTCACGGCCAAAGTGTCCGTAGGCCGCCGTTTTTTTGTAAATCGGACGGCGCAAATTCAAAGTTTGAATGATGCCGGCTGGAGTGAGATCGAATTCTTCTTTCACAATTTCAGCGAGTCGAACATCCGAAACTTTTCCGGTGCCGAAACTATTCACGTAAATCGAAACAGGATCCTTCACGCCAATCGCATAAGCGATTTGGATTTCCACTTTTTCAGCGAGCTTGGCTGCCACCAAATTTTTAGCAATATAACGTCCCATGTAGGCACCACTTCGATCCACTTTGCTCGGATCTTTGCCAGAAAAACATCCTCCGCCGTGATGCCCCATTCCGCCGTAAGTGTCCACAATGATTTTGCGACCCGTCAGTCCACTGTCGCCTGGAGGCCCACCAATGATGAAGCGTCCCGTGGGGTTCACATGGAAAACGGTTTGGGCATCCAAATAAGCACCGCAGACAGGCTCAATCACTTCACGAAGCACATCCGCTTGGATTTGTTCTTGAGTGACGTCGGGTCCATGTTGAGTGGAAAGAACCACGGTGTGCACACGCTTGGGCTTTCCATTGTCATCGTATTCCACGGTCACTTGGCTTTTGCCGTCGGGTCTCAAATAGGGGAGCACTCCAGACTTTCGCACTTCCGCCAATTTAGCCGTGAGTTTGTGCGCCAAAGAAATGGGAAGTGGCATTAGCTCGGGAGTTTCAGTGCTTGCGTAACCGAACATCATTCCTTGATCTCCCGCTCCACCCGTGTCCACTCCCATGGCAATGTCGGGGCTTTGTTCGTCGATGGCCGTGAGCACGGCACAGGCCTTGGAGTCGAATCCATAATCCGCATCGTTGTAGCCGATTTCTTCAATCACGCTGCGCGCAATTTTTGGAATGTCCACATAGGTTGTGGTGGTGATTTCGCCCGCTACAAGCACCAGCCCCGTGGTCACCAAGGTTTCGCAGGCCACACGTCCATTGGGGTCTTTAGATAAAATCGCATCCAAAACCGCATCCGAAATTTGATCGGCAATTTTGTCGGGATGTCCTTCAGTTACGGATTCAGATGTGAAAAGAAACATAGGAGTTAATAAGCCTAAATGCTACAGGATTTACAAAAGTCAAGCAAGCTCACAAATTCAACGCCAAAGCGTTCCTTGAGCAGGCTGAGTTTTTTAGAAACTTCCGTGAAGGATTCTCCATCGCGGTGTTCGGAGGTTTTCCATTCAAAAATAATGAAGGGTTTTACACCGTGTTGCTTCTGATAATTGCGAATGCGGTGCAGACTTTCCACCCACTCTTTGTCATTGAGACGGAGCAGAGTTTCAACGTTCATTTTCACAAC
>CAZROM010000013.1:10150-28917 GCA_964601715.1 uncultured Candidatus Peribacteria bacterium | reverse complement strand
TGAGGTATGTCGCATAGCTCATGAGCACAGCCACAGGTTTAGAGCGAGAGAAAACAGTCAAAACATCTGAACTAGAAGAGATTCTTTCAAGGACAGGAATGGTTTCCTTCCTGAGTTGAGAAATAGTTATGCTGTTGAGGATTGCAGTCATAGAGTCACTTTAAAGTAACTCTAGAGTAACATTTGGCCGTGAAAAATTCAAGCAACTTCGTACGCCACACGAACATGATCCTTTTCTTGTTTAACCTTGCGGATGCGTATCGTTCCAACGTCATTTAAAAAGTGAACGTGAGTTCCGCCGCAAGGCATGGCGAATTCGTCGCCATAGTGAACCAGCCTCAAAGGTTTCTCAGGAGCAATGGGCGGCACGTCATAGCCACGTGCAATCAATTCGCCAGCAGGCAAAAACTCAATGCGGGTTTCGGCCTTGTCCGCGAGCACTTCGTTGCAAGTGATCTCGATTTTCGCACGCAGCTCCTCGGCATCACCTTCAAGATTTCCCACATATTCAACGTAAGGTCCATCCGGAAAGTGATATCCCTTGAAGGGTTTCCAAGCCAGTGCCAAACGTTTCAAGGCCATGTCCACAATGTGTCCCGCCGAATGTAAACGACTGTGCAAAGCACGCCTTTCAGGATCCACATGCAGTTTCACTTGTTCGCCAATTTCAAAATTCCCCGACTCAAAATGCCCGCCATGCTTCACGATGCCTTCCATGAAGCGCACCTCTTCCACGCGAAAAACCCCGTTCTTGCCCTCGATCACGCCTTGATCATAAGGCTGCCCTCCACCCTGAGCATAAAAAATCGTTTGATCCAAAATCACGATCGTTTTTTCATCCAGTTGGATGAGGTTTTGAATCATTGCCTCGCCTTCGGTTTGCCACATGTCCTGCATGTATAAAAGTTCTGTGTTGTTCATAGTCAGTAATTAATGACGTGAATTTACATTCTGCTAATTCATAAGTAAACTAACTGCTGTCAACAAATACTAACAACAAACGGATGCGCGCTCGGCTCGAAGAACTCGGTTTCAATCCCAAAGAAGTAGAAGTCTATCTCGCACTTTTGGAGTTCGGAACTCAGCCCGCTTCCGTCATCGCAAAGAAGACGAAAATTCCTCGCCCCACTGTGCTTTTTTTGTTCGATAACTTGCTGAAAAAAGCCTACATCCGCAAAACTCAACGAGGCCGAGCACAGTATTTTTATGCCGATCCTTCGGATCTAGAAAACGCAAAAAAAAGCGAGCTCCAAAAAGCACAAACCGCTCTCGAGGAGGCGCTCCCACTCTTGAAGGAATTTAAAAATCCATTCACGTCTCAGCCCAAAGTCACCTTCTTCGAAGGCCTAGACGGATGCCGTCGCGCCTACTCCCTACTTCTCGATTCAAGCACCGAAGTTTTGGAATTTGCTCCTCACGATGACTTGCTCAAAATGGGCGAAGATTTCATGGAAAAATTCATGGACGAACGCACCCGTCGCAAGGTTTTCATCAAACCGATCTGCCCTCGAAACAAAACTCATCTTCATTACAAAAAACTCGACAAAAAACAGCACCGCGAAATCAAAATGTTTGACCAAGAAAAAGGGCGGATCTACTCCTCCATCACTATTTTCGAAGACAAAGTTCTTCTGCTGAACTTACATCAAGACGCCTTCGCGATTCTGATCCAAAACAAAGAAGTCGCCGAGACGCTCAAAACGCTGCACTCCATGATTTGGGCAACGCTTTAGCAGTCTGCCGGACACACATTCTGCTTGCGCTCAAAGAGTTCGCAAACACCGTTCCCACAGGTCTCAGCATCGCCCTTTTTTCCGCCAAAACCTGACTCGAAGGCTGAGCTGTCTTCAGTCGAAGCAGTGTCCCAGGTGTCTTCACCAAGGTAGAAAAATTGACTTGGGGTTTCTTCATATTGAGTCACCCATGTTTCATAGGTGTCAGGAATGCTGCTCCAAACGATGCGTCCTTCATCGGCGTATTTTTGATAGGCATCGATCTGATCCGCAAACGCTGCAATGAAGTCTTGGCTCAATAGTTTTTGATGAGCATCAATTGAAATCGTGTACATTTTTCCTTGTTCCAAAGTCCCATCCTCTTGAGCCGCAAGCAATTCATCCAAATTGTTCCATCCATTCACATAATTTCCAACCACAGCGAGCGGCGCATCAGGATCGTGGGTTGTCCAGTGCTCAGCATCTTGAGGGCGCCATAGTCCAGAAATCTCTAGACTCTCGTCGTTCACATGACCTTCGGTTCCTCCTCCCCACAAAATTTCAGGAGTCCAGGTGTAGTCGTAGACATTTCCTTCAACAGGCTTCCACAAAGTCTCCAACACGGAGTTTTCAAGAGGAAGCACAAGGTAGCCTCCCACCACGCCAGTAGGCTCCACGCCGAGCTGTTCAATCAAATAAGCCACATCCGCATAGTTGTATTCGCTTTGCCCTGTGTGGTTGTGTGGGTCTACGGATACGCCCAAATCTTCACTCAAATATTGGAGGAAGTTCTTTCCATGGGTCTCTTCAGTTCCGTGATCAAACTTGAGCGCTGCTTCTAAAAAGTTCCAGTCTGATTGGTAGTCGTAAGCCACACCTTTTTCGTAAAGCATTTGCGCAAAGTCCACCACCAGCTGACGTTGCTCCCAAAACGCATCCTCATCAGTTGTGAAGTCAGGAGTATAACTATTTTTCTGTTCCGCATGAGTAAAAATGGAAACGTAGACCACAGGATACTGTGAACTGAGGCGGTCTTGCTCTGAAACGGATTCTTCAACAGGCTGGGTGGCTGTGCCACATGCGGAGAAAAGAAGAGAAGAAAGAAGTAGAAGTTTGAGGGTGGTCATGAAAACATATAAATGAACTGCTAAAACTGTACCCTAAGACGACCTTGGGAGGAAAATCTTACAAATTTTAGCGGATACTTTCACCAATAGGACCTCAACGGCGGAGTTTAAGCTGTTTCAGTAGGCGCTGCGAACGCTTGCCAAAGTTTTTCAGGCGAGCATGGTATAACCGCTCCTGTGGCAGGATCAAAACCCTCAACAGGTCCGTACTTACAGGTGGTTTCTCCACGCGCAAGTGCAGTAAAAGCATCTCCATACGAGGCATGCCAGTCTTCAAAAGGATAAACCGTGCAATCTGCCATTCCGGCAATGCACGCATACAGCTGGCGCGTTTTATATTGCTCCCAAGTTACAAAAGGAAACTTAATGGCTACACCTGGTCCAGGTTGAGAAAAACTATTTCCTAAGTCGAGAAATTCCCCCGAATTACTCTGCAAAAAAATATCCACAGCGGCACCACCTTTGTGTGCTGCAATGGCCGGACAATAGGCAACCAAAGCTCTTACGGTATCGGTCAAAGCCTGCCCACTCAGCCCCATTTCTCTCCGAACTAAAGCATAAGCCCCTCGGTATAAACCTTCTTGAGCTCCGGGTCTTCGGAAAAGGTCGTGCACGTAAGGTCTCAGTCCAATCGCATTGAAACCTTGAGTCATTGAAACCAAGCGATCCACAAAACCAGCACGCCCCCAAAAGGTTCTCGGGATTGCTTCGGCATCAGGTCTATAGGGGTCAGTGCTGAAAACCGCATGCAGTCCTTCAAGTTCAAAACGAGCTTGCAGATCAACCAAAGGCTCGCCAGACTCTTCAATTTGGATGTCCTTGAGTCCACACTGCAGATGGAGGGCTTCCTCTCGATAAATCGGCCCCAAGCCTTCATCGATAGCTTTTCTTTGATCTGGATTTAGTGGTGCGCTTAGAAATCTCTCTGCAGACAGATCAGGTGCAATCAGAGGGACTTGAAGCTTGGCTGCTACTGTTTCCAGGAATCTGAACAACTCTGTGCTTTGAGTCTCTGTAGCGGGTTGAAATGCAAGGTCAAGGTCTTGGGTAAGCTTCTCAATGGCTGAGATTTCTGCGTCCGAACGGGCATTCATAGATGGATGATTTGGTGTCGAGTATTTTGAAAGGTCCGTATCGTATTCCGAAAATCTAAGCGTCACAACCCCATGAAGTCAATCTAAGTAAACAAAGGGTATCGATTTTTGCCAAAAGTAAACCTAACCCAAAAAAGTGGCGGAGAGGGAGGGATTTGAACCCTCGAGACGTTTTACCGTCTGCCACGTTAGCAGTGTGGTGCCTTCAGCCACTCGGCCACCTCTCCGTTTGTGCTTGGCGAACCAAGCCATCGCATTTTAGCATCCAAAGACTGAAGGGCAAGCCTTATTTGATGTTCAGGTAAATGTCGGTGTCGACGTACATCGAAACAACCGCCCCTTCAACAGAGGTCAACTCGAGGGAGTTGAAGAAGATCTTGGCTTTGAAAGCCCCTTGATTCACCGTCAAGCTCAGCACCTCACGAGGAGTGTTTTCAGTCGTCGAGCCAGAGGCTTGAAGCTGACCAATGAACTCATCCAAGGCCACCGTGTAAGTTTTGTCTTTGAATTCGAAGGCCATCGCATTTTCAGAGGTTGAGACCGTCAAATCTCCAGCACCATTGGGCATACTGTAGGTGCTTGGCATCGCTTGAAAGGTGTCATCCTTATTGCTGGATCCGTAGTACCTAACCATGGTCGAGTAGCCGCTGACTTGAGAAGCTTCTGAAGAATCGGTCCAGTAGCTGACACGGAGTTGGTCACCACTTCCGTACGAATTTCCCCAGTAGGTCAGACCGAGTTTCGCGACAACGTCACCTGGATTCATCCCTGTTACACCCGTTCCGAACCAAGGAGTGAAGACCTCTTCGCCATAATTGTAGAGGAGATAATCCACCTTTGAACTCACCTCGGCATCAACCTCATCGGGCAAGTCACTCGTTGCAGGCACAATGGCTCCATCCACCAAAATTCCATTTTGGATGAGGATTTTCTGGAGGCCATTCATTTGGCTCCATTCCGAGAACGAGCTCACTCCCCAAGGTCCAAAGCTGAACAAAAACGCCGTGAAAGCCAGCGTCACAGGAATGGTGCGCAGCGTTGGTTTTTTATAGAACCCAAAGTGCAGTGCCCAGAGCGTGATCACGACTCCCAGCAAAATTCCCATGCAGCGCATTTCGGTGAATCCGTAATTGCTGACGCGAATCCAAAAGGCAGTGAAGTACACAGCCAAGAAAGGCAAAGTCGTGTAAGGGAAAACTTTTGCAAATCCACGGACCAGCACGGACTTCTTTTCGTCTTTGATCGGATAGATGAGCGCGTAGGTTCCGAACCCAAGCAGTGTGAAGAGCAAAACCGGCAAAGCCACCCATCCGTTGGGCCACATTTGCGTGCCCAGAATTTTGACCACATAGGCGGTCAGGATCAAAAAGTAAGTGCTGAGCAAAGGAAAGCTCAGATACACCGCCAAGGTGCGCGCAGACTTTTCTTCAAAAAGAAAACGATCCATTCCTTGGTTGAGTCGAGGAACTCCAGAATAAAAAATCACACTGGCCACAAAGACACCGAAGAACGCCATGAGCGTTTCAGGCCAATGATAGCTGATAACGAGGTCAAACAGTTGCTCAACGGAATAAAGCGCGAGTTGAAATCCAATCACAAAAATGATGGCACTGCCGACGGCAACCAAGGCGCGGAACCAAGTCGCAATTCCAAATTCCCAAAAAAGGAGTTCTTCTTTATCGGTTCTACGAGCCAAACGGCTTCCCGCAAAGATCAATGCCAAAGAGGCAACAAACACCATCGCTAAGCGTTGGGTATCGGCGGTCCCATAGAACAAACTTGAATGCGTATTGTAAACCAAAAAGTACAGCACCGGTGCGCCCAGCAATTGAATCAGCCAAGAACGAAGCTTCAATCCCTCAGCGAACAACGCCAGTCCCCCAAACATCAGAATTCCAATGAAAAGGGTGGACATCAAACGGCTCGCCCATTCTGGAGTCACTACCTCAGACCATGTGCTCCAAATCATAAGGGCGGCACAGCCCGCACTGCTGAGCAGCGCAAAAGGAAAACGCAAAAAGGTCGTCTTCAGTTGATCCAAAGACAAAGAACGAGGGAGTAAAGTCATGGTGTGGAGTTTAGTCTCACCGACTCTATCACATTCTTTCTAAAACGGGAATTCCCAAAATAGAAAGTCCGCTCTTCAGCACCGACATGAAGCCACGCACAATGCCGAGACGAGTGCGTCGTTGCAGCTCAGTGTCGGCATTCACCACGTGCACGTTTCCATAAAAACGATTGAATTCTTGGCACAAATCGTAGAGTGCGTTCGTGACAATGTGAGGCTTGCGTTCGTCGTAGCCGCGTTGCAACGCTTCTGGGAATTTGAGCAATTTTCTCACCATGTTTTTTTCAGCTTCTTCAGTGAGTTTGGGCAAGCCGCTCAAATCCAAAACGCCAAACTGTTTTTCGGCTTTTTGAACAATGCTGCTGGCGCGAGCATAGGAGTAAAGCAAGTAGGGAGCGGAGTTCCCTTCGAGCGTGATGATTTTGTCCCAGTCGAAAACCAAATCTTTGTTTCGATCTTGCGAAAGGATGGTGTACTTCACGCTCGCCACGCCCACGATTTCGGTCAGCGCATAGAGTTCTTCGCGTGGCAGTTCGGAACCTTTGTTGGCCGCCAAACTTCCGGCGCGTTTCACCGCTTCATCCAAAATCTCGCTGAGCTTGATCACGTTTCCTTTTCGAGTGCTCATGGATCGATCGCCGAAACTCATGCGTCCAAAAGAGATGTGTTCGAGGCTCGTCACCAAATCCTTGCCGCTGGCGGTTGCGATTTTGTCGTAGCCCAGCGCCTTTGCCACCGTGAAATCTTGAATGAAATGCAAGGACTGTGCGTGGTCCACGACGTACAAAATCGCCTCCGGTTGCCACGTGTCCACACGGTACTTGATCGTTGCCAAATCACGCGTCAAATACAGAGTTGTTCCATCGCTTTTTCGAATCAAAGCCGGCGTCTTTTCTTCACCTTTTTCATCCAAGCCCATGGGGTAAATCAGTGAGCCGCCTTCCCCTTCAGTGAACACACCTTTCTTGAGTCCGTCCGCAATCACTTCGTCCGTCATTTTCAAATAAAAACTTTCCCCCGTGATGTGATCGAATTCCACGCCAAGTCGTGTGAAAATCTTTCGCAAATCCTTCAAGCTTTCTTCCACAATCCACTTCCACAGCGCCGTTCGTTCTTCGTCGCAGTCTTCCAAGGCTTTGAAGATTTTTCGAGCCTCATCCTCGAGTTCCGGATGAAGTTCCGCCTCCTCATGAAATTTCACATAGAGTCGAGTCAGTTCATCGTTGGGATTGGCTTCAATCGCCGCCTTATCGCCCCACGCTTCAATGGCGTAAATGATTTTTCCAAAATGCGTTCCCCAGTCGCCCAAGTGATTGATGCGCACCACTTCATGACCCATGAATTCCACCAAATTCGCAAGCGCGTCCCCCAAAATCGTTGTGATGATGTGGTGCACGCCCATGTGTTTGGCCGCATTCGTGCTGCTGTATTCCACCAAAATAGGACGCGTTTCTTCAGCGCTCGTGTCCACACCCGCTTCCACCGAGAACCCACTTTCCACTTGCTTGAGTCCTTCTTGCAAAAAAGCATCCGAGAGTTTCAAATTCACAAACCCAGGCATCGCAAATTCAGGAGTCTCCACGCGATAATCATTAGGAAAATTCGCAATCAAAGCTTCCGCAATGTCTTTGGGCGCCTTGCCGAGACGCTTCGAAAGCTTCATCGCCACTCCCGTCGCAAACTCACCGTGTTTCGCATCTCGAGGATCGTCGATGCTCAGCGCCGCCAGCACTTCTTCTGCCCCCAGTTCAGGGAAGGCACTCAAAAGCGCCTGAGAAACGAGCGCCACCAAATCACGAGAAAGGATTTTCATGAGTCATTTATAGCAGAAATGTTTGCACGTGCACACTTTTTCACGCAAGTAAGTCTCGGCCTAGCGGCCCGGAGCGCTCAGGGCAAATTTCTAAGGAATCTTCCTATGTCCTTTCGAACAGATAATAGACAACTGTAGAAGCAGGAACGGTCGAGGACTGAACGATGTCATAAGTGCTGCCGCTCGAGCTTCCATCACTCGTGGAACGAACAATCGCATAACGACACACCTCAGACGCCTCCCCCTCCTCAGAACACAGCCCCACTTCAACGGGGCTTCTTAGTGCGTCAAGACCCAAATGTTCAAGCAGTTCAGCCAGAGGGCGCTGAGTCTTGCTGAGCACATTGGCTACCGCCCTTGCCCGGCCTTCTTCTTGGAGATTGACATATCTATTGAGTCTATTGGGCGGCACGCCCATAGCGAGGCACGCTTCAGCAACACGTCCAGAATGGTCGTCCACAAGCGCATTGTTCGCACTGAGGTCACACAGGCGTATACCGTCGCATTCCATGGGTGGGGTCTTGTTAAGGCTAAAAATTATAGTATGAAAACGAAAATAATCAAATCTTCACCCTTCACTATGGCTTTTGCAGAGTGAAACCGCTACACTGTGACGAGTTCAGTAACAATCGAAGCGTTTTGGATCCCGACTTAGCTCTAGTAGTTTTTCTCCTCGTTCTGTCCGCCCTCACCTCTGCGTGTGAGACAGCCTTGCTTTCACTGACCCCCGCACAAGTTCGCACTTTGGTGGAAGATCAGGTCAAAGGAGCGGGTTATTTGGCAAAACTCAAACAGGCTCATCACAAAACTTTGATCACCATTTTGGTGCTCAACAACTTCTTGAACATTGCCGCTTCTGCCCTCACCACTGTGGTGATGACTCGTATTTTTGGCGACGCCGGAATTGGAATCGCTCTTGGGGCCTTGACCGTGGTCTTGATTATTTTTGGAGAAATCATTCCAAAATCCATCGCCACAAGTTACGCAAAAACCATTGGCCCCCTCATCGCCATGCCGCTGTATTTCATTGGAGTGGCCCTCACACCTCTCATTTACGTTTTGGATTGGCTGGTGAACGCCATGCTCAAGATGCTCGGTGCTCAGCACCACATTCAAGTGACGGATGAAGAACTCATTGCCATGGCCTCCATTGGTGCCGAAGAAGGCAGCATCGACAAACAAGAACTCGAACTCATCGAAAACGCTCTCGAATTCAACGACATTCGTGCCGAAGAAATCATGACCCCTCGTGTGCACATCGACGCGCTGCCTGAGAACTACCACCTCGACGACGCCACTGAATTTGTGGTTGCTCACACGCACACACGCATTCCTGTTTACCGCGACAGCATCGACCACATCGTGGGCATTCTTTCGCTCAAAACCTTGCTCAAGTCCTACCACAAAGAAGACGAACCTGAATCGGTCAGCTTGCGCCAAATCGATCTGCTGACGCCGCTCAAATTGCCCGCCAGCGTTCACGTGAAGGAACTCTTCCACCAATTCAAAAAGAAGCGTCAACACATGGCGATTTTGCTCGATGAATTCGGGGGAACCGCAGGACTCGTGACCATGGAAGATTTGCTCGAAGAGCTCGTCGGAGACATCGAAGATGAACAAGATTCCGTGGAAGAAAACATCAAAAAAATCAGCGAAACGGAGTACGAACTTTCGGGTCGCACCGAACTCGACGACATCGCCGAACTCACTCAGCTGGAATTCGACCATCCCGAATACAAAACGGTCAGCTTCCTCATCATGGACACACTCGGCTACCTTCCCCGCGAAGGACAAAGTGTCACCATCGGCGCTTGGCAATTCACCGTCAAACAAATGCTCCGCAGCACCATTTTGAAGGTCACACTGAAGAAACTGAATTAGTTTTTGAAGCGGTACTTAATCAAAGTCCAAATGGCTTCCAGCCCATCTGTAAAACGGATCTTTTTCCCGTCTTCGATTTTGCGTGGATGATACGAAACAGGGACTTCCTTGATGGGGATCTTCCGTTTCAACACTTTAGCCGTGACTTCGGGGCAAAACTCAAAGCGTTCGCACTTCAAAGGGATGCTATCCAGCACTTCTTTTGTGAAAACCTTGTAGCAGCAGGATTCATCGGTCAAATGAGCGCCGTACAGAACATTGCTCAAGATCGTCAAAAACCGCCCACCCAAATAGAAAAAAACACCCGAATGGCGCTTGTTTTTGGAATTGCGTTCACGAGACCCATAAACCACTGAATACTCGCCATTCACGATAGGGGCGATGAGTTTTTTATAATCCTCAGGATTGTATTCCAAGTCAGCGTCTTGAACGATGATGATGTCGCCCGTTGCATGTTTGAAACCTGTTTTTAAAGCACTTCCCTTCCCTTGGTTTTTTGCATGAAAGTAAATCTTGGTCTCACCTTCCGCTTGCAGTTTTTTCAGCAGCTCTTTCGTTCCATCGGTGGAGCAGTCGTCCACCACGATGATCTCTTTCTTCACCTCGCCCAAATCCACAGCTCGCACCTTTTCTAAAAGTTGGAGCAAAGTCTCCTTTTCGTTGTAGCAAGGAATCACGACGGACAAGAGCATCTTAATTTATTTGATAGAGAGATAAACCATTGAGATCGTACAAGGGCGTGAACATGGAAGGATCGGCATCTGCCCATTCTTTTTCGAACAAAGTGTTGTTAGCACTGTGGGCATTATTGAAGCCCACCAAAAGGTAGCGCGCGTTCAGGGTTCGAAGCAAGGCTTTCCACGCCTCAGAATTGGGCGCACTTCGAACAGACAAATCCAAACTTCGATAATCAGGATATGTGCGCTCTGCACACCCATCCACATTAACATAAATGGGATTTAGGCCTTCTTTTTCAAACAGGTAATAAAAGGTTGTGCCAGCCACGGCGATCGTGTTGCCCTTTTCAAAGTTTTGTCCACGAAGTTCATGAAGAGAACCCAATAAATTTTCATAACCAACCAGCGTTTGAGAAAGATAAACGTCATCCGCTTCCTGAGACTGAACCTCAGGCGAAGTGTTCAAGGTCACCAAGACCGCGATAAAAAATAGACAAGAAAAAGTAAGCGCTGTTTTTTTGAGACGAGGCAGCAGCCAAATTCCCAAAAGTAGGAGCACGACGGAAAGTAGCGGCAAGAAAAGTGAAACAGCGCTTCCATCGGTGAGCTTATCAATCAGCAAAGTTCGTAAGGCCTGAGTGCTTAAAATGCCAGAAAACAAAAAGTTATACACGCCGACGCTCAGTGCCAAAAGACCGACAAAAAAATCGAAAAATTTAGAGCGCCCCAGCAGTGAGACAAGCAGGACGAAGCTCATAGAGAACCAAACCGTCGAGTAGCGAACAGTTTCATTCCAAAGTGTAAATGTATATGGGGCGTTGAAGTAAAGGAAAAGCTCTACGACAAAAGTCAGGAGCAAAACAAACAGTACGGGCATGAATTTTTTTTCTCGTGAGCCAAAATAAAATAGAGTGAAGCCTGCCAAAAAACCAAGAACAGGCAAGATCAAGGAAGCGAAGCCCAGTTCGACGAACGAAGGATTCGAGGCAATTTCTAAGAAAACGGGTTTTACGCCAAACGAGTGGATGGCCGACAAGATAGAAGTTCCGTCCATGTCTTGCAGGAATCGTTTATGCCCCTCAAAGTGGAGGATACCCAAGTCGAGACCAAAAGGGTAAAGGGGATTCCCCGTAACGATCCAGTTTCGAATGAACCAAAAAGCTCCAGTGGCAAAACTCAACAAAGGGAACCACCAAATTTTTCTCCAGTCTTTCTTGAATTTGTAGATCACCAAAAAGAGGAAGGGGACCAGAGCAACCAGTTGCAATAAGGAGTTGTATTTTGTGCCCAAAGCCAATCCGAAAATGAGGAAAAATTTGAGAAGATCCGTATGCTCTTTTTTTTGGATGGCAGACATCAAAAATAGGAGCGCAGCGTTAAATAAGAAAAAAAGGAACAGGTCGACTTGGAAGTTCAAAAACTGCATGAACAAAAAAGGAGTCGACATGATGCTCACCATGAGCAAAGCACTAAGCCCTCGTCTCTTTTGAATACGCCCAAGAGCTTGAACGCAGAGGGCGAAAGCAAAAACCGTGACCAGAAAAGTGAGTTCGTAATTGCCAGTGAGCAAGGCCAGAAAAACCTGAATGGCTTCATGATTTGCTGGGAAATAAGTGTTTGGCCCCACAAATCCCGCCTGAAAAACTTCCCAAACATTGCCCGTGCTCAGCATCTGCGAGACGATTGGTAGGTGGTAGCCAATGCTGTCCGTTTCATTGAGTGGAGTGAGTGTGTTGAGAAAAACCAAAGCAAGACCAAAGATTCCAATGAAGCCTAAAAAATTGCTTTTGGTGGCATGGACATCATCTACAACTTTGAGGCCGCGCCTCCAAAAGTAGGAGACAACCAAAAAGAAAAAACCGACCAACAAAAGGTAAATTTTATCCAAAAGGTCTACGATGCCTAAAAAAGTGACGGCGGTGAGGATTTCGGTGAAGAGCACAAGGATCCACGAGCCGTTCCCAAGGCCATCCCATTTTTTTGCAATGAAATGAGAGCTCGACAGGAAAGTAAAAAATACAAGTAGACTGATCAGCATAAGGTGCGAGTGGTGCTGAATGTGAAATATTTATTGGCGCTATAGTTCCAAAGAAAAGCAAAGAACGTTGCAATGACTTTTCCATAAATATACCAAAGCCCAAAATATTCCGTACCGAAGTACACCACGACCACATTGATCCCCATTCCAACCAAACCGACCAAAAAGAATTGCAAAAACTGCTTCAAATAATCTTGGCGTCTACACTTAAAGGTGAATTTTTTTTGCAACAAATAGTTCACAATATTGGCTGAGAGATAAGCCAAAACCAGTGAATAAAGATAGAACAAATGAAGTTGTTCCGTAAGAAAATACAGAACGCTAAAATCGATCGCCATAGCGACAAATCCAAGCAGTGCATATGTGAAAGCGCTTTGCCCATGTTGCCAGAGCAAGGCGACCTTAGATTTTATTCGGTTCGACATTGTTTAAGTCTCAAAAACTGCGCGGTCATGCCAGAGGTGAATCTAACGTAGATACAGAACAAATTGCAAGGTCAGACCAAATTGCTTTCTAAAAATAATGTTTTTAGGAATAATCAAAACATGGACTCCATGGATTTCGCCTTCACGTTCATTTCGTTTCTTGGCCTCAATTTGCTCGTTGCTGCGAATAGTTTTTTCTTCACTTCCTTTCTGCTGAATAAAGAAAAGGATGCTTTCAAACCACTCTTTGCGATTTTCTTGCTCTTTGTTTTGCAGATCAGTTTGAGCGAGATTGCGCTAGGAGTGTTGAGCATTCTCAATCAAGAAAATCTTTGGCTGATTCATGGGACGGTTTTTATTTTAAACCTTCTGCTTTGGTACAAATGGAAGCCAGAGTTTCAACTGCCACGATTCTCAAAAAAAGGAGGTCTATCGGTGCTTCTCATTTTGAGTCCAATTGTTTTTCTTTTCACGCTGCGTTACTTCTACGCTTTCTACCACACGCCTTTAGATTACGACAGCATCTCGTATCACTTGCCCATTGCTGTCGAATGGCTGCAAACGGGCGGTTTAAAAGAACTTTATTACAATGCCTTCGCTGGGCCCCTCGCCTATTACCCCAGCAATTTCGAGCTGCTCGAATTGTGGACACTTTTCCCTTTTCACAATGATCTTTTCATCAATTTCATCAATTTCCCCATCTTCATCTTTCTTGGATTGGCTTTTTTTGCAAACCTACAAAGCCTCAAGGTGAAAAGAACAGCCGCGATTTGGGGCACTCTCTTCTTTCTTGCAACACCTCAATTTTGCCACCTCTTAGGTTATGCAAATGTGGATTTATTTTTCACACTCACTTTTCTTTTGAGCGTCTTTTTCTTGTTGGAATATCAAAAAGAGCAAAGCAGGGCGAATTTGATTTTATTCTCGATCAGCATAGGGTTCTTTTTGGGAACGAAATACCTCGGCGTTCCTTATTCCGTTCCGCTGCTTGCTTACTTGTCTGGATGGATAGTCTTCAAAAACTGGAAGCATAAAAAAACGATCCTCAAACACAGCGCACTGCTTTTGTTTTTCGCTGTTTTAGGAGGAGGCTACTGGTACTTGAGAAACCATTTGAATTCGGGGAATCCACTCTTCCCCACAGAAGTGAAAGTGATGGGGTACACGCTACTTGAAGGGTACTACGGCCTCACAGAAAGAATTTTCAATACAAGCTTGTTGTCCAACGTCCACACCCTTGGAGCAGTGAAAGAGTTTGCCTCCGTCTTTTACCTAAAGTATGGATTCGCTCTCTTTCTTTTTCCCTGCATTTGTTTCACAACGCTTTTCTCAATAGTCAGAAAAAACTTCAGCAAAACTCAAGGAGTTCTTTTGCTTGGGACTTTGATTTTTTTGTATCTGTATTGGAGCGCACCCTACAGTTATGGCGACCTACTGGCGAACACACGATACGCCATGGTCTTCATGGCGATGTCCATTCTGTGGATGACCCATCACATGCAAACTTGGGGAAGAGTTCAGAAACTATTTTATGGAATCGTGGCTGCCTCAACTGCCTACAACATTTTAGTCTTGATTCTCATCCCACCTTCGGAGAGCGGTCAAATTCTCTTAGAAAAAATTCCACTGGATTTAAACTTCATCCAGACTCATCTCTTAGGCTTGCTCGGTTTCGTAGCCTTGTTGGGACTCATGGTCTTAAGTGGAATAATTTTCTCCAATTTCCTCAATAAAAAAAGTTTAAAAACAGGAATGCTCTTGGCCACAACCTTGATGCTTTTAACGGTGGGCACCACGGCCTTTTTTTACTACTCCTATCAAGCTCGCGAATCGACCAAGGAAGTCTTTTTCGACAAAGCGTTTGACGACGGTACGCTCCAAATTCCAAGTCTTTTAAAAGCGGCTGAGTGGTTCGACCAAAATGCACCCGAGGCGAAAATTGCCTACACGGGTTCCAGTTTTCACTATTACTTTTTCGGACCCACTCTTGAAAGACAGGTGGATTACGTCAACATCAACGATTGTGCCACTTGCCGTTATTTGGATTACAAAAATTCTCCAGACTCCATTCGAAGAGATCCTAATTATGAAGATTGGTTGAACAATTTAAATCAAAAGGAAAAAGAGTACATCGTGATCGCAGAAAATGTGGTTCCTCAAGTCAGGCTTTGGGAGTTAGAATGGGTCAAACAAAACCCAGAAGTTTTCACGCAAGTGTTCCAATCCAATGCCGTCAGCATCTATGAAATCCACTCAAAATAGCAGCGTTAAAACGAAGGCATTTGAATTCGAACTCTCTATTGTTGTTCCCGCATACAATGAAGAGAATCGCATCAAAAGCACACTGGTCAACATTTTCGACTTCATTGCCGAGAAAAAAATCAACGCAGAAATCATTGTCGTCAATGACGGCAGTACTGATAGAACCGCCGAACAAGTGAGCAAAAAGAAAGCGAGAATCAAACACTTAAAACTCATCAATAAAACAAAAAACCAAGGAAAGGGCGCCGCTATAAAAACGGGCGTTACGCATGCAAGAGGAAGAAACATCCTGATCACAGACGCGGACAACTCCACTCCCATCGAGCAATGGGAATCTCTGAATAAAGCCCTAGAAGCCGGAGCTGACATCAGCATCGGCTCACGCTATTTGACGAACAGTGAGATTCAAATCAAACAGCCTTTGTTGAGGGTGATGATCAGTCGCTTGGGGAATTTAGTCATAAGGATTTTAATTGTGCGAGGGATCAAAGACACCCAATGCGGATTCAAACTCTTCAGAAATGAGGTCGCTCAAGCGATTTTCTCAAAACAAAAAATCAAACGTTGGGGCTTTGATATAGAAGTCTTGGCTGTCGCACGTTTGTTGAACTACAAAGTAAAAGAAGTTCCCGTCAGCTGGTTCAATTCAGTGGACAGTCGTATTCGCCCCATTCGGGACACTTATAGAACTTTCTTGGAACTGCTACAAATCAAGTCCAATCTGCTAAGAGGCGTGTACAAGTGAAGGTATTGGAACTTATTTCTGCACCACAATCGGTGTTCCGATGTCGGTGAATTCAAACATCTTCACAGCATCGTCAGGCAGTGTTCGGATGCATCCGTGACTCACGGGGATTCCAATGTGAGTCAAGGCTTCAGACCAGAATGTTCCTCCGTCGTTGGCTAGATAAGGCAAGGCGTGAATTCCATACCCGCGGTAATCCCACAGTTGGAAGTAAGGCATGCGGTAATGAGGATATTTTGATCCAATGCGAAGCTCTTGTTTGGTCAAAATTTTATAAGTGCCAGCTGGAGTGGGAGTGTCCCACGCTCCAGAAGAAATTTGCATGCTCCAAACGGTTTTGTCTCCGAATTTCGCAATCATCATTTGGTCTGAAAGATCAACCACAACGTTGCGTTCCAAGCCAGCAAGTTCAGAAGCCGCCATCGCGGAATCCGAAACAAAAGAAATATCATCCTTCATTTGGTCCGTCACGGCTCCCACTGCAATGTCGACAGAAAAAGTTTCTCCAATCCAGGCTTGCCCTTCAACAACAGGTTGAAAGAACTCGCGGTACACATCGTCTTTGTTGGGTGCAATGCTTTGAAAGATGACGTGAAAACTTTGTTCAGGATCCGCGTAGGAATCGCTCATTTCGACGCGCTCGGGACTGGTCCAACCAGAAATGGCCGTTTCGGTGGCTCCAAACAAACTTTCTCGATCTTGGCTCTTTTGAGTTCCCACATTCAAAACCGGCATCCCTGAGCAGGCGCTCGCCATCGAAAAGAGGCGGGTGTTCCCCGTGTTCTTGAATAGCATGTCCACCATGAAGACGGTGCCTTGTTCAATGGCCTCATCCACAGTCACACTTTGAAGCTCCACATTGTACTGAGGAAGTTCAGGAAGCGTGTAATCACAAAAACTCCATTGCCCTGTTTTATCAGGTTCAATTTCGGTTTCCAATTGCAAGCCCGTGAGCACCTCCTCTTCTTTGTCCGCCCCTCTAAAAATGGAAGCGCTGAGCTCCGTGGTGCTCGCCACTCCAAAGCCCAAAGTTCCGACGAAAAAGGCGGAAGAAAAAAGGACGGTCAGTACAGGGCGGCGGAGTTGCATGGTTTTTGGGTTTATTTTTGTGTGAAACGAATCTGAAAATTATAACAGAAAAAAACATTACCGTCAAAGCTACTTGCCTAAAAGCATTAGAATGTTATAATGCAACACTCTTAAATTAAAACATGCTACTGAAATCAGAGCTCGAAATTCTCAATACACCCGAAGGTTTGGATGAAGCGTCGGCAAGAGTCACCGCTCCTGTTGCTGCGTTAAGAACAGATCTTGCGGAGTTAGATCCAGCCATCAAAGTGAGTAGTGAAGTGATGTCAGATGAAGAGCGCAGAACATCCATCTTTATAACTCCCAAGGGAACTCGTAATTCTGACGAAAAGTATGAGATAGAAGGTGGTGTTGATGACAGCGGAAACGGTTCGGTTGTTATGGATCACTACGACAGAGAGGCCGTACTTGCATGTCTAAAGCAAGGGAAAGCAGTGATACTGACGGAAAAAACCGATCCTATCAAAGCGTTTTTTGAACAGCTCAGTGCTTTAGTTGCACAAGTGCAAGAAAGCCAGCCTCAACTCAAAGGCACAGACTGGGTTTTGGAAGGTCAACAATATGATGGGCATGAAATAGGCCGATGGGATGAAAATTACCACAGCTATGTAGACAAAGTGGGTGGTCAGAGGCCCGTTGTGCACACCCAAATGACCTTTGGTGGCAACCAGGTCAGACTCGAAATGGTTTCGGGCAGTCATGAGGTGGCTGTCGAGACAAATGGTATTCTTGCTGGATTTACACCAAATCAGGGAGTTCAAGTGATTGGAGATTTTGTCCTCGTAAGAGCCGATGAGAACACCATCACTAGAGAAACACCCACTGGAGAAACGGGAATACGTTACGAGCTGATGTTTGTTGGTGCTTAAACTTAACGTTCCAGCAATTTCTGCAGTTCTTGTTTAAAGCTCTCAACGTCCTTGAACTGGCGATATACGGAGGCAAAACGAATGTACGAAACTTCATCGATCATTTTGAGAGCGTGCATCACGTCACGGCCAATCACGTCGCCCGGCACTTCTTTGCCACTGGAACTCCAGACTTCTTCCAAACGATCGATCATGTGTGAGATTTGTTCTTGAGTCACGGGGCGCTTTTCGCAGGCACGCCAAACTCCACGTTCCACTTTGTCGCGTTCGTAACTTTCACGCGAGCCATCTTTTTTAATCACGATGAAATTTGCCGTTTCAACCTTTTCGAAAGTCGTGAAGCGGTGTTCGCAAGACTCGCATTCTCGTCTTCGACGAATCGAGCGACCCTCGTTGGCTTCACGAGAATCCACTACAGAAGTGCTTTTATGTTTGCATTTAGGACAAATCATCAGCTTAAATAGTGTCATGTTCATGGGATTCACACAAGAGGAGCTCAAACAAATTGGACTGATGATCGGTCTCGCTGCTCTGCCAGCCCTGATTTGGTCCTACGTCATTTTCAACGGACGCAAAACCTCGCGCTGGACTTTGCTGCTCGCGTTCTTTTTGGGCACGCTCACCGTTCTGCCCCTCGTTTTGATTTACGATTATTTGTGGGTTTGGTTCCCTGCACTCGACGTCTATCGAGTGATCACCGAAAATATTGCTGAGGCTCACATCGCCGCTCTCGCCACTCTCTTGGTTGTGGGAATTTTAGAGGAATTGGTGAAGAGTGGAGTGGTTCGTTTCATCGACAAAACCAAGATTGGAATTCAAACCATCAACGACGCCGTCAAATACTCTATTTTAGCGGGATTGGGTTTCGCATTCACCGAAAACATCGTTTATTTTTACGGCATTTGGCAAGCCTCCGGCAATCTAGGCGAATTTCTCTTCCCCGTGATTTTCCGTTCCATCTTCACCG
>CAZROM010000013.1:0-10050 GCA_964601715.1 uncultured Candidatus Peribacteria bacterium | reverse complement strand
TCCGGCAATCTAGGCGAATTTCTCTTCCCCGTGATTTTCCGTTCCATCTTCACCGTCTGCGGACACATGGTGTTCTCCGGCATTTTTGGTTACTACTTCGGGATCGCGAAATTCGCCAAACCCATCCTTGAAGCCGACCTCTTCATGGGTGAAAAACGCTGGGGCGTTCGCGTTCTTTCCAAAATTCTAGGCACCGACGAAGCTGCAGCTTTCCAGCAATGGACTTCGCTCAAAGGTTTGCTCATCGCCATGCTCATCCACGCATCCTTCAATTTTGCCCTCGAATTCAATCAATTTTTGCCCGTCATTTTCATCGTGGGAGGCGGTTTCTTGTTTCTGCTTTATCTCCTCGCGCACAAGGCCGGCGACATCATGTTCTCCGCTTCGGGTGGCAACGCCAACATGGCCAAGCGTGATGTGGATGTGGTCCTAGAACTCCTCGGCATGTGGTCTCGCGAGGGTCGTCACAAAGACGTGATCGACATCTGCCAACGTCTCCTCATGCGTGATCCCAACAACAAAGTGGTGCAGCTTTTTCAAGCCAAGGCCATGGACAAGCAAAAGTTGGACAACCTCGAAAATTCCTTCACTTCCCTCTTCAAGTCTCAAGACGCACAAATGGAAGACACCAGCATGCGCGCCCTTGTTAAACAGCGCGTCCTCATGGAAATGCTCAAAGAAAAACAAGCGCCCGCTACAGCCCAAACTTCAGCTCCCGTGAACGTTGCCACCTTGCCCACCACACCCACCGGCGCTGGCCCCAAGATTCCCAGCATTCCAAAAATCACACCGAATACAGTAGAGAACAAATAATCTTAATCGCGCAAAACAAATCGATCGTGTGGAGCATTTCTAAAAAATCTCCTCGCAAGCAAGACTAGGCCTAGCGGCCCGGAGCGCTAAGAGGAGTTTTTTAGAAATGCTCCAGGCTAAAAGCATTTTGTTTTGAGCCGAATTTATTCTCTTCCCAGCTCCGCAAATCCATCCGTCATCCCAGCAATAAAATCGCGAAGTTCTTCTAAAGGTACACCTTCGGAGAGGCCTTTTTTAAAGAGCTCGCGGATCACGTCTTGCCCGTGTTTGGACAAAGCCACCACCGTGGGATGGAAGTACAAATGCGTGGTCAAAAAATCCTTCAGCTCTTTGTTTTTGATTTCCATTTCTTGTGAAAAATGAACGAGCGGTCGTGGGCAAGCGTACACATCCTCCAAGCTTTGGATCTGCGCTTCTGCAAGACGCTCACTCGTTTCTTCGGCAATGTCGGCAATCATGAGCCCAATCATTTTGCTCACCGTTCGGCTCCAGCGGATTTTTTCATCGGCTATCCAGCCGTATTCACTCAAAACTCGCTCCGAGGCAGCCTGCCAGAGGGCCAATTTTGCCAAGTCTTCTTCGTTGAACAGACCACTGCGCAGGCCGTCGTCCACGTCGTGATTTTGATAAGCAATTTCGTCCCCGAGGTTCACCACTTGTGCCTCCAGCGACGGCCTCACCCATCCTTCTTGCGCGGACTTCGGATGATCCCAAGACGTTTCATGCTTCATAAGACCTTCGATCACTTCACGGCTCAAATTCAGTCCGCGCCACGCCGGATAACTGTCCTCCAGCTCTTCAACAATTCTGCGACTTTGACGATTGTGTTCGAATTCGAGTCCATGCTCGCGCAAACACTCGTCCAAAGCGTGTTCACCCGCATGTCCAAACGGAGTGTGCCCTAGGTCGTGCGCCAAAGCCACGGCCTCTGCGAGGTCTTCGTTGAGGCCGAGCATTCGCGCCAAGTCGCGAGACACCTGCGCCACTTCCAAACTGTGCGACAAACGAGTGCGATAGTGGTCCCCATAGTGCGCCACAAAAACCTGAGTCTTGCCCTTGAGTCGACGAAACGCCTTGCTGTGAATGATGCGATCTCGGTCCTTTTGAAAAGGCAAACGTTGCGTGTCGGGCGCTTCTTGATGCACGCGCCCCTTGGTTGCGCGGCTCAGCACTGCATAAGGTCTAAGCACCTTCGCTTCGTTTTCGGCCAGTTGTTGAGCGTTTAAAATCATTATGGCCCAATTGTAGCTTCTTTTCTAAATTTGAGCACGGCCTGATCGATTTTGTATTTCGACGCAGTCGTTTGTGGTCTGGAAAGAAGTCGCCACAGTTCTGGAGTGTCTTCCTCATTTTCAATCAGGCCAGAGTGCACCAGCCTCTCATGATTTTTGCACAACGGAACAATCGCATTTGGATCGTGTCGGGAGTCCAATGCAAAGCGCCGCGTATGATGCAACGAAGTGGCCGCTCGAGTGCAGTGCGGGAAACCACAAAATCCTTGGTATTTAGCTTCCACGAAACGCCGCACGGCCGCAGGAATATGTCGTCGCGGCTGCATCAAAACGCCGTCTTCTCGAGCCACTTCATTTGCTTTTCGAGTCGCGCATTCAGGGCAGACCTGGATCACCATTTTTGCTTCACGAGATCCTCCCTCCATCAAAGTTTGCATCACTTCATTGAACGTGAGCGTCGCACCCTTTTCTTTTTCGAGCTGATACTTCAGCAAGCGCAGCCGTTTCTCCACCTCGGGGGAAACGGAAAAATTCAAATTCGCCCATTGCTCCATTTTAAAATTGGGCTGCAATTCACCGACGTCGGTGAATCCTGACTGCTTTTGGATTTCTGTAAAGGCTGCCTCGTTTCGCTGAACTTGCACATACGCCGTGAGGGCTGGTGTCGCCATGGTCTCCACTTTTTTAGCCCACTCCCCATCTGTTTCAGGTGTCGCAACATAAGCGACCTTCTCAATTTTAGACCAACCCTGTTCGCCACTCAAAAGTTGAGCCCGAAGCACCGGTTTATCCGCCAATTTTTCGGCAAGATGCAAAACTTTGTCCACACTCGCGCTGCTCATCCCGCCCAGCTTAAAAGCGAACTCATAAATCGAGCCGAAGCCTCGTCGCCGATGCAGCTCTCGCCGCAAAACTTCTGGAAGCAAACCTGCAAATCGCCTTCGCCAGATGCGGGCATGAGTGCCATACTCTTGGCAGCGAGCATAAAGGTCTTTGTCGGAAAGTGAATCTAAATTGTCCATAAGATAGAAGTGAATCCTAACCTTATATTAGCACAAAAGGTGAGTACACGCTCACCAATTCAATGGACAAAATAGACAAAAGTTTCCGTTGTCCAATACAGGATGTGGCTGAAGGGATTTAGTACGCGCTGTCCACAGGGACGACATATCTGTTGATCTCACCACTCACGTCATCCGCAACATACATGGAGGCAACGCCATTTTCTGCATCGCAATCGTCTAGCTTGAGCCAAATTCCTTCTTCTTGGCCAGCTGTGGGCAAGGTGTAGATGTACTTCGTAGCTTGAGTGGAAAGGTCAATCACACTCACAGTGTTGGCGCCATCTTTAAGCACATACAAATTGCCCTGAAGTGTCGCAAGACCTGCGATGTCTGTATTCGAATCTCCAGTCGGAATACTAAGGACTGGAGGGAGCACCGCATCACTGACGCAGAGTCCGATTGGGAAAACACCCACATTGCTATCCGTTTGTGAGCCTGCAAGCAAATAACCTCGTTCATCCTTCCAACTTTCAGTCGCCCACGATGCCGGAGCCTCATCCGCAGAAAGGTAGGTGAAGCCTTCTATCCCTGCGTTATTGGCGGTATCGGCCGAGATGTTGAGGGTGCAGTCCGTTTCCGTTTTCACGGGATCTGTGTCAGATGCCCAATTCCAGCCATCCACGTCGCTGTAGTCTTCGTCCACGGTAAAGATTTCACCAGTCAATGAGTCCACGCCAATGCCTTCGATGTCTTCAGGTGTAGAAAGGATCCACCATTGCGAAAGATTAAAATCTCCATCCATTTCATAGAGCACGCCAGTGTCGCCTACCCCATAGATCACTTCTGCCGAAAGATCCACCGTTGCGCCAGGTATTCCTGTGATGCCACTCAATTCGCCACCCCCATTTTCGCGGAAAGAAGCTCCCCATTCATCGCTCACGTCCGTGGGCCATGCACCCGTGTTGTGAGGCTCACATTCTGGCACTTCGGTTTCGCCACTCGTGTCTGTGTCGCCAGTTTCTGAAGTGTCGTCTGTTTGGCTGGCGCTGTCCTCGCCGGAATCTCTTTGTTGAACGTCGTCATCGCCTGTGTCGTCTCGTTCAGAAGCCGCAACGCTATCGCTGTCACTATCTTTGATCGACAAATCGCCTTCAGGCACACAGGCGGAAAGCAAGCTTGTAAAAAGCACAAGCGCTGCCCCCAAGCGACCTGAAGAAGGTCGAGCAGAGTCAGGATTCAAATCAAGTTCTAATCTCACATCTGGGCGCAGCATTTACAGGTTTGTTAAATCAGTGCCGGCAGATTTTAGCACAAAAATGCAATTTTGCAAGTCTTCTGAGCAGCCCAACTTTTATTCGCGAGTTTCTTCAGCCTCCATCCCGTTGGTGGTGGGTTTGAATTCGCGAGTTTCCTCGCCTTCCATTCCATTGCTTGTCTTCAGCTTGGTACTGAATTTTCCTTCAAGGGAACTCAAATTTCCGGAGAGATAAAGAGTCGCAACTGTGAGAGCTAAAACAGCAACGAGTGCAAGAAGACCTAAGTGAATTTTTTTCATGGGAGTGAGGTTAATCTGCACCATCCTACTGAAGCAAAGCTACAGCGTAAAGAGCGCCTACCCTTACCCATGAAACTTTCGATGCACCTCGCGCAGCCGTTCATTCGTACTGTGCGTGTAAATTTGCGTGGTCGTGATCGAAGCGTGCCCCAGCATTTCTTGAACACTGCGGATATCCGCGCCATTGTGCAGCAGCTCCGTGGCGAAAGAGTGCCTCAGCAAGTGCGGCGTGACTTTTTTCCCTATGCCTGCCATGCGTCCGGTGTGGCGAACCATATCTTGCACACTGTAGGCCGTCAGTCGGTGCTTTTCACCCAAGCCGAGTTCCATGTCCTCACGATTGCGAGCAAAACTGATGAACAGCGGTTCCCAATTGTCACTGCGCTTCGCCAAATAAGCTTTCAAGTGTCCCACACAGCGATCGGACAAAAACACCAACCTCACCTTGCGCCCCTTTCCTCGAACCGTGAATTCTTTGCGCTCCAAATCCACTTGAGTTCGATTGAGCCCCACCAATTCTGAAACGCGCAGTCCCGTGGAATACAAGGTTTCGAGCATGGCTCTGTCGCGCAGCACCGCTTTTTCTTGCTGTTCCGCTCGCTTGCCCTCCGACGATTCTCGCCCAATGCTCACGGATTCAAACAGACGTTCCACTTCCTCACGCGTCAAAAAATCCACCACGCGTTCCGGAATTTTTTTAAGCTCAATTTTTTCGGGCGACAACGTGGGAATGTCTTGCTTCACCAAGTACTTCAAAAACGCACGCAATGCGATCAAATGGTAGTCCTGCGTTTTCATCGAAAGCCCGTTCCCTTTCGCGTCTTCCAAGCGGTTCAGCCACAGTTGATAGCCGTGTACATCGTCCAAACTCAAAGCTGCAGGAAAGGCAGCAGTTCTCTTTTTCTCCTCCAAAAATTCAGCAAAACGTTGCAAATAATGATGATAATTTTCTATCGTTTTTTTGGATTTATTTTTGGCGATTTCAAGGTGCTCCAAAAAGCGCGTGATGAGGCGTTGAACTTCCGAAATGGGTGGCGTGGAATCGTTGGTCATTGAAGTCAAAGTTTCATCAAAGCGTAAAGAACACGGGCGGCCTCGCGGCGCGTCACCGTGACATTGGGGTCAAAAGTCGTGCCACTCACAAATCCCTTGGCTTGAGCGTAAGACGCGCCGCCAAAATACCACGCAGAATCTTTGACATCGCTGTAGGTGCTGGGTGTTTCTTCCGCAGAAAAACTTTCGTCCAAACGCGAGAGCATTGTGAAGAATTCCGCTCGCGTCACAAGGTCTCCTCCGCCAAAACTTCCATCCGCTCGTCCTTTCACCATTCCCACTTCCACCGCCTTGGCCAAATACTTGCGGTACCACGCGTCACTCGGCACATCCCAAAACGAAACGGTTCCCGTCGAGCTGCCCAGCGCAAAAGCACGAGTGATGATCTTCACCATCGCGGCGCGATTCAAGGTTCCTTCTGCATTCATCAGTCCGTCGCTGCCCATGAAGACTTTTTTATCTTTCAAGGCCTTGAAAATGCTGTAGTCGGCATCGCTCGTGTCCACATCCAAAAATCCTAAATTTTGCAGCACCGTGTCCACTGTGCGCCCCAAGTCATCCGTCGAAAACGAACTCGTCACATGATCCACCACGCCCAGCATTCCTTCGCTCACCGAGTCCGAAGGGTAGTCGCCCAAATACAAAGGACGGCTCGTCAGCGCTTGCGAAACAGAACAAGTGCTTTTGGCCTCATCGTTGAGTTTCAACGCAAAGCCACCCACGCCAAAATTCAACACAATGTGATTCCATTCGTAAGGATAGAGCGTGCCGCCGCTGCTCACGCTGTACCAGCCTGCGGATTGAGTGCAGTCGGCATCGTAATACGGCGCATACAGCCCAGCCAAAACCTTTCCTGTTTTTGTGATGTACAAATAAAAATCCCCGTCGCTGGCACTCAGCAGTCCGCTCGAATCCAAAATCGTTCCTTGCGCAGAGCTGGGATCACTCACGTACACATCCAAACTCAAAGTTCCATTTTTGGGCAGAGTAAGGCTCTTGCTAAGATCCAAAGAACTGCTTTCCGTTTGAGCAGAAAAAAGTGGATTTTCAGGAGGGAATAAAAGTCCTAAGCTGATTTTTTCAGCATTCGCGGCCGAAGACAAAAGCGGCGAAAGTGCCGCACTGCTCAGCTCCGAAAATGTGCTCAAGGTGTCTTGGTGCACAGGGCCCTCGCCCAAGTACAAACTGGCTTGGATCAGCACGTTGCCATTCTTTTCCAGCCAATGATAAGAGCTGCTGCTCGTGCTCACCGACTTGAACAAATCCATGGCCTCTCCTCCACTGGCTTCGGAATAAAAAAACGCATGCGATGTTTCCGAAATCAACGTCAAATCATCCGCACTGAATCGCCCACTCGATCGGTAGTTGTCAAAAGCGAGATCGGCTGCGTCTTGGTCCGCATAAGCCACCGCCAGCAACTGAAGTTCAGGCAGACCTTTGCTGAGCCAAGGATCACTGAGGAGCAAGGCTTGATAACGAGTCAAAATTCCTCCCGAAATAGAACTTTGGCTGCGATAATAAAAGGGACTAAAGCCAGTGAGGCTGCCCAAACTGGATCCATCGGGCTTGAGCAATTTCGCCGAATTCTGCAAATCAAAAGGAGTCACATCCACCGCCGCAAAAACCTGCGGAACCAAGCACAGGATTAAAGCAAAGGCGATAAAGGCACGACGCAAAAGTTTCATGCCTCGATTATAACGCGAAAGACGGCCTCGGCCTAGCGGCCCGGAACACAACTTGGAATAGCGCTTGGCATTTTCAAAAAGATTTCCTCGAAAGTGAGACTTGGCCTAGCGGCCCGGAGCACAACTTGGAATAGCGCTTGGCATTTTCAAAAGGATTTCCTCGAAAGTAGGACTCGGCCTAGCGGCCCGGAGCGCTAAGAGGAAATCTTTTTGAAAATGATCCAATCAGCGCTATTCTTCTCCCGTGATTGAATTCAAAAACGCCACCAAAAAATACGGAGAACGTTTTGTCCTCGATAACGTCAACCTGACCATTCAGGGAGGCGCTTGGGTGTGGCTGACGGGCGCTTCGGGCGCGGGTAAAACCACGCTCATTCATTCGCTCATCGGAGCGGTGGAGTTGACCGAAGGAGAAGTGCTGGTGGATGGATACGCCATCAACAAACTAGACACTGCAGCCTTGCAAGAATACCGCCGAAAACTCGGCATCGTCTTCCAAGACTACAAACTTTTGCCCAACAAAACCGTGTTCGAAAACGTAGCTTTCGCCATGGAGGTCTGCGGCTACAGCGAAAAACAAATCGCCGAGCGAGTGCCTGAGGTTCTCGCCAAAGTGGGACTCTCCGATGCGCGTCATCACTTCCCTCACATGCTGTCGGGAGGAGAAAAACAACGCTGTGCCATCGCCAGAGCCTTGATCCATGAACCTCGCCTCATCATCGCCGATGAGCCCACCGGGAACCTCGATCCAGCCACCGCCGAAGAAATCGTGGAACTGTTTTTAAAGCTCCACATCGAAGGCGCCACCGTGATTTTTGCCACCCACAACCTCAGCCTCATCGATCGCTACAAAAATCAGCGCATCCATGTGGAAGGAGGAAAAGTCGTGGAGAGTTAAAATTCGCACAAAAAAAGCCCCACCTTTCGGCAGGGCTTTTTAAAGTGCTCACAGACTATTCCACCACGAGCTCATCGGTGAAGGTTTGGCCAAAGCCATTGTTGTCTTCATTGGATTCAGGAACATTGTCCCTAACATCGAGTTGCGTGTACATGGTCACGGTACCAGACTGCAGGAGGCTGGCTTTGCTGGGGGCAACGCTAAACCCGTAGTAACCACAGTCTTCGGTGGATCCGAAATAATTTCCGTTTGCCGTATCCTCGCTATCGATTTCAACGCCATTTTGATACAAAGAGAACGTACTGGCAACCTCGCCTCCCGAAGGATAAGAGAGAAGGTCGTTTAGTCCGCAAACGCGAGAGAGTACATTGTACTGAGCACCGTCTTTTTCGATGTACATGTCATCGACGCTAAGGTCTGGTAGGTTCGCAGAATCGTAAAGATATGGATAGCCTCCGGAAGCAGCCACAACTCCACTTGTGGTCACGGTATTGTTGGTCTCACTGGCCTCCGTTTGAACTGAGGTCGTATCCAAAGTGGCGGTCAGGTCATAGGAACCACTTTGAGAAATCAAAAGGGTGTCCAGGAGATCTCCAGAGCGCACAGTCTGACACGTGGCAGAGGTCGTTGTCGTAGGATAGAACTGTACGGTAGCGCTTTGGCCACGAGCGACGGCAAACTTGAGGGAAGTCAACTTCACATCTGTACTGGCCACATTCGTTTGACACACAGAAACGCTGAACGCGTTCTGTCCACTGTCATAACTCACTGCGCCGCCAAAATACAGGTCAGGTTTCGTTGCGGTGCTGGTCGACGAGCTGGTCGTTTTTCCTGTGGACTTTGTGGTCGATAACGAAGATCCGCCAAACTTTCCTTGCAAACTTCCCCCTTCACTATAGGCGTAGGTTCCTCCGAGCAATAGGGCGAGAGTTAAAGCTCCGACGAGTAATTTTTTGTGCTGCATTTTGTTTTGGTTTAAGGATGCAATCTGGATATTATGCCACATGAAATCGATTTCGTCAAATCGGCCCTCTTGTCACAATTCAAAAAAGCTGAGCAATTCACCGACGTCGGTGAATGCAGCGACATCTTTCAATTTTGGCAAACGGTCCAAGCACTCATATAGGCTGTCTTGCACTTTACAAACCCAGCCCCCTTCCCCTATATTCAGCTTAGATATGGCTCACCTCTCACCAACCCTTGCCTTCTCACAAATGTCTGACGAGGAGGTTTTGCGCGTGCTCAAAGACAATAAAATTGGACTCACGGTTGCCGAAGCGCGAGAAGTGGAAAAGATTTTGGGCCGAGGACCAACCCTCACCGAAGCCATCGTTTGGGGAATTCAAGGCAGCGAACACTGCTCCTACCGCTCCAGCCGTCCTTTCTTAAAAACCCTCCCCACCAAAGCTCCGAATGTCATGCTTGGGGTCGGAGAAGATGCTGGGATCGTACACTTCGCAACAGCCGCAAACGGAAAAAGTTATGGCGTGATCATGGGGCATGAATCCCACAACCATCCTTCTCAAGTGGTTCCTTACGAAGGAGCCGCCACTGGAATTGGAGGTCTCGTTCGCGACATCATTGTGATGGGAGGACGTGCCATCGCCACCGCCGATCCGCTTCGTTTTGGAGATTTGAGCAAAGCCACGCCGCATCACATTGCAGAAGGTGTGATTTCAGGGATCGCGGGTTACGGCAATCCACTCGGAGTGCCCAATCTTGCCGGAGACACTTATTTTGATGAATCCTACAACGACAACTGCCTCGTGAACGTGATGGTGCTCGGCGCCATCCGCCAAGATGAAATCAT
>CAZROM010000012.1:22285-31813 GCA_964601715.1 uncultured Candidatus Peribacteria bacterium | reverse complement strand
AAAAATCTCTTGACTTAGCCACTCTAGGCCATTAGTATCTCCGGGCATTTATCTTAGAAGCGAAGCAAAAGGCTCCCTAGTGGGACCCCATCGGGGACAAGACCAAACGCTTCAATTCACACTAAGCCCTAAATTATGCCAGGAATACTCGGCAAAAAAATCGGTATGACACGTCTCATCCAAGACGACGGTCGCGTGATCCCTCTCACAGTAGTCGAATGTGCTCCCAACACGGTAGTACAAGTAAAGACAACTGAAAAAGACGGATATCCGGCGTTAGTCCTTGGGTTCGATGCATTGAAAAAACCGACCAAGAACAAAAAATTCCGCTTCAAGCGCGAATTCCGTATCGAAGATGGTAGCGACTTCAAAGCCGGTGATGCAATTTCTCTCGACCTATTCGAGGTCGGTGAAAAAGCTAAAATCACTAGCACGTCCAAAGGTAAAGGTTTCCAAGGAGTGATGAAACGTCACCACTTCCGTGGAGGTCCTCGTTCCCACGGTTCTCACTTCATGCGTGAACCAGGAGCCATTGGAGCTCGTGCTCGTCCCGGTAAAGTCTTCAAAGGTATGCGCATGGCCGGCCACATGGGTCTGGACACTGTTACCCTTGAAGAAGTAGAAGTTGTCTATGTAGACAGAGAAAAGAACCTCCTTGGTCTCAAAGGACCAGTGGCAGGAAGCAAAGGTTCCCTCGTAATTATCCGCAAGAATTAATTAAACAATGAAAGCACCACTTTACAATCAGGCTGGAGAGAAAACTGGAGACATGAATCTCGCTAAAGAAATCTTCGAGGTTGAAGGCGCAGAAGGGCTCGTGCACAGTTATCTCATGTACCAACAGGCCAACGCTCGTCGTCCTATTGCTCACATCCTCAACAAAGGAGATGTGCGTGGAGGGGGTAAAAAACCTTTCGCTCAAAAGCACACCGGACGCGCTCGTCAAGGTTCCACCCGTAATCCTCACATGCGAGGAGGGGGAAATGCCTTTGGACCTAAGAAGTGGCAGAACTTTGAAAAGATGATGAACAAGGGAATGCGCCGCAAGGCTCTCTTCCAAATCCTTTCCTCTAAAGCTAAGGATGGAAAAGTGCTCGGTCTCGACAAGTTCGAACTCGACGCTCCAAAGACCAAGACTTTCTTCGATTTCGTTGCTAAGCTCCCTGTGAACCGTAACGTACTCATTGTACGCACTCGTGATGAAAAGACTTTGTTCTTGTCTGCTCGCAATTACAGCCGCAGCAAGACCATCCTCTCTGGCTATTTGAATCCTGCAGACTTGCTCAAGTACGACAACGTACTCTTCACAAGTGCAGCGATGAAAGATCTTGAATCAACCTACACTAAATAAGCTTTATGAATCTCGCTCAAATCCTTCTGAAACCGGTAATGACTGAGAAGACTGTACGTCAAGAAACTCAGAACAAAGTCAGCTTCATCGTTCATGACGACGCTACGAAAGTAGACGTTAAGAACGCTATGATGGACTTGTACGGAGTGAAAGTCGACAAAGTGAACATCCTTCACGGCCTTCCAAAGTTCCGCCTCGGAAAAGGACGAAAGCCTATGCAAAAGCGTGCTGCTAGCCGTCGTGCTATCATCACTCTCAAGGCAGGTGAAAAGCTTGATCTCACTAAGACTGCTAAAACAACTAAATCCAAAGCCGCTGCGGCTTCCAACTAAATTTTATGCCTCTAAAGAAAGTTAAAAAAACGGGTAACGCTCGACGCGAAATGAGTGTCCTCACCTATGAGGAAGTTACAACCAACAAACCTTTCAAGAAGCTTCTCAAAGCTCAAAAGGAATACGCTGGACGTAATGCTCGTGGTGTGATCACTGTTCGTCACCGTGGAGCCGGAAACAAGACCAAACTTCGTGTTATGGATTTCAAGCAGACCGATAAGATGAACATCGAATTCACTGTAAAAACAGTAGAATACGATCCAAATCGTAGCGCGTTCATTATGCTCGTTTGCTACAAGGATGGTGAATACCGTTACCACTTGGCTCCAGAAGGAATCAAGGTTGGAGAACGTCTCATCACCTCCCCTAAAGCTCGCGCTCGTCTTGGAAACCGCATGATGCTTGAAAACATCCCTGTTGGATTTGAAATCTACAACGTACAAGTGGACTTGAATGGACCTGGACAACTCGCAAAATCTGCTGGATCTTCTGCAAAACTCGTTTCCCTGGATGGACAGTACGCTCAAGTACAGCTTCCTTCCGGAGAAGTGCGTTTCGTACAAAAGAAATGTTTCGCTAGCATCGGACGTGTGTCCAATCTCGACCATGGCAACGTTTCGATCGGTAAAGCCGGTCGCAGTCGTTGGATGGGTCTCCGCCCTGAAGTGCGTGGTAAGGTTATGAACCCTTGCGACCACCCACACGGAGGAGGAGAAGGAAACTGTCCTATCGGTATGAAATATCCTAAGACTCCTTGGGGGCTTCACGCTCTTGGTGTTGCGACTAGAAACCGCAAGTACACCGATCGTTGGATTGTGAAGACTCGTAAGGGTAAGATGCTCGCTGAACTCAATAATCTTTAAACTCTATGTCTCGAAGTAGTCTCAAAGGTCCATACGTCGACGAAACCCTCATGAAAAAGGTGCTTGCTTGCGACGGTAACACGAAAAAAGTCATCAAGACTTGGGCTCGTCGCTGTGCGATCGCTCCTGAATTCGTAGGATTCACCTTTGCAGTTTACAACGGTAAAGAGCACATCCCTGTCTTCGTTACTGAAGCCATGGTTGGTCACCACCTCGGAGAATTCGCTTACACTCGTAAGTTCCGTGGTCACCCAACTAAGACTAAAGAAGCCGCATAAATCCTTATAAAAGCCTACTCGACTAAACAATGAAAGCTCTACTCAGCAACATTCGCATCTCACCAGAAAAAGCCAACCTCGTGGCTGGAATGGTTCGTGGTCAAATGGTTAACGCCGCCCTCGAACAACTTCAGTTCACTCCTAAGAAGGGTGCTAAAATCCTTTACAAGGTGGTGGCCTCTGCAGCTGCAAATGCTCAGCACAATCTCAAGCAAAACGTGGACAGCCTCTACATCAAAGAAATCGTTGTGACCAAAGGCCCAACCTACAAGCGTGGAGTATCTGTATCTCGTGGACGTGTTCACCCTATTCTCAAAAGAACTGCTCAAATCCGCGTAACTGTGGATGTGAAAGCTTCTGCTCCAGCTAAAGCTGTTAAAGCAAAAAAGACTCCTTCTAAACCCTCTTCTACCAACTAATTATGGGAAGTAAAGTAAATCCAATTGGGCTTCGTACTGGTATCATCCGCACTTGGGATTCCAGCTGGTACGCAGGAAAGCGAACCTTCGGCAAAATGCTTGCAGAAGATCTCAAGATTCGTGCCTTCGTTCGTTCCAAGTTGAACGACTCCGGAGTGTCTCGCATTGAACTTCAACGCAACGCAAAAGACATCAGTCTCAGTGTTCACTCAGCTAAACCTGGAGTGATCATCGGACGCCAAGGTGCAAGCGTAGAAGACCTCAAAGCAGCTCTCGAAAAAGAATTCGGACACAAATTCACTCTCAACATCAAAGAAATCAAGAAGCCTGAACTCGATGCTTGGCTCACCGCTGAGAACATCGCAATGCAAATCGAACGTCGTGTTTCTTACCGCCGTGCTGCCAAGATGTCCGTTAAAAAGGCTCTCGAAGCAGGTGCTAAAGGAATCAAGATCCGTGTTGGAGGACGTCTCAACGGAGTAGAAATCTCACGAAGTGAATTCTACGCTGAAGGACAAATCCCTCTTCACACCTTCCGTGCAGACATCGACTACGCTCTCGCTGAAGCAAAGACCACTTACGGAATCATCGGAGTGAAAGTTTGGATCAACCGTGGAATGGTATTCAGTAAACAAGCCCCTCAAACTAAATAATAAGATATGTTACTTCCTTCAAGAGCAAAATATCGCAAATCCCAACGTCTTCGTGGTTCCTTCAAAGGAAACGCTAAGGGTGGTTCGACCCTCGCCTTCGGCAACTACGGACTCAAAGCTCTCGAGATCAAAGAATTGTCTTCTCGTCAGATTGAATCCGCTCGTCGTGTGTTGGCTCACCACATTCAACGCGTTGGTAAGATTTGGATCCGTATCTTCCCCCACAAGCCTATCACTGTGAAAGCAGCTGAAGTACCAATGGGATCCGGAAAAGGTACGGTAGACCGCTACACCGCTATGGTGAAGCCTGGAACAATTATGTTTGAAATGGATGGAGTCGATGAAAAGACTGCTCGTGCCGCCCTCAAAATGGCTGGGTACAAGCTTCCTATCAAAACTCGTGTAGTATCCTCTAAAGACCTCTAATAAATATGGCGAAACAAGCTAATCCCATGGACGAAATCAAAAAGATGGACTTGAAAGCACGTGCTAAGCACACGCTTGAGCTCAAGAAAGAATTGGCCCACCTCAACGTGGATCTCAAGACTGGAAAAGCGAAACAAGGACACAAAGTGAAAATGCTCAAAAAGCAAATTGCTCGTATTTACACCCTCAATAACTCTTCAAACGATGCGAAGTAAAAAAGGCGTTGTCGTCTCAAAATCTGGACTTAAGACCATCGTAGTGGAAGCTGAAACTTCCAAGACGCATCCTAAGTACAAGAAGCGTTACACCGTTCATGCAAAATTTCATGCGCATGACGAAAACGACACTTACAATGTTGGCGACACAGTAACAATTTACGAAACTCGTCCCCTCTCAAAGATGAAGCGTTGGACGGTAACCGAACCCACTCAAAAGTAATTCAATATGATTCAGCAACAATCAAATCTCACAGTCGCAGACAACAGTGGTGCAAAAGAAGTAATGTGCATCAAGGTTCTCGGAGCTTCCAAACGTCGCTACGCTTACATCGGTGATGAAATCGTAGTCAGCGTGAAGAAGGCTGCTCCAAAAGGTGCAGTGAAACAAAAGTCCGTTCAACGTGCAGTCATTGTACGCATGACCAAGACTCTTCACCGCCGTGATGGATCATCCATTCGTTTCGATGAAAACGCTGTTGTGATCGTCGGAAAAGACGGAGTGCCAAAAGGAACTCGTGTCTTCGGACCTGTTGCTCGTGAACTCCGCGAACGTGGATACCAAAAAATCATCTCTTTAGCACCTGAAGTACTCTAAATTTATGAAAATCAAGACTGGAGACACTGTCGTAGCAATTGCTGGTAAAGACCGCAACAAAACCGGAAAGGTTATGCGCGTTCTTGAAAAGAGCAATCGCGTAGTGGTAGAAGGACTCAACATGGTCGTTCGCCACGTGAAGAAGACCGCAAACAAGAAAGGTTCCAAAGCTACTTTCGAAGCTTCTATGGCTGCATCCAATGTGATGCTCATCGATCCTAAGACTAAGAAAGCAACTCGAATCGGTTACCGCCTCACTAAAGACGGAACAAAAGAACGCATTGCTAAAAAAAGTAACACCGTCATCTAAATAATATGCCTGCAAAGAAACCTGTACAAAACGAGACCATGTCCGAACTTGTAAAAGAGTTGGGACGTTCCAACCCTCATGCCCTCCCTTTCCTCAAAAAAGTGAGCGTGCACGTTGGTATTGGTAGCATGGTCACGGGTGGGAACAAAGATTTCTCCCACGTTGAAAAGACTTTACTCGACATCACTGGTCAAAAGCCTGTGGTTCGTAAAGCACGTATGGCAATTTCGAACTTCAAACTTCGTAAAGGTCTCCCTGTAGGTATTCACGTGACCCTTCGTGGGGATCGTATGACCGACTTCATTGGACGACTTGTGAACATTGTACTTCCCCGTGTTCGTGACTTCCGTGGAATCACCGTTCGTGGTTTCGATGGAAGCGGTAACTTCACTTTGGGCCTCGAAGATTGCAGCATTTTCCCTGAAGTAAATCAGGAAAGCATGACTCGCACTCACGGTATTCAAATCAACGTTTGTACTTCCGCTCGAAACAACCGAGAAGCTTACCTTCTTTTGAAGGCTCTCGGCTTCCCTTTCCGCGACGAAGTGAGCGTTGAAGGTAAAGTCACCCGTAAGGCTCAATAATTAACTTCTAGAACTCCAAATGGCTAAACTCTCGATGATCAACAAGACAAACAAACGCAAGCGTGCAGTGGCACACCGTTTGGCTCTCGGTTTGAAACCAAAGCCTGGGCAAGCAGTTAAAATGTACAACCGTTGCGGAAAATGTGGACGTGTACGTGGATACATGCGAAAATTCGATCTCTGCCGTATCTGCTTCCGAGAACTCGCTCGCAAAGGAGCCATCATGGGACTCACAAAATCTTCCTGGTAACACTCGGCGAAGCCGAGCCTCTGCCTCACCTCACTCTATCTCAACTTCTACCATCATCCTGTAAAAAATGACACTCACCGATCCTATTGCCGACCTTCTAACAAGAATCCGAAACGCAGCACGCGCTCGTAAGAACTTTGTGCACGTTCCTCATTCTCGTCTTAAAGCAGACATCTGTGCTGTGCTTAAGGCTGAAGGTTACATCCGTGAAAGCAAAGTCACCGGAGAAGGTGTTGCTAAAGAAATCCTCGTAGAACTTTTCGAAGATCGCCGCGACATCACTCTCACTCTCGTGAGCCGTCCTGGACAACGCATCTATGTAAAGACAACAGAAATTCCAAAGGTACTCAACGGACTCGGTCTCGCTATCCTCTCCACTCCCAAAGGAGTGATGAGTGGTAAAGATGCTCGCAAGGCCAAGCTCGGTGGAGAACTTCTCTGCGAAATCTATTAATTCTACTTCTAAGAAATCAACCTAAATTATGTCTCGAATTGGTAAAAACCCGGTGCTCATCCCTACAGGCGTAACAGTCTCTAGAGATACAAGTGGAACCATCACAGTCAAAGGACCAAAAGGTGAACTCAAATGGACACCTCATCCTATGATCACGGTGACCATTGAAGAAAACCAAGTGGTTGTGACTCGCGACGATGAAGATCGTTTCAAGCACGCTCTCCACGGTCTCACTCGTACTCTCCTCCAAAACATGGTGGATGGAGTGACCAAAGGTTTCACTAAGACTTTGGAAATCAATGGAGTGGGTTACCGTGTTTCCGTTGCTGGAAGCAAATTGGTGCTCAACCTCGGGTACTCTCACCCAATTGAATACCCAATCCCAGCTGGAATCACTTTCAAAGTAGACGACGAAAAGAAGAACATCCTTTACGTATCTGGAATCGACAAGCAACTGGTTGGACAAGTTTCTGCTGAAATCCGCGGATTCAGACCTCCAGAACCTTACCTTGGAAAGGGTATCAAGTACTCTGACGAACACATCCGTCGCAAGGCTGGTAAGACCGCTTCTAAAGGCGCATAACATATAACTAAGACATGAACTCTCAAAAAGCTAAAAATTTGAAACGAGCCCGCAGACACGTGCGCATTCGCGCTAAGGTCTCTGGAACTGCTAAATTGCCACGTCTCATCGTGTTCCGCAGTTTGCGCTTCATCTACGCTCAACTCGTAGACGACACTTCCGGAAAAATCCTCGCTGCCGCTCACGACATGAAGGTAGAAAAAGGAACCAAAGTAGAACGTGCTACAGCTGTGGGAAGTGAAATTGCTGAAAAAGCAGTCAAGGCCGGCATCAAAGCTTGTGTCTTCGACCGAAATGGTTATCAATATCATGGCCGTGTTCAAGCGGTCGCAGAAGGCGCCCGTCAAGGTGGCCTCAAGTTCTAATCACTCTATCACCTACCTATGCCTAAACCTGGAAAAAGACCATTACCAAAAGAAACCAAGGAATTCGAAGAAGCCGTGATTGAAGTGGCTCGCGTGACTCGTGTGGTTAAAGGAGGACGCCGTATGCGCTTCCGTGCTACCGTCGTGATCGGAAACAAGAAAGGAACTGTAGGATACGGACTCGGAAAAGCTGCTGAAGTTCAAATGGCCATTCAAAAGGCTGTTGCTAAAGCTAAAAAGAGCCTCATCCGCGTTCCAATCTACAAAGGAACCATTCCTCATCAAACTCAAGTGAAGTTCAAGGCTTCTGTAGTCTTCATCAAGCCTGCAAGTGAAGGTACTGGACTCATCGCTGGAGGAGCTCTCCGTCAAATTTTGGAACTCGCTGGAATCAAGAACGTGCTTTCCAAGTCTCTCGGATCCAACAATCGTGTGAACACCGCTAAGGCAGCTTACAAAGCTCTCACCAAGATGCGTGAACGCACCGATATGGAAACCGATCGTGTGAAGGCTGAAGTGTCTGACGACGCTGAACGTTCTGCACCAGAAGTGAAGAAAATGGGACGCAACGAAGCAAAAGAAATGGTGAACGCAGACAAACGCATGAACAAACCCACTAAAAAACCAGCCGACAAAAAACCGGCTCCTAAGAAAGCTTAATTCGCACCCCGTGTGCTCTTAAAACACTATGCAGCAAAACACCATCAAACCAACAACAGGAAGCACTAAGTCCAAAATCCGCCGCGGACGTGGAGCCACTCGTGGTAACTACTCCGGACGTGGAATGAAAGGACAAGGAGCTCGCACCGGTGGCGGAGTACGCCCTGGATTCGAAGGAGGACAAACTCCTTTGGTCCGCCGTATGCCAAAACTCAAAGGGTTCTTGAATCCAAACAAAGAAATCTACCTCCCCATCAACTTGGGTGACCTCAATGGTTTCAAGGATGGTGACGTGGTGGATGTTAAAGTGCTCAAAGCTAAACGTCTTGTTAAGCGTCTTGGAAAAGTGAAATTGCTTGGAAACGGAGAATTGACAGTTAAAGTGAAGCTCACGGTTGATTGTGCTTCTGCCGCAGCCTTGGAAAAGGCACAAAAAGCCGGCGCAGAAGTCACTGTTTTAGAAAAAACGGCTGAATAATCTTAGCCCAACCCATGAACGCACTTAAACAAATTTGGAAATCCAAAGACCTCCGCAATAAGATCCTCTTCACTTTAGGATTGGTTTTGGTCTATCGCTTGCTCACTCACGTCACTATACCAAATGTGAATCGTGAGGCTTTGGCATTGGTGTTCGAAAAGAACTCCTTGCTCGGAGCTTTCAGCCTTTTGACTGGAGGAAGTGCTGAGAATTTCTCCATCGCTTTGATGGGTCTTTCTCCTTACATCAACGCGTCCATCATCATTCAATTGCTCACGGTTATCGTTCCTCGCCTTGAAGAAATTTCCAAAGAAGGCGATCAAGGACGCAAACGTCTCAACCGCTACACTCGCTGGTTGGCTTTGCCTCTCGCTTTCCTCCAATCTTATGGAATGATCGCCCTCATCAACTCTCAAGCTCAAGTGGAAATCATCACCAACATGAGTGATCCTATGGTGATCCTCCCCATCATGCTCAGCGTGACGGTTGGAACCATCGCCATCATGTGGCTTGGAGAACTCATCTCTGAAAAAGGAATCGGAAATGGAACTTCCATCATCATTTTCGCTGGTATCGTTGCTTCTATTCCTCCTGTCGTTGGACCTTCCCTCAAGTTGGCTCAAGCAGAACCTGAACGTCTTCTTCCATTCTTGGCCGTTGTGCTCTTCAGTCTTTTGTTCACCCTCCTCGTGGTGCTCTTCACAGAAGG
>CAZROM010000012.1:20061-22185 GCA_964601715.1 uncultured Candidatus Peribacteria bacterium | reverse complement strand
CCGTTGTGCTCTTCAGTCTTTTGTTCACCCTCCTCGTGGTGCTCTTCACAGAAGGTCAACGTCGCATTCCCATCACTTATGCAGGTCAACGTGGACGCGGAAAGGCTGAACAGTCTTTCTTGCCCATTCGCATCAACCAAGCAGGAATGATTCCGATTCTGTTTGCGGTTTCTCTCATCACCTTCCCTTCCATCATCGGACAATTCTTGCTCTATGCAGATTCTCCTTGGGTGAAGAAACTCGGTGAACTCGCAACCACTCAACTCAACACTCAAAGCTGGTCTTACACCATTTTGTACTTCTTCTTGGTCATTGGCTTCACTTTCTTCTACGTGAGCATCGTCTTCAAACCAGAAGAAATCGCCGACAACATTCAAAAGCGTGGAGGCTTTGTTCCTGGACTTCGTCCTGGTAAAGAAACCTCCGATTACCTCTCCAAAGTTTCCAACCGTTTGAACCTTTTCGGAGGAACCATGATCGCCTTCGTGGGAGTACTTCCTATCGTGATGCAATTGGTCTTCGCTAAATTGAATATCAGTGGAGCTCCTACTCTCGTGAGTGGAGCCGGAATCATCATCATCGTGGGTGTGGTCTTGGATTTGATTCGTCAGATCAACGCTCAGTTGCTGACTCACCACTACGAGCGTTTCTACAAAGGTTAATCACTTTTCAACTATGGATCTCGTACTCTTTGGAATGCAAGGCTCCGGTAAAGGCACACAAAGTAAAGCCATCGCTGAGCACTGCAATCTTGTGATTTTCGAAACAGGCGCCGAACTCCGCCGCCTCTCCAGTGAAGACACTGAACTCGCTCGCAAAGTAAAAGCCATCATCGAATCTGGGAACCTCGTTCCTACTGAAGTGGTGATGGAAATCATCACTGACTTTTTGCACCACCTCCCTGCTGGAAAGAATGCGCTCTTTGATGGAATTCCTCGAAGCGACGATCAAAAGGAACAATTCGATGCCCTCATGACTAAAGAAGGACGTTCTTTCAAAGGACTCCTCATTGAACTCACCGAAGCGGAAGCGGTTAAACGCCTCACCACTCGTCGCATGTGCCCAAGCTGCAAGACCATCTACCCTGCTGCCTACACCAAAGAAACCTGTGAAAGCGACGGAAGCACCTTGATCACTCGCCAAGACGACACTCCAGATGCCATTCGCGTTCGCCTCGACACCTTCCTTCAAAAGACGGTGCCTGTGATCGAAGCCTACAAAGCTGAAGGGAAAATGCTCATCGTCAAAGGAGAACAAGCCATCGAACAAGTGACTGTAGACATCCAAGAGGTCCTTAAAACGGACTTCCAATGGGCATGACCAAAGTCAAAACGCCGGAGCAAATCGTAGCCATGCGGGAAAGTTGCCGCATTTTAGGTTTGATCCTCAAAGAATTGGAAGAGATGACGGTTCCGGGAATCACCACCATGGACTTGGAACGCCGCGCCGCAGAACTCTGTGAAAAATACAAAGTCCGTCCCGCCTTCAAAGGCTTTCACGGTTACCCTTACATTTTGTGCACCTCGGTGAACGACGCCGTCGTACACGCCTTCCCCAATGACGTGCCTCTTCAAGAAGGAGACATTCTCTCCATCGATGGAGGCGTCGTGGTGCGCGGCATGGTCAGTGACTCGGCCGTGGCCGTTGTAGTCGGTAAAAAGACCTCAGACGTGGCTCAACGACTCGTGGACACCTGCATCAAAGCCATGTGGGCCGGAATCCACCAAATCAAAGACGGTTGCCACATCGGCGACATCGGCCACGCGGTTCAAACCGTGGTGGAAGACGCGGGCTTCACCGTGATCCCCGACCTCACCGGTCATGGCATCGGCGAGAACATGCATGAACAACCCTACATCACCAATTACGGAACTCCTGGCAAAGGCTTCCAGCTCAAGGCAGGAATGACCGTGGCCATCGAACCCATCATTTGCGTGGGCAGCCCCGAAATCGAAACCCTCGACGACGACTGGACCATCGTGACCACCGACGGCAGCCTCTCCATGCAACACGAACACACCGTTCTCGTCACCAAAACCGGCTTCGAAGTCCTCAGCTTGAGACCGGGTGAGAAGATGCTGTAAGCTGAAGGCACTTCACTTCTTCTATGAAAAAATCCCTCTT
>CAZROM010000012.1:14978-19961 GCA_964601715.1 uncultured Candidatus Peribacteria bacterium | reverse complement strand
GAGAAGATGCTGTAAGCTGAAGGCACTTCACTTCTTCTATGAAAAAATCCCTCTTCATTCTCAGTCTCGCTCTTTTGCTGCTCAATGGTTGTGCCTACAACGTGGATACGATCACGGAAGAACCAACGGTTTACCCTCCCATGCCTTCCAACACCGAATGGATCTCCATGACCATTGCAAGCGCAGCAAAAGACGGCCTTGAAGTCACCGAATTGGAAACTGCAACTCCTTGCCAAGAAGGAGTAGCTGCTTCGTCCCTCACCGATGTTCTTCCTGAACAAATCACCCGCTGTTTCTCCATTGCAGATCTCACGATCGCTTTTGTGAGCCAACCCAACGCATGGACCGCCTTGACCGAAACCCGAGCTTGGGAAACCGAAGGCAACACCGCTTGGAGTGGCCTCCTCGCGAAGCCCATCAAAGGAGAATGGGAAGTTCTCTACAAAATCCCAGACGAAGACTTCAACCCTGTGAATCTCATTTTAGAGGGTGAACAATTGATCTTAGATGCCGCCGATGATTCCGGAGCCGGCAGTGGCGAAGGAACGCTGCAACGTTATGTCTACCCGACCGCAGGAGTCGTGGACGAACTCCTCAACACATGGCAAAAAGTGAAGTGCACGGGCTACTACGTGCCTGAGACGTACATGTACGAAGCGTTTTCGTGTTTGTAAACCTATTCACTGACTTCCATTAAGTACCGCTGAGATATCGCCGCAATTTCTATACCGGCGATGTAACAAGGATGTGACAATTTTTGTTTCATCTCCAAAAGAAGCTTCATTCGTTGATTAATTATGCGTATGCCCGCTGCCGAAATAGGATATGTTCCGTACTGTGAATCAAATTTTCCTTCATTTAATATCTTGCTCTGCCAACTAATAAGAGAGTCGACCGTATTCAATAATCGAATAGGACCAGAATCATGAAAACAAACTTCACCACCCCTTAGAAAAGCCTGCGCACGATTAGTGCTCGTCACGACATCTTTTACACGAGTTCTAATTCGGCAAGGAGGAATTCCTTTCTTAGGAGTGCCTTCATCCAAAGCACAAACTGTTTTAAAGTCCTCAAACAAAGTAGAATCAAAAGGCAAAGGCATATTGGATGGAACTCTGTCTTTAAACCATTCAGGTGCCTTATTCGTTAACTTTAAAGAAATCAAGGTAGAGGCTAATGCAGCACTGGGCTGATTACACAAAGCAACTCCTTCTGAAAAAGGTCCATTATGCCACCAAGGCAAAACCTCACTAAACTCCTTCTTTACAGGTTCTTTCATTCCAGACCATACCTGCCCATGCTCGTCCTTAAAGAAAATAGGAGTCATATCGTATCCTTCCCTCATAGCTTGCCAAAATTTAAAGGTATTTAACTCAACGCGTGGAAGGTGGTTTTCTAAAAATTGTTCATAACCACTCTGAGAATCAAATCCAAACCAAGAATGATTTGGACCTGTCCTCAACCCTTCATCGACCAGACGAAGTGCGCTAGAAAAATACGTGGGGGAATCTGGATAACAAGAACGATTCTCACGCAATAAATCTTTATAAGGTTCTAGATGTCGAGTCCCCTGATAAGGTGGGGCTTCAGTAGAGCCAGCAACGGCAATCCCCTCATTCCAAGCTTTCAAATGCTCAAGTTGATGCCGTATTAGATGTTCTTGTTCATCTGGCAAAGGATAGTCAAACTGGAATTTCTTGTCTCCTGGTTCAATCAAACCCGAGTCACGCAAAGACTGGATACGATCACCAGGTTGTTGAAGTATTCGCTCTAGTGTTTCTATCACTTTGGAACGAGCCTTCCTACGTTCAAGAAACAGTTGTGCCTCCACCAAAGCTTTCGCCGCCTGTTCAGGAGGACGAGCCGTGAGGATTTTCTCTAAGACTCGTTCAAAAGTTTTCCCTTCATCGATCATACATTCCTTGGTTAAGAGCCTTTACAGTCCTTAGAGAAGTAAATACCACATGACAAGAGTACAGGATCTACAGAAGTGTCATCTGGGTTTCTGGATGGCCTAGAAATAGGGACACCTTCTTCGGTCAACTTTTCAATCACATCGTCAACCCAAACTGGAGATTCATACTCCCGCCCTGATCGATCAATAAGTATAGCCATATTAGAAATTTAGAAATATTTAATCATCTCTTCAGTTCCATCCATCCCCTCTTCCCATCTGAAAAGAACTTCATAGGATAAGGTTCAGTCCCTGGCGAAGAGAAGGATCTCCAATGACAAGTAAGAACAGTAGAAACTTCTGGTTGGAAAAAAGCGGATCTAGTAAAGTGCCCAACAGACCTCATATCAGAGAGAAGAGCCGCCAAGCCTTCTTCTGGAGTGTCGCGAAATGTGTACACGCCAAGACTCGCCGCACGTGCATTGACTTCAGTGGCAGCAAGAGAAGCACTAGAAAAATTCGTACTCACAAAAGGTCCTGGCGCCTGATCATAAGCTGGAAGGCGATAATGGAAGTCTCCTTCAAACCCTTCAGGAGGAGTTGCGCCACGCACAAAAGAGGCAGGGAAAATATTAGGGCCCGTGGGAAGTGTTTGTGGAGCTACCCATCGAGCAGGGGCAAAATCTCGCGTTCGATGCACCTGCAAAGGAAGGATCTGACCATCCCACTCTCGTCTCTGGTACTCCAGAATATAACAATGATGTGGGTTCAAAACTCCAGATGTACGCACTTTCTCATACAACTCAACGGCTTGCCGCCATCTAGAATTTGAAAGCGTCCCCTTGGAACGACTAGCAACAGGGGAATTTCCTTCTGCTACAACCACAAAGCTTCGGTTTTCCTCCTTATTGGGATCCTTTTCAGAAACAAAATAACGATCAGGGACAGCAGAGTCTGCAATCACAAAACCATTATTCCCCTCAACATAATCCCAATAAGAATAACTCAATTGAGCCAAAAAATCTGGAAGGGGTATACCTTTCACTCTACAAAAAACGCGGAGATGATGCAGGTTGAAAACCTTCAAAAATGTCTCAATCATGCCTTGGCCTCGCTGAGAAAAACTGTTGGCATCAAGACCAAGATGCTCGAGACCTCTACAGATATCGCGATCTTTACCCACCACTCTTTCGATATCAGAAAAATCCATATCAAAAATCTCTCTTGGAAAAGTAATTGCTCGAGGAGCTTGAAAATTAAGAGTATTTCTTGACTCTAAATGCCCCTTAGGGTCGAGTTGGTGCCGCAAAGCAACCGCTAAGCCTTCAGCATCCACGGGATAGCCGTAGTTTTCAGCAAATTTATTTCTTGTGAGCTCACGCGGTTTCAAAACCAAGCTGTCCAACAAACCTGAAAAAGATATGTACTCCAGTGGATGTTCGCTTCGGACAATCACAGGCTCACCAGAGAGGACCCTATCCATCGCAGTTTTAAAGCTCATTCGTGATTCTGGGACGCTAACTCCCACTTTTCTCATCAAAGCGGCAAAATCTTTTTTAGGCTGCCTTGTGCCCATTTGAAGTAACCAATCCTGATTGGGCTCAAAAGAAACATCGATTGGCGCTGCTGATGACACTTCTTCATTTGGGAGCGTTTCATCAGATCCCTTTGATTCACGCCAGAGAAAAGTTCCCTTTCGAGGCACACGCTTCGCTATCCCATAAGCTAAATTCGAAGACGTTGTTACATCTTCAAGAGTGGTTTTTGAATCAGTATCAACAACAGGCGTTTCTAAAATAGGTGGCTTTCTATCGATCATACATTCCTTGGTTAAGAGCTTTCACTGTTGTACCCATCCCTGCAGCAATTGCCTGATATTCAGGAGTGTCTGGCCACACAGGTTTAGTGCTTTTGGGTGAAAGTGCACAAATTTGAAGGTAGTAAACATTCACAAGTGCTCTAAATTTAGGGTCGGGGTGAGAGACTTCAGAGGCCAAAGCGGTGTAGTCCAAAGCTTGGAAAAGTTCGGGATGGCTCAATAAAAGTTCAATGATTTCTCCATAAGTTCTTTTCTTTTTCCAGTCTTCGGCTCCCGGAACCAAATTTTTCACCACATGAGGTCTAGGAACAGCTCCAAATTGTGCGGCCATGTCTTTGGCAAATTCCAGAGCCGTTTTCAGATCCTCTTCGTTGGCTGCCATGTCTCCCGTGTCATGTCCAAACACCATCAAAATTTCAGGAGTGATCCCTGCTGCAGCCAGTTTTTTAATAGCATCGATGCTTTTTTGAGCTGCATTCACATCCTCTTCAGAAAAATTCTGCACTTTTCCTGTTTTCCTCCAAACCGCTGGGGTAGCGCCATCAATACCCAATCCAATAGACACGATTCCTGCCTCTTTTGCCTTCACCAATAAAGCTTCATCAGCTTCAAAAACTGAAGAGACCGTGGCGAGCGCAGTGAATTTAAATTCAAAGTTCAGCTCCTTTTTAATTGCAATCACTCGATCCAAAAAATCTGACAGCTTGTCTGGAGTTTGAAAGAAATCCAGATTGGAAAAGTAAATTTCAAGTCCTGAAATCCCAAAACTCTTTGCTTTCTCAACCAACCAACGCAAGTCACCAGCAGCCAAGTCTAAATTTCTATAGCTTTCAGGCCTATTCTTGCTCGCCTGGCAAAAAATACAAGCATGCTTACACCCCTGACTGAGATAAAACGACATCGAATGTTCCAAATAAGCACGCATCTTTGCTTCGTCCATTTCTTCCCAAACAGGGATGGAAGAAACTGCCTCTTGAGCGGGAATATCTGTGACATTAAAGACTTGTTCCAACACTCCAGCTCGCATTCCATTCAGAACGGTCACATCAGAGCGAACCTCCTCAAACAATCTAGCAAACTCTTCATCACTTAAACTTCCTACAATCTGCCCACCTAATACCACTCTAGCTCCTTCTCGTACTCTTTTGATGATCTTAATTGTTTTAGGAATATAAGGAGCACCCAACAAGTTGACGGCAACAAGCTCGTCTTCCAGAGGAGCCGTTTGGTCGGCGACCTCAGCAAAATTCTCATCTCGATGAGCCATCTC
>CAZROM010000012.1:0-14878 GCA_964601715.1 uncultured Candidatus Peribacteria bacterium | reverse complement strand
GAGGAGCCGTTTGGTCGGCGACCTCAGCAAAATTCTCATCTCGATGAGCCATCTCGCCAGAAAACCCAGCAGCTTTCAAACGAGCCATGAGAGTAACCAATGGGGCGGAAAGATGGACATGTCCCTCCCCTTCATCAGGGGCGTAAGAGTGGCGGGGCTGTAGGAATGTGGCCATAGTTGACTGAATTAAAAGTTAGGTTCTAATTATAAATGACCCACCCTAACCGTCAAACAACTGGCGACATCAAACTTTACAAGTACAAACCTGTTGATTTACAGATTAAAAGCCTGCTATAATGAAAAGTGTCGAACATAATTCCACAACATGAAACTCACCGAAACCCTCACGAAAATTGGCCTTTCTGAGAAAGAAGCGAAGGTCTACCTCCAAATGATTCATCTCGGGGAACAGCCCGCCTCCGTCCTCTCGCGGCACTCAGGAATCAACCGCACTTCGATGTACGACATCCTTGAAGTTTTGAAAAATAGAGGCCTCGTCCAAACCATACAAAAGAAAGGTCGCACTCTGTTCAAAGCTCTCCACCCCAACGAACTCCTGCAATACCTTGAACGTGAGAAGGTTGAAGCCGTTCGCAGACTCGAGAAACAACAAGAGAGCATTCGTGAAATCCTGCCCGAGCTCATCTCTCTCGAACACCCTGAGAGCTCTCGTCCACGCGTCACCTTTTACGAAGGCGAGAAGGGCATGCGCGAAGCCTACGAAGACACCCTCACCTCCAAAGGTGACATCCTTGCCTACGCAAATGTCGAAGAGATGGTCAAAGGGTTGCCACACTTCTTCCCTGAATACTTCAAACGCCGCGCGATCGATCATAAAATTCACATCAAAGCGATCATGCCCGACAACGAAGCCTCAAAAGAGCGTTCAAAAAAAGACGGCGAAGAGAATCGTGAATCCCGCCTGATTCCCAAAAAAGACTTCGAATTCTCACCTGAAATCAACATCTACAACGACAAAGTGCTCATCGCCTCATGGACCGAAAAAATGGCGGTCATCATCGAATCCAAAGAAGTCGCAGACTTTCATAGAAAGATGTATGCGCTGGCGTGGAAGGGAGCCACCTTCAAAAGGAAAGATCTGTGAGATTGTCTTCACAAAAAAGTCATGCCAAAATACTGCTCTACCAATTCATTAAACAAGATGAAAGAACCTCCGCAAAAAAACTGCCACCGAATAGACGGAGTAAACGATTTAGAGCTATGGATCAAAGATGAAAGTGTTAATCCTTCTGGAACTTGGAAGGATCGTCGTTCTCAACAAATTCTAAAAGAGGTGCAAGGCAAAAAAGTCGACAAACTAGTCCTAATCACTCAAGGCAATGCTGGCTATTCCCTTGGGAAACTAGCCCAAGAGAGCGGAATCCAAATAGTTCCCATTATGGATCTCGAAGCGCCGAAAACCATCGTCAGTGAGGTGAAAAAAGTTTGCCATAGAGTCATTCAAGTTGATCTTTCCACGATTCTAAATTCAGACGAAATAATTGAACTCGCAAGAGAAAGTGCCTCCGAATGCATATGGGATGTGAGCAATGGATATCATGAAGCCTACGAACAACTTTTTGAAGAAATAGACCCACTAAATCCAGACTTCCTAATCTGCCCCGTCGGAAGCGGGGAGGCTTTCGTAGGGCTTTACGAGGCAATCCAAAAAAAAGGTTCACGGGCTAAGCTAGTGGGGGTTCGACCCGAAAGCAAATCATCATTAGCGGACAAATTGACCACCATCTGGACGCCCTATCAAACAAAGATGAATGAAATCCTAAAAAACTCAGCCGTTACATTAATTGGGGTAACAGAGGAAGAAGTTCAGAAAAGCTTCAATGAAGCGAAAAAATTGATGCGATGCGAACCATCCAGTGGCATCGTGTGGAACGCACTTTCCAAAATAGATTTCCCGAGTAAATCCAGAGTAGTTCTCATCAACTCGGGCAAAGGGAACTTCAGCTTTTAATCTCCTTCCACCACTCCATTCACGTACCAACGGATGAGGTCCCAGTTGTGATTTCGGGGCTGCAAAGTGTCGATGGCATAGCCGTCTTTGCAGGTTTCAGGCTTGGTTTCGTCCTCACACCAGTGCAACGGATGAGAGGTCACATAATCGACAGGAACGGGCACGGCCGAAAGGACGTTTGCGCTCGAGATCACATTGCCGCCGTCGAGCTCGTAGCTCTGGTATTTCAAAAAGTATTGGGTCGCCTGAGGCAAACTGATGTCGGTCTCGAGCGCCCCCAAAACGGTGCCGAATAAACCAAACAAAGTGCCCGTGTCCCCCACTCCCAAAGCGCGGAGCTTCTCTTGGATTCCCTGTAAAATCAGCTGTTGGCGTTCGGCACGAGAATAATCCGAAGTGGTGTGGCGCGAGCGTGCAACGCGAAGCGCCTCCGTTCCATTCAAATGATGGAAGCCAGCGGCGTAATACAAAGTGGAACACACATCCCCATCACAAGTCTTATAAGTGGGATCGATCAGATCTTCCTTCAACGTCACATCCACTCCGCCGAGATCGTCCACGATGTCGCGGAACACATACATGTCGATGAGTGCGTAATGTTGAATCTTATAACCCACCACATCCTCCACCGCAGCCACTTGAGCCAGAATTCCTTTCTCAGCATAAATGCTGTTGATCTTACGATTGTCGTAATAAAGATCACGAGGAATGCTCACCAAAACCAAACGTCCACCTTCAGAGTCGACATGCGCAAAAATCATCGTGTCCACATTGGACCCGTTCTTACCCATCAATAAAACATTCAAATTCTCAGGATCATCGACTAACTCAACATACGCTGGGATGAAACTGGGGAGGTCCAAAGTTTTTTTTTACTCGAGAATTCGAGCAGCTGCACCGCGGCAGCCAAACTCTGAGTGTCCTGACCATCGGGCTGACTCACCTTCACTTCGCCAGTGGCTTTGTCCAAAATGAGCAGACGCAAAGCGGCTCCACTCGCATTCAAGATAGGATATTGAAGAGAAGCGTCTGTCTCTACAGCAGCCCCCACCGTCAAACCGGCATTTTTCAGCGCAGCCGTGAAGGCAGGGTCCGAAAGCACACGAGTGATTTCATCTTTTTGACTGTCCACTTTCTTCTGCAGTTCGGTGCGCGCATCCACCGCTCCAAAAATTTCGAGAATCTTTGGCTTCAATTCTTCAAACGCAGCCCCTTCCACTTCATCTTCAGGAAGCAGAGTTTTGCAATTCACGCTCGCATCCAATTTGAGCACACGACATTCAGCAACCGCAGCCGCTTCAGAGTTTTGGAAGCCATAAAGATAGGATTCACTTTGTTCCGCTTCGGGCAAAACCTTGAGACCTTTCTGAGTCACAATCGTCTGAAATTCAGGAGAAGCTTCGAAGACGACAAAAGCACTACGCGTCGCATCCACATTCTGAATTTGAGTGCGGAGTGCGGCCAAGTCATCCTTCATATAAGCCTGCACATCGGCAAGTGTCGTGTCCACATTCACCGCATCCGCAAGATCCACCGTCGTTCCGTAGGCATCCAAAGACAAAGTCCCTTCGTAACCCAAGGTTAAAATCAAAACAGGATGAGCAGGAAGCATGGAAGAGGAAATTTCCCCAAAGACATACTGTAAGCCCGCCTCCGTAAAGGTGCCCGTTGCTTCTCGTAAAGAAAGGCCATTTGCGGTCCAAAAATCCGTGGCCATTTTACCCTGCACAGCAGCCAAGTTGGCCTCGTAACGCGCTTTATTCTCTTCATAAGTGCCCAAGTTGTTCACAAAATCAAAGAGCAAAGTGGACAACTCGTCCTCCTTCCCTTCGTCGTCCGATCCAAAAATGCCACCCACATCCGATTCTTCCGGCGCTCCCGGCGTCAGCCGTTCCACTCGTTTTTCTAAATTAGAAATTTGAAAAAACTGCACCAGTAAGCCAAATCCAAATACACAAAGCAGTGCGGTTTGGACAGCAATCTTGCGAGGTTTTTTCTCGACGACTTGTTCGAGCTCCTCAATCTGTTTTTTCTTGGAGTTTTTCATGGCGTGAAAGCACTATACCAAAAGTTAAAATCATTACAACCAAAGAAAAGCTAAAAATACTCTTGCAAAAGCCAATTCGTGCATGTAGAATCCCACCGCTTTTATCCTCACTGAGGTTAATGACCAAACAAGTCATCCAAATCAAGGGAGTGGTCGTAGAATGTCTACCCAATGCCACTTTCCGAGTCCAACTGGATGACCCGGCTTACCCAACTGACCACGTCGTGCTTTGTCACCTCTCGGGCAAGATGCGTATCAATTATATACGAATCATCCCAGGAGATGCGGTCACAGTTGAGTTAACACCTTACGATTTATCTAAGGGGCGTATTGTCTTCCGCCACAAGAAAGGTGGACCCGCTATGCCAACTCAAGAGGTCGCAGCTCCAGCACCTGCGGAAGTCACCTCTGCTCCTGAAACTTTAGAATCTGAACAACCTGCTAAATGAAAGTCCGATCATCTGTAAAAAACATCTGTGAGAAATGCCACAAGATTCGCCGCAAGGGAGTTGTGCGCATCATCTGTGAAAACCCAAAGCACAAACAACGCCAAGGTTAATACTGGGCGTATTCTATTTCTATCAATTTCTTTAAATTAATATGGTTCGTCTCGCTGGAGTTCAACTGCCAATGGAAAAACGTGTGGAAGTAGGTCTCACCTACATTCATGGAGTGGGTCGTCAACTTTCTAAGACGATGCTCACTGAATTGAACATTAACTTTGACACCAAGGTTAAAGATTTGACTGAAGATGAACTCGCTAAACTTCGTGACTCACTCACTAAGATCCGTACAGAAGGAGATTTGCGCCGTAAGGTTCAAATGGACATCAAACGCTTGCAAGACATCGGTTCCTACCGTGGATACCGTCACAAGAAGCGTCTCCCTGCTCGTGGACAACGCACTAAGACGAATGCTCGTACTAAACGCGGACGTCGTATGACCATGGGAAGCGGACGTAAGAAGGAAACCAAGTAACCCTGAAAACAGGATGAAATCCTAGTTTTCAGTCTCCCCTCTCGATAAATTCAATCTATTCAACCCCTATGACCGAAGAAACCAAGACCACTACTACAGCCGCTGCTGCCCCTGCTACCACGGGAGCTGATCCTCTCGCTGGCGAAGAAAAGAAAACGACCGTACGTCGTAACAAACGTAAGACCGTCGTGAGCGGAGCTGTGTATGTACAAGCTGGATTCAACAACACGATTGTGACCTTCACCGATGCAGATGGGAAAGCCATCTCTTGGGCAACTTCTGGATCCTGTGGGTTCAAAGGTTCCAAGAAAGCAACTCCTTACGCAGCTCAAATGGCTGCTGAAGCGGCTGCTGAAAAAGCTAAGGCTTACGGATTCGAACGCGCAGATGTGTATGTGAAAGGAGTAGGTCATGGACGCGAACAAGCTCTCCGTGGACTCATCGCTCAAGGCATCAGTATCTTGAAGATTGTGGACACCACTCCGGTTCCTCACAACGGATGCCGCCAACCTCGCACTCGACGAGTATAATTTCTATAACTAAGTAATTAAAAAACATGTCTCGATACACTGGACCAAAAGGACGCCTCGTACGACGCTTCGGAGTCGACATCTTCGGAACACCTAAGATGTCTGCTTTGCTCGAAAAGCGCCCTCAAGGGCCTGGAATGCACGGGGGAAACCGCCAAGCAAAAGCTTCTGAATACAAGAAACAACTCTTGGAAAAGCAAAAGCTTCGCATGATGTACGGTCTCACTGAAAAGCAACTCCGCAACTACTACCTCAAAGCAAGCGCTAAAAAAGAAGCAACCGGTGACGCTCTTCTCAAGATGATCGAATGCCGTTTGGACAACGTTGTGTACCGTGCTGGTTTCGCAGCAACTCGTGCTCAAGCTCGTCAAGCCGTGAACCATGGTCTCTGGACTATGAACGGACGCCGTGTGAGCATCGCTTCCATCCAAGTTCGCGAAGGCGACGTGATTGAAGTTCGTCAAAAGTCAAAATCAAGCCCCCTCTTTGCAGCAGTAAAAGAGGAAAAGGACTTCGAATCCGCCCGCTGGCTCAAGTCGGAGCAAAAGGCACTCAAGATCGAGGTGATTGCTCTTCCAGAAACGGAAGACCTCGGTAAAATTGTAGAGACTCAGCTGATCGTTGAGTTCTACTCCAAATAATCCATAATCTTCGTTCGATATGCATATCATTCAAGAAGAAATTGGTCTTCCTAAAATCTCTGAACAGAAAATGGGAGATTTTCACTCCACGTTTGCGATCAGTCCTCTTCCACAAGGTTACGGAACGACTCTCGGAAACGGTATTCGCCGAGTGATGCTTTCTTCTTTACCTGGAGCAGCCGTTACAGGTATTAAGATCAAAGGAGTAACTCATGAATACGCCACTCTCAAGGGAGTGAAGGACAGTGTTCTCGACATCATGCTCAACCTCAAGCAACTCGCTTTGAGTTTGGATGGAATCACCAAGCACAGTCTCACTCTCAAAGTGAAGACCGCTGGAGTGGTTACTGCAAAAGACATTGAAACTCCAACTGGAGTGACCATCCACAATCCTGACCTCTACATCACAACTGTAGACAAAGGTGGATCCCTCGACATGGAAATCCGTGTTGAAAAGGGTGTGGGTTACCGTGCTGCTGTGATCGGACAACACTCCGATGAAGATGCAGAAGTGATCGAAATCGATGCTGTATTCTCCCCTCTCAAACGCATCCACTACACGGTGGACGCAACTCGTGTGGGACAAGAAACCAACCTCGACAAATTGCTCCTCGAAGTGAAGACCAATGGTTCTCTCACTCCTGACGATGCTCTCAAATTTGCAGGAAAGGTTTTGGAATCTTACTTCAACATTTTCAACCGCGACGAAGCTCCAGTAGAACCTGAATTTATGAGCGATTTCGAAAAGATCGCTGCCAAAGCAAAAGCCGAAGAAGAAAGCACTCGCCCTCAACAACAGTCATACACTCCTATCGAAATCCTTGGACTCTCTCCTAGAACGCTCAATGCGCTCATCAACGGAGGAATCGGATCCATCGAAGAGCTCACTCATGCTTCAGAAGCTCGCCTTTCCAACCTTCGTGGTTTCGGAAAGAAAGCGCTCACTGAAGTTGCAGATGCACTCGAAAAGCGTGGACTCAACCTTCCTATGGAAGATTAATTGACTTTGTAATCCCTTTACTTTAGATTCTTTGGCCAAAGTGCCTAAACGATATGCGACACCAAAAAAAACAACTCAAGCTGAACATGCAACGCGATCACCGTGCTGCACTCATCCGTAACTTGGCCACCTCAATCATTTTGTTTGAAAAGTGCAAGACCACGGTTGCTCGTGCTAAGGCCGTTCGCCCTGTAGTGGAAGATTTGATTTCCAAGGCAAAGAACAAAGAACCTCGTGAAGCAATTCGCCAAATCAATGAAATTGTGTTCGACAAGAATGCAACTCGCAAACTCATCGAAGTTCTCAAAGTGCGTTACCAAGATCGTACAGGAGGTTACACTCGTGTCGTGAAAATGGGACACCGCAGCGGAGATGCAGCTCAAGTCGTTCAAATTCAACTCGTATAAACGTACTATTAAAGCACTATGCAAAAGACCACTCACACCACTCTCGTAGAAGCTAAAAAGGATGAAAAATGGTTCGTCCTAGACGCTGAAGGGAAAATCCTCGGAGACGTTGCAACTTTGGTTGCTCCTATGCTTCGTGGAAAACATAAAGCTATTTTCCACCCTTCCGTGAATGCGGGAGATCATGTGGTGATCATCAATGCTGAAAAGATTGTGCTCACTGGAAACAAAGAAACCGAAAAAACCTACGTGCACTACACTGGATATCCAGGAGGTCTCCGCACCACCACTCCAGAACGTCTTCGAAAAGAAAACCCTGCTAAGATTCTTGAGCTCGCAATCAAAGGAATGGTTCCAAGAAACCGCCTTCGAAAGCACGCTCTCGCTAAACTTCATGTTTATGCAGGAACCGAGCATCCTCATGCTCCTCAAAATCCACAACCTCTAACTTTGGCTTAATCCAATGACTGAAGCAACAATGACCTTTTCCGGAACTTACTTTTACGCCAATGGAAAGCGTAAGACCGCTTGCGCTCGTGTTCGTCTCTACAAAGGAAACGGACGCATCGTAGTGAACGGTAAGGACGCTCGTGAATACTTCACCACTGAAGAAATGGTGAACATCTTCTTGGCTCCTCTCGCTTTGGTTCATTTGGAAAAACAATTCGACATCTCTGCTGAAGTATCCGGTGGAGGAATTCAAGGACAAGCAGAAGCACTCCGTCACGGAATCTCTATGGCTCTCTTGGAATTCGATTCCAGCCTCCGTTCTCTTCTCAAACCAGAAGGTTACCTCACTCGAGATAGCCGTGCTAAAGAACGTAAGAAGCCAGGTTTACACCGCGCTCGTCGTGCTCCACAATTCAGCAAACGTTAGTACTCGAAACGGGACAACGTCCCAGTTTCGAGCCTCCCCCTCTGGGAGAAACTCATTTCAAATCAAAAAACCGACTCCTCAGTCGGTTTTTTAGTACCTATTAAGAACGACAAGTTCTGTTGACCCAATCACTATTCGCCACGACGAACGGACTTCTAATTTGAACACGATTCTGATCAATACTAAAGTAGGGTATCAACAGCTGTGCATCCGGATTCTTGTAGTCACCCCAATATAAAATTCCTGTTACAGACTCATTCAATCTCAACCCAGCTTCGGCTTCAGAACGATATAAACCATCTAGCCAAACCCAACTATTAAGATCTGAACGTTTGATGTTTGGCACAACATCAGACAAAATCTGACGAACTTGCTGGGCGATAGGAGGAGGCATGTTCTCTAGGCCGTCCGGATTTTCAATAAAAAAGTCGCGATCCGCTGACAAGCCAGATAAAACATCTGATAATCGAAATCTCACCTGTGGTCTCTGACCAATTCTGTCAAAAAGGGCATCCTTTCGAAAGGCCTCTAGAGGGCGAACACCATCCTCTAAAGAGAGAAGATCCGGGACAAAAAGCGCTGCCCGCTTAAAATACGTAGGTTCGGTCTTTTCACCCATAATAACCTTAAAAATATATAAATCAGTGCAACTATACTAGTTTATTTCAATTTGTCAATACTTGCTCCACAATTCAGCAAACGTTAGTCCGCTGGATCTCAACTCAACAATCAAAACCGGCCTCGTGCCGGTTTTTCCTTGCAAATTTACAAGCATTAAAGTTTATGTTATAATTAGCAGATGTAACTTCATCTACATTCAAAATGAGCGACAGGGCTCTACAAGCAGCAGAACAATACCAAAGTGCGCTCTACGCCAAAGTTCAAGATCAGGAATCCCGTGCCGAGTGGGGAATGCCTATCCAAGAACTTCATGCTAAAGAAGCCCATTTTGCTTTAGAAGCCTCAGGAATAACTGATTGGAAAGATGGAGATAAGATTTTAGACCTCGCCTCCGGAAAAGGCGGCCACGCACGAGAGCTTGCTGTAGAAAGCGGAGCAAACGTCCACGCTTTTGATCTCTCGGAGTCTTTGGTAGCATTAGGAAACGAAGAAATACTCGGAGCAAGTGAAGGTTTTGCTTCAAGGGTGAAACTCCAAATGGGAAACATGTTGAAGGTGAACGAAGCGACTCAAGAGCAGTACCGTTTGATAACCATCCTCGGCAGCTCCTTCATTTTCTTTGAGCGACCCGAACAAATCGTAGAAGCACTGCGTTCCTACTACGACCGCCTCGAACCTGGAGGGAAGCTCGTGATTCAATTCCGCAGTCCTGTTCGAAACAAAAAAGGTGTAAGGACTCGAGTAGATCCCAATATGGAGACCTTCGAAGAAGAAAGAGAAGTCGCACTAAGACGCAACCAGCAACTCCCTCGCGGAGTGGATGCCATTTACGGGGTAAGAGAGAAAGACACTCGAAAATACCACTATGCCTATGTGTTACCCGTTTCAGTTCCAGCAGGAACGCCTGAAGACAATATCCAAAGAAATGCCTTAGGAGAAACCGTAAGTTGGACTGATGAAGAAGGTATCAGGCATCAAGCCTTTGAAAGAGTCTACGGAGACGAAGGCGGCAACGAAACACCCATGGGAAAAGCAGAGATCACTGAACTAAACCGTATTGGAGTAGCTCCAGTGTTAGAACGGAAATTTATAGAGGCAGGTTTTGAGAATGTTCACATTAAAGAAGAAGACCTCGCCAACGATACAATGATGTTTTGTGTGGTGGGCAAAAAATCGCTAGACTAGGCTCATGCGTTTCGACATCCTCACTCTCTTCCCTTCCCTTGTTCAGCCTTATTTTGAAGACTCGATTTTAAAACGAGCCATCGATGCAGGCAAAATCACCGTGGGCGTGCACAACATTCGCGACTACAGCCAAGAGCGTCATCACAAAGTGGACGACAGCCCTTACGGCGGAGGAAGTGGAATGGTCATGGCCTGCCAGCCTTTGTACGATGCGATCAAAGCGGTGAAAAAGCTCAATTCCGGGCCAGTTCTTTTCATGAGCCCCGTTGGACAGCGTTTCACTCAGAAAAAGGCTTCAGAACTCGCGAAATTGGGCTTAAATCAAAGGAAAAACTCTAAGAAGGGTTTGATTTTGCTGTGTGGACGCTACGAAGGCATCGATCAGCGCGTCATCGACTTGCTGGTGGACGAAGAAATTTCGCTGGGAGATTTTGTGCTCACCGGTGGTGAACTGCCCGCTTGCACCATCGTGGATGCCGTGGCTCGTCTGCTGCCCGGAGTGCTGGGCGACGACAACAGTGCGCACGAAGAATCCTTCAGCGAAGCCTTGGACGGCATGCTCGAATATCCCCATTACACCAAACCCGAAACCTTTAAAGGAAAGAAAGTCCCCGACGTTTTGCTGTCGGGGAACCACGCCGCCATCAAAAAGTGGCGCATGGAACAAAGAAGAAAACCTCACGCTTAAACCATTCCAACGAATGAACACCTTGTATTCACGCCCCATCCCAGCTTTGTTCAAGGAATTGAGCAGTTCTGAAAAAGGACTGAAATCAAGTGAGGCGCAAAAAAAATTGGCAATCTACGGACTGAATCGTCTCGAAAAGAAATCGGGCAAAGGTCCACTTCGCATTTTCGCGGCTCAATTCATGAATTGGATGGTTTTTATTCTGTTGGCTGGAGCAGGAATCAGTGGTTTTCTAGGGGATTGGATAGACACACTCGCCATCACCTTGGTTGTGGTGCTCAATGCCGTCATAGGCTTCTTACAAGAATACAAAGCCGAAAAAGCCATTGAGGCACTGAAGAAACTCACGGCTTCGTATGCCCTCACCTACAGAGACGGAACTCTACAAAAAATTCCTGCCGAATTCTTGGTGCCTGGGGACCTTGTGGTTTTGGAAGAAGGCTCTCAAATTCCTGCGGATGGACGATTGATCGAAGTGGAAGGAATGAAAACCATTGAAGCCAGCTTAACAGGTGAAAGCAATGCCATTGAAAAAAGCGTGACGGCAGCACAAAAAAACGAGAGCTTAGGCGACTTAGTGCACATCGCCTTCATGGGAACCGTCGTGAGCCAAGGACACGGACAAATGTTGGTTCTGCAAACCGGGATGAAAACTGAGTTCGGCCAAATCGCTCAAATGGTTCAGGAACAACAAGAAGACAGCACTCCGCTTCAAAAAAAGATGGACCAACTCGTGAAGAGTTTGAGTTTAATCGTCTTGGTAGTGATTGCTGTGGTTTTCGCACTTGCTGTGGTTCAAGGGAAAAGCATGAGTGAAGTTCTTTTGCTCTGCATCAGTTTGGTGGTCAGCGTGATTCCAGAAGGTTTGCCCACCATCATCACTCTGACTTTGGCACTTGGCGTGCAGCGCTTGGCCAAAGAAAATGCCGTTGTACGTCGACTCTCGGCGGCTGAAACACTGGGCAGCACGGACATCATTTGCACGGACAAAACCGGAACCCTGACTCAAAACCAAATGACCGCCGAATGGTATTTTGTGAATGGTGTTTGGAAGGAAGTTCAAGGCAAAGGCTACTCACCAGAAACGCAATTCAAGCTCCAAAACAAAGAGGAAGAAGTGCTGTTTCGCGTCGGCGCCTTATGCAACAATTCCACTCTGTTCAAGAATAAAAACGTGTGGAACATCACGGGCGATCCAACCGAAGGCGCCTTGCTGACCTTGGCTCAAAAAGCAGGTTTGAATTCAGAGGAACTTTCGAAAAAATGGCCGCGCAAAAATGAATTGGTTTTCGACTCATTTAGAAAACGAATGTCCACTGTGAATGGCAAAGAGCTGTTCACCAAAGGTGCGCCCGATTCTGTCTTAGAAGTGTGCACGCACATTCTTGAAAATGGGAAGGTCATGCCTTTGACCCCAAGCAAAAAACGCACCTTATTGAAACAAATCGAACTCAAAGCAGCGGAGGCCTACCGCGTGTTGGGAATGGCCGTAAAAACGCTGAGTGGGAAAGATAAAATCGAAGAAAAAGGTCTGACCTTTGTAGGACTCGTGGCCTTGATGGATCCTCCTCGCGAAGAAGCGAGGGCAGCCATCGCAACATGTAAAGAAGCGCGCATTTCCGTCATCATGATCACGGGAGATCATGCGCTCACGGCCAAAGCCATTGGCGAGAAGTTAGGGCTGGAAAGCACTCATGTTTTGACGGGTGCTCAGCTCGAAGAAATGAGCGATCGAAGTCTGAGTCAGGCTCTAAAAGACACTCGCATCTTTGCTCGAGTCAGCCCAAAACATAAGGTTCGAATTCTCAGTCTTTTACAAAAGAAAGGGCACATTGTCGCCATGACAGGAGACGGTGTGAACGACGCCCCCGCACTTAAAAAAGCCGACATTGGAATCGCCATGGGAATCACGGGAACCGACGTGTCTAAAGAAGCCAGCGACATGGTTTTGATGGACGACAATTTCAGCACCATCGTGAGCAGTGTCAGGCGAGGTCGCACCATTTATGCGAACATCAAAAAGTTCGTGCGTTTCGTTTTGAGCGCCAATTTTGGAGAGATCACGGTGGTCAGTTGCATCTTCATCTTGGGTGGCCCCATCCCCTTCGTTCCCCTACAAATTTTATGGGTGAATTTGCTCACCGATTCCCTGCCTGCACTCGCACTTGGAGTGGATGAAGCCGAGGGAGATCTCATGAAAAAAGCGCCTCGCAAACCCAATGAGAGCATTCTAAAAGATTTGATTGGCGTCGGTTTACTCGCAGGCCTCCTCTGCGCAGCCGCGAGTTTGGTGCTTTATTTTTTCTACAAGGATCACAGCTCACTTGCTCATTTGCGCACCGTTCTTTTGTGCACCATCGTGGTCTTCGAAATGCTCTTGGTCTTCTCCGTTCGCTCCGAAACAAAACATTACTTCCATCGCTTCTGGAGCAACCCCTATTTGCTCTTGGGTGTGGGCAGCAGTATTGTCCTGCAAATTCTCGCCGTCTATGTTCCCTTCCTGCAAACTCTTCTCAAAACAGCTCCACTGAGTGGAATGGATTGGCTGCGCATCATCGGAGTGTGCGCTGCAGGAATTTTGGTTTTAGAACTGTGGAAACCCATTAAAGCGCGTTATGCTCTTGCACGTTAAAGCCATTCCCAATGCAAAAGTCACCGAATTTGTGGAGCGAAATGCGGAAGGCATTTTGCGAATCAAAGTGCATGCTGCACCTGAAAAAGGACGCGCCAACAAAGAACTGATTGACTATTTAGCCAAAGAACTTAAGCTTCAAAAAAAAGAAGTGCAACTCCTCAAAGGAGAAGGCGCTCGACTCAAAACCTTTCAAATCCCTGACTCAAGCACTCTCCCATGGTGATGGCAAAAAAATCGCTCGGACAAAACTTCCTTCGTGACACCGGAGTCTTAAAAGACATTTTGGATGCCGGCGATCTTAGCTCTGGCGAAAAGGTTTTAGAAATCGGACCGGGAGAAGGATTTTTGACGCGTGGCCTCGTGGCGAAAGGCGCTCATGTGACCGCTTTGGAATACGATCCTGATTTGATTCCTTGGCTCAAAATGGAGTTCGGGAAAGTGCCCAACTTTGAACTCGTGCACACGGATGCGCTCAAATATCAGCCCTCAAATGAACCTTATAAACTAATTGCAAACATTCCCTATTACATCACTTCTCCTATTCTCAATCATTTTTTAGTGGAACAGTTTGTGAATGGAAATCCTCCCACGAGACTGGTGCTGATGGTGCAACGTGAAGTGGCCGAAAAAGTCGTGGCGGCGGATGGCAAACACAGTGTTTTGTCGCTTCAAGTGCATTTGTTCGGGAAACCCGAACTCATCCGAATTGTGAAGCCCGATTGCTTCCGTCCCAAACCAAAAGTGGATTCAGCCGTGCTCAAAATAGACACCTACAAAGAGCCCGCTTTGCAAGGAAATCTCAAGCAATTCTTCTGGCTATTCAAGGTTAGTTTCGCGCAAAAACGCAAAAAACTCTCCAACAATTTGCGCAATGTTCTCAAACTCAATGCGACCGAAATGAAAGCCCTGCTCAGCAAAGCTGAGATCCACGAAGACGCTCGCGCCGAAGACCTCACTTTGAGTCAGTGGCAGAACCTGTTTAACGAACTCGGTTCACATCTTCCTTCATTTTCAAAGTAGCGTTGCGCGCTGCTTCGGCAAAGTTCTCACCATTGGCGAGACCTCTTTCTTCAGCAAAGGCATAAATGATGCCTCGCGCATTCACGATCAAAGCCCCAAGCCCGTCTTTGTTGAAGCACGCTGCAATGTCCGACGCCGTTCCGCCTTGAGTTCCATAGCCTGGAACCAAGAAGAAATTCTTTGGCAAAATTTCGCGCAAGCGCTCGGCCTGCACTGGATGCGTTGCACCCACCACGGCTCCCACGCTGCTGTAGCCTTCTTCTCCTTCAAAATCGCT
>CAZROM010000011.1:32889-35048 GCA_964601715.1 uncultured Candidatus Peribacteria bacterium | reverse complement strand
TGTTCAGAAAAACTCTGTCCCAAGTTCTTGTCTCTGCATCGTCTTCTATATTGCTGCCCACTAAAATTGCCATGTCTACTAGACCGTCTCCATTGATGTCTTGCATTAGAGCCTCTGCATCTACTCCTGTTAAGTCATAGGCGTATTCATATCCATAACTGCCTATGTATGTTGGAATCTCCCAATCTGCATTCAATTCCCATCCACTTCCGGTGTTCAGAAAAACTCTGTCCCAAGTTCTTGTCTCTGCATCGTCTTCTATATTGCTGCCCACTAAAATTGCCATGTCTACTAGACCGTCTCCATTGATGTCTTGCATTAGAGCCTCTGCATCTACTCCTGTTAAGTCATAGGCGTATTCATTTCCCCACGCGTCTTCGTAGGTTGGTATCTGCCAGTCTGCATCCAGCTCCCATCCACTTCCGGTGTTCAGAAAAACTCTGTCCCAAGTTCTTGTCTCTGCATCGTCTTCTATATTGCTGCCCACTAAAATTGCCATGTCTACTAGACCGTCTCCATTGATGTCTTGCAAGAGACCGTCTGGATTAGTACCTCTTAACTCATAAGCATATTCATTTCCCCACGCGTCTTCGTAGGTTGGAATCTCCCAGTCTGCATCCAGCTCCCATCCACTTCCGGTGTTCAGAAAAACTCTGTCCCAAGTTCTTGTCTCTGCATCGTCTTCTATATTGCTGCCCACTAAAATTGCCATGTCTACTAGACCGTCTCCATTGATGTCTTGCAAGAGACCGTCTGGATTAGTACCTCTTAACTCATAAGCATATTCATTTCCCCACGCGTCTTCGTAGGTTGGAATCTCCCAGTCTGCATCTAGTTCCCATGCTTTTGAACTGCTTTGATAATCAAAAGTTGTTTGAGGGATTGTTGTTGAAGATCCACTGGCATCGGTCACCACTTCGGTGATTCCACTGAGCAAGGGGCGCTTTGAATTGTTCCCGAAATCATAATCCAAAGTGTAGCTCGCCGACTCATCTCCTGAGATGGAAACCACGATCGTATCGATGAGTGCGTTTGTTTCAACTCGGAAAGATCGTGAAGAATCTGGCGTCATTTCTGCAGACTCATCATGTGTGAACTCCACAGTGAAAATTCCGTCGGTGCTGCCGTGGCCCGTGTAGGTGATTAAGGATGGATAAATCTGCCCATCGGCTTTTTCATATTCGTAGCGGATGAAATTGTCGTTGGTGTCACGGACTTCGGAGAGCATCCATTTATAAATGCGTGTGGAATCGCTGGGATCGTCTTGGCGTTCGTCTGCACTAGAGCCAAAGGTATAAACAGTTCCACTTTTATCAGTCACGAGCCACGAGTCGCCAGAAATTTCATAGGTTAAAAAACCTCCTTTCTCGGATTTTGCTGCGTAGGTGCTTGAGTCAATGGCGATGAGTTCACCAGAGAGAGAGGAGGAGTAAGTGTTTTCTGTATAGAGTTGATCGGTTCCGTTTCGATTGATGCGCTCAATGCTGGGAATATTCAAAGACCAGCCGAAGCCCACGATGGAATCTTTTGCTTCATTTCCGCTGTTGTAAGTGAGCGCCAAATTGGGCTGTATTCCGTTTCTTCCCGGAGGAGTGATGATGTCGTAGCTGTAAGTGAGCGCGCCTGTGAACTCATCGATTTCTGGATGGAGGCGTGGTGCCTGTTGCTGATTGGGTGAAGCCGTCGTTTCTTCCTCCTCACTTATTGCTGAAGTTGTGGCGGTGAAGTCCTCACTGGACATCGATTCGGTTTCGATTGGTCCATCCGATTCGGTGACCGATGTTTCAATGGGTGCTCCAACATCGGTGGGGGCATTGTCCACCAATGGCACCGTCGTGTCTTCTGCGGGTGTTTGTAAAGGGATGGATATTTCTGCAGGTGGTGTTTGAACTTCGTCGGCAAAGGCCAAAGGCAGCGAGGGCGCCAAAGCGCTGCTCACAATTAAAATCAGTAAGAACTTACTGATGCTTCTTGAGAAAATTCGCATGGTTCGCACGTTATGAATGTGCAAATTATGACTTGCTCAAGCCAAAAGTCGACCTCTATTCTAAATTTACTGTTGTCAGGTGGTGATGACAGCAAAGAACAGAAGTCCTAGAAACTGAAATTCTCCGGTGCCACCAAAATCACCAATTCTCCTTTGGGAGGGTTCTTTTTGA
>CAZROM010000011.1:12369-32789 GCA_964601715.1 uncultured Candidatus Peribacteria bacterium | reverse complement strand
AAATTCTCCGGTGCCACCAAAATCACCAATTCTCCTTTGGGAGGGTTCTTTTTGAATTGAGCGTAGAGTTCGCCGAGGGTACCACGGTGGAAGGTTTCGTGCATTTTGGTGAGTTCGCGGGCGAGCACGACCGTGCGAGCCTCCCCAAGGATTCCCAGCATTTGCTCAAGTGTTTTTTGGATGCGGTGCGGGGATTCGTAAAGAATCACCGTGCGCTCTTCGTCGCGAAGCGATTCGAAGAGCGTCTGGCGGCCTTTTTTTGCAGGAATGAAGCCAAGGTACAGGAATTCGTTCATGGGAAGTCCACTGCCCATCAGTGCGGTTAAAAAGGCCGCCGCCCCCGGAATGGGAACGATTTCTACCTTTGCCGCGAGAGTGGCTTGGATGAGACTCCACGCTGGATCCGAAATTCCGGGCGTTCCGGCGTCGGTGATGAGTGCGATGTTTTTGCCCGCTGCCATTTCTTCCGCCAAGGCTTTGGCTTTGGCATCCGAGGAATGACTATGAAAACTCGTGCAGGGCGTTTCGATGCCGTAGTGCTTCAACAAAATTCCAGAATGTCGGGTGTCTTCGGCCGCGATCAAATCCACTTCCTTTAAAATGCGCAGAGCGCGAACCGTGAGGTCTTCAAGGTTTCCGATGGGAGTGGCGACGAGGTAGAGAGCCATTGTTTAAATGTGTGAGGACTAAATCCTAGGTTGCTTCCAAGGATCGGAGGACATCGTGATCTTTGCGCCCTTCAAATACAAGGGCTCAGCGACGGAAACTGTTTTGAGTCCGGCAAGACCCGTGGTTTGCAGTGCTTCGCCCAAGGTTTGGAGTTCGTGGGCTTCCAGCACTTTCCACTCTTTTTCGAGTGCGATGGACTTGAGTTCTTCACGCAAAGTTTCGCCCAATTCCGCCGCCACTTTAAACGAATGGTCGTGAGGAAAAGGGGCGAGCAAAGTGGACAAAGGACCGACCTCCAATTTTTGTTCGTGCCAGAGTCCTGCGTCCAAACCGCCAGCGGGGAGCAGCACCAAAAGTGGATCCGCTGTGGCCGCTTTGCGAGCCAGCAATTCAAAAGTACTCAATTCATAAAGCTCAATTTTTTGTGAGGCAGCAAGTCCTTCTTTCAAAGCATTCGCAAAAGCCACACCTGTGCGCAGCGACGTGAAAGATCCCGGACCTTTCACCACCACGATGCCCGTGAGTTCACTTTTTTCGGTTCCACTTTCTTCCAACAGTTGCTGCAACTTGGGCACCAAAGTTTCCACATCTTTTTTATCTTCGTCCCAACGAATTTCTTTAACAAGCTCGCACGTTTCTCCGCTCACGTTGAGCAAAGCCAATTCATGGATGGGCTGAGCTGTGCTGAGTGCGAGTATCATTTTTTGGCTCACTTTTTTAGATCGTCAATCGTGCTGAGTGTGACACCAGTGTAGTAGTACTTGATGATCTCTTCAAAGCTTTTTCCGAGCGCTGCCATTCCGGTGGCTCCACAGCCCGAAAGCCCTACTCCGTGACCTTGAAATGTTCCATCCGAAGTCGTGCAGTATTTATCCGAAACAGAAACGAGCCAAGGCGTGTTGGTCCAGCCCCAAACGGATTTGGCACTCTTGGTCGCCTTTCCATCGGACTGACTGAAATACGGTGTTTTAACGACTTTATTTTTGTAGGTCACCACCTCGCCCGCTGTGTCTTCGGCTGCCTGCGCTACGTTTTCGGATCGGGCTTCAAAACCATAACCCAAATACTTTTGGCTGGTTTCTGGATCGTCGTCCAAATCGTAAGGCTTGCCTGCGAATTTTTCATCCTCGGTCAAATAGTAATAGGCGTAAGTTCGAGCCAAAACGAGAATGGTTTTCACTTTTTCGATGTTGTCGCCATTGGAAACTTCAGCGATTCCTTTGATGTAATCTTCCAAAGGCAATTCGTTGATCAGCACGGTTTCTTTGTCCACGGTGCGCACTTCGATGGTGCCACGGAATTTGTTGTCGTTGAGCGCCGTGTTCCAAGCGGGCACTTGTTGCATGGTTGCAACTTCCATGATGCCGTCTTCTTCAGGAACCAAACGCACCGCTTCCTTCACGACCCATTTTGAAGAGCCGGAGCTGACGCTGAAGGTTCCGTCACTTGCTGCCGTGATTTTCACACGGGCATTGGCGCTGAAATTTTTGAGGAAGGTGCTTCCGTCGTACAAACTGAATGCGCTTGCCGAGGTCACAATCGGTGATCCGACTTCATTGTCGGGCGTGAGTTTGATGCGGATAGGATCTTCGTAGGTGCTCGTTGTGCTTGCGGCCTCTTCCACGGTGAGCGACAGCGAGTAAGCCTTGCTCAGCAAGTTTTTAGAGCCAAGCTTGGGCTGCACACTGAGAGTATAAGTTCCCGGTGTTGTGGAGGCTTTCACTTTGAAGTAAACCTTGGTTGCCGACTGACTCTTCAACTCTTTAAAAGTGATGACGGGTGTTCCAATCGTGAAACCCTTTAAAGTGCCAAAACTCAGCTTGAGTGCAGAACTTCCGGTGGAAGACCATGTGCTGCTGCTGGTGTTTTGAATTTGAATCCACAGTGTGCGTTCCTCACCCGGTGAGAACGTCAAATCTTCGCTCGCTCCAAGAATGACGGCCTTTTGTGAGGAGCTGGTTTCAGAAACTTTCACTTTGATTTGGCCTGAACTTTTTGAAAGCGCCGAAGAGCCTTTCATCGAAGGACTGAAATACAAGGAATAAGTTCCGCCCTTGGCTGGAGTTTTGATGCTGAAGGTGAAGGTTCCGGTTTTTCCCGGTTCAACCGAGGCTTCGTTCAAAGTGGCCAAGGTGCTTTTCGAGCTCAAGCTAGAGCTTCCATTTTTAATGAGAGTCACGGTGTTGTCCCCTGTGTTCGTCCATGTGAGATTTCCTGTGTTCTTAACCGTGACTGTCACACTGGAACTTGCCCCTTGAGCCAAAGTCGAAGGTGCTGTTGTGCTCTTCACGCTGAAGTCCAAAATGGGCGATTCCACAAAGAAAGCGAGTTGCATCAATTGGGAGGATTTTTCTTTTCCATTGAAGACGGGACTCATGTCAAAGGAAGCGAGTCCGCCGCTGGTTTTTGAATCCACCGTGAAACTAAAGGTGGCGGTGGCTCCGGGTTTTACGCTGGTTTCTTTCATCAAGGCGGTGCGTTTGCTGGAGTCTTTAGGAATGCTGATCAGCGAGTCCGCAGACTTGTTGGCATTCACCGTTAAGAATGTGTTTTTGTCCCACGTTTTCGTTCCTGTGTTTTTGATCTTCACCTCCACGGTCGTGCTTTCTTCAGGCAGCAAAACCACTAAATCTCGATCTCCACTTTCGGTGTAGGAATAATTTTTATCTTTGGAAGTGCTGTCGTCTGCGTCCATGGCAAGGGCCACCATGGTTCGGATGTCGGACAAGTAATCGTAAGCGAATTCACCGGGGCAAGCCGTGGCGCTCACGTCACGGTGACCCATGATGTTGTCCGAAACTTCTCCACGGAATTCACTGGTGCCGTCGGGGTCGATGTTGTGCAATTTTGCTTTTTCGTAAATCAACGCTTGCAGTCCTTTCATCATGGGGCCAGCCACATCTTCTTCTTGGTAATTACCGAGCAAGGCGATTCCCACGGAACCCGTGTTGTAGCCTTGAGCATGTCCAGCCACTACTCCATCCCCTCCGGCGCGTCCTTCATAAACGGTTCCATCTGGAGCCACAATGAAATTGTAGCCAATGTCCCCCCATCCACGCGTCACCGCATGGTAATAATAAATGGCACGAATGGCCGTTTCGGGATCGTCCAAATTTTCGGTGCTTGCCGTGTGGTGGATGAAGATTTTCTTCACCTCGGCCGGATATTCTTGAGGCCAGAGCAAAGGATCTCCATTTTCGTCTTCGTCCACGACTTTCACGATTTTCATGTCGGGATCGTCTTCCACTTCCGAAGTGTCGAGTTCCGAGGTGAAGTCGGTGTTTTTAGAAAGTGAAACGCGCAAACTTTCGTCAGCGCCCCATTCGTCACGACTGATGATGTCTTGGTTTTTATCAAAGACCAATTTTTGAAACTTCGCGCTAAATTTTGAGATCGGAGAACTTTCCCCTCCTTCCACATAATCGAAAGAAATGTCAGAAAGCTTGGGCGTCACACCCGTGTCTTCGGTGCTGAGCGAGGCGCGGTATTGAAAGGCATCGCTCTTCTCGGTGATCACATAACTCCACACGCTTTGGTCGTAACCGGCGGCAACGGTGGGCTTGTCTTGAGAAGGTGCGTCTTCATCGACATGAATGTCTTGCCAGCTGGACCAAGTTCCATCCACTGCACGGAATCGGATCTCGATTCCCGCTTCGGTTCCTTCGGGCAATTTTTGTTGCCAGTTGAGACCTAAAAGTTCAAAACTGTGACCCGCTTCATAAACTTGAGACATGAACAGTCCGTTGTTTTTGTAATGCGGATCCAATTGCATGATGGAGGCCGAAGGTTGACGCTGCAAAATGAAGAAATCGTCCGTTTTCAAGGTTCCAGCCGTGCTGGGTGTGCCGTGGCACAAAAGGCCCACAAATCCGGTGAGAAACACAGCTGAAAGTGAAGTCCAAAGTTTGGGAAGGGCCATACGTGATTTAAATCTTAATATTATAACTTATTTTCGGGCTTTTCTCAAGGCCCTAAGGCATGCTAGGATGCGTCTACTATCCCTTAAAATTCGTTATGGCACAAATCGTTACCGATCAAAATTTTGCTGACCTCGTTTTGAAGTCAAAAGTTCCTGTTTTAGTAGACTTTTTTGCAGAATGGTGTGGACCTTGCAAAATGATTGCCCCTTCCATCGATGAACTCGCTAAGGACTACGATGGAAAAGCTTTGGTGGTTAAGCTCAATGTGGACGAAAGCATGGACACCGCTCAAACCTTTGGAGTGATGAGCATTCCTACGCTTGTCTTCATTAAAGACGGTGAAGAAGTCGATCGTGTTACAGGCGCTTTGCCAAAAGACGCTCTTCAAGAAAAATTGGACAGCCTTCTCTAGTTAGAACAAACGGTAGTCTTCAGGAAGAGGTGGGAGCAAATCAGGAAGTTTCCTTGGTTGTTTACCCGCCTCTTTTTGTGCACGCGCATCACAGTCTTCATTTTGAGGATGTCCGTTGTGTCCGCGCACCCAATTCCACGTCATTTTCTTGCCGATCAAGAAAGGCTCGAGTTCTTCCCACAAATCGAGGTTTTTTTTGCGTTTCCAGTTGAGTTTTAAGGTGTTGAGCACCCACGATGAATCGCTGTAAACATCAAATCCCTTTTGCTCAGGATAGAGGCTTTGGGCGTGCCTCAGGCCTTCGATCAAAGCCCTGAGCTCCATTCTGTTGTTGGTGGTGGGGGACTCGCCTCCTTGGCCACGAATCTTCTTCCCTTCGGCCTCAATCAGGTAAGCCCAACCTCCAGGGCCTGGATTTCCGAGACAACTTCCGTCTGTGTAAATGGCGACGATCATGCGGTGAGTGTAGCGGAGAGGAAGAAGGAACGGAAGGCTTGACTAAAAGTCATTTTCATTTTAAATTAGCCTCATAAGCTAACTGAATCCCAGATGAGCGATACAAATGAAGAAGGATTGAGCGATGAGGGAGAGATTTCTTGCGATGCAGATGAGCATGAAGTAGTTCGGATCAACTACGGAATGGAGGTTATTCATAAACTCAAAGCAACTTCCGAATCTGTTGAGGGTGTTATAAACGGCTACTTCTCACCTCAAAAAAGTGGCAAAAAAAGACGACGACCTGGGGCACGAGCACGTCAACAATTAAAAGACTTAACTGTAGTTGAATAGGACTTTTTCACTTGAAAGTTCCTTTGGTTTTGCTAGAATCCCCTTTGCACCTGATGCGGGTGTCGTATAGTGGCTATTACCACAGCCTTCCAAGCTGTTGAGAGGGGTTCGATTCCCCTCACCCGCTCCAGATAGCACTTAGACCTTCGTTAAGAAGGTTTTTTCGCATCTCTATGCGGGTTAAATCGGGTTCTAACACCTGCATAATGAGGTCACTTTTTTTTAGACTGCTTTTAATAAGATGAAGAAGTACAAGCTCAAGAAAACTTAGATTGCTACACTGGCGAGCTAGCCCTAAATATGCTATAATGGACGGAATATTGTAAGCTACTATGAGAGATTTATCTCGAATTAATGAATTAGCCCCCTCTCACGGCTGTGATAACTCTTGGGCAATGTACAAGGGTGAGATCCAAGTAAATTGCACAAAAGAAGAGTTGTTTAGGATTATCTCTGCAACGGGAATGCATGTGGAGTATAAGGAAGGGTCTTCCTATTTCGTGGTCACTGAGTTAAAAGATCATGTTGGATGGCCAATTAGAATTTTTTTCACTGAAACCGATGGAGCCATTGGCCTTATCAAAATTCACGATCTAGCCGCTTATTCTAGATTTATTAATGAAGTAGTTAATAAGAGCGAGGTTCTTTCCATAACAGATCACGTAAGGGCTTTGAGTAAAGCCCACAGCTCAGCAAAAGAGACAGCAGATGCTTTACCTGAATATACTAACCCACAACTCGAGACAATCCCTGAAACAGAAACTGGAATAATACAAAGTGAGTACTGTATTTCTCGGGAGAGTATTGGAACCGTTGGCATGGGGCCTTGTATCGGACTTTCCATTACAAATGAGGAGACTGGTGAGCACTATTTTGCTCACATTGACGCCACGACTATTTTCAACCTTCCTTCTGAATTAAATAATTGGAAGCAGTCTACTGTTGTTTTGGTCGGCGGTCAGGTTGGTCAATCTGAAAAGACGATCCAAGTTGTTGTTGAAGGATTAAAAAAATCAGGCTTCACAGAAATCAATAAGCACAGATTGCTCAATTCGAACGAAACAGTTCTAAATTTGTCTGTGATGCCAGTCGAATCTGAAGGCAAATTTAGACCTCATTTTTCCGAAAATGTTTCGGGTAAGAGTCAAAAGGACGTAAGAACTAGAGCTGAAGCTCTAGCATTACAACCTTGGACTTGTAAACCACTAAAGAGAGTCTATTAGAGGTCTTCAGTGGGCACTTATCGACATCCAGGTTCTAATAGCGTCTATAGTGCAGCTCCAATTCAAACTAAGATGCCCCGAATGGGGTGTTTTTATTTTCTAGATGGCTTTCTTAAGTCAATATTAAGGCCTAAATCTGTGCCCGGGCACAGATCCCCATGACCGAGCGACGACGTGAGAGTGAGTTCTTGCCAAACTTCAATGGGTGCGATAGAATGAAAATTGACTTATCGCACCCATGCATCTCTCTGAAAGAACATTGAAAAATTTAGACAGCAAGCTGACTCTGCTTAAGAAGGCTAGGCCCTTTTCTCCCAGTGTGCTTGCTAAAATTCGCGAGAAGTTTGAGGTGGAAATGACCTACAATTCCAATGCAATCGAAGGGAATTCTCTGACTCTCAAGGAGACCTACTGGGTCTTAAGAGAAGGTATCACGGTCAAAGACAAACCTTTAAAAGACCATCTGGAGGCGAAAAACCATCTAGAGGCTTTGGATTTTCTTTTTGATTTTGTGAGTGAGAAAAATGTCACTATTTCTGAGCATGTGGTGAGGCAGTTTCATCAACTTGTCGTTATGGATTCTCAGCGTGACATTGCAGGAAAATATAGAGACGGAGAGGTTTATATTTCTGGGGCGAAACATTCACCACCACCTGCTTTTGAAGTGCAAATTAAAATGAAGGAATTGGTAAAATGGTGGCTTAATAATGAGAAGAAACTTCACCCTATTGAGCTGGCTGCAATGCTCCATCACAAGTTCGTGGCTATTCATCCTTTTTGGGATGGAAATGGCCGGACGGGCCGCCTTCTGATGAATATCATTGTTTTGCGAGCAGGATATCCTTTGGCCATTATCCTCAAAAATGATCGAAAACGATATTACCGTGTTTTAGCGGAAGCAGATGCGGGCAAGTATAAGCCTTTGTGTGAATTCTTGGCTCAAGCCGTCTTGAGGAGTTTAAGTGTTTACTTGAAGGTGCTCTCCCCACAGTATAGTCGGACAGAAAAATTTTTAAATTTGAGCGACCTCAGTAAGAAATCACCTTATTCTCCTGCTTACTTGAGAAAACTTGCGCTCACTGGGCAACTGGAAGCGGTGAAACAAGGGAGGAACTGGTATGCTTCTGAGCAGGCCTTAGAAAATTACTTAAAGTCTTTAAAGTAAATCTTCAATCATGCGCACCGTTCCTTTTTTGAAACACAAGTTCCTCGTGGAAGCGCGAGGCGATGCCGATGACTCGGTTTTGGCCGAAATTTTCACTCTTCGCGAATATGAACTTTTGGAACCGGCGCTGAAAGCAGCCCGAACCGTGGTGCTAGACGTCGGGGCGCACAAGGGTTTTTTTGCAATGTATGTGAGGGCGTTGAACGAAACGGTACCCGTGCTGTGTTACGAACCTGAAGAAGCCAACTATGCTGCACTCAAAAAACATTTGGAGCTCAACAAAATTCAAGGCGTCACGACTAAAAATGCAGCCCTTGCAAAAGAGGAAGGAACTTTGCTGCTCAATGTGAGTGAAGATTCTCACAACCATTCCATTGTGGTGGCTCCGGGCACCACTTTGCAAAAAAAAGTGAGCGCCACAACGCTGGAACGCATCGCGAATAAATTTGAAAAAATCGATGTTTTGAAAATGGACATCGAGGGTGCTGAGTTCCAGATTTTTGAAAACTTGCCTTCCTCCGTCTTCAAAAAAATCGATGTGATCTTCATGGAATATCACGAGTACGGACCCGAAATGCGCTCCGAAAACCTACAAAAGATTTTTGAGCACGAAGGCTTCACCGTGAAAAAATTCCCCTCCAAGTACGACAAACGGATGGGTTTTTTGTGGGCCACTCGAACAAAGTGAGAGCTTTGCAAAAAAACGTTGAGACCCGTAACAGTTGAGTGTAGTTTGTGGCCATGGACTGGATCACTATTGTTCTCACCGTTGCTGGGCTTTGTCTCTTTGAGACGATCAGCAGCATCGACAACGCCATCATCAATGCGGAAGTTCTGCACACCATGTCTCCTAAAGGGCGACGCTGGTTTTTGGTTTGGGGAATTTTGATTGCCGTGTTCTTGGTGCGTGGACTTTTGCCTTGGGTGATTGTGTGGGCCACGGTGCCTTCACTGGGCTTCATTGGCTCTTTGACTGCTACGTTCAGCAGCGACCCAACTGTGATTGAAGCGATTGAAACGGCGGCACCCATTTTGATGGCAGGAGGAGGAACCTTCCTCGTGTTTTTGTTTTTCCACTGGCTCTTTTTGGAACCTAAAAATTATGGGATCAAAGGCGAAAAATTCTTCCATGAACAAGGTGTTTGGTTCTATGCGGTGGTTTCGGTTTTGCTCAGCGCCATCGTTTGGTTTGCTCTACAAGTGAATCCTGTCATGGCATTTGGAGCGGTGATTGGATCGACAGCCTTCTTCATTACGCATGGCTTCAAAGAAAATGCTGAAAAAGCCGAGACTCAAATGATCTCGGGTGCAAGTGGATTGAGTGACCTCAGCAAAATCATGTACTTGGAAGTGATCGATGCCACCTTCTCGATCGACGGAGTTCTGGGTGCCTTTGCCTTCACGCTTTCGGTGCCTCTCATTTTGCTTGGAAACGGACTCGGTGCGATTGTGGTGCGACAAATCACTGTTGGAAATGTGGAACGGATCAAAAAATACTTGTACCTCAAAAATGGCGCCATGTATTCGATTCTTGTGCTCGGCGCTGTGATGATTGCTCATGCGTTCGGTGTGGAAGTTCCTGAATGGTTCTCCCCTGCGATTACTTTTGGAGTCGTTGGACTTTTTTACTGGAAGTCTCACCGTCACATCAAAAAAACAACGGCATAAAAAAGCGCCCTAAAGTGTTTCATAGTCCCTTCAGCATCAGATAAGAGTTTAGAGTTGAATACAAGTCCATCACTGGAGAATGTCTCTTGCTAGGGGGAGGTTTACGGAAAACCGTAAACTTTCCTGTCGCGATCTGTCTAATCCTTTTTCTCTCCAGACAAAATCCCTTTGGAAAGATGAGGTGTTAGTGCCCCTCGAAACTTTGGGAAGTTTTCAAGAAGCAGGCTTACTAAGGCTATGAAACTTAGGGCGCATTGGGCAAGAAGGCAAGCGTGGGCTACCGAAGTAGTCGCGAACCTTATGACCCGGTTGACACTAAGTTTCTAGCGGTTTAATCCGATATTTCAATGAACATCGTATTATTATAGCAGCATTTGCAAAGTTTTGCAAGCGCGACTAACATGAACTTGATTTATGACTCTTCCCCAAGGTTCCAATCCCTACAACACTCTCTCACATGAACTCATTCATGAGCGCCGCTATGTGAAGTTTTTTAAGGATATCGTGCGCGTGAAGGGACTCGAAAAGGATTACAGCTACATTGAAGTGGGAGACAGCGTTGGAATCGTTGCGATCAATGAAAAGCATGAGGTGGTGCTGGTGGGCCAATGGCGTTATCCAGTCTCGCAGTATCGTTGGGAAATCCCTGCGGGGATGCAAGAGCCGGGCGAAAGTCCTTTGGAAAATGCGAAACGTGAACTCAAAGAAGAAGCGGGTGTGGAGGCGCAGACGTGGACCGAACTCGGATCCTATCAAATGGATGGATCGAAGATGAACCAAAAGAATCATCTCTTTCTTGCGCAGGACTTGGTGCTTGGCGCGAACTCACCCATGGACGACGAACAAATTGAAGTTCAGTGGCTGCCTTTGGAGGGAGCCCTTCAACTCATTGAGGAAGGAAAAATTCGCGATGCTTTTACGGTGATCGGGCTTTTTAGAGCTCAAGCACATCTCCGTAAGAAGGCACCGTGACGTCGGCGATTCCATTGTGAATCATGGCTGTCTTGAGATCTTCGCAGGCTTGATCTTCGCCGTGAACCAAGATGAGTTTTTTGAGATTCTTCACTTTTTTGGCGTAGTCCAAAAGGTCGCTGCGATCGGCATGAGCGGAGTACGCATTCATGATTTTGATCTCAATTTTAACCTCGTATGGTTTTCCGAAAATGTTCACTGGATTCATTTTTTCAATGAGTTTTCGCCCCAAGGTGTGTTGCGCTTGGAAGCCCACGATGATGAGCACATTGCGGTGGTCTTCAATGGAATTTTTGAGGTGATGAACGATGCGTCCGTGTTCACACATTCCTGACGAAGAAACAATGATGCAAGGCCCATTGTGGTTGTTGAGCGCCTTGGATTCATCCACAGAAGAAATGTATTTGAGTTGTTCAAATGCGAAAGGATCTTGTTTTTCGTCCAAGAACACTTTTTGCGTTTCAGTGTCTAGACAATCCAAATGTTTGCGGAAGACTTCCGTGACGTTTACCGACAGAGGTGAATCCACATAAATGGGAAGCTTTGGAATATTCCCTTCATCCATCAATTTGTGTAGGGAGTACACAATTTCTTGAGTTCTTCCGAGTGCAAATGCAGGGATCAAAATCTTTCCACCGCGTGCGGCTGTGGCACGAACGATTTCTGCCAATTTTCCTTCCGCTTGAAGAATGGATTCGTGTAGACGATTTCCGTAGGTGGATTCCATCATCAAATAATCGACTTCAGGAACTTGGTAAGGATCTTTGATGAGTGGCATGTTTTGACGACCAAGGTCCCCTGTGAAGGCAAGAGTTTTGGTTTTGCCATCTTCCTTGTCTTTCACCGTGAGCACCGTGATTGCAGAACCGAGAATGTGCCCTGCTTCGTAAAAACAAACTGAAATATCATCAGAATCGAAAGGCTTCCAGCATGTCGAATAGCCGATGCTTTTGATCAAAGGCAGTGTCTGATCCACATCTTTCATGGTGTAGAGAGGCTCAATGAGTTCTTCCCCTGTTTTTTTCTTTTTTTCATTCAAATATTCCACTTCGTGTTCTTGGATGAAGGCGGAATCCATCAACATGTATTTGAGCAAATCCTGAGTAGCATTGGTGCAATAAATGGGACCGTTGAAACCTTGTTTCACGAGATTAGGGAGATTCCCGGAGTGATCGATGTGAGCATGTGAAAGGATCACTGCGTCCACAGTTTTTGGATCAAAACCGAAGTTTTTATTCTTGTCTTGTTCGTCTTGGCGGCGTCCTTGGAACATTCCGCAATCGAGCAAAATGCGTTTGCCGTTGACTTCAAGGAGGTGGCGGGAACCTGTAACTTCGCGATCAGCACCGTGGAAATGAAGCTTCATTTGATGAGAGTTTAATAAAATCTTTTTAGTATAGCACTAATCTGATCTTTTCGCAATTTTACTCCCTTGGCTTTGGCTCACCTTGATTGACCAAGTCGACGAGGATTTCTTTGGGCGTAAAGGTGTAGGTTCCGTCGGAGTTTTCTTCGATTTTCAGCCCGAGCACGAGGCCTTCTTGAGTGGCTTTGGACCAGTATTGGTCGAAAACGAAGTTTCCGAGTGAATAATAGATGTACTTGCCGTTGTAAAGTTCGCTGTTTTCAATCACGTGAGGATGAGTTCCCCACACAAAATCCACACCAGCATCCACAAATTGATGTCCCAAATCGACGATGCTGTCGGGAGCTTCTTTCAAATATTCGGTGCCCCAATGCACGGCGAGAATGAGCACATCCACTTCGGGTTTCACTTCTTTGATTTTGGCTAAGGCTGCCTCTTTGTCTAGATGCTGAACGGCATCGTTGAAGCCCAAAAATCCGACTTTGATTCCATTCAAATCGTAAGAGAGGAAACTGTAATCACCATTTGGTGTGTCGGGATGGCCAAAGGCGTCGATGCCCACGGCCGCGAGATAGTCGTGCGTTTGCTGAGGACCCGTCTTGCCCATGTCGAGGGTGTGGTTGTTTGCCATGTTCACGGTGGTGAAGCCAACGGTTTTGAGCAAATCGGCGACACTGGGTTTGAAGTTGAAAACCATTGCGGTTCCGTTGTTTTTGTAAGTGGAATCGGTGATGGGACCTTCTAAATTGGCGAGCACGAGATCGAGTGCGTCGACGTTCAGTGAGGTTTCAACGGCGTCCAAAACTTCCGGCATGTGCGTGAAGGGGAAAAGGTCGTTGGAGCTGTCTTGGTCTGCAAGAGCACGTTCGCGAAGCGTTGCGATGTAGCGGTCGAGCATGATGTCTCCTGTCAGCAATAAATTCACTTCGTGTTTTTCTTCGGCTGCTTTGTCGGTCCAAGGCCGCGAAAACAAAGGGATGGAAGAGCCATCCGCCTGAGGCATTTGAGCGGCGAGCACTGAAAAAGCCGTGGCAAGAGCAAGGAGCAAGGCCCAGAAGGCTGGATGAGACTGAGTCTTCATTTGTGGTAGGTTTTGCCGGCTAAAATCGTGCAAGCGCGGTAGAGTTGCTCCTTTAAAAATACGCGAATCATCTCGTGCGTGAAAGTCATTTTAGAAAAGGCGAGTCGAAGTTTGGCCTTGTTCATGAGCTCAGGATGCAAACCGTGAGAACCGCCGATGAGGAATTGCACTTTGCCTTCCCCAAAGTCTCGGACTTTGCCGAGCCACACCGCGAATTCCTCGCTGGTCATGGTTTGTCCACGTTCGTCCAAAGCCACGAGCAAAGCGTGAGGATCGAGATGCTTTTCGAGTGCCAGCGCTTCTTCTTGCTGAGCCTCCGTGCGATCGTCTTTTTTACAGGCTGGAACGGTGAGTGTTTCGAGTTTCACAAAAGCTTGAAGCCGTTTTTCGTATTCCGCTTCCAGCGTTTTGAGTGGCGCGTCTTTGGTGGGACTGACTTGAAGGATTTGGAGTTTAAGCACGGATGGAGTTTAAACCTTATTGAGAGGAAGGAAAACAAAAACGTCTATAGCTCTAAAAAAAATGCTCTGCTATTTTTTTGTGGAGTATTTAAAACGGCTTACTAGCAAAAACTAACTCGTCTTTGGCAAACCACCGTAAATACGAGTATAGGCACTCATGGACCCCATAACGTAATCAGAAGTGTTGACTTCTTGCCCAAACTTTTCTTTCGAATTGGAGGTACTACTCGAAGGAATAAGGTAAGACGGTGTGGAACCATATATTCGCTTATATTCATGTAAAATGGTCCTGTACGTTAGTGTGATTTCGAATCTATTCTTTTTTTCACTTAATAAGTCGTATCGTATTTGTTCATTAGTGAGAGACAGCGAGGCCCGATCCCTAAGTTGACGAATCTTCAGTTCTGTTTTAGAAGGCTTCTCAAGAGGAAGGTCTTCGTCGGTGTATGCAAGAAGATCCCCGTCTTCCACAAGATCTCCTTCCACATTGTCTAACGTATTCAAGACTCGTTGAAAGGTGGCGTTTCTTGATGCAAAAGGGCCAGCATTATAATCTGCGAACACATTTTCCACCTTTCCTTTTCTACTAGTAAGGTAGACACCAATGCCCTGTTTCAATAAGGTGAAACCAACAAGCAAATTACCTTCTTTCTTGTAGAGAAAATCTCTTAGCTCTTCATCCGTCTTGAACTCCTTACCATATTTCTCATGGAGTATTCTTCTTGCCGTACCGATGTCTAACTGCATGGCGCCTACCGTTTTCACGGGGTTTCTCCATTCCTTTGTTTCCGACTCCCAATATTCTTTTATATCTTGTCCAACCAATGGGGTTTTGAATAAACCGCTAAGTATCGGGTCTCCTTCTATTTCTCTGAAAAGATCCACCACTAACTTTTCTACTTCTCTTTCTGACCTACATTTCAAGAAACGAGATTTATATCGAGGCTCATAGATGTCCACAAGGCTCATTATTTGTCCTTTGAATCTAGATATTGGATCAGGCAATGCATCCAATTTTTTAAGAAACTTCTCTTTATAACGCCTATACAGTGCCTCAGAATCAGGTATGCGAGGATTTTCCATATATTCTCCTTCACGCTCTATTTGAGTGAGACAAATAGCAATATTCGTATCAGTGAATGGGATGTTGGCAGTAGCCATCGCTGTGTAAATTGCGCCTGTCCATTCTTTTATGTATTCCGCTTTATTTTTCTTTAAGTATGAAACTGTGAAACTCATCTTAGTTGATGCTTCTAAATACTTAGAGATTTTCCGCTTTACGACTTCCTCGAATCTTTCATTTCCGTCTAATTGTTTTTTAACTTCATCCAATGCCTTTTGAGTCGCCTGTGAAGTGCTTTGTATGCCTTTAGTCAGTTTCTCTCTAAGTATTACCTCTAGTAGACAAGGGATCCTCGTCATTATTTTTTTTCCTTCTCTAGTTATCGAAACAAATCCTTGATCTATTTCAAATTTAGTCGCTAAGGCAGGTTCATCCAGATTTAAATCTGGAGAAAATCGTTGTATTGTTTCTAAGATGAGAAGTGCATCGTATTCAGGATATTGGCTGCCACATTTTTTTGCATATTGAGCGAAAAATTGACTTAAATTTCCACTATTCTTCCCTTTCTCCCAAGTACCTTTTTGCCCTACTGCTTTTGAAGGGTCGATTAATCCGAGTTTCTTTCTAATTCCCAGTGGATCTGCAGCTTCTTTTTTTGTTAAATTCGCTTTTTTGCGAATTACTTCTCCTGCATCTTTAAGGTAAAAATCCCTTTTGTCTTGGGCTTTCTTATAAGGTTTAGCGAATTCTCCCCAGTTCGTCATAGAAATTGATTATCTGTATATAATAACAGAAGTTGGACCTTTCTTCAACAGCTTGATATAGTTTGACCACTTACCATCTATGAAATTCAAAAAAGGTCAGAGTTTGACAGTGACCATCGACCGACTGGTCTATGGAGGCGAAGGCATTGCGAGCGACGTGGGCTTTAAAATTTTTGTTCCCGACACGGCTCCTGGAGATCAAGCACTCGTGCAAATCCGCCGCGTGAAATCGAGTTATGCCGAAGGCGTTGTGAAAGAAATCGTTAAACCCAGTCCCCTGCGCATTACGCCTCGCTGCAAACACTTTTCTGTTTGTGGAGGATGCAAGTGGCAATTTTTAGCGTATGAAGAACAACTCAAAGTCAAAGAGGATCAAGTGCGTGACAGTGTGGAGCGTTTGGGTGGATTGAATGGCGATTTGGTTCTGCCCATCGTTGGAAACGACAGTCCTTGGCTGTATCGAAATAAAATGGAGTTTTCGTTTGGCCTCGGCAAAAATGGCGAGACTCAACTCGGTTTTTATCCTCCCGGATTTCATTTTGAAGTGTTCGATTTGGAAGAATGTTTTTTGCAGTCGGAATGGTCGACTGAAGTGGTTCAGAAAGTGCGTGCGTTTGCGATTGAACACAAGATCCCCGTTTACAATTCTCACAATCATGAAGGTTTGCTGAAAACGCTCACGGTGCGAGAAGGAAAAAATACGGGTGAACGCATGATTGTGCTGACCACCTCGACGGGTCTTTTTGAAGACAAAGATGCTTTTATTGAATTGTTTGCGGAGGATAAAAGTGTGACGTCTTTGTATTGGAACAGTGTGTATCAAATTCCTGGACAACCCACGTGGACCGAGCAGAATTTGCTAGCGGGAAAAGAATCCCTCACTGAAGTTTTGGTGCTCGAAAATGGAGACCGTTTGGAGTTTGATATTTTGCCTCAAGCGTTCTTTCAAACGAATACCTTGCAAGCTCAAAAACTCTATTCCCTTGCGCTCGAAGCGGCGGGACTTACCGGCCAAGAAATTGTTTACGATTTGTACTGCGGAACAGGTACAATTGGCCTATTTTGTGCGCACAAAGCAAAGCAAGTTTTGGGCATAGAAATCAATGAATCTGCCGTGGAAAGTGCGCAGAGCAATGCGCTCAAAAATGACATCAAAAACATCCGCTTTTATTTGGGCAGTGTGGAGCAGCGACTCAATGAACTCGCGAATTTGGGCGAAGACAGTAGGCCAGACATTGTGATTGTGGATCCTCCGCGCGCCGGTCTTGGTGAAAAAGTGGTGAACGATTGCGTGGCGTTTGGTGCGGCGAAAATCGTCTACGTTTCATGCAATCCCACGACCATGGCGCGCGACCTCAAGCAATTTGCGGAACTGGGTTACACGACAAAATCCGTGCAGCCCGTGGACATGTTCCCACAAACGCATCACATCGAATGCGTGTGTTTGCTGACAAAAAATTAGCGCTGTCTCGCCTCCTTGAACTGAGCATGAGGAAGCTGAGCTTTTAACAGTGGCAAAAGCGCTTCAATCGAGCTGCGATTTTCGGAAAGCACAAGGCGCTTCTCATCTTCCGTGAGGAAGTTCAGATTCATTTGAAAACTGGGGCGACCATTGTGATAAACGATAGAGATCACTTCCACGGTTTTGATTTTACTGGGTTCGTGTTCGAGCATCTCCAGCAAAGGATTTGGTTTGAACGCCATTCGGGACAATTTTGCGGTTAAATAAATCATTCCGAGCACAAAAATTCCTAAAGCAATTTGCACGGGCAACGTTGCTTCCGGATCCAAAAAAATGGCTGCGATCATTAAAGCGATGAAAGCAACAAATACAATCAAAACAATGATAAAATTGCGCTTGGTTCTTCGCATTGAAATTTGCAATTTTTGACGGAGTTCTGAATTCATTTTTCTAATTTAATTGTTGTAGCCACTCCAACGCTTCTTCACGATTTTTCAATTCGTGGCTGAGTTGTTTTTCGAGCGCAAGATTCAAGACTTCACGAATGCGTGGACCGGGCTTTATTGCGAGCACCTTCATCACATCCTCGCCACTCAGCAGAGGCTGAGGCAAAGCGGGAAAACGACTCAAACAATCGTCCCGTGCGGCTTTGACTTGATTGTACAAATGCAAACTAGAAGGTGTTGTACCCATGGCATCGGCGTAAAACAAAAGCATGAGGCTGGGAAAACGCGGATCCAAGAACCATTGACGTTGCTTGCCGATTTCCATGTCGAGCAGTTGATGCATCATGAAGTGGTGACGAATCACCCACGTGACAAGCTCAATGTCACGACGAGAAAATTTGAGACGGCGCAGAATGCGCTGAGCAATTTCGGCAGAAACTTCGCTGTGTCCATCGAATCGAATACGTCCTTCGATTTTAAAGGTTTCGGGCTTGCCGATGTCGTGTAAAATCACGATCCAATGGTCGAGCACCGTTGCGTCTTCGGGCAAAGAATTGAGGGATTGCATGAGGTGAGTCCACACATCGCCTTCGTGATGAAATTCAGCGGGCTGAGGCATGCCTTTGCAGGCTTCGAGCTCGGGCAAAACGTAGGGCAAAATTCCGGTGTCTTGCATGTCTTCAAATGCAACCGGTGCACTGCGCGCTATGATGATTTTATTGAGTTCGTCGCGCACGCGTTCAAAGCTCACTTTGTCGGCGAGTGGGGCGTGTTTTTTGAGTGCAGCGTAAGTGTCGGGATGATAATTGAATCCCAATGTGTTTTTAAAACGGATGGCGCGCAAAATTCGCAGGTGATCTTCCAAAATACGCTGATGCGGATCGCCGATGAAGCGAATGAGTTTGTTGCCAATGTCGTCTTGTCCTCCAATAAAGTCGTGCATTTCGTCTTTGATGGGATCGTAAAACAGCGCATTGATCGTGAAGTCGCGGCGCTGCGCATCGTCTTCGGCATGACTGAAAAGCACCGCGTCGGGGCGACGACCATCGCTGGTTCCCGAATCGCTGCGAAAGGTCGCGATTTCAAAGGTGTGACCATTTTCGTTCACATGGATCACGCCAAAAGCCTTGCCCACGGGATAGGTATCGACAAAGAGTTTTTCAATTTGATCGGGAAGCGCGCTCGTGGCGATGTCGTAGTCTTTGGGTTCACGCCCCATGAGTTTGTCGCGCACACAGCCACCAGCGAAATACGCCTTGAATCCGGCTTTTTGAAGTGTGGCAACGATTTGTGTGGCGGTGGACTTCATAAACACAGTGTATTCCACTTAAAGGGACTGGATCAACTCCGCTGGAGTCATTATTTTAAAGGGAAAATTTTGTTTTTTGATTTTTTCGTTCATAAAATCTTTCCGATCCAAGGTGACGAGTACATCGACTTTTAATTGAAAGGCTCCCCATAAAATGGGCAAATCCTTTGAGATGATGTGTGGCAGCCACTTTGTTTCAAAATCAAAATCTATTTCTTCATCACTCAACTCAGTCAATTCAGCACACAGAGACCAAAAACTTGGCAACGACTGTTCATTTTTCTTTTGAAGATTTCTTTTCGCCTCCAAAAGAGCGTATCGACTGCTCACTATTTTGATCACTTTGCTTTCAGCTAATAGGAAAAGTGCCCTCGATCCACCGGTTTCGGACATGGCAGCAGCAAAAAGTATATTGGCGTCTAAAAAGACCGTTTTCATTTCTTCTTGGAGAGTAATTTATTCAATTTCTTTACGGTACCAGCATCCATTTTGTCTTCATCCATCCATTTGCCAATTTCTTCTTTGGTGAAGAAGTTATCCTCATTTTCTACCTGCAATTTTACAAAAAGAATCCCGCCTTGGGTCAGCTTCGCCTGCAACAATGAATCTTTTTGAATCCCAAGTTTTTCACGAAACTCAGCTGGAATGGTGACAAGACCTTTTTCTTGAGTTCGTACTATTTTTTCTTGAGTCGGCATATTGGAAAGTTAGAAAGTTGGATTTTCTGCATAAATGATAACTTAAGTCCACTCAAAAAGTAAAGCCAAGCTTTTTTGCAAAAGTCCTCGTTTAAACGTATAAATGACTCATGAAAATCCTTGCGATAGAAAGTTCGTGCGATGAAACCTCGGTGGCGATAGTGGAAGATGGGCGCCGCGTGCACAGCAATGTGATCGCGTCCCAGATTGCAAAGCATGTAGAGACAGGCGGTGTGGTTCCTGAAGTCGCGGCGCGTGAACACATCAAAGCCATGATTCCTGTGCTGAAGTCGGCCATGGAGGAAGCCAAGGTCACTTGGCAGGACATCGATGCGGTGGCGGTGACGAAAGAGCCCGGACTCATCGGATCTTTGGTGGTGGGACGTGTCACGGCAGCGGCGTTGGCTTTTGCCCAGAACAAACCCCTCATTGAGGTGAATCACATCCATGGACACATGTATGCTCCTTGGCTGGTGCCTGCCGACATTCAAGATTTGCCTTCTGAACCTCAGTTCCCACTTCTGATTTTGACGGTTTCTGGCGGACACAATGAACTGGTGCTGGTGCGAGGCCACGGCGACTTTGAAATTTTGGCGGAAAGCATCGATGACAGCGCGGGTGAAGCCTTTGATAAAGTGGCTCGCTTGCTCGGACTTGGCTACCCTGGAGGACCCGCGATTGAGGAACGGGCCAAGCTGGGAAATCCAAAAGCGGTGAAGTTCCCGATTGCTCTGCGCAAAGAAAAAAACTTCAGTTTTTCAGGGCTCAAGACCTCTGTTTTCTACCACTTGAAAGAGAATGAAAGCCGCCTCACAGATGAAACTTTTGTGAACGACATTGCCGCTTCCTTTCAAGAAGCTGCCGTGCAAGCCTTGGTGGAAAAGTTGGTGCATGCGATTCACGAATTTGCGCCCAAAGAAGTGCATTTAACAGGAGGAGTTTCGGCGAATCG
>CAZROM010000011.1:0-12269 GCA_964601715.1 uncultured Candidatus Peribacteria bacterium | reverse complement strand
TTCACGAATTTGCGCCCAAAGAAGTGCATTTAACAGGAGGAGTTTCGGCGAATCGTTTTTTGCGCGGACGCATTGAAGAAGAACTGAGCCGCGTGCATTTGGCTCCACTGTTCAGAGCTCCACTCAAGATGGAATACTGCACCGACAATGCGGCCATGATTGGAGCGGCGGCGTTTTTTATGCGCAAAATTCTTGCTTGAACCTGAAAACGTGGTATAGTCTTAAGTAATCATTCACTTTACCCTATTTTCCTATGTCCGATGACATTGTAGCGTCCGAAGGGGCTTCTTCTGACAAGGTTCAGAAACAGCAAACACCTACGGGTATTCACGATATCCTTCCAAAGGATCATGAGTACTTCACTTTCATCAAGAAAGTCGCTCGTCATCGTTTCCGCCAGGCGGGGTTCCGTCGTATCACCACTCCAATTTTGGAGCACACCGAAGTGTTCAAACGCGCGGTGGGTGAAGACACCGACATCGTTTCGAAAGAAATGTACACCTTCAACGACAACAGTGGACGCAGTCTCACTTTGAAACCAGAAGGAACCGCTGGAGCGGTGCGCGCTTACATTCAACATGGAATGAAGGAGCTTCCTCAACCGGTGGAACTCTATTACATCGAACCTCACTTCCGTTACGATCGCCCTCAAAAAGGTCGTTATCGCATGTTCTGGCAGATTGGAGCGGAGATCATTGGAGAAAGCGATCCAGCTCTTGATGTGCAATGCATTTTCATCGCCTTCAAGATGTTTAAGGATCTTGGGATCGACAAGAAAATCAGCCTGCAAATCAACAACATTGGTTCCAAAAAAAGCCGTGAAAAATACCGCGAAGCTTTGCTCAACTATTACGCAGGAAAAGAACGTTCCCTTTGTGAAGACTGCCAACGCCGTCTGAACACCAATCCTCTTCGACTTTTGGATTGTAAGGTGGAAGACTGCCGCATTTTGGCGCAAATGGCTCCTAAATTTGGCGAGTATCGCACTCCTGAAGATCAAGCTTTTCACGATCAAGTGAAGGACTTTTTGGATGAACTCGAAATTGGCTACACTGAAAATCCTCAACTCGTGCGTGGGCTCGATTATTACACTCAAACGGTGTTCGAATTCTGGGACAGCGAAGTCGGCGCTCAAAACGCTGTGGGAGGAGGAGGACGTTACGATGGACTTGTGGAACTCATGGGTGGACCCGAGACTCCAGCCGTTGGATTTGCCCTCGGAATCGAGCGCATCATCAATCAAATGAAGACCAACAACGTGCGTGTTCCTTCTAAAGACGAAGTTCACATTTTTGTGGCTCAACTTGGGGACGAAGCCAAAAAGAAATCTTTGCGCCTCATCGACAATTTGCGCGAAGCGGGTGTTCGCACCGTGGGCGCTCTCGGAAAGGGCAGCATGAAGGCTCAAATGCGTCTCGCCGACAAATTCGCAGTTCCTTACTGTTTGATTTTGGGTGCCACCGAAGTGCGTGAAGGTGTCGTGATTTTGCGAGACATGGCCAAAGGCCAACAACGTGCCGTTCCTATGGCGGATGCGGTCAAGGAAGTCATCAAAGTCATCGGCGAAGAAAACCTCGACACTTATAGTCCAGGAGAAATTAGTTTTTAAGGTTAAATTCAAGCTTGGGACAAAGTCGCTTCTACGTTAAAATAGAGGCGACTTTTTCACTCCACCCATGAAACGATTTTTAACTTCCCTAGTTCTCGGGGTTCTTCTCTTCCCCGCTTTTCCTCGTTTGGCTTCGGCGAGCTTCACCGATCTTGCGAGCACCAATCCTCATTACACAGCCATCAGCAGTTTGGTGGATCAGGGTATTTTGCAAGGCTACAGCGATGGAACTTTCAAGCCTGACCAAGAAGTGAATCGTGCAGAGGCGCTCAAGATGTTTTTGATGGGAATGGGTGTTGCGACGCAAACGGGTGCGGGAGCTGACACTGGATTCAGTGATGTGACTGCTGACGCGTGGTACGCCGACTTGGTGGGCAGCGCCTTGGATGAAGGCATCGTGAGTGGATACTCCGATGGAAGCTTTAAAGCCGGACAAAGTGTGACTCGTGCGGAAGCCATGAAGATGCTTTTGCTCGCGGGAGGAATCAGTGGAACCACGCCAAGCTCCGCTCCTTTTGAAGACGTGGAGATCGATCTTTGGTTTGCGCCTTACGCCAATTTCGCCAAAACTCAAAACATTGTTCCTCCTCAAACCGACGGGCTCTGGCATGGCGAAGAAGCTTTGACTCGCGGTGAAATCGCCGAAATGGTGTATCGCCTGCAAGTGGTGAATGCTCAAGATGTTCCTTACGACGAATCCAGCACGTGGACTCGTTTGGACTTCCCCACCGTGGACATCACTTTGAAGGTTCCTTTTGAATGGGGTTACAAACAAGATGGAGTGGGCGCTGCCTTTCATTTGGATTATGCCAATGGACAAGTGAGTTTACTGACTCCTTATGAAAACGGCGGGAGTTTACTCATGACCCGTTACGCCAACAATGAAGGACAAAGCGCTCAAAGCCTTTTCAAGGGGATCGAAAGCAATTCGGAATGGACGGCAACTGAAACCGACCTCGGCGGCTACGATGCTTTGATTTTGGATCACGATGACGGACTCTTTTACAAAGAATGGTACGTGTATTTGCCCAACAAAACCTTGGTCAATTTCGTGGCTCTGCGCGGCGACGGGGCTTATTCCCCTTATCTGGAAGAATACATGACTTTGATGGTGGAAAGTGTGGAATACGCCGCCTCAAGCACCACCGAGCAAACCATGGATGAAATCCTTTCTGACCTGAGAGCGGCCATTCAAGCGGATGGAGTGGGTGCCGACATGATGGCGCTGCTCACGGACTGGGAACTTTTTGAAACGGACAGCATTGGTGTGGGAACGGGACCCGTGGATTATTACTATTCCCCCAGCGCAAATATCACGATAAAGTATGAGCGCTCTTACGATGTCATTTTGGACATCCGAGACGGAAAAACTTCAGCCTTCTAACCCAATCGTATGAAAAAGCTCCTTGCCCTTTCTGCGCTGACCTTGCTCCTTGCAGGTTGTGGAAACAATGAACCTGTTGAAAACGACAGCAGTTTGAACGACATGCTCAATACTCAAACAGAGACCACTGAGACCGAGACCGTTGAACCAACGGAAATGCCTTCGTCCACAGGACCCACTGAAATTCCTTCTGATTTGATCCCCAATGAGTAATAATTTTGACGAAGCTTCCCTGGCTCTGCACCGACAAAATAAGGGTAAATTGGGCGTACACACAAAAGTCCCTGTTAAAAATCGCCAAGACTTGAGCGTGGCTTACACTCCGGGTGTGGCTGCCGTCTCGATGGCGTTGGCTGCGGACCCAAAATTGATGTACGAACTCAGTCCCAAAGGCAACACCATTGCCGTTGTGAGCGACGGAAGTGCGGTTCTTGGCCTTGGAAATGTGGGTCCAGCAGCGGCTTACCCTGTGATGGAAGGAAAGGCTTTGTTGTTCAAAGAATTTGGCGGCGTGGATGCGTATCCACTGGTTTTAAAAACTCAAGAAGTGGATGAAATTGTGGAGCTGGTTTGCAATATTTCGGATGGATTTGGCGGCATCAACTTGGAAGACATTGCCGCGCCTCGCTGCTTTGAAGTCGAAGAAAAACTCAAAGCCAGACTGGACATTCCTGTGTTTCACGATGATCAACATGGAACCGCTATTGTGGTTCTTGCCGGTCTCATCAATGCGCTCAAAGTGGTTGGCAAAGACACCCACGCTCGCGTGGTGGTGAATGGAGCGGGAGCCGCTGGACTTTCGATCACCAAATTGCTTTTGGCGCATGGCTTTGACAATGTGGTGATTGTCGACTCACGAGGAGCAATTGTGAAGGGACGCGAGGACATGCACAGTGAGAAAGTGGCTTTGGCGGAACGCACCAATCCTGATTTGCTCTCGGGTGATTTGGCCACAGTTATGAAGGGGGCCGATGTGTTTGTGGGCGTCTCAAAAGCAGGACTGGTGAGTCAAGACATGGTCCGAAGCATGGCTTCCAAAGCCATCGTGTTCGCCATGGCGAATCCCATTCCAGAAATCACAGAAGAAGAGGCGCGCGCCGCGGGAGCGGCCGTGACCGCCACTGGACGTAGCGATTGCCCCAATCAACTCAACAATGTGCTGGTTTTCCCTGGACTCTTCCGCGGCGCGCTGGACGCTCGCATCAAACAATTCGACGAAAGCATGTTCCTCCGTGCGGCTCACGCCTTGGCTTCCATTGTTCCGAATCCAACCGCTGAACACTTCATCCCTTCCCCTTTTGAAGAAGGTGTGGCACAAACCATTGCAAAGACTATTTATTGATTTTTTATGGCAAAACACAGTCATTTCGACAATATCAAACGTTCCAAAGCCCTTGTGGATGGCGTTCGCGGGAAAGTGTTCACGATGCACGCGCGCCTCATTGCGATTGCGGCGAGAGCGGGGGGTGACCCTGTGATGAATTCCAATCTTCGTGCTGCGATTGATCGCGCAAAAGAAGACAATGTGCCCAATGCGAACATCGATCGTGCCATTAAAAAAGGAACGGGTGAAGACAAGGATGGAGCCATTTTTGAAGAAGTGACCTACGAAGCTTTTGGACCCGACGGCAGTGTGATGATGATCGATGTGATCACCGACAACACCAACCGTGCCTTCAGCAATTTGCGCACGATTTTGACCAAGAATGGAGGCAACATTGGTTCCTCGGGAAGTGTGGCGTGGAAGTTCGATAAAAAAGCGTTCTTGCGAGTGAGTACGGGTGGCAAGGCAGGCGACGAAGTGGAATTGGATCTCATCGACGCAGGAGCCGACGATTTGACTCAAGACGAAGAAGGCAATTTTGAAGTCTATGCTCCTGTGGATCAAATGGGTTCGGTTCGCAAAGCGTTGGAGGCGAAAGGCTACAAAGTGCTGAAAGCAGAACTCGTCTGGAAGCCCAAAGACACCAAAATGATCAGTGACTTGGAACTCGCAAAACAAACGCTAAAACTCGTGGAATTGGTGGAAGGCGATGACGATGTTTCACGCGTCATCACGGATGTGGATTTTGATGAAACAGTGATTGCACAATTGTAAGAAGCAAAGCTAAGCATTTTTGAAGACTGAGCCTTTTTTGAAAGATTTCCTCTTAGCGCTCCGGGCCGCTAGGCCTAGTCTCACTTGCGAGAAAATCTTTCAAAAAAGCTCACATTAGAATGCTTGGCTTTGTTTCTCAGTTATTCGGTCTAGTTACCCATTTGAGCAAGCACGTCTCCGACGGTGGCAGTGTTTGGATCGGGACGGAGTTGTCCGTCTTTGTCTTGGAAGAAAGCGGTGCTTGCGGTTTTAACATAGTCTGTGCTGCCTGAAGCAGATTGTTCTTGGCGCGCGCGGAAATCCTTGAGCAGCAAGTCTTCTCCTCCTTCTGAAGGTTTTGGGATGCTGGTTTGAGGACGAGCCACGAGGCCGGGGAAGAGACGCCCTTCTTGATCGGGTGCAGTTTGTTGAACGGGTTCAGCGACCGAAACTGGGGTCATGGTTAGACCGAGTTTTGGAGCGAGGTGAGCGCCAATTTGATGTTTTGCTTCTGCAAGTGCTTCATCCATGGTCATGTTGCGGAGTCGGAATCCGGCGGCTTTTTTGTGCCCTCCTCCATTCATGGCTTTGGCGATGAGGCTCACATCGGCGAGTTGGCCCGGAGCACGCATGCTTCCGGAATAGAAGCCGGGTTCTTTTTCTTTCAAAAGGAAAACCACTTCCGCACCAGGAGCGCTGGTCATGAGTTCGTCGATGATTCCGCCGTTGTCGTCGGAAGCGGCACCGGTGTCGATCAAATCTTGCTGAGTGATGGTTGAAAACACGGTTTTGATTTCAGGAACGTATTGAATCTTAGAAAGCACGCGTCCCCAGAGTTTGAGGGAAGCGAGACTCTTAGTTTTGTAGATGTGTTTGATGATTTCTTGCTGACGCGCTCCACGATCCAAAAGATCTGCAGCGACTTCAAAGGCTTCGGGAGTGGTGTTGGAGTGTTGGAAGGAGCCTGTGTCGGTGATGATTCCCACGAGGAGCAAGGTCGCAACATCTTCATCGATCAAGGTTTCGCCGTATTCTTTTTCAAAATCTTGAACGATGGGCGTGATCATTTGAGTGGTCGCCGCAAAACCATATTCCAAGTAGTTGTGACTTCCGAATTTTCCGTTGGAGGCGTGGTGATCGATGTTGAGAACAGGAAGCTTCGTGAAAAGATCCTTGTGCAATTCGTAGAGTTTGCCGAGCTGCACCAAATCTCCGGTGTCCACGGTTACGAGCAAATCAAAGTCGGGTTCCTCGGTCACGAATTGAATGTCTTTTGCCGAGAATCGTCCTGTCTTTGGGCTGAGGATGATGTTGAGTCGTCCATTTTCAACCTCATATTTGAGATGATCCACTTCTGCGTCGTTGGTTCCCACTGAAATGATGAAGTCCTTAGCTTCAGGCAATTCCGGTTGAATTTGGCTCACATAAGGAAGGAATTTGAGCGAGTCTGGCATTTTGTCGTAGCCGACCACGGTCACCTCCTTGCCCAATTTGCGGAGCACCGCCATCAGAGCAAGTGAACTGCCCACGCTGTCTCCATCCATGGGTGAAGAAGGCGCGATGAGGATTTTTTTTGAGTTCCTCAGCAGCTCTTTGGCTTGTTCTTTGTTGACGAGATTCATGTGAAAGTATTCTGTAGATTGTACAACTTTTCTTGCATTAGGTCAAGTTTCTAGCCTCCGCTTTGACTTCAACCCGAAAAAGATAAGCTTTCATTCTAGCTCATCTATAAGCCATCGGCAAGGGATTGTCTAGACACGCTTAACATCCGCATACCACTCAGGAGTGGGGTCAAACTTTCTAGTGATTGGATCGTACACCATCATAAAACGGGCGGGTGAAACCTTTTCACTGGTAGGAATTTCCTGTTCCAGCTCAGCTGCCATACAGTGTCTATTAAAAGAGTTGCCTAATTTACATTTCGCTATATTTACAGTTCCATTACTTACATCAGGGCTCAACCATGTATCTTCGAACTCATAACCCGTGTATGGATCCAAAACCATAGCCATTGCATCCCAAACTCCTGGAGACATTAGACTTACCCCCTCCTCACACAGGTCAAGTGCCTGAGAAAATGTGTAGTAAATCCTGTTAGCGACAGAGTCTTGGATAGTCCCGAATATCCATTTCCCTGGAAGAGTCTCACGCTCCTGACTAGTGACTATGCCCCGTATGGCCAATATCGGATCAGTGTGGAAACATCCTATGCGTATTCTCTCAGGTAGACGACGAAGCAGAGGATCCAATCCCCCGCTTCTTACTGCATCCAATACTTCATTTAGCTCAAAACCATCACAAATTCTATTTCGTGCTTTTTTGCGGTCTGCATACCATGTACGAATAGATTCAAGCTGCAGATCCCTACGCCCTGCTATATCGATTTCTTGTTTACTCTCCATTTTAAATCTATAAAAAGATTTCAGTTTCACAAATATTGTATTTCTAGTCAATGAAAATCCACCAAACGCAGTTGCAGGGATTTTCGATCTTTCCACTCGTGAAGCTCTAGGTGAACGGCAAACTCTTGGGCGGCTTGGATTTTTTCGAGATCCGTGGCTCGGTTGAAAGCGATGCCACTCACAAAGTTTGCCCCTTTTTTTAGAGTGAATCTCAAATGTGGGCTGCCTACTTTTATGGGTGCGAGGTCTTGGATTTCACAGTTCTGGATCAAGAAAAGAGGTTCCGAATTCCCCACTCCAAAAGGGGCGAAACTTTGAATTTTTGCTACGGTTTCAAGATTCAAGTCGCTGTCTTCGAGCGCAAGATCGAGAGTGAGTTCGGATTCCACAGGATTTGTTTTGAATTGCTCGGAGGCGTGGGCTTGAAGACGCTGAACAAATTCAGGGTAGTTTTCTTTTTTCAGATGGAAACCCGCGGCGAGTTCGTGACCGCCGAATTTTTCGAGAAGGTCGGAGACAGAGCTGAGTGCGTTCACGGCGTGAAAACCAGGGAGCGAACGAGCCGAGCCCGTGAGGGTGGCTCCTTGATCCTCAAGGATGAAGGCGGGTTTCCCGTATTTCTCTTGCAGGCGACCTGCAATGAGGCCGACGAGTCCGCTGGACCAACCCTCGCCTGCAGCGAGCAAAAGCGGAGCTTCTAAATCGAGCACCGCTTCGGCCTGTGTTTGCATGCTGATCATGAGGTCTTGGCGTTCTTTGTTGAATTCCTCAAGTTTGTTGGCTTTTTGATGGGCTTCCAAACCAACCGCGAGCAAAGTTTGCAGCGTCCACATGGGGTCGTCCATGCGGCCCGAGGCGTTCAGCCGAGGGCCGACCTGAAAGCCAATGGTGTGAGTGCTGAATTCTCCTTTTTCCCAAGCGCCGGCATTCATGAGCAAGGCACGGAGCCCTTCCCACTGAGTGTTTTTCATTTGCTGCAAACCCAATTTCACCAAGGTGCGATTCTCCCCCTGCAGCGGTACGCAATCCGCAACCGTTCCGAGGCTGGCAAGATCGGTGAGCAACGGAATCCAATCCTCATTTTTAGTTCTTTGGAGCAGTCCACTCGCCAATTTAAAAGCGACGCCACTTCCAGAAAGTTCTTTGAAGGGATAATTTTCATCCAACTTTGGATGCAGCGTTGCGAAGGCTTTGGGAAGCTCGAGCGGAATGCTGTGGTGATCGGTCAAAATCACATCCATGTCCAAGCTTTGTGCCAGCGCCACTTCTTTTGCGCAGGAAATTCCAAGATCCACCGTGATGAGCACTTTCACTTCTTGCAGAGCCAAAGCTTCCACATAATGCGCATGAAGCCCGTAGCCTTCTTTGCGACGATGCGGCACACGGTACGAAACCTCAGCTCCCAGCATGCGCAGCGTGTGCACGAGCAAAGCGGCGCCACTGGTTCCATCCACGTCGTAGTCGCCATAGACCACAATGCGCTCCTTGCCGTTGATGGCTTTTTGCAAACGAGTCACGGCTTTGTCCATGTCTTTGAACAAAAAAGGATCGTGTAAATCGGCAGGAACAGAGCTTGAGAAAAAAGCTCCGGGATCTTCAATTTTTCGTGCGTTCAACAAACCGGACCACAAGGATTCATTCGCTTTGCGTTCGTAACTCAGCGTCCATTTTTTTCCGAGTATGCTCATGCTTGTTTCTTAGTTTTTTCGACGGCTTTATTCTTGTTCCAAAGCGCCAAAGCTTCTTCAGCCGTAGCGGCTTTTTCATCACCGAAAACCCAGGTGTGACGCGAGATGAGTTTGTCGGCGATTTTTTCGAGCACAGAATTGATCGTGAACTTTCCTTCTTCACTTGCGATTTGAGAAATCATCACCAGATTGAAAAGCACGTCACCGAGCTCTTCTTCCAAGTTTTCCCAATCTTCTTTTTCTACCGCTTCCATCACTTCCTGCCCTTCTTCCAAAATTTTAGGCGCCATGCTGGCGATGCTTTGTTCTCTGTCCCAAGGACACCCTCCTTCCGCACGAAGTTTGGCTGCGATTTCGACAAGATTTTTAAATTCAGGATGCATAAAAGTGGGTTAATTTTTGGGGGCTGTGATTTCTAAAAATTCTTCGGGTGGGATCCAATAAATGTCGTCTTCTTTTCGGAACCAAGTCAGCTGACGTTTAGCAAAATTTCGCGTGTTTTGCTTGAGTTCTTCCTTGCATTCTTCCAAGGGTTTTTCACCACGAAGGTAAGGGAAATATTCCTTGTAACCCAAAGCAGAAAAGGCTTGCAAATGTTCGTCGTAGCCTTTGGCCAGCAAGGTTTTGAGTTCGTTCAAAAGCCCTTTTTCGATCTGAATGTCCACGCGTTTGTTCACTCGTTCGTACAAAACTTCACGAGGCCAATCCACGGCCATTTTGAACACGTTGTAAATGCGCTTTCCCTTCTCCGTTGTCTTTGGTTTTTTTGTCACCAAAACGATTTCGAGCGCTCGCGCAACATATCGCACATTGTTGGGATGAATTTTGCTGGCGGACACAGGATCCAATTCCATCAACATTTCGTAGAGTCGTTCTTTACCACCTTTTTCGTATTCGCGTTCCAATTCTTCACGAATTTTTGGATCGGGTGGAGCCACGGGCAAGTCGTAATTGTCTACCACACTGCTGATGTAAAGTCCGGTTCCTCCACACAAAATTGGCACCTTGCCTTTGTGTAAAATCTCTTGGATCGCATGCGTCGCTTCTCGTTTGAAATCCGCCATTGTGAAAGGCTGATCGGGATCACGCACATCGATCAAATAATGTTTGATGCGGGCGCGTTCATCCACGGTGACTTTGTCAGCGCCGATGTCCAAGCCTCGATACACTTGCGCCGAATCGGCAGAAATGATTTCGCCATTGAACTCTTCCGCCAATTTTAAACTGAGTGCGGTTTTGCCACTGGCCGTTGGTCCGCACACAACAAGCAAGGGCGTTTCCCCTGTTTCTTTCACGCCTTTGAAAAATAGATTCAGATGATGAGCTAGGTCGGTCATGCCGCCACTATAGGCCAAAAACTCGATGACGGGCAATGAGGACTCAGTTGGTTTCGAAAGTCTTCAAAACTTCTGGCAGAGCATCTACATAAGCCTGAACGCTGCTTGGATCTTGAGTTTGATCGTAAGCCCAGACAAAATCTCCTTCTTCCCCGATTACAGTTGGTTTAGGACCTTCTTCTTTTTGAACATCAGTCCACTGTGCTTTTGTGAAGCGAGTCACGGCGAAGATGTCTACTCCATCCTTGTCCATCACATAGAGGGTTTTGCTTGTTCCAAAGGCCCAAGTGGTGTCTTTGAGGGCAGAGGTGGTTTCCCAAGTGGCTGGGAAAGTCATCGTGAAGCCCAAATCTTCGGAAACGAAAGTGTTTTCTGTTGGTGTTTCGGTTGAAGGTTCTTCCACGACTGGAACTTCAGTTGGAGTGGTGTTGCAACCCACGAATAAAATGGCGAGCAGTGATAAACCTAAAGCGTGGCGCAATTTCATAAACAAAAGGGTTAAATCTTGCCCTTCATTATTAGCACCTTTCTAGATTAAACACAAACTAGGCCTTTGCCTTCAATCGAGGTCGGATCCTCGAAACATAAACGTTGTAGTCGCTTTCTTTTTGTTTGGCGTAATAGGCTCGACGTTCTTCCTCAGGCAATTCATAGATAGCACGGCATTCGTTGGAACAGCAGTGATTGAACTTTTCTGCACACGCAGGGCACTGTAAAAACAAGAGATTGCAGGTTGCGTTTTTACAGTTCACATATCCGTCCCATTTTGCATCGCATTGATCGCACTCAGCCAAAACTTCATCTGTGACCGGTTCGCTGGTGCGCTCATCGAACACATAATTCTTACCGTGGAACTTCACTGGAACTCCTTTGGCCTGAGCTTGTTTCAGATAGTAAATAATTCCCCCTTCCAATTGGTTCACATCTTTGAAACCTTGCTTTAAGAAGTAAGCGCTGGCCTTTTCACAACGAACTCCTCCTGTGCAATACATGAGCAGTTTTTTATCTTCCTTCCCTTTGAGTTCTTCATGAACCATCTCGAGCTCTTCCTTGAAGGTGTTGCTGTCCGGACATCTTGCGTTTTCAAAACGTCCAATTTTGCTTTCATAAAAATTTCTCATGTCCACCAAGATGGTGTTTTCATCGTCCAAAGCAGCGTTGAATTCTTCTGGATTCAAGTGTTTTCCCACCTTAGACAAATCATAAGTTCCTTCGGGCAAGCCATCGGCAACGATGAGCTCGCGGACCTTGATATTGAGTTTGTAGAAAGAGGTTTTATAAGGATCGATTGCGATGTTGAGACGCAAGTTTTGGAGCTCAGGATGAGATTCCAAATTTGCTTTAAACGCAGCAAAGTTGTGTTCTGGAACATTCAACTGAGCGTTGATTCCTTCCTTGGCCACGTAAATTCGTCCGAATACACCCAAGTCTGTCCACTCTTTGTAAAGTTGATCTCTGAAAGCAACAGGGTCTTGGATCTCAACGTAACGGTAAAAAGACAAAGTCATTCGTCTAAAATCTTCTTGAGCCAATCGCTTGAGACATTCTTCTTTGCTCAATAAATTGCGAAGCTGAGGTTTTTTAGCTTTGACTTTTGGCATAATGATTGGAAATTGAGCAGATTGTAGGCAAAACTCGATCCTAAGTAAAGGCCCTTGACTCAAACCTGCTAAACTTATAGAATCCCCCTGCGTTCGAAGACAGTGGGCATCAGGATACCCTGAAGAAGACCTACCGAGAGCAGCAGACTAACCTGTAAAAAGGTCGTCCTA
>CAZROM010000010.1:0-37772 GCA_964601715.1 uncultured Candidatus Peribacteria bacterium | reverse complement strand
GCTGAACGAGTCACCATGGTTGGATCCACGATTCCCGCAGCGATCATGTCGACGTATTGATCGTTCAAAGCGTCGTAGCCGAAAGTTTCAGAATCCGAGCGACGAATTTCAGTCAAAACCACTTCCCCATTTTTTCCTGCATTTTCGGCGATTTGACGAGCTGGCATCGAGAGCACACTCGCCACAAGACGAGCTCCCACGTTTTCATCTTCATTGCTGCCTTTGAATCCCATCAAAACCTTGGCTGCATGCAAGAGCGCACTTCCTCCTCCTGCAACAATGCCTTCTTTGACAGCGGCTTTCGTTGCATTGAGCGCGTCTTCGATGCGCATCTTCTTTTCCTTGAGTTCGACTTCGCTGGCCGCACCCACTTCAATGACACCGACTCCACCAGAAAGTTTCGCAACGCGTTCCATCATCTTTTCGCGGTCGAAATCCGATTGAGTGTGTTCCATCATGGCCTTGATCTCAGCCACACGAGCATCGATGGCAGGGCCCTTGCCTTTTCCATCCACGATCATGGTGTGATCCTTGGTGGCGAGCACTTTTCCGGCACGTCCCAATTGTTCCACGGTTGCGGATTCGAGCTTGAATCCAAGTTCATCCGTGATAACAGTTCCACCCGTGAGCACCGCAATGTCCTTGAGCATTTCTTTACGACGATCTCCAAAGGAAGGCGCTTTGATTCCCAAAATGCTGAATCCACCACGAATTTTGTTGAGTAAAAGATTGGTGAGCGCGTCTCCATCCACATCTTCGGCAATCACCACCAATTCTTTCTTGCCCGCTTGAACCAAGGCTTCAAGAAGAGGCAACAAGTCTTTGAAACTGGAGATCTTTTTGTCGGTGAGCAAAATGTGCACATCCTCATAAACCGCTTCCATGCGAGCCGTATCGGTCACCATGTAAGAAGAAATGTAGCCATTATCAAATTGCATTCCTTCCACAACTTTGTAGGAAATTCCCATGCCATGCTTGGTTTCTTCCACCGTGATCGCTCCATCTTGCCCCACCTTTTCCATGAGCTCAGCGAGCACTTCCCCAACCTGTTCATCTTGAGCCGAAATGGTCGCCACTTGAGCGATTTCTTTCTTGGTTTGAACGGGCTTAGACATGGAATAGAGTTTTTCGATCACCAAAGCCAAAGCTTTATCCATTCCCTTTTTGAGGAGGACAGGATTTGCGCCCGCAACCACATTGCGAATTCCTTCTTCCACCAAAGCCGCAGCCAAAACGGTTGCAGTCGTGGTTCCATCTCCCGCCACATCGTTGGTGCGAGTCGCCACTTCTTTAACCAGTTGCGCACCCACATTTTCTTCAGGATCCTTCAGATCGATTTCTTTGGCGATGGTGACGCCATCGTTCGTAATGAGGGGTCCACCGAATTTCTTTTCCAAAAGCACATTGCGTCCCTTGGGCCCCATGGTGATGCGAACCGCTGCCGCAAGTTTATTCACACCGGTGAGAACTTTTTGACGAGCTTGGTCGTCGAAGATGATTTGTTTAGCCATAATTTAAGGTTGGTTAGTTGAACAAAAGCTTTACTCGTGAATAAATTAATTATTCGATAATTGCAAGGATGTCTTCTTCTTCAAGGAGCAGCATTTCTTGACCATCCATTTCCACTTCTGTGGGCCCGTATTTTTTAAACAAAACTTTCTGCCCGACTTGAACTTGAGTGGACTTCCCTTCTTTACCCGTACCCACCGCCATCACTTCCCCACGTTGAGGTTTTTCTTTAGCGGAGTCGGTCAAAAAAATACCACTGGAGGTTTGAGACGCTTCAACTTCGCGCTTCACCACCACGTAGCCTGCAAGAGGTTTGAGTTTAGACATAAATGAGGGGTTAAATTTAAAATTAGCACTCCAATTTAGGCAGTGCTAATTTTAGCGAGCGACAATGGGAAGTCAAGAATTTGTTATTATTCTCCGTAGCCGAAGGTCATCGTCATTTCATTCGGAGAAAAATGCACGCCTGAATAAGGAATGAGATCTTCCGTAAGAAGCAGCAGAACACGTTCGCCTTTTGCGTCGGTGTACTGGACGCCAGTCAGACCTTGAGCGTTTGAAATCTCTTCTGCACCTTGAAAGCTGACACCGAAGTCATAACCAGTGCTCGAATTTTGATCCGCATCCAAGTGAATCAACACAGCCGCGCAAGGAGCACCCGCTTGAGGAGATTGAGTTCCATCTTCCTTTACAGAAAATTGAACATCGGAGCCCACAACACCGATGGAATCTATGCTTTCTGATTGCGAAGAAAGCTCTTCACATGAAACTGAGTTCAAAGGAGCCAGCGCTAAATCAGAAGCAAGCGCCGCATCGCCCAGGTCCTTAAAAATACCATCCACTGTGAATCCGCGCTCTGCAGCGAGTTGTTCCAGCTCATCAGCAGTAAGCGACTTCAAATGTTCAACGGTGCTATTCACCAATTCTTCGGCACTCGCCGTAGGTGCAACATAACGAACGTAATCAGCATTCTGAGAGCGGAAGGTGAAGGCCAAACCAAACACCAAGACCAAGGCAAGACTGGCGGGTAAAAGTTTAGAAAAAGTCATCGTAAAAGAGGTGAAACTTCCAAATCGTTTCGAGGACGAGTTGAGCAGCACGCGTCTAAGCTGAGCACGATGCAGAGGCAAGTCCACAGTGGGCTTAGAGAGAGAGGTGAGCTGATCTTCCAGTCGTTTCATGGAATTGAAAGTGAGTAATAAAGATTGAAAGCTTTCGAAGTGTAAATGCAAAATCCTTAAGAAGGTTGCACTTGTGTGCTTCGAAGCTTTTCGAGCCCTCGCGATAAAAGAGATTTGATCGTGCCTTCTTTCTTACCAAGAATCTCAGCAATTTCCTTCAAAGATTTTTCTTCAAAAAAACGCAGTGAAATCACTTCCTGATAAGCCACCGGCAAAAGCGTGAGACGCTTTTGAATCTGCAAAAATTCCCCATGACGCTTCACGGCCTCTTCGGCCTCCATAAGTTCTCGTTGCAAATCCACTGAGTCCCTCACATCAAAACCGGTGCTCTCCATCATGGCCTCCAAAGAATGAACAAGTTTTTTATTCCTAAAGTGCATGCGCAGCTCATTGGTGGCGATGCGATAAAGCCACGCCGAAAAAGAAATCGAGCGCCATTTAAACTGCCACAACTTGCCGTATGCTTTGAGAAAAGTTTCGGAGGTCAAATCTTGAGCCAAAGCCACGTCCCCCGTTCGATGGACCAGATAAGAAAGGATCTTTGTGTAGTTCAAATCAAAGAGCGCCCCAAAGGCATCGGGGTCTTTTTGCGCAGCGAGCACCAACGATTGTTCGTCCTGTAAATCCATAAGCTTATGCCTCTACAATGCAGACTTTAGAAAAAGGTTGCAATAAAGTTTTCTCATCTAAAAAAGAGAAGGAAACGAAGGCATTAAAGGGGTCTATATGCCGAAGGCTTCCTTCTCTTTTTTTGTAATTATCCTGCGAAGGCTTCCACACGTTTTTCACGAATCACTTCCACTTTGATCTTACCTGGATACTGAAGTTCCTTTTCGATCTGTCGTGCCATTTCATGAGACATCTTGATGGCTTGCAAATCGTCCACTTGGTCTGGACTCACAAACACGCGAAGCTCACGTCCTGCTTGAACCGCAAAGGCTTTTTCAACGCCTCCGAAGTCCGTGGCGAGTTTTTCGATTTCAGATAGACGCTTCACGTAGTTTTCCATGTTGTCCTTGTTTGCACCCGGACGAGCCACCGAAATGAGGTTGGCCACTTGAATGATTTTAGCTTCAACGGATTCAGCATCGACGTCGCCTTCATTCGCCTCCACACAGTGCAGAAGTTCATCTGAAAGTCCGAATTTTTTAAGGATGTCACGACCAATGAAGGCGTGCTTTCCTTGAACTTCATGGTCCACAGCCTTTCCAATGTCGTGCAAAAGACCAGCTTTTTTACAAAGATCGATGTTCGCCCCGAGCAAACCTGCAAGTTCAGCGGCCAAGAAAGCCACTTCCATCGAGTGCTTGAGCACGTTCTGACCATAAGCGATGCGGAACTTGAGACGTCCCAAAATCTTGAGCAAGTTGGGAGGAAGCCCAGCCACTCCCACTTCGAAGGCTGCCTTTTCACCGAGGTCTTTGATGAGCAAATTCACTTCATCCTTCACCTTGGCGTACATCTCTTCAATGCGAGCGGGATGAATGCGTCCATCTTCCACAAGACGTTCGAGCGTGATCTTAGCCATGTAGCGACGGATGGGATCGAAGCCACTGATGATGATGTTTCCGGGAGTGTCATCCACGATCACATCCACACCTGTTACTGTTTCAAAGGCATTGATGTTTCGTCCTTCACGTCCGATGATACGTCCCTTCATGTCATCAGAAGTCAGAGGAACCGCAGTCGTGGTGGATTCCACCGTGGTTTCAGAAGCGTAACGTTGAATGGCATCGGCCAAAATTTGCTTGGCCTTTTGATCGACTTCTTCCTTCATGTCGAGCTCCATCTTTTTGGCAAAATGAACGAGTTCATCTTTGAAGTCCTTTTCAATCTGATCGAGCAAGAGTTTTTTAGCTTGTTCGTGAGAAAGTCCTGCCACTTCTTGCAGTTTCTTTTCTTGTTCGCCCACCAAAGTCTGAGCTTTTTCTCGATCTTTTTTAAGGTGTTCACCTTGTTCTTCGAGCTTAGCCTTCAGTTTGTCGAGCTCCTCAACACGCGCATCCATTTGCTCTTCTTTCTTCACAAGACGCATTTCAGATTCTTCGAGTTTTTTTCGTTTGAAACGTTCTTCTTTTTGAGCTTCTTCTCGATCACGCATGGCTTCGTTGCGAGCTTTGGTGATCATTTCACTGGCCTTGGCATGAGCTTCAGCGAGTGCTTTTTCTTGTTGATGGCGTTTTTTGAGATCTTCGCCTTTGATCTGTTGATTCCGGAAGAAGAATCCGGCTCCTCCACCCACTCCGAGTCCGAGCAGCAGAAGGATTAAGGTTACATAATCCATGATAAGATTGGGGTTAAACCCCGGTGCACAAAAACGGACGCTGGTCTTTCGCCTTTTTTAAATCTGAATTCGGTGCTGAATGAGGACAGTTTTCAAGATGTTTTCAACAATATAAGGTGGATTTTCGCGTCGTCTTTGTACCCCAGAATTTGAGATAGTAAAGTACTGGCCGAAGTGTAACAAAGAAGCCCCAAGCGGGGCAATCGGTTTTTGCACAATCGCAAATGTCAGAATGAATTTGTCAGAAAAATTTAAGCCGAAATTAAGAAAAATTTCAGGATTTCATTCAGGTCTAGCGTCTAGCATGAACGCGTCTAACCCCTACCCCATGCTACGCAAATTGTTCTCCTTTTTTATTTTTTTATGCCTTTGTCTGCCCAGCACCGTTTTGGCGAGCAACACTTCCGAAGGCTGCCCCGCTCCAACCCAAACGAACACCACGACCTACACTTCGCTGCAAATTTCTGCACTCTATCCTTATCCAAACACAGGTGAGCAAGAATGGATCGAGATCAGCAATACAGGCACTCAAAGTGTGGATTTGGCCTCTTATACTTTAGAAGACGCCACCGCTCATCCATGGACTGCGTCGGGGACTTTAGCGGCTGGCGGCCACATGCAACTCAGTGGCTTCAGTTTTCAACTCAACAATTCCAATGAAACGGTCACTCTAAAAACCACCAGTGGAACCTTGGTCGACACCTGGACCTACGCCACCAGCAGCAAAGGCGTGATTTTGTATAGGAATGCGCAAAGCACCGAATCCGAATCCGAGTCCGAAACACAAAGCACCACAAGCACATCGACGACGACAAACGCCAGCACTCCTTCACTTTGGCCCGCTTTTTCAGAAGCTTTGCCCAACCCAGCCGGTGCAGACAGCACCGAAGAATGGATTGAACTCTACAATCCCCACACAGAAACCCTGAATTTAACAGGTTTAAAACTGGACGATGCAGACGGTGGAAGCAGCCCGTACTCTCTTTCGGGAACACTGAATGCCGACAGTTATTTGCTCATCAGCATCGAAGACAGTCACTTGAACCTGAACAACACCGAAGACCATGTGCGCCTCCTCGGTGCGAACGACGAAATCTTGTGGGATTACCCTTACTCCAATCCTGTGGAAGGCAGCACCCTCATCGCTTACGGCTCCAGCACGACGTGGACCACTCAAGCCACACCCGGCGAAGACAATCTTGTGGCCCAAAGTGTAGAAGAGACAGAAACGGAGGCCGACACTTCTGAAGAGTCTAGCGCTTCGTATCAAGACGGTGATCTGTCCGAAGAGGTTGAGATCACCGAAGTCTTCCCGAATCCTGAAGGCCCCGACAATGAAGAAGAGTGGATAGAGCTAACGAATGGAGGCAGCGAAGACGTAAATTTGGGAAATTGGTCTTTGAGCGACGCCTCAAACAAGTCTTACACTTTCCCTGACAGCACCGTGATTCAAGCGGGCGAAACCTTGGTGCTCTACCGAACCGAATCCGGAATTTCACTCAACAACTCGAATGAAAGTCTGACGCTCACCGATTACACCGGCGAAGTGCTCAGTGAAGTGAGCTTTGAATCCTCTGAGGAAGATCAGTCTTATTCTGAAATTCATATTGAAGAAGTCAGCTCGGTTCAAGCTTCCGTGTCGGGGCTGGGCAATCCGGTACTCACTTTATGGCAGTGGGTCACGCCCAGCCCCGGCCTCCAAAATCCAATTTGGAAGCAAATCAAAGGCAGCGTCACGGAATTCGACGGCCAAATGCTCACGCTCTTTGACGGCATCAGTTCATGGACCTTCAAAACAGCAGAAGTCAGCACCGATGAATTGCTCTACAAAACGGGCAACACCCTTCTCGTTCAGGCCACACTCAAAGATCAACTCTATGAAATCATGCATGCGGAACTGATCGAAAACGCAGCCACAAGCGCAAAATCCAGTTCCTTCCCTTGGGGTACCAGCCTCAGTCTCACAGGTTTAACAGGATGGGGCGCCTACGAACTCTACAAACGTCGAAAAACAATTTTGAATTTCAGCGGATTGGCCTTAAAATGAAGGCGATTGATCCCCAAAAAACTCATGCTTCAACTCAAGATCTGTTTCGGTGACTTTTCGCAGCCGTGGGAGAAAGCTCACGTCTGGAAAAAACACAATCTCGAAGAAACGCGTTACGACACGAACAAAATCGATCAAAACAAGAAGCAAGAAATGCGCGTGAAAGCCCAGAAAATGAAAGAGGGCGGTGAGTGGGGTTTCAACATGGCCAAGCATCTTCGCCCAGAAGACCTGAAACGTCGCGACGACAACATCGAAGCACTCAAATTCTTTCAAAAAGAAATGGGCATCGATGAAAGCAAATACATCGAAGAATTTGAAGAGTGCGGATCGGGACGAGAGATCCGAGAGTTGGAATCAAAAATCAAAGCAGCTTCCGCCAAATGGTACGAACGTCGCATCATTGAAAGTCGTGCCTATGAACCCATTGATGGCGCAGGTGCAGCCTCCCTCAATCGTCAAGTGCAGGGACTGCTCGCTTGGTTCAGTGGAAAAGATCGCAGTCTCATGGACATGGCCATCACTCACCAACGTTTTGAGGAAGACATCAAGCACACCAAGGCGTTTAGCGAAAAACTGAGACGACAAAGCCCTTTCATTAAATCGGAATACATTCGTCGCGTGAAAGGTTTGGAGAAAGAAGAAAAGAATCGATCCCCCATGTCGGGAGCTCCCAAAAAAGACCGTGCACAACTCCTCGACGAAATCATTGAAGAAGTGAAAGAAGTCAAAGATTCTCCAACTGCGGTTCAGCACGAGTTCAGCAAGCTCAAGAAAAAAGCAGATTCCAGCAAATCCACCAAAGAAATCAAAGAAGAAGTCACCAAAGCCTACGAAGCAAAAACGAAGGATTACCGCGGCGAAATTCTCAAAAATGCAGCTGTCTTTGGAGGAGAAAAAGTGAAAACAAAGTACGGTGAGATGTCCGAGACTGCATGGGAATTCATTGATTGGTTTGAGACTCAAGAAAGTTTCACATCGATGGATGATGCGCGAAAAAAATTGAATGGCCTCATCAAAGAACGCAAAAAACTCTACGAACGCCGTGATGAAATTTTGGAACACGCCAACCCTGAAGAACGAGGCAAGCTCAAGGCAAAGACTCAAAAAATGCGCCGCCATGAACTGGAAGCTTTCTTGCCAGAGTTGGAAACCAATGTTCGAAAAAACAGCATCCACATGCTGGAATACCTTGGCTTACTCCACACGGCTCGCCTAGGAAACATCAATCTTTTCAAGCCCGAAGAGATTGTGAAGATGAGCAATCAGTTCAAGCTCAAGAACGTCAAAGATCAAGAGGCTTATCTGATCGTGCTGCAAGACACCATTGAAGATCGCAAAAAAACAGCCGCTGCTTACTTCAAACTACCGGTTCACGCCCGCAACGACGAGGCCTTCCTCAAGGCCAACGCCTACGAACGTGAAAAAATGCTCGCCGATGCTTACGAGCAAATGAATCGTGAAAAAGCAAACCCCCTCGCAATTGCCGACTCCAGCAACAAAACACCAACCGAAATCGCAGAAGAACTGCTCAGCAAAATCACAGGTGAACCTGGTAGGAATGAAGTGGGAGACATCATTGGTGAAATGGAGCAGCAAGGTTCCTTGGACATTGCCGAAAGTCAGCTCTCCATTCGATCCAAAATGTTCGGTGTTTCGAACCAAATGGCTGAAGAAGATCTCACCTTCAAAGGAGCTTATCTCTCCGATCTCGCCAAATGGATGCGTACCTCAAAAGATTTGTGGATGGACGAAAAAAATGTGCACAGCGAACGCGACCAATGGAAGTACGAAACACTGCAAACCGCACGAGAAATGTACGACTACGGAATCATTTTCACCTCGGGCGGACAAATTCAGGATCTACAACAAGCGAGCATGGACGACTTCCGTAAAGGAAGAAAGTCCGACGACATCATGCGTGCCAAGTACTCTCAACACACCTTGCTCGTGGGTGATGATGGCAAGGACGTGCTGGACCCCATGGAAGCCACCAAACAAGAGTTCATGGAAGAAGCCATGAAACTGGTGGAACTGCTCATCATCAAATTGGGTTACGGAAAGGCTGGCCTCAGCCAATCCGTGATGCAAGTCATTCGAAACTCTGAAGACATTCAACTCGAATTGGCGCGTCAGCTGGTCAGCGGTGAACACGCCAACTTAAGAGATCGCGAATACGCCAACAACACCGATCATTTCGCTCAAGAAATCGTCCAAGCCGCCTAACCTTATTTCATGCACATCATCAAAGTCTGCCAAGGAGGAAGTTGTCGCGCGAATTACGGTGAAGAAAGTTTGAAACGAGCAGAAACAATGTTGGGCATCAAAGCCGGCGAAGAAACTTCCGATGGAAAAATCCGACTCGAAACCTGTGGTTGTCTCTCAAACTGTGAACGGGGACCCAACGTTTTCATTGGCTCTCAAGCCGAGTCCCCTCTCGCCATGATGATGAACGATGGCACAGTCGAAAATCACATGACCCCTAAAAATCTGGCTGAAAAAATCTTAGAAATCAAAAACCAAACTCCTCCCTCGCCTCGTCTACCCAATCTTTAATCTCACCCCATGCTCCACGACATGCTCATCATCGGCGGCGGTTGCGCCGGCCTCGCTGCTTCTGTTTATGCCCGACGTTACAACATGGATGTGCTCATCCTCACCGAAGGACTCGGCGGAACCATCACCACCACCCATCTTGTTGAAAACTATCCCGGCTTCACTTCCGTCACGGGTCAAGAACTCGCAGACGCTTTCATCGCTCATGCAAAGGCCAACGATGTCCCTATGAAGCTTGGAAATCGCGTGACCCGTGTGTGGAAAGAAGGCGACATCTTCAAAGTGGAATACGGAAAAGAAATCTACGAAGCTCGCACCGTCTTGCTTGCAACCGGAACCACTTATCGAAAAATGGGCGCCAAAGGCGAAGCGGAACTTTCTTCTAGAGGAGTTTCTTACTGCGCCACTTGCGACGCTCCATTCTACAAAAAGAAGAACGTGATCATCGTGGGAGGCGGAGACAGCGCCGTGAAAGAATCCCTCATTCTCGCAGAGCACGCCAACCATGTGACCATCGTCTACCGTGGCGAAAAAATCACCAAAGCCGAACCCATCAACATGAAACGCGTGGAAGCCACTCCCAACATCGCCTTCCGTCTCAAAACCAACATCGTGGAAATCATGGGCGACAAACGCGTGGAGAAAGTGCTCTTCGATGATGGAACAGAAATGCCCATCGACGGGGTCTTCATCGAAATCGGACGCATTCCTCTCACCACCATGGTCGACGACCTCGGTGCCGAGAAGAACGAGAAAGGTGAACTCAAGATCAACGACATGAGCGAAACCTCAGTTCCTGGCTTTTACGCCGCCGGAGATGTGACGAACACCGAATGGAAACAAGCCATCGTGAGCGCTGCCGAAGGATGTAAGGCTGCCTTCAGTGCATTTGAGTTTGTATCTGCTCAGAAATCTGCTTAAATAGAGAATCCACTTAATACTTCACCCATGCTCCCTATGTGCTGCTCCGATTCAAAGCCAACCCTCAAAGTAGGTCGCCCTGCTCCTGATTTCACGACCGATGGACTCTTTGGAAACGAAACCAAAACCGTTTCTCTCAAAGACTACCGTGGAAAATGGCTCGTGCTCTTTTTCTACCCACTCGATTTCACTTTTGTTTGCCCCACAGAAATCACGGCTTTCAACGAGGCTTACGACACCTTCGCAAAGATGAACACCGAAGTTCTCTCTTGCTCCGTGGACAGCGTTCACGCTCACATGGCTTGGCAAAAGGACCTCGGCGTCATGAAGTTCGGAATGCTTTCTGATCTCAGCCACGAAGTTTCCGAAAAATACGGCGTGCTCATTGAAGACAAAGGAATCGCCCTTCGTGGAGTCTTTGTCATCGATCCAGATGGAGTTCTCAAAATGTCTGCCGTTCACGATCTTGCGATTGGACGCAATGTGGATGAAATCATCCGTGTGGTGGAAGCCTGCCAAACCGGTGAACTTTGCCCCATCAACTGGAAACCTGGTGCTAAGACCTTAGGAAAGGCTTAGTCATGGACTCCAATCCCCATTGCACTGCATTCATTGCCGCGAGCATTGACGGTCGCATTTCTCTGTCGAGCACAAAAAAGCCCGATTGGACCAGCCAAGAAGATTGGGAATTTTTTCAAGCTTCTCTCGCTCAAATGGATGCAGTGGTCGTGGGAAGAAACACCTACAAAGCCGCTCGAGAACGTTTGATCAAACGCAACACCTTTGTGTTGACTTCACAGATCAAAAGTTCAATACAAAAAGGCAGCGTTGTTTTTGTGAATCCCAAAAAAGTGAAGCTCAAAGACCTGCTAAAGAATTACAAAAAAGTTGCCGTTGTGGGAGGCAATGAAGTGTATCGATTCATGCTCGAAGAAGGACTTTTGGACGAAATCTATCTGACCCTCGAACCTTATATTTTCGGCCGAGGAAAAGAGATGTTCATTCATTGTAAGAAGAACACATCCTTGAAGCTGGTGAGTTCAACCGTTTTGAATGAAAAAGGCAGTTTGCTCCTGCATTATTTGGTCCTGCCATAAGCGCCAATTCCCGCAAGTCAAAAGCTCATTCTAGCTCTTCGCAAAAGCATAAAAAGCTCCTAGCATAAGCAACTAACTTTACTTATGGCTGTGGAGGCTTTAGACACATTTGCGCAAGCCAAAACTTTGCTAGATCAAGCAAAGCGTATTGTCATCATTGCGCACAAAAATCCAGATGCGGATGCTGTGGGATCAAACCTTGCTTTGCGTGAAGTTTTAGAACTCATGGGCAAAGACGTGACCTCCGCCTGCGTGGACCCTGTGCCCAGCAATTGTCTCTTCCTGCGCAAGGCCGACACTTTTGTTCAGGATTTCAATCCCGCTGACTTTGACCTCATCATCACCGCCGATTGTGGAGGACACAAGGTCATGGCCTTTCACGAAAAAAAGCCCGAACTCCTCGATCGCAACAAAACTCTGCTCCTCAACATCGATCATCACGCTTCCAACGATCACTACGGAACCGTGAATGTGGTTTTACCCGAAGCCCCAGCCACCTGCTTCATTTTGTTTTTGATGTTCAGCACCTACGGGTGGACCATCACTCCAAGCATGGCCACCGCCCTGATGCACGGACTCTATTACGACACCGGCTCTTTCATGCACACGAACACCAGCGCCACCGCCCTGCGCATCGCAGCCCGACTCAAAGCCCTCGGTGCAGATCACGGACGCTGCATCAAAGAGCAGTACCACACCCATTCCCTCGCTCAACTCAAACTCTGGGGCCGCGGACTGGAACGTGCCAGCCTCAACTCCAAAGACGCCGTGGTCACGGGCCTCACTTCCAAAGACTTTCAAGAATTGGGCGCCAGCAAAGACGACGTCTCAGGCCTGATCAACTATCTCAATCACGCCTCCCCCGCCAAATTCTGCGTGCTACTCACCGAAGAAAACAACGGCATCATCAAAGGCTCCATGCGCACCCAAGACCCAGACATCAACCTCTCCGCCATTTCCCAACTCTTCGGTGGTGGTGGCCACACCAAAGCCGCCGGCTTCAGCATTCCTGGACGGTTGGTGGAAAAAAGAACTTGGAGTATAAATTAAAGCGCGCCAAACCTCTCATTCACCGCGTCCCAGTTGAGGTTTTTGACGAAGGTGTTGAGGTAGTCGGCTTTTGCAATGCCGTAGTCGATCATGAACGCATGTTCCCAGCAATCGAGCGCCATGAGAGGCACTTGGTGGATGGGATAATTCATGTGGTGTTCGAACATGATGTAGTGATGGAGCTTCTTATCCATCTTATTGAAGGTGAGCAAAACCCAACCTGGTGTGGAGCTCGCTGCGGCGCGCATGTCTTTTTCCCAATCCGCGAGGCTGCCGAAGGATCCTTCGATGGCAGCTTTAAGCGCTGCATTGGCTTCAGTGGGAGTGCCCTTCATGTTTTCGAAATAGAGTTCGTGCAAGTAAGTTCCGTTGAAAGCCACGGCTTCGCGACGTTTGAGTTCGCTGTATTCGCCAAAAGAATAGTTGGCCAAGCTTTTATCCACGGTCATGAGTTTTTCTTCGATCTCGTTGATCTTTTTAACGTAGCCTTCGTAGAGTTTGAAGTGTTGAGAAAGTTGCGCATCTGAAAATCCAGGTAGAGTGCCAAGCAAGGGATTAAAATCTTTTGCGATATGTGCCATAGCTGCTAAAGTTAAGGTACGCACATACTAACAAAGATCCATGGCAAACACACTAGCACTTGGCGACAAGGTACCGGATTTTAAACTTCCCTCTTCTGAAGGAAAGGATGTGAGTCTTGCCGATTTCAAAGGCAAAAAAATTGTGCTGTACTTTTACCCCAAAGATGACACCCCCGGATGCACCACCGAAGCTTGTGATTTTAGAGACAGCCAAGAAGATTTCAGCAAATTGAACGCCGTGGTTGTGGGAGTGAGCAAAGATGCTCAGAATTCTCACGACAAATTCATCCAAAAATACAAACTGCCTTTTGTACTGCTCAGCGACACCGATCTCAAATTGATGGAAGCCTTTGGTGTGTGGAAAGAAAAAAACATGTATGGCAAAACCGCTTTGGGCGTTTCTCGCTCCACTTTTTTGATCGATGAAAATGGAATCCTCGTCAAAGAATGGCTGAATGTGAAGGCCACCGGCCACGTGGGAAGAGTTCTTGAAGAGTTGAAAAGTTTGTAACAAAAATCCGTTTCTTACGTTTTAGTCACGTAACCCACTCGTCATGGGAAAAACTTTCTCCGTTCAGGAAGCGAATCAAGCGCTGCTTTTTGTGAAATCCGTTGCCGGAGATTTGCAAAAGCTGGTTTTTGAGTTGGCGGATTTGCAACAAAATCCCGAAAGTCCTTTCTTTAAGGAATTGGATCAAAAAATTCAAAAGATCAAATACCATTTTGATGAACTCAAATTAGTGGGCTGCGTGTGCCGCGATCCCGAACGAGGCATTTTGGACTTCCCCAGTTTTTATCGCGATCAACCTGTGTTTTTATGCTGGCAGCTCGGCGAAGAAACCGTGCACCACTGGCATCACATTCAAGAAAAAAGTGATCAACGAAAGTTGATCGACGACGCCTTTTTGGAGGCCAACTCTAAAATGCCTCAAGCAGTCGCATGAACATATCCTCGTTGAGGATTTCGACTTGAGACAGTTTATCGTCTAAAAAAACACCGGCGTTTTCATCGTAAGCCGTGACCTTAGGATCTCCCTTCAAAAGGAGTTTCCACTTTTTTTCTAAATCCGGATCCAAAGTCTGAATGGGATCGTACTCGCCGCTCGCTCGCGTCACGAGCATGGCATTGAAACTGTCAGGAACGAAGGCCGTGAACACGGTTCCGAACGAAGACGCGAGCGTGTTCTGCAAGGTGCTCAAAAAAACACTTTTTGTGGAGGCTGCATTCACCGCTAAAAGCCCCTCACTCGAAAGATGCTCTACACACAAAGCGAAAAATTCTTGCGTCGCAAGGTGCGCCGGAACATTGGCTCCGTGATACGCATCCACCAAAATCAAATCGTATTCCTGATCCGTACTCAGCAAATAAGCACGCGCATCCCCTTCCACAATCGAGACCTTGGCCTCATCAAGACCCATGGTGTTCATCGCCATTTCGGTCACCGCAGGATCCAGCTCCACTCCCGTGATTTCAAGTTCAGGATAATAGGCGTTGAAAAGTCGAGTGAAACTACCACCCGCATGACCCAAAATCAAAACCGTCTTTGGCTCCTGCATGAGTGAAGGCAAAGCCGCAAAATAATTGTAATAATAAGCTGAACTCAAAATCGGTGACTTCGGATCGTAAATCGATTGAGTCCCCAGCGGTGTATCGATGTGAAGTCGACGAATTCCCTCAGCATCTTCCGTCACAAAAATGTATCCATAAGGCGAGTCGTCAGAAGCGATGATGGAAGGCTCAGCGTAGACCGAAGGAACAAAAAAAAACAAGCTCAATAAAACAAGATTACAGATGAGTAGCAAAGGCTTGCGCAAACCATAAGCCCCAAGAAACAAGAGTACGAAGCCCAAGAACAAAAAGGTTTTTGTCGTGCCTAAAACTGGGATCAAAACGAAGGTGGGCAAAAAAGTTCCGAGCAAACTCCCCAAGGTAGAAATCATGGAAAGCTTACCCGATGTTGCAGCCAAGGAATTCATTGTGTGAGCCTGTAATTTGAGCGTGAAGGGCACCACCATTCCGAGCACAAAGAGTGGAAGCAAAAATAAAATTGCCATCGCGAGCAAAGATCCTAAACGAACCGCAAGCGACAAATTCAGCGACAAACTGAGTAAGAGTTTTGAGAGTGGCGCTGCAAGAAAAGGAAGCACCAAAATCCAAAGTCCCGTGAGCCAAATCAAAAAGAAGTAAAGCTTAGGATCGGGTTTTTGATCCGCTACTTTTCCTCCAAAAGCATACCCTGCGGCAAGCGCCAAAAGCACAATCGCAATAACGTTGGTCCACACATAAAGTGAGTTCCCGAAATAAGGCGCGAGCAAACGCGAGGCACTGAGCTCCACCGCCATCACCACCGCTCCACAGAGGAAAGCCGAGACATAATACAAAGGGCTGGTTTTCATGCATTAGGTATAACATTTTTCTCTTCTTTTCTAAAGCACTTTATTGTAGGCTGGGCCTAGCGCCATTTTAATCTCATCAACATGAAACTTGCCCTTCAAAGCAAAGCTCAAAAAGCAGACGTTCTTTTTCTCACTTTTTATAAAGACGAAAAGCCAAGCAAAGACCACGAAAAACTTTTAGGATCCGAAAAAAAGAATGTGGAAGCTCGCTTCAAGTCCAAAGATTTCGAAGGAGAAGACGGACAAAGTCTCACGCTTTACTGCGATAGCGGAGATTACAAACGCATTGTTTTGTTGGGCCGTGGAGAAAAAGACAAACAAATGCCTCAAGCCACCGAATTTTTAGGAGGAAAAATGGCCAGCCTCGCTAAAGCTGCCAAGGCAAAAACCGTGATGATTCCTTGCGACGCAAAAGACCTCGAAACCCTCGTGGCTGGTTTTGCACTCTCGAATTACGAATTCACCAAGTACAAAAAGAAGGACCCCAAAGCCGTTGCGATTGAAACTGTCACTTTTGTCTGCGAAGAAACTCGCGTCACCAAAGCCATCGTCGATCGCATGACTGCGTTCATGAACGCTTCCACCATGGCTCGCGACCTCATCAACACCTGCGCCGGTGATTTGAACACTCAAGACCTCGCTCAAAAAGCCGTGGAATTGGGCAAGAAGTTCAAGATCAAAACCACAGTCTTTGACGACAAGAAACTCAAAAAAATGGGCCTCGGAGGATTGTATGGCGTCGGGAAAGGAGCCACGGTTGGATCTCGTCTCGTGACCATGGAATACCGTTACAAGAGCAACAACAAAGAACCCAACTTTGCCTTCGTAGGCAAAGGAATCGTGTACGACACCGGAGGAATGAACTTCAAACCTTCAGGATACATTGAGGACATGAAACTCGACATGACGGGAGCGGCCACCGTAATGGCCACTCTTCAGGCTCTCGCTGAGCTTAAAGTTCCAGGCTACTTTTTAGGAGTGCTCTGCATCGCAGAAAATGCCTTGTCCGATCGAGCCCAACACTCGGGGGATGCCGTGACCATGTACAATGGAAAGACCGTGGAAATCAGCAACACCGATGCCGAAGGTCGCCTCGTGCTTGGAGACGGACTGGCTTATGCCGAAAAGAACTTCAAACCAAAGAAGATGGTGAACATCGCAACCCTCACGGGTGCCGTCACCGTTGCCTTGGGATACAACATCACTGGAATTTTGGGGAACGACGAAGCCTTCATTCAAGAAGTATTGGATGCCGGAAAAGTCACTCAAGAACGTCAATGGCCTTTGCCCGTCGATGAAGACTTTGTGAAAGCTTGCAAAGGAGACTTCACCGATCTGAAAAACAGCACCGACGGAGTTCGTGCTGGAACCATCATGGGGGCTGCCTTCCTCAAACACTTTGTTGAAAAAACACCTTGGGTGCACTTTGATGTGGCTGGAAGCGCATGGGCAGAAAAACCCACACCCACCACAAAATACGGTGCAACAGGAGCCAGCATCCGCACACTGATTGAACTCGCAATTCGAAACTCTAAATAAGCTCACCATTCTAAATCATGCAGGAAAAATGTTTCAATCATAGAACCAAAGAAGCAGATGCAAAGTGCGCTTTGTGCGCAAAAACATTTTGCAAAGAATGTTTATTGTTAACAGGTGAACTAGAAACAGTGATTTGTGAAAACTGTTATTCCATCTATAAGTCAAAATTCAATAAAAATATCAAACGTCGAAAAATCTATCTGGTCCTTGCCTTGATTCTTCTCGTCCCCATCGTTTACCTCAGTGCCACGATGACAAAGCTTGATACCAATATTTTGATTCTTTGGAGCATCCTAATCTTTGTAAGTCTTTTGAACTTCATTCGGATCAAACAGATGCGAACTTTCCTACAGTGCAAGAAATACAAATAAAGCCCGGTCAAACCAAATCAATGGATTTGATTGTCACGCATTTTCTAAAAGATTTTCTCGAAAGTAAGACTTGGCCTAGCGGCCCGGAGCGCTAAGAGAAAATCTTTTAGAAAATACGAGGGTTTTAAAAAAACGGATGATTTGGTTTAACCGGGGGCTTTAGCTCCTAAGCTTCGCGAAGCATGTCACGATATTCCAATTCGTAGATGTGCAAAATCGTGATGGTGAGACTCAAAATCAAAGGACCAAAAATGATGCCCTTGATTCCGAAAACCAAAATCCCTCCCAAAACAGCAAGAAACGTTGTGAGGGAGTGTGAGCGTGTTCGAGAACCAATGAGCATAGGTCTAGCAAGGTTGTCTACCAAAGAAACAATGCAAACGCCCCAAATCATCAAAAAGACTCCCCAGAAAACATCCCCATTCAGAATGAAGAAAAGAGATATGGGACCCCAAATAAGGACTGAGCCCACATAAGGAATAAGAGAAGCAAAAGCCATGAGCGTCGTCCAAAAAATCACGTTGTTCACACCTGCAATTGCGAAACCAATTCCTCCCGCAACCCCTTGAATCAACGCTGTTACAAAAGTTCCCATCACAATGGCATAAGTGGTGTCACGCAATTTGTTCGAGATTTCAAGCTCATAACGATTCGGCAGAGGACTCAGAGTTTTGAGTGATGTTAAGAAATGTTCTCCATCTCTGAAAAAGAAGAAAACAGTGAGGATTAGAATAAAGAAGCTCAAAACCGTATCTCCAACTGTCGTCAAAATTGCAGTACTTTGCGTCACCAAAAATTGAGCAAGTGTTTGAGCCAAATCTTTAATCCAAGTGATGAGATCGAGCTGGGTATTGTAAACAAAATCAGAAAACCCAAGACGTTCACCTAAAGTTTGCAAAAAACCGCCGATCCAAGGCAAGTCCTGCAAACCATCCCAACGCAAGCCACTCACATTCCAAGTCAGCCACTTGCTAGAGAGAACTTGATACGCACTCACCGCTTCTTCACTCAAGAACAAAATGAAAAATGCAATTGGCGTGAGCACAACCAACAGTACAAACAAGGTGCTCAGAAGTGCCGCTAAGCTGGCACGTCCTTTTAAACTCGATTTAAGCCAAGTGAAGAGCGGAAAAAAAATAATGACAATCGTGGCGGCATAAACCAATACATTGAAGAAAGGCGAAATGATCCATGCGAATAGCAGAAGCACGCCCAAAACAAAAAGGACGAAAAAGTAACGAGCAAAGTCAGGTAAAACTAAATTTTTGTGTGGAGGCATGGAGTAGAAAAGTTCGCACTCACATTAACACGTTCATGCGGATTTTTCCAAGTGTTGTCGGTATTCAATCAAACTTTCCCTCACCGCTTGAGCAATGGGTCTCAAATGGATGCCTTCGGCTTCCAATTTATCTTCACAAAGTCCGCAGTTGGAACGCTTGGCCTTGGTGATTTTTTCCATCTCTTCCACCGAAAACAGTTCGTAACGATAGTTCGGATCCACCAATTCGATGTACATGTCCAAAATTTCTTTGTGCGTGATCACTCCCGGATTGGTGACGTTGTAGACGCCAAGTACGCGTCGTTCGATCAAAATCTTGGCGGCCTCCATAAAGTCTTTCAAAACACTGATGGAATTGGGAATAGAAATCACTTTGGCGTACTTCGTGATCTTGGTCACAAAATTGCGCTCCCCTGGAACACTATCGAAAGGCATACGAAGTCTGAGCTGCAACACTTTAAAATCTTGGAGCATGCGCTCGCTCCATGCCTTTGTTCGCGAGTAATAACTGCCCTCAAAATTGGGCTCATCCGTTTCAGCGTACCCCTTACCGTCGTTGTACCCTTCATACACACAGCCACTGCCGATGTGCACCATATAGAGGTTCAGTTCTTCACACGCTCGCGCCAAAATCAAAGGAGCAACCACATTGGAATACACAGTTTCCATCTTATGATCTTCGCACCAATCCACATTGGGCTTGCCGGTTTTACCCGCGCAATTCACCACCACATCAGGTTTTTTTAGTTCCAATTCTTTTTTGACCTCCGAATAGTCTTCAATTCGAAGCGTAGAGATCTCGGCCTCTTCTCCAAAGGCTTCCTTGAATTTGTGAGCGATGTAACCTTGTCCGTAAATGAGTAATTTCATGGCCAAAAAATCCCACAGCCGACTGGAATAGTCAAATGAGGGAGAGTAGAATGCACCCGTTCCACGCAAAACAATTAAACTTTAAACTGCATCCTATGTTGCCTCTCATTCTCATCATCGCCTTTGTTCTCCTCGTTTTTTACGGAATGTACGCGTCCATCATCCGCAAACGCAACGCCGTTCAAGAAGCTTATTCAGGAATCGACGTGCAACTCACCAAGCGTCACGATTTGATCCCAAACATCATCGCAACGGCAAAAAAATTCATGACTCACGAAAGTGAACTCTTCGAACAAATCACCTCTCTTCGCACCTCTGCGATGAAAGTCGCTCACGGCAAAGACATTCCTGCTGCAGTGAAAGCAGAAAATGAACTGAGCAACAAACTCAGCCAACTCATGGTGAACGTAGAAAATTATCCCACTTTGAAGAGCGACACCACCATGGTGAACGTGCAAGAAGCCTTTGAAGACGTGGAGGAACACATCGCGGCTTCTCGACGTTTCTACAACTCTGCGGTTCGTGGACTCAACGACAGCGTTCAGGTTTGGCCTATGAGCATGGTTGCAGGTTGGATTGGCATCAAAGCCTATCCTTTCTTTGAAGCTGCAGAAGGAGCCAAAGAAGTTCCAGACGCTGAAAAGATGTTTGCCTAAGCCTAAGCCATGGACTTCAACGAAATCACTCCTTTTGAAAAAGGATTTGCCGAGCATTTCAAAACCAAAATCGCACCCATCCTTGAAGGAGTTGAAGCGAATCGTTTGGTGCAATACGCATCCTACAAAAAACGCCTCGCCCTCAGTTTTCCTTTGGGCATAGCGTTCCTCGTGCTTGGCTTTATACTGACCATGAGCACCAGCGACGAAGATGCTGTCTTCATCAAGCTTGCCGTGGGCCTTTGTGTCGGACTTTCCATCTGGGTCAGCGTCCCTGTGCGTCGCTACAAAGAAGATGTGAAATCCAAATTCCTTCCTGTGGTGTGTGAATTTTTTGGGAACATGAACTATTCACTCACGGGTGTCAGCACCGCCGAAAGCACCTACAAAGGGGAAATTTTCCCAAGCTACACGAGAATCCAGACCGAAGATTTCATCGAAGGAGTTTATAAAGAAGTGAAAGTGAAACTGCACGAAGCGTCGCTCAAACAAAAAAATGGGAAACACACCGTGACGGTTTTCACAGGTTTCGTGCTCGAACTCGGTTTCCCAAAAGCCTTTCAAGGCAAAACCACGGTACTGAAAGACGGTGGCTCGCTTGGAAACTTCTTCACGGGCAAAGACTTCAAAGGCTTGGCGCGTGTTGAACTCGAAGACCCAGAATTCGAAGAAATGTTCCAAGTCTTCAGCTCCGATCAAGTCGAAGCTCGTTTTGTGCTCACCACCGCGTTCATGGAAAGGCTGCTCAGCCTTGCAAAACTCCGCTCTCCCAATGGAGTACCAAAAGTGCAATGTGTTTTTGAGCACAATACTCTAGTGATTTCGGTTCCTTGTACACAAAATTTATTCGAGCCGGGCAGCATCAGTAAAAGCGCACTTCAGGTGGACGACCTCCACAGTTTCTTGTCACAAATGCATGAAGTATTTGAATTGGTGGACTTACTCAAACTGACTCGAATTTAATGAAACCCAATCTCTTCGAAATTCTAAAGTCGTATAAGAAATGGATTTTCTTTCTTGCGCTCTTTGCCGTGCTCAGCAATGGGCTCAACCTTTTGATTCCACAACTGATTAAAAGAGGAATGGATGCTTACGCTGAAAACAACTTTGACCTTCAAAGCCTCAGCATCGAATTTGGGCTCGCCGCTTTCTTCATCTTTGTTTTCACTTACGCTCAAAGCGTGATGCAAACCTACGCTTCAGAATTGGTGGGCCGAGATTTGCGAGCCCAAGTGGCTGAAAAAATTTCCAAGCAAAGCACCTTGTATGTGCAAGAGGTGACTTCTTCGAAACTGCTCACCAACCTGACTTCCGATGTGGATGCCGTGAAGATGTTCGTTTCCCAAGCCATCGTTTCTTTGATCTCATCGATGCTTCTCATTGTGGGCTCCAGCATTTTGCTGCTCCTGCTCGATTGGCGACTGGCCCTAGCGGTGCTCGGGATCATCCCTCTGATTGGAGGAACCTTCTTCTTCATTTTTTCGAAAGTGAAGGTGCTCTTCAAGAAAACTCAAGAAGTCATCGATTGGCTGAACAAAGTCATCAACGAAAGCATTTTGGGTTCATCCTTGATTCGCGTGCTCAACTCTCAACACTACGAATACCTCAAATTCTTAGACGCAAACACCAACGCCAAAGACACGGGACTCAAGATTTTGAAGTTGTTCGCGACCATGATCCCCATCATCACCATTGTTTCAAATTTTGCTGCCGTGATCATCTTAGTGCTCGGCGGACATTATGTGATTCAAGGCAGCATGACTTTAGGAGACTTTGCCGCCTTCAACAGTTATTTGGGCATCCTCATCTTCCCTATTCTTATTTTAGGCTTCATCAGCAATGTTATGGCCCGAGCCAGCTCCTCTTATCAACGCATCGCCGAGGTACTTAACAGCGAAGTGACGGAAGAAAAAGGCAAACGCAGCGCGACCCTCAAAGGTGATTTGGAACTGAAAGACGTTTCTGTGCTATACGGGGAAAAAGCGGCTCTCAAAGAGGTTTCTTTCAGTATTAAAGCCGGTACAAAAACAGCAATCATCGGCCCCACGGCTGCGGGCAAAACGCAATTGCTCAACTTGCTCACAGGTTTGATTCGGCCCAGCAAAGGCGAAATCTTTTTTGATGGGCATCCCATGAATGACTACGACAAAAAATCCCTGCACGAACAAGTGAGCTTTGTGTTTCAAGACAGCGTGCTCTTCAACCTGAGTTTGCGTGAAAACATCGCTTTCAGCGCTTCAGTTAAAGACGCAGCTCTCGAAAAAGCCTTAGAAACCGCTGAACTCACAGACTTCATCGAAACCTTGCCAGAAAAGATGGAAACTCTCGTTTCAGAACGTGGAACCAGTTTGTCGGGCGGGCAAAAACAACGCATCATGCTGGCTCGTGCTTTGGCTTTGAATCCAAAGATCCTTTTGCTCGACGACTTCACCGCCCGCGTCGACGCCAAGACCGAAGCAAGTATTCTCAAGAACATCGAGAAGAATTATCCCGATCTCACCTTGATTTCTGTGACTCAAAAAATCGGCGCCGTGGAACATTACGACCAAATCATTCAGCTCATGGAAGGCGAAGTTCTCGCCAAAGGAACGCATGAGCATCTGATGGAAACCTCCGCCGAATACGTTCAAATTGCAGAATCCCAACGCAGCACCCACACCTATGAATTACGCACTAAATAAACCCGACGCGAGCTCCGCTCCAAAAACCTCTAAACGAAAGGGGCTTAAAACGCTGTTCCCTTTTTTAAAGGGAGATCGCTGGAGCATTGTCGTGGCTTTGATCGCGCTGCTCATCAACTCAGGAATCAATTTGGTGGGACCTGCCCTCATCGCTTACGCCATCGACAATGATGTGGCAAACAAAGATTACGCCGGCATTTTGCGCATGGCCGCGATTTTGGTGGGCCTCTACATCGTTTCCTTTTTTGCCGCTTACATTCAAACTTCTGTGATGGGAACCGTGGCTCAACACCTGCTTTTCAAGTTGAGAAATGCAATTTTCAACAAACTTCAAGATCTACCCCTCGCCTTCTTCACACAAAATAAATCCGGAGATTTGATCTCGCGCATCAACAGCGACACCGACAAACTCAATCAGTTCTTCTCTCAAAGTTTGGTGCAATTCATTGGGAATATCTTCATGATCTTGGGCGCTGGAATTTTCCTCCTCACCATTCATCTTCAACTTGGCGCCGCTATTCTCGCTCCTGCGGTCTTCCTTTTGATCTTCACTCAATTGGCCTCCGCATGGATTCGCAAAAAGAACGCACAAAGTTTGCAAGCAGGCGGCGGGCTCAGTGCCGAGATTCAAGAAAGTTTGGACAATTTTAAGGTCATCGTTGCTTTCAATCGTCGCGATTACTTCCGTGAAAAATTCCAAGAAGCCAACGAAAAAAACTTCAAGTCCGCCGTGGGAGCGGGTTACGCCAATCAGATTTTTGCGCCGGTGTACGGTTTCTGTTCCAACGTGGCTCAACTCATCGCCTTGGTCTATGGACTTCACTTGATTGTTCAAGGTGAATTCACGCTCGGATTCTTGGTCAGCGCCTTCAGCTACGCCACTCGCTTTTACGACCCTCTCCGTCACCTTGCTGCTTTGTGGGCCTCCTTCCAAATGGCCATGGCCGCGTGGGATCGAATCTCGGTCATTCTGCACATGAAGTCCGACATGCCGCTGCTCAAGGATGAGTCCAAGCGCAAATCCAAAGCCGTGCTAGAGTTCGATGGAGTTCACTTTTCTTACCCCGATGGAAAATCCGTGCTTCACGACATTTCCTTTGAACTCGAGGCTGGCAAAACCTACGCCCTTGTGGGCCCAACAGGAGGTGGGAAAACCACCACCGCTTCCCTCATGGCTCGGCTCTACGACCCCACTGAAGGAAAGGTTTTGTTGAACGGGAAAGACATCCGCAGTGTGGAAGCCAAAGAGCGCAGCAAAAAAATTGGCTTCATTTTGCAAGATCCATTCTTGTTCACAGGAACCGTGGCCGAAAACATTTTGTACGGGAACGAAGAGTTGAGCGCCAAAGAACTTGCCGACGAACTGAAAAAATCCAAACTCGATGCCTTACTCAGCCGCTTTGATCAAGGTTTAGAAACCAAAATCACGGGCAGCAGCGAAACCTTGAGCTTGGGACAACGCCAACTCATCGCCTTCATGCGAGCGGTGCTTCGCAAACCCGAACTTTTGATTTTGGACGAAGCCACCGCCAACGTCGACACCGTCACCGAACAACTTCTGGAAGACATCCTCAAAAATCTACCAGCCACCACAACTCGCGTGATCATCGCTCATCGCCTCAACACCATCGAAAACGCCGACGAAATTTTCTTCGTCAATTCAGGAGAGTTGATTCGTGCCGGTTCCATGGAACACGCCGTGGACATGCTTCTGCACGGAAAACGTGAGAGCTAAACTCATTGAGGCTCATTCCTATACAAACCGAGCAAGCCTTCCCCAGAACTATAGATGCCCGTTCCACTGAAGTTTTTGTAGCCCGTTTTGATATCGGTCACTTCGTTCACAGGAAGCTCATCGATGAAGGTGATGTCTGAAACATCGATGGTCCAAGGATAAAAGAAAGGATTTTCAGTCGTGGGATACAAACTCTCCATGATGCTGGCCTCATTGTAAGAAGGACCCAAAACAATGGCATCAGGAATAGGATTGCACATGTTTTCGACGTGCACCACGAGCTCGGAATCCCACATTGGCGTCGCCGAAAGCACTCCACCCTCAATTTTTGCAGTTCCCCTCAAGGTGCCGGAATCCACAGAACTCACCTTGCACCAAATGGGATCACAAGGCTCAGGAAGATAATTGTATTGTGTGCACGAAGTTCCATCCGGCTCAACGGTTCCTGAAATCGCGTAGTTATCTCCTTCTGTGCGAGTGAACAGAATCTTGACGGTAGCGGAACCTTCCACTCCATAAGCACCATCAGTTCTTGGCGTGTAGTGCCAACTCATCAGTCCCCAAAACGTGTCGGGCATGCCTGCAGACGAAACCGAGCAGGCCGAAAAAACAATTCCAGCCGAAAGAATGAGGGAAAGAAGAGTAAAGGTTTTTTTCATAAAAGGAATTATTTATTTCTCCAACGAGGCGCAAAGCCAATCATGAACGTGTAGAGCTTCGCCAAGAAAAAGTTGGTCCCATGACTACGCATGGACTGATACGCCACTCTTTTAAACTCTTTAAGATCTTTGCCTTTGTAGCACAGCTCACCATCCTTAAAACAGTAACTGCAATAGTTTGGGTTTTCGCGCTTGCCCGGATCTTTATCGAAAGGCATCAAACAGCTTTCACACGCAGTGCAGGAAGTTTTTTTCATAGTAATAAATATGACACGGCAATCATACAAGCATTCCTCTCCTCAAGAAAGAAATTTTCTGTAAGCTGAAAGTAGTCTAACACAAAAACCATGGCAGAGCTGAAAACTCAAAAAACCGACGTCAACGCTTACGGGTTTGTCGAATCGCTCGAAGACGAAGTGAAGCGTAACGACTGCCTGAAGTTGATTGAAATCTTCAAAACGGTGAGTAAAGAAGCTCCTGTGATGTGGGGCAGCAGTATCATCGGCTTTGGCCAATACCACTATAAATCCGAAAAAAGTAGACAGGAGGGCGACTGGCCTCTCACAGCATTTTCACCACGCAAACAGAACATCACGCTCTACATCATGTCTGGATTTGGTGATCAAAAAAAACTGCTCGAGAAATTGGGCAAACACAAAATCAGCGGTGGCTCCTGTCTGTACATCAAGCGTTTATCCGACATCGACACAGTGGTGTTAAAAGACTTGATAAAAGCGTCACTGTTGTACATGAAAGACAAATACAAACTTCTTTAAAGGTTTAATTTCTTCCATCTGAACTCAAAATAAGCTATAATACTGAGATGGAAAACAACAACCAAGATTACTGGAAAAACGTCAAAGACCTCGCACTGACCGGCTTTTCAGTCGTGATTGGCGACCCAGAAGCGATGAAAACCATGGTGGACATTGTTGCAAATGCAACTTACAAAGGACTCGAGCATCTTCACCTCAAAACGGCCGACAAAGAAGAAATTAAAAAGAAGATCGAAGAATCCGTGGATAAAGGCGCCGATGGAATCATCAGCGTCCTGACCAAATTCCAAGAAAGTTCGGCAAACTCGAGCAAAGCACTACGCGCAAAGTACGGACGAAAGAACCTATAAGAGAGTGAGCAGTTTGATCAAAAAAATGTGCCCTATATAAAAGGAAAAGGAGTTTCTTCCAAGGAAGCAAAGGAAGTCAGAGTTTTTAAATAAAGCCGTTGATAGAAAATAGAATGCGAGCATCTGAAAAAGTACAAAAAAATCGCGGAAATCAAGAAAGTAAATCGAGAAAAAAACAGCATAGCAAACCCCGATCGCAACAAAAATGGATTTCAAATTCATCCATCGTTTCGTCATTTCATCTAAATCCACTCCAAACCCTAGAAAGTATCCAAGTAACCCATAAATAAGAAAACAAAGATTGTATGAATAAAAGTGCAAACCATTCAAAAGAACCAAAGAAAAAAAGGCCAACGCGAACAAAATTTTCCATTGCCTCGAAAATTGATCAAAAAACAAACTCAAAAAAATCATCAGAGACATAGGGAACAAAATCTCAAAAGAAGTTTTCAATGTGTCTCCCATCAATAGCATCCCGAAAGAAAGCTCATTCTGAACAAAGTGATGCACATTCAAAAAAATAAAAACTCCAAACAATTTTGCACCTAAAAAAAATTTCTTTTTCTTTTTATTCTTTAAGAAAGCACTTAAAACAATCCCCAAGAAAAAAATAAACCCCATGGGAACCCAGTAAAAAATGCGTTGATCAAAAACCAAATCTGTAAGATTTGCCAAAACGTGAAAACAGACCATTGCCACCAAAAGGAAGCCTCTAAAGACATCATAAGAAACAATCCTTCTCTTGGTGTTAGCGTCACAGAACCGAACGCCTTGAATTTCTTGTGAACCTTCAGAACCATCAGAGTCGAGAGTTCTATCTTTCAAACGGCGAGGAGTGTCTGGACTCATGAGTTATAAAACAGATTTCAAGCAGAAGAATCTTAACATAAGGTAATGTCCTAGTTAGTGGTAGAGAGATTCTATTGACTTAGGCACGGCAAACCTGTTAAAGTTTGTTTACAACAACATTCTTAACAAGTTCACCATGAACATTATACAGATTTACAAGCAGTTTCCAACAGAGGAAAGCTGTTTGAAGCACCTCGAAAAAGTAAGGTGGGAAGGAAAACCCGCTTGCCCCTATTGCAAGTCCCAAAAGCAGACTCCAATGGACAAGGAATTTAGATACCACTGCAATACCTGCAATACCTCTTATAGTGTTACAGTAGGTACGATCTTCCATAAGACCCACTTAGACCTCCAGAAGTGGTTTTTAGCTATCTCCCTCATTCTGAACGCCTACAAAGGAGTGAGCGCACGTCAGCTTGCCCGTGACCTAGAAGTGAACAAAAACACGGCTTGGTACATGGCTATGAGAATCCGTGAAGCTATGGTCCAGCAAAAAGAGCTTTTGCGAGGCGTTGTAGAAATGGATGAAACATATGTAGGAGGTAAGCGAAAGGGTCCTCGTGGCCGTGGGGCATTGGGAAAAACGCCTGTTGTAGGAATGGTCGCTCGTGGAGGAAAAATCGTAGCTAAAAAGGTCTTCAAAGTGGACTCTAAGGTCCTTACAGCTCTGGTGAGAGAGAAGGTAAAACTTTCCGAAACTACTATGATGACGGATGAATACCGTGGTTATTCAAAACTCAAGCGATTTATCCCTCACAAGACCATCAATCACTCCAAGTGGTATGTAGACGGTGACACTCACACGAACACAATCGAGGGATTTTGGTCCTTACTCAAGCGTGGAATTGTAGGACAGTATCACAAGGTGAGCGCGCATAGGCTCCCAAAGTATATTGACGAGTTCTGCTTCCGATACAACCACCGTGGAGAGGCGAATCTATTCGACACACTCCTTTTGAAGTCGGTTGCCACTCGCTAGGCAGGTCCATAACTTTTTTAATCTGTAAAACATTCAAATATGACCAAAAATATACCAAAAGTGTGGGGTAGCGGTCCAATCAGAATCGGTGATGCTGAACTGGACTGTTATATCCTTGAAGACGGAACGCCGATTCTCAATAAAGGAAAAATGATGAAAGCATTAGGACGCTCTTGGAAGGGCAATTCAAGAACTGACTTGCCAAACTTTATAGGCGCAAAAAACCTCCAACCTTTTATAAGGCCAGAATTGGAGAAAATGCTTGAAGGTGTCCAATTCTATGCTGGAGGACGTTTAATAAATGGGTATGACGCTAAAATTCTACCCCTTATTTGCAGGGTTTATTGGGAAGCTGGAAAAGCGGACGCTTTGACCCCTAGCCAGATACCAACGGCTGAGAAATGTGAAATTTTAATCCATGCGTTTTCTTCCGTAGGTATCACAGCCTTAATTTATGAACAGCTCGGCTATGAGAAGTTCAAACATCCAGAGGCGTTTAGGATGCTTATTGAAAGCTATATGTCGGAGGAGATTAGAAAATGGTCAAAGGAGTTCCCCGACGAGTTTTTTATTCAGCTCGACAGGATTTATGGGAACCAAAAAACTACCTCTAGGAATCGTCCACTTTACTATGCAAAATTCATTCGTAAGTATATTTATGACCCCCTCGAAAAGGGTGAAGTGTTGAAAGAATTGGACAAGAAAAATCCAAGAACAAAGAGCGGTAGGAAAAGTAAACACCACTCACTTTTGAGTATGGAAATAGGTTTGCCAGCCGTGAGGTCCCAAATCTGGCAGGTTATAGGTGCGCTCAAGATCTCTTCTGATAAACGCCGTTACGAAGGTAATTTTGCCCGAATGATGGGGCAAACATACCAAACGGACATTTTTGAAGACCTGTAGTGGAAATTGCCTCGTCCGTAAGAATGCCGTAGAGTGATCTACGGTTTTTCTTTTACCCTTCTTATTTATGACAGACAAGAAACCTATGCAATGGGGTGGCATTATTATTGCGCTTCTACTGGCCTATAATGGTTCGGTCAACGCAGAGTCTTTTGGTGGGTTTGCCCTTCCATTCTACCTTGGAGGTGCGATTCTCGCTTATTTCCTCTACAATTGGGCTACGAAAAAGGCGACATTCATTAAAAATGCCAATCTAAGAGCGTGGGTTTGCGGGGTTACCATTTTTATATTTTTCTGGATTATTTGCCCTATTTCAGCAGCATTCCTATCGTTATTTATTCAAGGCGCACTCTAGCTATCTCTCTACCACTAACTAGGACATTACCAAAGATTAAATGCTAAATTCCATTGCCGAGCTGCATCGGTCACTGTGGTCGCTTTATAGGCCTGGAATGCTCTAGTAAACGAAGTTCTAAGAGCATCTAAAAAACGCTCCCTATCTTCAAAAGACCAATTCTCAACAATATTTTCGTTACCGCATACACTTGGAACAACTGCACCAAGAGGCTCCAGTGCATCAAGAATGTGATTTGCCGAGAGAAGAAAATTAAGAACGGCATCACTACTAAAATCTTCATTCGGAGCGCTGTGAACTAATGCCTCAATTTTATGAGAAGATATGAGTTTATCTTCTCCAAAGTGATTGGCCTTCCACTGTTTGAACATCCTTACAGTTGGTTTATACATTCCTTCAGTTAAGGCGTTCTTTTCTACCCCATTTTCGTAGTGAGTGCGAGGATGGCTTACTCTTTCACTAAAATCCTCAAAAGAGTAGATAGATATAGGATCTGTTGTGTGGTCATGATCAACTTTAACTGCAGGAACAACATCCACGTTAAAAGGCCCAGTGATTTTGATACATTTATGAGCTCTATCCATTCTCCATGAATATTGCCTCTGCTGAGCTAGCTTAGCTTCAATTTCAGAAAAAATTTGCTCCCAAGGAATTCTTTCCTCAAACACATGCGGGGAGTGCTCCCCACTATAAGTACTGAGTCTGATTGCTACGATATCAACATCATTGATGTCATTAATCGCCGTATCATTTTTATAAGACCCCTGTAAGAAGGTATGGTGAGTCTCACCAAGCAGATCTTGTATGAAGTTTTGGAGAGCAGCAATTTGACTAACTTTAGTGGGAGAAGGCCCTCTGGTTAAGGGTTCAACGATTGTAATTGGGATTAAGTGACTTGCCACAGCTATTTTTGATGAATTAAGGACATCTTATACTCGTTAGATTGTGATGGCAAAACCCATGAAGGAAATGCAGATGCTGCCCAGACTCCATAGGTTCACGGGATACGAACTTTTTAAAGATTTCAAGCATCTAAACAGAGAAGTCAGTCACACAAAATCCGCCTGCCCTTTTGCCTAGGTGGATGGGTATTGAGTGCCAATAGTGTTCTAGTTGGCTGGGGTGGAGGGATTCGAACCCCCGAGTGAGGGATTCAGAGTCCCTTGCCTTACCACTTGGCGACACCCCATCGGCATGACGATGGGTCACCCCATCGGTAAACGACCGTCAAGAACGGGTGAAGCATAACGAAAAGCTAGTTTCCGAACAAGTCTTCTCTCTTAAAGGTTGACGAATCGGGGGATTTGGCGTGTAATAGCGACTATGGATAACAACCAACACCTAACGGAACTCACCTACCTTGCCGAAGCGGTAACGGGTCACGACGCTAGAAAAGGAGAAGGATCCATTGTATTCATGCTGCCATCCGAAGCACAAAGTGACGCGGCTAGAGGCAGCATCAACTTTCCAGCAGATCCCACTCCAGAAAACTTAAAAGCCTGGGCCTTAGAACGCACTCAAAATGGGCGACTCGAAAGCGTCCTCACTGAAGCAAGAGATGAAGCTTCAAAACTCGATGGCGATCGCAGTGGCATCGCTATGAGGGTTATTCGTGCTCTAGAAGCTCACATCCTAGACGGCCTCGGTGAACCGTCTGATTTAGCAGATGCACATAGCGAAATTTTTGGCTTTGATTTAGTAGCAGTGGATCATACCACTGCTTTAGAGAAACACCGAAAAATCTTGTCGGAATTGGGGATAAAAAGCAGTGGCCCTCTACACAATGCTTATGCAACTTTTCAGGAAAAACTCCCCACAATCCAATCGTGCGAAACCAATGTGTGTGTAGAAGAAACACTCATGCGATGTAGAGCCGCTGGAATAAATCTCATTGAAGACTTGAACTTTAATTCAGAAAAAAGAAAGCTGATCATAAGAAAGATAGAAGAAATCACCCACGAGGTCCGCAGCGATTTCACTTATGCGGGTAAAGCAAGCATGAAAGGCGACAAAATCTCTATCACCATCAGACCATCAAGTGACCAAACTTCACTTCAACTCACCGTGATCCATGAGTTCACTCACGCTCTTCAAATGCTTCTACGCCAACTCGGTTTTGAAGAAGGAAGTCTCCATTTCGAAGACTTGCTTTCCATTGCAGGGAGCGGCTCAGTGGCTTTGGATGAAGGACTTGCGGATCTTCACTCTCACGACACCTTACAAATCTACAGCACTAATCAAGTGTTAGTGAAAACCATTGAAGGAGGCGTAGACCACTTGAAAGCTGCTTTCCGCCGCAGACAAGAAATGCGCGTCAACATAGCGTTCGCCCTTCAGCAAGGCGAGGACGATGCGGCCATACGTGAACTCATTACAGCTCATGAATTTAGTCCTCAAGCAGTAGGGTTCTACCTCGGAATGACAAAAGAAGGAACCCCCACCAACAATCAACTCTACGTCCCTTCCTATTATCACGGCGGACAATTGTTCGTAACTCGATGGAACCAAGATCCACAAAGAGCCGTGCGAGAGTTCCTACACATGGAAGGATCCAATGACTATCACAGTCTCGCTAGCAAATAGCCGCCTCCGTATTCGCGATCAGTTTTTCAATCTCACCCTCCACGCTCACAATCACCACGTCGCATTCACCTTGCCACTGCATTTCGTTCATGAAGCTGTGACGACGACGTTCGAGCTCCTCTTCGGGCAAAGCGCTGCGTTTTAAAATGCGGCGTTCCAAGGTTTCCCATCCATCCACCGTTAAGAAGATGGAGCGCAGATTGCTGGCGGGGATCAGATCTCGAATGGAGCGCAGTCCTTGCACATCGACTTCACGAATAACCGTGCGCCCTTCACGGAGCGGTTTCAAAATCGCTTCTTTCAAAGTCCCATAATAGTTTTCGCCATGCACCACTGCCCATTCCAAAAATTCGCCTTGGCCGATGCGTGCCTGAAAGTCTTCTTTGGTGACAAAGTTATAGACCTCCCCGTCTTTTTCTCCAGGCCGAGGATCGCGAGTCGTGCAAGACACAGGGAAAACAAACTCAGGATGACGTTCACGGAGCGCCTTGAGCACGGTTCCTTTCCCTGAACCCGAAGGCCCAAGAATGAGAATGAGTTTACCCGCCTGTTGACCTAAGTCTTGCAATGTGATACAATTACATGATTTGCCGACTCAGAATACACAAAGTCGGCAGAGAGAGAAAGGGGCTCATCCCAAAAAAAGATGACGCCCACCCTCCAGGGGACTCCCGAACCTATTTTCGGACCAAGTCTAACCTGTTAGGGGCGATGAACCCCCCTCCCTCTCTGCTTCGAACGCCTTCGGGACACGACCGCGTTCACCCAAAAAGATTTCCCACGCCGCGTCTAAAAAACGCATCTCTAGGGAGTCACCATCCTCACAAGGGATGAAAACAAAAATAAAAAGCAGCAGTAGGGGTCGTTCTAAAGAGTTCACTCTCTAGGACTACGCAAAAGGCCGCATCTATATTACGAAGCGGCCTTTTGATTTTGCGATTTTTAAACTGAATTTATTTGATCTCGAGCATTTCCACCTCAAAGATCAGAGTCGCTCCTCCTGGAATGAGTCCTGGAACGCCATTGTCACCGTAAGCCATGTCCGAAGGAATGGTGAGCGTGCGTTTGCCTCCGACTTTCATGCCGAGCATTCCCACGTCCCAACCTTCGATCACGTAACCTTGTCCGATTTGGAACTCAAAAGGTTCGCCACGATCCACAGAGCTGTCGAATTTGGTTCCATCTTCGAGAGTTCCCGTGTAGTGAACAACGAGCGTGTCTCCTTTTTTGGATTCAGCGCCAGTTCCTACAACGGTGTCTTCAATTTTAAGTCCAGAGTCGGTGTTTTCAGTCATGGTGTCAGGTGTGAGAGTTTCTTGAGAAGCTGCTGGAGTGCAAGCCGTGAGCAAGAGAACAAAAGATAAAAGTGTGAAAAATTTCTTCATAGCGTGGAAGAATTAAAGATTTAGAAAGGAAGATCATCCAAAGTAACAGCTTCTTCTTCAGAAGGAACGTCGCTCATGGATGGAGTTGCTGCCTTGAAGGAAGAAGAGTTGGGTTGACGATCGTAATCCATGCCTTCACCGGTTGGAGCACCTGCGCGATCCAAAAGAATCAGTTGTTCAGCCACGATTTCCATCTTGCTGCGCTTTTGTCCGTCGTCCCCTTCCCAATCACGAGTTTGCATGCGTCCTTCTACAAAGACTTTGCGTCCTTTCTTAAGGTAAGCTTGAGCGATTTCAGCGAGCTTTCCCCAAACAACAACGTTGTGGAATTCTGCTTTTTCTTGTTTTTGTCCGCTCTTGTCCACCCAAGTGCTGTTGGTTGCTACTCCAAAAGAAGCCACCATCTGTCCTCCAGAGGTTTGTCTTGCTTCAGGGTCACGAGTGATGTTCCCAATGACTTGGGCACGGTTGAGAGAATACGCCATAAATTGGTAGGGTTTAAATCGCTCCCACTTTAATGGGGAAAAGGCGCGGAGGAAAGCCCTTTACTCGGAAATCACTTCCAAAGAAGGACGAGTATGGTACTCTAGAGCGGCCTTCAGAAAGAAGGCGCCCAAAATAAGGGTTAAAACCAAGAGAAAAATCTGCAGCACTTTCATATGAAAAAAGATTTAAAGACCTACATTTTTCAGACCGGTCACGGCAAGGGACTTTCTAAGATTGAACTCGAAGCCACTTCCGCACCCTCTGCCCTCATCGATGAGGTTGAGGACGGCTTTGTGCTCGAGGACAAATTGGCGGACCCTGTGGCTCACTTGGACCGTTTGGGAGGCGTGGTTCGCATCTTAGAAGTGATTCAAAGTGGCCCTGCCAGCATGCCTCTGAACTTTGAAGAATGGGTGACCAAAGCCGTCGAGACAGAAGTCAAAAAACAGGATGGGAAAATTAGGTATGGAGTGAGTATGCACCCCAAAAGCGAAAAAGTCCTGACAAAAATCTTAATTGGATCCAAGAAACGCTTGCGAGACAAATTGGGCAACACCCGCTTTGTGAACAAGAACTTCCAGAACCTGTCTTCGGTGCAAGCGTGGCACGAAAACCTCCTCGCAGACGGTGCCATTGAACTGCATCTTTTTCAGAGTCAAAAGAACGGCAAAGCCGACGAAAAAGGAAAATGGTATTTGGCTAAAACCCTCGCCATTCAAAATTTTGAATCCTATTCTCACCGCGATTACAACCGGCCCGCACGCAGTGCTAAAAATGGAATGTTCCCACCCAAGCTGGCTCAGGTACTGATCAACATTGCCTTGGAGGCGCGACAGCCCTCCAAAGACGTGACGATCTTCGATCCTTTTTGTGGCAGCGGAACGGTTTTGCAAGAAGCGTGGCTCATGGGCTGTCGCGCCACCGGTTCCGATCTTGCCCCAAACCTGATCGACGACGCCAAAGCCAATCTAGAATGGCTGCATTACGAATACCAACTCGAAACCGTGCCTCAAGTCAAAGTGCAGGACGCAACCAAACTCACCGAAGACGATTTGCCCAAAGGAGTCCGTTTCATTGTTTCAGAAACCACACTCGGTCCTGCCTTGCTGCACGCTCTGCCTGAAAACGAACTCAAAAAAATCCAAGCGGAACTCGAAACCCTGTACGAAGGCTTCTTCCAAAATCTCGAAAAGATCGTCACAGAACCCCTCACCGTGGTCTTCACCGCACCTTATCATCGCCTCGGCAACGAACGCCTCTTCTTGCCTCACTTGCCTAAAATCTTGGGCAAATACACCACAATCGTGCCTCTTTCTGACCACGAACGCCCTTCCCTGTTCTTCGAACGCAAAGACCAATTCGTGAGCCGCGAAATCTGGAAGGTGATTGTGGGAAAATAAAACTTGACTCAAATGAATATTCCTTGAAAATAACAGGGAATCTTTTTTTAAAACTCCATGCTTAAAACCAAACTCCTGCCTTGGCTGCGCGTGATCCTTGCCCTCACACTCACCCATTTTTTTGCGAGCTTCGCTCCCGAAATGCTCACCACTTTAGAGCATGGCAGCGACGCCCATCTACTCCGCGCTTTTTTTGAAATCGCCACTCTTTTTTGTTTGAGCTTCGCCGTTTTTTACACTTCCGCAGGCACCGGCCTTCCCTCCTTTGTGCTCGCTATCTTTTATGGAGTCACCGCGCATGAACTATTGGAACCCATCCTCGCCAACGAAGCGGTGCTCGGCACCACCGTGGGCCTAGGCGCAACGCTCATTCTCTTCAGTGGAGGGCTCGAAACTCCGTGGGGCAATTTCAAAAAATTGCTCTGGAAAATCCTTTCTCTTTCTTTTGTGGGACTCGGACTCACCGCGCTGCTCTTCTCCTTTTCATTGCTTGAACTCGGGCAACTCACCGGGATCGCCATCCCTTTGACCGTAGCCATTCTATTGGGAGCCGTGCTCGCCTCCACCGATCCAGCCGCCATCATCCCCGTCTTGCGTGGCCTGCGTTTTCACAACCGTGACACCAAAGACATTGTGTTCTCCGAAAGTGCCATGACCGACGTCACCGGAACTTTGCTCACCGTGGCGTTCATCGGAATTTTAGGTGCCAACCTAGAACTCACCAGTTTGCTCGGAGGGTACAAAGAGCTCTTCTCTGTAGAAACTGCCACCATCCTCGGCAAACAAGTGCTGTTTGGAATTGGGATGGGAGTTCTGGGCTACCTCTTACTCACAGGTCTTCACAAATTCAAAGAAGGACACGAAGAAGAGTTTGAAGCCGATGCCGCCTTCTTTTTATTCATTCCCGTGTGCATCTTCACGCTCGCCGTGGCTTTGGGTGGAAGTGGTTATCTCGCTGCCTTCATCGCCGGACTGCTCTTCATGCTCACTAAAAAACTGCATCACACCGAACGATTCTTCAATCAAATGATCGAAGGCTTTTTGAAGCCCGCCATCTTCTTACTTTTGGGAGGACTCGTGCACATTCAAGACCTCATCAGTTACGCACCCATCGGGATCGCTGCTGCCCTCGCCTTCATGTTCGTCATTCGTCCGCTCACCGTTTTCATCAGTTTGGCTCCTTTCACCTTGAGCAAAAACGGGATGAAAATCCGCGAGTTACTCTTCATTTCTTTTGTCCGTGAAACGGGTGCCATTCCTGCCGTTTTGCTCGTGACCATCGTGAGCTTGGGCTGGGAAAACATGGAGGCCCTTGTCCCCGTCGGAATGTGGGTGATTTTAGCCACTTTGATTGTTCAGCCTCCCCTCACTCCCTTGGTTGGACGCCTGCTCAAAGTTTCCGTAGAAATGAAGGACGAAAATGCACTCAAAGTGAACAACCCCGACGAACAGTTCGTGGTTCTTGGCTCTCGAGGCAATTCCTTCGTCAAACGCCTCCCAGCCGTCATCGATTGGACCCTTCGAAATGGCGTCGGACACCTGATCGTGCTCCACTGCCCCGAAGAGAATTACACCGAGAAGAAAGAAAAAGAAACCACCAAATTGGCTCAAAAGGAATTCAAAAAATGGGAAAAGAAATTGGAAGGACAAGGCAGCCCCAGCATTCACTTTGAATTCATCACTCGCCAAGGCTACCTGCAAAACAACATCGCCGCTCTCAAAACCGAGAAATCGCTCTCGGTGGCGTTCGTGGGACGAAAGATGCTTGATTACCGCGCCAAACAGATTCAAAAACTGGGCGTGCCTCTATACTTTTTGGATTGATTCTCAAGCCCAAAAAATTCATTTGCAGGCTAAAGCTCCATTCGCTATACTCCCCCTGCATTTTAATGCTACGTTCCCCTGTAGCTCAGTGGTAGAGCAAGCGACTGTTAATCGCTTGGTCGTTGGTTCGAATCCAACCGGGGGAGCCATTTAGACTTTCGCCCAAACATTCGGTAGGCCCAGCACTTCCCTTCATTTTGGCAATCCCCATTTTAGCCAGTTCATCAAAGGGTTTTTGCCATTCAACGACTATTTTATCCTTGTAAATTACAATGTTCGAAGTAAGCGATAACAACAGCCTCTTTTTTGGTTCGAAGTCGATTTCTGGACTTAAAATACCAGCAGCATCCTTTAAGACCTGCAAGCGTTGCCATGCCATTTCAAAGTCTTCCTCCATTTCTTCAGCCAATTCTTCAATTTTGTCCTTCACTTCCTCTATCTCCTTAAGAACATTATTGATTGCGAATTG
>CAZROM010000009.1:0-37920 GCA_964601715.1 uncultured Candidatus Peribacteria bacterium | reverse complement strand
CGACCAACAGCTTAGAAGGCTGCTGCTCTATCCACTGAGCTACCGGAGCATGGATTTAACTGATCTGAATAGTATAGAGGAAAGTATGGACCTGAGCAAGACGCTCAAGCACCTCTGGGTGCAAACTTAAGTACACTTCGACGGCAAAGGCAAGAATATTGTTGAGACTGTGGAAGGCAAAAGAAGTCCACAGTGAGTCTGTTTTTTTATAAACATGGTTGAGCAAAAGCCCAAGAATGAATAATGGAATGAAGGTTTGAAACTGCACATGAATGAGGGCAAACAAAGCTGCACTCAAAATATTTCCGATCCAGTTGGGCCATGTTTTCACAAAGATGCGGTACACAAAACCACGGAATAAAATTTCTTCAATAAAAGGTGCGAGAAAACTGACAAGTATAAAACCCACCACAAGCCCCAGGACGCCTGTCCCGAACAAAGGCAAGTAAGATTCTTGGGCTTCATAACCTGGTAATGTTCCTCCCGTGAGGTTCAAAATTATATTAAGGGCAAACATCGAAGCCAAGTACAAGACGTAGGCTAAAAAAACATTCTTTAGTACTGGCCCGAACCCGATTTTCTTGAAACCAAAATCGACCCATGTGGTGTTGTATTTCCCGACCACAAAAATCCAAAGGGGGCAAAACAAAATTACAAACTGAATGAGGTACTGAATTAAAAACGAAACCGCTGGGTGCAAAGTGTCCAAAAGATGCTCACTTCCAGGGATGAATTTAAGGAGTGTTGCGAAAAAAACAAAAAGTACGACGGCTAGCCCAAAAACCTTAAGAAAATCTCGAAATTCAAAGCGTGTTTCCACCGTCGCAAAAGGGCTAGGATGGCTCGCATTATAGGAAACTTTTTGTTATATTGAAAGTCCAAAGCCATCCACTCATGATCGATCCCACTATTATTGCGACCGAAGACGAAACGACTCGCGTTCAACAGGCTCAAAAAATGGCTGACGAAAGCCAATCCGAGAATGTGCTGCGGCCTCAAAGCTTAAAAGACTATGTTGGCCAAGAAGAAATCAAACGCAACTTGGATGTGTTTTTGGCTGCTGCAAAAAAAAGAGAAGAAGCGATGGAGCACGTGCTTTTGCACGGCTGTCCTGGACTCGGAAAAACAACCTTGGCTTTTATTCTGGCTAAAGAAATGGGTGTGCAAATTCGAACCACGAGTGGCCCCGCCATTGAACGTCCGGGTGATTTGGCGGCCTTGCTGACGAACCTTCAGCCCAACGACATTTTATTCATCGATGAAATCCATCGGTTGCGTCCTGCCGTGGAAGAAATTCTGTACAGTGCGATGGAAGATTTCTGCCTCGACTTGGTGGTCGGCAAAGGACCTTCGGCGCGCAGCATGCGCATCACTTTACCTAAATTCACTTTGATCGGAGCAACGACCAAACTCTCCGCCATTTCTTCACCGCTGCGCGACCGTTTCGGAAACGTGCTGAAGCTCGAATTTTATTCTGAAATCGACATCCAAGAAATTCTCAAACGCAGCTCAAAACTTTTGGACATTGTGATTGAGACTGATGCGGCTGAGCGCCTCGCTCAAAGTTCTCGTTCGACACCTCGTGTGGCCAACCGACTTTTGCGACGCGCCCGCGACTTTGCTCATGTGAACAATCACGACAATATTTCTTACGACACCGTGCTTGCCACGCTCGAACTTTTAGGCATTGATGAGCTTGGCCTCGACTCCACCGATCGAAAACTCCTTTTGACTTTGGCAGAAAAATTTCATGGCGGGCCTGTGGGACTTTCCACGCTTTCTGCAGCCAGCAATGAAGAGCAAGAAACCGTCGAAGACGTTTATGAACCCTTTCTCATGCAACTTGGGTTCTTGGAACGCACTCCTCGCGGAAGACTGCTCACTGAAAAAGTTTATAAACATTTAGGTTTAAAATTCGTTAACCCACTCGCCCAATGAATTTCCGTCTTTTTGCTTCTACTTTAGTCACCGCTGCCCTTTTCTTAACAGCTTGTGGCAGTGCTGAGCTCAGCGATCCTCTCACTCGAGAATACGAAACCTACACAGGAACCTTCACTTCGCTAGGAACTATAAAGGTTTCTTCCACCGCGACTCATCTTTTTGAGACGAAGGATGGCGACGTGCTTTACGCTTATTCCGATCGCTACGATTTGGACGAATACAGTGTCGACATGGAAGCCTATGGTGTGGTTACCACTTACACCGAACTCGACAAGCCCCTCTTTGAAGTGACTCGTCTCACCGAAGCGAGCGAAACCACGACCACCACCGAAGAAGTGAAAAAAGTGGAATACCGCAACCCAGATTTGGGCGTGGTCACTCAGATCTATAGCAATTGGAAAATCGAAACGAATCCCAGCTCTGGATTGATTTCCTTCTCGATTCCAGTTCCTTACTTGGGCATTGAACCTGAAACAACCGAACCCACGACCGAAACCCCAACGACTCCAGAAATTCTCGACACCATCGATCTCGTTGCCTTCACAGGCACTCTCACGCTCACTTCCGAAAGCACCACTGAAGAAAAAAGCAGTGCTATCAAAAATTATGTGATCCAAAATTATCAAGATTTGGATACGGTGACGCCCGACTCCATTACTGTTGGAACGGATAAACTTGCCGGCCTTCGTTACAAAACGGCCGTGGGCGATGTTTACGTGTTTGTGACTCGTGGCGCTGATCTTTTTGAACTCAGCTATCACTATTTGCACATGGATGACGCGCTCCGCATTCAAAACACCAACTTGTTCAGTGCCTTCTTGAATGATTTCCGCTTCATTCCATCTGGTGAAACGGTGGAACCCACTGAAACGACCACGAGTGATGACGTGACCGCACCAACAGTGACTCAAGTTGAATTCAGCAAATTCGCTACGCTCACCAGCAACCCCTTCCAATTCACCATGTCTTATCCTGCAGCTTGGTACTTTGCAGGTGGAAGTCTGGGCTATTCCTTCAGCGACAAGTCTTTGGACGATGTGAACGCTGAAGTGCTCATGAAGCTTGAATTCAACACTGGCGCCGTGGACGGCACTGTTCGCAACGGTGATTTGGTCTCCATCACTAAAAAAGTGGAGAGCCGAACCTACACCCTAACAGGTTCTGCTGAGTATGAAACCGCCATGCGAACGATGCTCGACTCCATCCAGACCACAAAAGCTGAATAAAGCAAAGTGAATTGGATGCCAATACCTCATCCATTTGCTACAATTAAGTGAACTTTTTCATCCACTCCACACCTTATGAACAACCCCGATCAATTCAATAAATTTACGCGAGAAGCCAAACAAGCGCTTATTGTAGCGCAGGAAGTCGCTAAAAAGACTGGAACGAGCTACGTTGGAACCGAGCATTTGCTCATTGGAATTTTATCCCAAAAAGGATCTTTGGGTGCCACGGTGCTCCAAAATTTTGGCGTGACTCTTGAAAATGTGAATCTTGTTTTGAAAACAGTTGGTCGCACTCAAGTTTCCGCTCGCTCCACAAAGAATCCAGGTGGGCTTTCTGGTTTTGCAAAAAAAGTGATCGAAGACGCGATTCGCAGTGCTCACGAGTTTTCTCATATGTTTGTGGGAACCGAACACTTGCTTTACGCTCTCGTGATTCAAGAAAATACGGCTGCCACCGTGATTTTGGAAAATATGAAGATTTCTCCTGAAGATTTACGTCAAGAATTGGTGCAAACCTTTGAACGCCTCAAGAACGCCCCCATGCCTCCTGCTGGAGGAGCACAACCCGGAGCCAATGCTCAAAATGTGAATCCTTTGGAATTCTTCCTCAACGGACTTCAAGGAGTGCTCGCTGGGCAAGAAACCAAAGAGAGTGGATTTGACGCTAAGAAGAAGGAAAGCAAATCTTCCACTCCTGCCCTGGACTACTTCACCAACGATTTAACTGGTGAAGCGGCTGAAAAGAAATTGGATCCTGTGATTGGTCGTGACGAAGAAATCGAACGTTGTATTGCGATTTTGCTCCGAAAAACCAAGAACAATCCTGTGCTCATTGGAGAACCTGGAGTTGGAAAGACAGCAGTCGTGGAGGGTCTCGCCCTACGCATTGTTCAGGAACTGGTTCCTGATTCTATGCTCGACAAACGCATCCTGAGCCTTTCTATGGCTTCGGTGGTTGCTGGAACCAAGTACCGCGGAGAGTTTGAAGAACGCATCAAACAAATTTTGGAAGAAGCGGCTGGCCAGCCCAATGTGATTTTGTTCATTGATGAACTCCACACGGTGATTGGCGCTGGTAGCGCTGAAGGAAGTTTGGATGCCGCCAACATCTTAAAACCTGCCCTTTCTCGAGGTAAGGTTCAAGTGATTGGAGCGACAACAACCAATGAATACCGAAAACATGTGGAGCCTGACGCTGCTTTGGAACGTCGTTTCCAATCCGTCATGGTGGACGAACCTTCTGAAGAAGATGCAGTTGCGATCTTGAGAGGAGTGAAGGAATCCTTTGAGAACCACCACAATCTTGTGATTATGGATGATGCGGTGGAAGCGGCCGTTAAACTTTCGAAGCGTTATGTGAACGATCGATTCCTTCCTGATAAAGCCATTGATGTTTTGGATGAAGCCGCCGCCCTCAAAGGCATGGTTGCCAAACAAGACAGCGACAAGATCAAGGAATATCAACGTGAGCTCAAACGCATTGTTAAAGAAAAAGAACACGCGGTCACTGAACAAGATTACGAACGTGCCGCGGATTTGCGCCAACAAGAGCTCATCATGAGTGATAAAATTGAAGAAGAAAAGCACATCAAGATTCCTCGAGAAATGCGTGGAAGCATTGATGCAGAAGACATCGCTCGTGTGATTTCTCGCATGACGGGTGTCCCTGTTACCAAACTCATCAAGGAAGACATGGATAAGCTCAAGGATCTCGACAACATCATGCGTTCTCGCGTGGTGGGTCAAGATGAGGCTATTTCCAAAGTGGCCACGGCCATTCGTCGTTCTAGAACTGGAATTTCAAATGGAAAGCGCCCCATCGCTTCCTTCATCTTCCTTGGGCCTACTGGAGTTGGAAAAACAGAATTGGTGAAGACCATTGCAAAAGAAATTTACAACGACGAAGAAGCGCTGATTAAGATCGACATGAGTGAATTCATGGAACGTCACAACACGTCTCGACTCACAGGTACCACGGCAGGTTATGTGGGGTACGAAGACGGAGGTCAACTCACTGAAAAAGTGCGTCGCAAACCTTATAGCGTGATCTTGTTCGACGAAATCGAAAAGGCTCACACCGACGTGTTCAATATCCTGCTTCAAATTCTTGAAGATGGATGTTTGACTGATGGAAAAGGCCGAAAAATCGACTTCACCAACACCATCATTGTGATGACTTCCAACATTGGAGCTCGCAAACTCACCGAAGGCGCAGCGCCTATTGGATTCAAAGTTTCATCCACTGAAATCGATGCAGCCATGCAAGGCTTCGAACACAAAAAACAAGAAGTGATGAAGGACTTGAAGGAGCACTTCAAACCTGAATTCCTCAACCGTGTGGACAACATCATTGTGTTCCAACCCCTCACCCATGAACTCATCAAAAAGATCGTGGACATTCACATCAAAGACTTGCAAAAGCATTTGCGTGAAAAGCAATTGAGCTTGGAACTCACTCCAGAAGCTTTGGACGTCTTGGCAACGCTCAGTACCGATCCTGATTACGGTGCTCGTCCTGTGCGTCGCAAGGTTCAAGAACTCGTTGAAGATCCTCTCGCTCAAGGACTTTTGGACGGAGAATTCAGCGAAGGCTCAGTAATTGAGATTGTCGCTCACGAGAAGACCGTGATTCTTAAAAAGAAAGCCCCTCAAACCAAGTCGGGAACGGGGATTAAGAAACGCACCACAAAATCCTCTTTACAGATTAAGAAAAACTAAGTAGAGTTCACCCGCTCGCTTCTTCCGCTTGTTAGACACAGGATGGACGGGAGCTGCGGGTTTTACTCTCTTATTCCACTCTGTGCAATCTCTTAATGAGCGATTCTACTCAAACTGTAGTTGTCCCAATGGACGCGCTTCTTGAAAATTCTCCTGCTTTCGTTCTTCCAGAACCCGGGAAAATTGTAGAAGGAACAGTTGCTTTTATTAGCAAAAAACACATCATCGTGGATCTCGGTGGTGTTCTCACCGGTCTCATCTCCGGACGAGAAATGAAAGATTCCATGAACACAACTGAAGAACTCCACATCGGAGATCACGTTTCAGCTTGTGTGCTTGAAGCGGAAAATGAAGATGGACTCGTCGTCCTCTCCCTTCGCCGTGCCAGCCAAGATAAAACTTGGGATAAATTCGTTAAAGCTTACGAATCCAATCAATCTCTTAAGGTTCGTCCTAAGGAAGCCAACAAAGGAGGTCTCCTCCTTGAAGTGGATGGAATCAAAGGATTCATTCCAGTTTCTCAATTGGCACCTCTCCACTATCCTCGTGTTAATGGAGCAGACAGCGCTAAGATTTTGTCACGTCTTCAAGAGCTCATCAGCCAAGAATTCACCGTTAAAATCATCAGCATCGACAAGGAAAATGGTAAACTCATTCTTTCTGAACGTGCTGCCTTCGAACGTGAACGTTTCGACACTCTCGCTACCCTCAAACCTGGAAGCGTGGTCACTGGAACCGTTAGCGGAATTGTTAAATTCGGTATCTTCGTGGCCTTCGACGGTCTTGAAGGTCTCGTTCACATTTCTGAAATCGCTTGGGGACACGTTTCTGATGCACACGACTTCGCTCGCCTTGGAGACAAGGTTGAAGTGAAGATCATCGGCATTGAAGGAGACAAGATCTCTCTCTCGATGAAGCAACTCACTCCTGATCCTTGGGCTGAAATCGAAAAGAAGTACAAGGTTGGAACCATGATCAAGACTAAGATTTCTCGTCTTGCTCAATTCGGAGCCTTTGTACAACTTGAAGAAGACATCACTGGACTCATTCACAACTCTGAAATTCCTGGAAACCCTGACGATGCCGCTAAGGCTCTCGAAGTGGGACAGGCTGTGGAAGCTCGTGTGATTGAAATCAACAAGGACGAAAAGCGCGTGGGACTCTCTCTTCTTGCTGAAGGTGAAGCTCCTGCTGAAAAGAAGGAAAAGAAAGCAAAAAAAGAAGAAGCTGAAGAAGTCGAAGAAAACGCTTAATGCACTTGCAAAACTTAAAGAGCCTCCTCGTGAGGCTCTTTTTGATTCCGAAATTGTGTCACAAAATAAAAGCTCTGTTTTAAATAGAGCTTTTTAAGAAATCACGTTGATTCTAATCCAAGGGTGAGTTTACACTTACCGGTGACCAAAAGGGAATTGCCAAGGAGGGACTCATCCACGTATGGCATTGTTGATGCAAGCCACTCCCTGACAATTCTCTTCCACTCACCGTTTCTTTCAAAGGTCATCATACAACTATACAATAATTATTAAAGTATGTCAAATGTCATTTTAGGGCTTGTGTTAGCGGCTGGCGTGATAGGAGGACTTGTTTTCTTCATCAATAAGAAGTTTGAAGAGCTCAAAAATCCACAAGACGACAATGCTCAAAAGTTGATGCTTCAGGTTATGAACGACCTTCGCAAAGAAGTGTCCGACGGCCATGGGAAGAATCGTGTTGAGATGGAAGCCAAACTCAATCAAATGATGATGCTCCTCAAACAACAACAAACGGACAGCACTCAAACGCTTCAGAAACAATTTGCTCAAAGTTCGGCCATCATTCAAGAAGTCACCAAAAGCCTCACCCATTTGCAAGAAACAAATAAACAGGTTGTTGGCTTTGCCGAACAGATGAAGAGCTTGGAGAACATTCTTAAGAATCCAAAGCAACGTGGGATTTTAGGGGAATATTTTCTTGAAACTTTGCTCGGAAACGTTTTGGCCCCTGGTCAGTATGCGATGCAGTACAAAATGGCCAATGGCGAAATCGTAGACGCGGCCGTGTTTTACAATCAAATGGTGATTCCTGTGGATGCCAAATTCTCCTTGGAAAAGTACAATCAAATGATGGAGGAAACCGACGCTTTGCGCCGTGATGAACTCGAAAAGGCTTTCAAGAATGACGTAAAAAAACGCATCGATGAAACCTCCAAATACATCCGTTCTTCTGAAGACACCACTGATTTCGCCTTTATGTTCATCCCTGCCGAAGGTGTTTATTACAGCTTGATGGTGGCTCAAGTGGGAACTTTGAACGTGAATGTGGAGAATTTGCTCGAATATGCGTTCAAAAAACACGTGATTGTGGTCTCCCCCACTTCGTTCTTTGCCTACCTACAGACCGTGATTCAAGGCATGAAAGCCATGAAGATGGAAGAATCCGTCAAAGATGTGCTCAAGAACATTGAAGCCTTGGGCAAGCATGTGGGTGCCTACGACGAATACATGCAAAAATTGGGTAAGCAATTGGGCACCACGGTCAATACTTACAACACTGCTTCACGCGAGTTTAAGAAGATCGACAAAGACGTCTACAAACTCACCGACGGAAAGGTTGGCGGACAAATTGAGGCCTTGCTTTTGGAAGAACGCACCGATGGTTCGACGGATTGAGTGTCTCACGGTAAAAATCATGGGAGATTTTGCTTGCCTTTGAACCTGTTTTAACCTAAAGTGGGTGCGCCCTATGGCCATCACACTCGCACAACTCGCTTCGAAGCTTGGTTTCACTGAAAGTGGAATGCAAAAGAAAATCCTAGAACTTGGTTTTGAAGTGACCGAGACGATTGAGGATGAGTTGGCTCAACTCATCATTGAAGAAGTGACGGGAAAGGTGGAAAAAAGTGCTGCTGAAGTTTACGATCAAAAGATCGCTGAAGAGCAAGAAAAAGAGATTGTGAAGAGCCAACGAAAGCAAAAAGCTGGAAAGATTGTCAAAAAAGCGCCAGTACGCACCTTTGAGCGAGCTGAAGTTCGCAAAGGAATGGTGGAAATCGGAGACAGCATCAGCGTGAAAGAATTGGCTGAAAAGGCCAATGTCAGCGCGGCTGTACTGATTGGAGCCTTGATGAAGAATGGAATTTTGGCCAACATCAATCAGGTCATCGACTACGACACCGCTGTGATCATCACAACAGATTTAGGAGTTCAGCTCAAACGCACTCATGGAAGCGCGACTGCTGAAGACATTTTCAAGGGAAATCTTGAGAAACTTTTAGAAGAGGATGAAGAAGCGATTTTGGAACAACGCCCCCCTGTGGTGTGTGTGATGGGTCACGTCGATCACGGAAAAACAACCTTGCTCGATGCGATTCGTAACGCTCATGTGGTGGACTCTGAAGCCGGAGGCATCACCCAACACATTGGTGCCTACCAAGTGGTTCACAAAGGACGTAAAATCACCTTTTTGGACACTCCTGGTCACGAAGCCTTCACGGCCATGCGTGCTCGAGGAGCTCGTGTCACGGACGTTGCGATTTTGGTTGTGGCGGCGGACGACGGAATCATGCCTCAAACCATTGAAGCGATCAATCATGCGAAAGAAGCCAACGTACCTGTGGTTGTGGCCATCAACAAGATGGATAAGCCCGATGCGAACATCAACAAGATCAAAGCGGAATTGGTGGAACACGGCCTTCAGTCGGAAGACTGGGGAGGACAAACCATCATGGTGCCTATCTCTGCTAAAAAACGTGAAGGGATTGAAGAACTTTTGGAAAGTGTTTTGCTCGTTGCGGATGTGCTCGACCTCAAAGCCAATCCCAAGCGTCCTGCTGTGGCGAGCGTGGTAGAATCTCATCTCGACACCAGCCTTGGACCCGTTGCAACCATCTTGGTGAACACGGGAACTTTGAACGTTGGAGACAACTTCATCGTGGGTCAAACCTTTGGACGTGTGAAATTGATGAAAGATTCCTTCAAAAAATCTCTAAAGACCCTTGGCCCTTCGGATACGGCACAAATTGCTGGTCTCAATGATCCTGTGGAAAGCGGACAGATCCTTCAGGTAGTGGATTCTGAAAAAGCGGCTCGTCAAAAAGCCATGCAAGTTCACAACATGGCAAAGGAAGAATTGATCAGCGCAGGAATGGGCATGCAAGAAATTTTGCAACGCATCAAAGAAGGAACTTTGAAACTCTTGAAGGTTGTTTTGAAGGCGGACACTCAGGGTTCCCTCGAAGCGATCAAACAGGCACTTGCTAAGGTTAAAAATGACGATGTGGCGATTCGTGTCATCCACAGTGGAGTCGGAAGCATTTCGGATTCTGATGTGCTCATGGCGGCAGCCAGTCCTGGAACCTTGGTACTTGGTTTCCACACGGAAGCCAATGTTCAAGTTCAACGCCTTGCTGAACGCATGGGAATTGAAGTGGTGACTTACAAGGTCATTTACGAACTCATCGACGACCTCAAGAAGATTTTGACGGGAATGCTCCAACCTGAACTCATCCACATTGAACTTGGTAAATTCAAGGTTCTCAAAGTATTCTTCACGGGCAAGAACGAAATGGTGGTGGGAGGTTCGATCATCGATGGTCGTTTGGAGAAGAAATCCAAACTCCGTGTGGTTCGCAACGGTGAAACGATTGGAGAAGGACAATTGGGTGGACTCAAATTGGTGAACGAAGACGTGGAATTCCTCGAGAAAGGAACCGAATGTGGAGCTCGTTACATGGGTAAGGTTTTGCTAGAAGAAGGCGATGTCCTCGAAGCGTGGAAAGAAGAAAAGAAGATGAAGACGCTTTAGTTCGTACTTATGAAAGTTCTCATCACCGGCGGAGCCGGATTCATTGGCAGCAATTATGTGTATTCTCATCTGGAACAACGTCCAGAGGATGAGCTGTGGGTTTTGGATGCCCTCACCTATTCAGGGCACCGAGAGAACTTAGAAGAGGCTGAGGCGAAGGGCGTGCATTTTGTTGAAGGACGCATTGAAGACGCTCCTTTTGTTCGAGATCTTTTTGAAAGCATTGGTTTTGACTGGGTGGTTCATTTTGCCGCCGAAAGTCACGTGGATCGCAGCATTAAGGATCCCGCAGCCTTTGTGACCACGAATGTTCTGGGGACTCAAACCCTTTTGGATGCGGCTCGTGATTTTGGCGTGAAGCGCTTTCATCACATTTCTACTGATGAAGTGTATGGAGACCTTGGCTTTGGCTCTAGCGACTTGTTCACCGAGGAATCTGCGATCAAACCCAGCAGTCCTTATTCGGCAAGCAAGGCGGCTTCGGACTTCTTGACTCTGGCTTATTTGCGCACTTACGGCCTGCCTGTCACGGTGAGTCGCTGTTCCAACAACTATGGCCCCTTCCAAAGTTTAGAAAATTTGATTCCTGTGTTGATTTCGAAGGCTCAGGCGGATGAAGCTCTGCCTTTGTACGGAACAGGTGAAAATGTGCGAGATTGGCTGTTTGTGAAAGATCATTGCGAGGCGATTTTGACCATTTTAGAAAAAGGCAAAATCGGTGAAATCTACAACATTGGCGGGAACGGTGAGCGCAGCAATTTAGAAATTGCAAAAACGGTGCTGAGCGCTTTGAACAAACCTGAATCTTTGATCCGTTTTGTGGAAGATAGAAAGGGGCACGACGAACGTTACGCCATCGATTTCAGTAAACTCACCAAAGAATTGGGATGGAGTCCCAAGGTTTCTTTTGAAGAAGGGATGCGTCAAACCATAGAATGGTATACACTGGGCTCATATGAAAGGAGTCCTACTCGCTGGAGGGACCGGATCTCGGCTCGCTCCACTCACCAAAGTCACGAACAAACACCTACTACCGGTTTATAACAAACCGATGGTCTACTACCCCCTTCAAAAGATGAAGGAAATGGGCGTGGACAGTGTCCTGCTGGTTTCTGGACGCGGTCATGCAGGGCATTTTCTCGAACTTTTGGGTGGAGGAAATGAGTTTGGGCTTCATCTTTCTTATGAGGTGCAAGAAGAAGCCGGCGGCATTGCTCAAGCCTTGAGTTTGGCTGAGGATTTTGTCGGAGAAGATCGTTTTGTGGTCATGCTCGGTGACAATATTTTTGAAGATTCTTTGCAAGCTGCAACCTCACAATTTGAGACCAGTGGTGCTGATGCTCATCTCTTTTTGAGTGAAGTGACTCGCCCACAAAGTTATGGTGTACCTCGATTCGAAGGTGAGAAAATTGTTGAAATTATTGAAAAACCATCCAATCCTACCAGTTCATTAGCAGTGACGGGGTGCTATCTTTACACGCCCGAAGTCTTCGATCTCATTCGACAGCTCAAACCTTCCGCACGTGGAGAACTCGAAATCACCGATGTGAATGATTTTTACGTGAAGAACGGAAAACTCACCTACAGCGTTCTGAATGGATTCTGGGGAGATTGCGGAGAATCGATTGATGGACTGATGGAGGTGTCTCAGCGAGTCCAGAACAACTTCAAAGCATGAAACTCTTCATTTTAGGTTCACTGGCTTTCGATGAGTTGGGTCACTTCAAGGGACGATTCAAAGATTTGATGAAGGATGCCCATCTTGAGAAAATCTCTTTGTCTTTTTTGGTTGAAAAGAGTGTCCATTCTTATGGAGGCTGCGCCGGAAACATGGCCTATGGACTCGGATTGCTTAAAACAAGTGCTCATCTTTGTGGAGCCGTTGGTGCTGACTTTGAAGCCTATCGCAAGGATTTGAATTCGTGGGGAATCAACACGGAGGCAGTGACGACCGATGCTTCTGCTCGCAGTGCTCATGCGGTGATCACCACGGATTTGGATGCTGCGCAGATTGCTCACTTCACACCGGGAGCGATGAGCACTGCCCCAGACTTTGAACTCCCTGCCGAGGCTCAGGCTGGTGACTTGATTTTGATTGGACCTGAAAATCCTAAACGAGTGCTTCAAGCGGCAGAACAGGCAAAAAAGGCAGGATTGAAAGTGTATTTCGACCCAGGGCAAATTTTGCATGTGTTCACTAAAGAAGACCTTCTGAGTTTATCGAACGGAGTCGAGGCTTTATTTGTGAACGAGTTTGAGTGGCAGCTTTTCCAAGAAAAAACAGAAGAGACCGCTGCAGAAATTTTAGATCGAATTCCACTCGTTCTTGTGACCTTGGGTGAAAAGGGTGTGGACTTGCTATCTAAGCATGAGACTCAGCACCTTGAGGCCTTCCCTGCTCAGTGCGTGGACCCCACGGGCGCAGGCGATGCGTTTCGAGCAGGATTTTTAGCAGGCACCTTGAACGGCAAGGATGTGAACGCCTGCGCTCGTCTTGGAACTTTATTGGGAGCAGCCTGTGTCGGAAGTCCTTATGCGCAGGGCTACACCCTCAGTTCAGATCAAAAAGCTGAGCTTCAGAAAATTTTCTAATCGGCTCGTAACTCTTTCGATGGATTTCGGACACGCCAAACTGCTTAAGTCGGTTTTGGTGAAGTTCCGTTCCATAGCCTTTATGCGTTTCAAATCCATAGTTTGGATATTTCCTTCCCAGCTCTTCCATCAAATGATCACGAGTGACTTTGGCCAAAATGGAGGCTGCGGCGATGCAACGATAGGTTTGATCCCCACGAATCACGGAAGTGTGAGTGATGGGAAACACAAATTTATCGCGGCCATCGATGTAGATGTGATCCGCTTTTTCGGTCAGATGCTCCAAAGCTCGAGAGAAAGCCAAATGTGTGGCCCTCAAGAGGCCCAGTTCGTCCACCTCGATGTGACTGGCAACTCCGATTCCATGAGCGCAGGAACGAGTGATTTTTGGAAAAAGTGCTTCGCGCTGAGCTTCCGTGAGTTTTTTAGAGTCGTCCAAACCTGCTAATCGCAGTCCTTTGGGTACGATCACTGCAGCAGCAACCACGGGTCCTGCCCATGAGCCACGACCTGCTTCATCCATTCCAGCAACGACTCCTGTGAGGTTTGGGTTTTTCATAATCCAATGATAATGACACAAAAAAAGCCCCGAAAGGGGCTTTTTGAAGTTTTAACTTTACTAATCTTGCTTTTCTTCTGCAGCGGGTTCTTCAGCTTTAGGTTCTTCTGCAGGAGTTTCAACAGCTTCAACCGCTTCTTCAACGGCTGCAACTTCTTCTGCAACAGGTTCCTCAGCGGAAACTTCTTCAGAAGCGAGCAACTCTTCTTCCATGGCTTTAGCAGCTTTAGGAGCCATGATCATCTCGATAAGGCTACCTTTCTTGTCTTGAAGACGAGTGGATTTACCTTGAAGAGTGCGCATGTAGTAGAGTTTAGCGCGGCGAACTTTTCCTTGTTTAACAATTTCGATCTTTTCGATGGTTGGGCTGTGAAGTACGAATACTTTTTCAACACCTACTCCTTCCACAACCTTGCGGACTGTGAAGGTTTTGTCAGCGGAGCGAGCTCCAGGACCCATCTTGAGGATGAGGCCTTCGAAAATTTGTACGCGTTCCTTGTCACCTTCTTTGATGCGTTGGTGAACACGGACTACATAACCTGACTTTAATACAGGAACGTCCTTTTTAACGGAGGCGTTCGAAACATGAGCTAAGATTGCTTGTGACATACGTTGTTCAAAATGGCTTGGGTACTATAGGGATGACTTAGATCTTTTGCAAGAGCATTTACTGCTCGGAAGTGAGTTTATTGAGCGCGATCATGTTATCGGGATCTTCAACGAGGCCTAAAATGAATTTATCTTGGCATTTTAACCTGTAAAGGAAGTCATCGCTTTTCAGGACACTGAATTTGATGGGCTCTTGATTTTCGAGGCTGTCGAGGTATTTTTCCAAATTATCCTTGTTGATGTCCCCCGCAATGAGCAAATCCACGGGTGAATCTTTTTGCAACATGGCTCCAGAAACCAAAAGAAAATCCACTTGTCCCATTTTTTGTATGTTCTTGATCACGGTTTCAATGGCAGGGTTTGCCTTGATGATGATTCTTCGGAGTTCTTTGAATAAAACGAAGTCCTTGTTCACGGAATAATACTTGTGTCTGTTTTTGGCACGACTTTTCAGTAGGCCGAGTTTTTTTAGGTTATCCAGCTCGCGACGAACGGAGTTGATTTGCTCATCGAGTTCACGTGTCAATTCGCGCACAAAGTACTCTCCATCAGGTTTAAGAAGGAAAATCGTGAGGAGCTTGGTTCTGGCCTTAGATGTGAAGAGGTGCTTCAGCATGTATACATAATTTATCCAAACTTCTCGAAATGTATAATTTTTTAATTCAAAATGCAAGCAAAATCCCTTCACTTCGGCTCTTAACAGAGTAGATGTGGAAGGGATTTTTTAGAGATTTTGAGTATTTTTTTTACTCAGCCTATTTCGCGTTGAGCAAAAAACTAGTTTTTGACGTGTCCTTTGACCAATTTTTTGAAGCGAACGGTCTGCTTCATGTATTCGCGTTCTTCGGTTCCTTCTGCATAGCGAGGTCGAAGCATCTCTTTGAATTGTTCAGGGTAGCGACCCAAGAGTCTTTCCACTTCTTGTTCCACGTCGGCTTCACTGATTTCAGGATTTTCGAGTTCGAAGAGTTTTTCGAGACCCAAACGGATCAAAACTTGTTCTGCAGCAGTCTTTCGAAGTTCTTCACGGAGGTCCTTCCCTTCTTTTTTGAGAGTTTCTTGGTATTCGTCCCAGTTCTCTTTACGTTTTTCAACGTCTTCTTTCACACGTTCCACCATCATGTCGATTTCACGTTCCACCAAAGCGTCTGGCACCTCGGCTTCAACATGTTCTGCGAGTTGTTTTAAGAATTCGTTTTCAAGACGTCCGTCTTCTTGGATTTCTTTTTGAGCAGCGAGTTCTTTCTCGATGTCCGACTTCATGGTTGCCAAGGTCTTGGTGGGCTCACCAGAGACTTCTTGAGCCCAAGCGTCGTCCGCCACTCGATCCTCGGATTCTTCAATTCGATTGAGCTTGATGTGGAATTTTACTTTTTTATTCTTGAAGGAGTCCTTGTGGTAATCCTTTGGGAAGGTGATCCAGAAGTCTTTTTCCTGGCCGATTTCCATGCCTTCCACTTCTGTTTCAAAACCTGGGATCAAGGAGTTTGAGCCCAAGACAACAGGGTGATTTTTGCTGGAAGTTCCTTCGAGAGCGATTCCGTCTTCGTCAAAGCCGTCGAAATCCAGTTCCACGCGATCTCCTTTCTTCGCAGCGCGAGTCACATCCTTCCAGCTCTTGAAGCGTTCCAAGAAATTTTCGATCACTTCTTTCACTTCTTTTTCGTTCACTTCCACCTTCTCACGTTTGAGTGTGAGGTTTTTGGGATCTTTTTTGAAACTCACTTCAGGACGAAGTGCCACAACCGCCTCGTATTTGAGAGGCTTGTCGCTCACGATGGAAATTTTTGGATAAGCCACGGGGTGTAAATCCTTGCTGTGAACTGCTTCTTCGTAACTGGCACCGATGGCGCTGTCGAGGACTTGAGCCATGAAGGCTTGCTCGCCCACGTGATCCTTTAAAACTTCTGCGGGAACGTGCCCTTTTCTGAAACCTGGAACAGTCACATGTTCTTGAAGTTCTGCCGTGGCTGCTTGCTCGTATTTTTCCATTTCTGCTTCTGTGAGCTCGACGGTGAGCTTGGCTTCGGACTTGGGTAACTTTTGGAAATCGATGTTCATAAATGCGTTTAAAAAACTTGGCCCAGAATACGTTACCTTATGGTGTATTGCAATTCTTTCCGTTTTTTGATATAATTGATAGATTTAAATTTTCTATCCCGTATGGCACCAGGTGGAACCACCACTTCCGTAGAGACCCTCGATGTGAACGAGTTTGACACCAATGGTGAGCTTTTTGCTGAAGCCTTGGACCTCGCCGCACAGAAGGTGGACTTGGTTAAAGAACAGAAGCAATTGATCGATGCTGGGCTGAGCAACAACCCTGAAGCTAGACTTTTGGAAGCAGAGATCGCTCAAGTGGATCGCAGTATTGACCGAGTTGCAACTGAATGGGCAGACAAGCACGTCTGGGATTTGATCAAAGATCCTACGAAACGTGCCGCCGCAATTGCGAAGAAGAAGGAGGTTTTCATGAACAAACTCGAACGAAAGTACAAACGAGAAGAAAGAAAAGAAGCTCGTCTTGAAAAAAAAGCTGAAAAAGCTGGCGTTACACTCTCAAAAGAAGACTCCGAAGTAAAAATCACTCTTCCTCAGGGTGCGTCTCGCGTCTCTATTGATGTCTCCGGAAGTGAAACCCAACCATCGATTGAAAGCAACGATGGGTCTGCCGGATTTTTGGAGGTTCCGTTGATTGTAAAACACCTATTGGATCAAATTCCTCCGCTCAGTCCCAGTGATTTGCTTCAAGGAGCACGCCAAGAAGAGGCCATCGATATTGTCTTTAAAGATCGTCCTGCACTTGCTGCTTCTCTTAAGCAGAAACTCACTCAGAGTAAGGATAGCCCTGCTTATCAAGATGCTATTGCCGAACTGACAAAAGTGAAAGGCACTTTGGACGGAACTTATTCTACTTTGATGAAATCGGATGTGGCCCTAGATCAAGAAATGCGCAACAGCCTCGAAGGCACTGCTTTATATAAAGTGAAAAACTTGGCCACTGAGTTCATTAAAAAACCTGAAGCCTTAGTTGCTGGCGCTGTCGCACTTTTTGGCCTTTGGATGATCAAAGACAAGCTTCCAATGGATAAGATTAAAACTGCGTTGGGAGTCACCGCAGTGGGAGGTGCTTCGGTTTATGCCTTGGACTTCATCCTTGAATACGCAACAGGAAAAGGTCTTGGAGATCGTTTGAACATCCATCCTAATAAATTGGTGACCGGCAAAGTACTTGAACAATATCGCTCAGATTTGTTTGCTGGCATGCCTGAAAATCTTCAGGCTTCGACGGACGACATGGTTAAGCTCATGGATACCAACATGAGTGACGTGGATGATGCTTTTGAAATTGCTCAACGCACTCAAAAAACCGAGATCGATGCAGATCGTTTCTTGGGACGCGGCACTGTTTCGAAAAGTGACATCAACGGCAAGGAGCTTAAAGAAGGACTTGATTGGTGCTATTTGGAATGTGCAGACATTGCCATGAAAGAACCTGGTGGACGCAAAGCATCTGATCGTGCTGACAAACTCAGCATCGGTTTGGAATGGTCTAAGAATAACCTCAAAGATTACGACTTCAAAGCTGCTTTGGTTAAGATTCAACGTGAAAAACTTGCGAGAAAAGGAACAACTGCCGATGTTGCCACCGCTGGAGTGGCCTCTAAAGAAGCTCCACTTTCAACTGAATCCAACAACAAGCAAGAACTTTTGATTCGTGACCCTCATCTTCGTGAACTCAAGAATCAAGACCCTGCTTTCAATGCGGTGCTCAAACAATTGCCCGGTGGAGAAGTTTCCATCAATGGCTGTCCTTACACCTACTTCTTTACCGATGGAGGTGCTCATCGTTTCGCATCTGTTTTAAATCCAGAAAATCCAATTGTCATTCCTGACGCTGACGATCGTGGTGGACGTAGTCGTTTGCTCGCTGCCCTTACTAAAGAATCTGAAGAAGCCGTACAAAATGAATTCAAGAAATTCAATTCTGATCCAAATTTGACTCTGCGTGCTTTGCCTTCTGGTGAATGGGAAGTTTATCCTTCCCTCGAACGCATGAGTCACCAAGGGCTTGCGCATTCTGCTCGAGAAACCAAAGTTCCTTTCCGTTTTTATACGGATGGAAAAGGAATGATTGCTTCTTACGAAGGAGCGAGTGACGCGGTCCGCTTCACTTCCTTGGCCGAAGTACAAAAGGACTTTGAACTCAAAAAGGCTTTGCCCGACTTGGTCAAACAAGACGTCGGACACTTGCTTTTGGGAATGGACTTCACCGTAGAAAATGTGGTTGAGAATGAAGCTGACAAGAGCACCACTCTCACCTTGCGTTACGACTCCGGTCACGAAGGAACTCTGATCTACAAGAATGACACCCTACAAAGTTCAACACTCGCAGAAAGTGCCGACCTCGCTCAACGTTGGGATCTTCAGGCACACAAAGACACGGTGGCTCTTTTCTCTCGATCAACCATTCAAGATCGCATCATTCATGCGACTGGGGTCAATCCAGACATTTACGTTCGTTGGAATAATATCACAACCAATGGACTCGTTCCTTCAGAGCCAAGAATCGAATTTGAAGGAGGCTTGTTTGGAACTCTTGGAAAAACACTTGATGAGCTTGTGAGTGGCGTTGTGGATAGCAATGACATTACGGGCGACACCCTCGCTGCTCGTGAAAAGGCAGAAACAGAAGCTAAAGTCAAACAAGGGCTCGATGCACTCGCTACTAAAATGCGTACCGAGCTCACTGATTTGTACAAATTGGGCCTCACTAAAAAAGACTTTGAAGAAAGACGAAAAACACTTATGACAAATTACGAAAAAGATGTGATACGAATCGTTGGCGAAAAGGCCGAAGTCAGTCTTGCGCCAGTTGACTTAGCAAAGATGAAATCTGATTCAGGAGATCAAATTAAAAAAGCTCTTGAACCCATGAGTCACCCTCTGAGTATTGGAGGCGATCAGAGTTCCAATTACGCTGACCGATTGATTTACTGGCAACACAAAACTGTAACTGAGATTGAATCACTTGCATCACGAGTTGCTGCGACTGGACGCCAACCTTATAAATCCGAAGTTGAGGCTATTATCCGTGACAACTATGCTCAAGCCAGTCGTGAAGCCGATGCCCATCGTGGTTTAGATACCGACCAATCTGGTGAAATTCTCCGCACCGAAAAACTTACGGGTGCACATAAAGACGAATGGAAAGCGCCAACTGAAAAGGTTTACAGCTATGTCAAAGAGCGTTTCAACTGGAAGACCGCTCAAGTCGATAAATTAATGGACATCTATTACTCCAAAATTGAGAACGGCGGTGCGACTCCTTTGAGTGGTGCTACAGCCGATCAATATGCTGACTTCTTTATCAGTAGTGTTTACACTTTGATGGGCACAAAAGAAAAGAATCTTGCTCGAGTTGGTCAAGTGATTCTTGATGACTTCGACACTAAACTTCCTGTTCTTCAATCCATTAAAACGTTTGACGAATGGTCACCACATCCTGAGACCTTGCCTAAACCTCCAGAGCTTAAGGATAGTAAAGAGCTGTACCGTGAACATGCTAAAGAGGAATTTACGAAATGGTTTGACAAGAACATGGACTTTTCGACTTGGACAGGACTTGAAGGTCATTGGCCAGATGTCTTCCGTGAAAGTGTGAATAAGCGTTTCGATCGTATCGTCATGGACGACTCACTTAGCTCTGAACAGTTGAGGGAAAAAGTGAAACGATTCACTCAATTTGTGACAGTAGAATCTGCGCTTTATAAGATTTGTATCGATGGAACGTACTATCACTGGTACGACATCGCAACTTTCAGAAAATCTTGGGCTGACCCAATAGAAGTTCGCGACAGAGTCATTGAAAAGAACTTTGATGCTACCTGGAAAACCTCTAGTGACTACAAGGACTACGCTGCAAAACTGGATAAGAGTTTTGGCGACAATGTAGTTGGGTACGACAATGGCCTCCTTGTAAAACGATTGCTTGCACTCGGTGTGATCACTGCACTTGTTATCTAGTTTGAAGCATCACGCTTTCGTTGCCGGGTAGAGGGCATGCAGTGGCTTTTGAAAGTTCGTCAAAACTTTGTAGGCCTGAGACTTTGGTCCCATCGGCAAAAACCCACGTGGGATATTGTTCGACTCCGGCAGCTTGGCAGGCTTGAGGATTCGCGTTTTGGCCATTGGGATCGCACTCCACATAAGGAAGCAAATCTTTGGAATCTCCGAATTCTTTCTTTTGATCAGAACAGTGTGGGCACCAAAAAGCCCCGTAGAAGATTGCTCCGCTGTCGGCGATGCAAGTTGCGAAAGCGTCATTGGCGGTGTCTCGAGAACAGGCCACAAGGGCCAAGGAACTGAGCATTAAAAGGGCGAAGAGTTTTTTCATTGGGCGATGGATTTAGTGTCTTTAAATAGTGAGGCCACGACGGCGTATTCCAATAAAATCAGAACTTGCTGGCTGACGCAGAAGAGGCAGTACGTTTTCAGGATGAAGGCCTCCACACCTGTTAAATAGAGTGAGAAAGCCACGGCTCCGTTGAGACATAAGAAAACATAGGGAATGAGTTTCTTTTGATTGCGGAAGAAACCTCGGATTGAAAAAGCGAGCAAAGCTAAATACGTGAAAGCTCCTAAAATGGAAACAGGGATTCCGAAAAATAGAGAGTAGGTGCTTTTATTCACGATGTCGCAGTTCCATTTTTCACTGATGACGCAGACACTGCTGAGGTCGGGCTTGAAATGCAAGGTGGCCAAATACACTGAAATGGCAAAGGCCAACAGGTTGATGAGCGTTAAAGCGAGGTAACGTTTTTTGTAGGGGAGTTTGATCATGCAAAAAACCTAGCACTTTCCTGTTGCTCTTTCCAGACGAAACTCTTAAAATTGGCCCGCCCTGTGAAAACCTCATACACGGTGGATGTAGCTCAGTTGGTTAGAGCGCCAGGTTGTGGCCCTGGAGGTCGTGGGTTCGAACCCCATCATTCACCCCATTTTGTAGATACAGAACGCTAAAAAAGAACTCCCTTCGGCATAGAGACCTCTTTAATGCCTACGAAAGTTCTTTTTTAGCGTCTGCTCAGCGAGAGACTAATTGTTCTTGTTTCCGTAACGTTTACGGTCGATTTCGGTGAGCCACTTCTTGCGAAGACGGATGTTCTTAGGAGTGATTTCCACAAGTTCGTCGTCTTTGATGTATTCGATGGCTTTTTCCAAAGTCATAGGAATGAGAGGCGTCAGAGTGAGCGCTTCGTCGGTACCAGAGGCACGAACGTTGGTGAGTTTCTTGTTCTTGGTCACGTTCACCACGATGTCGGTTCCTTGGTTGTGTTCTCCGATGATCATACCTTCGTACACTTCAGTTTGAGGTCCGATGAAGAAAGGTCCACGTTCTTGCAACTTCCAGATGGAGTAAGCCATTGCGGATCCGGGTTCTCCTGAGATCATGGATCCCACGCTGCGTTTGTCGATGGTTCCCTTGTGAGGAGCAAAGCGTTCGAAGGAATGGTAGACCGTTCCTTCTCCACTGGTGATGATCATGAAGATGGAGCGGAATCCGAGGAGTCCACGAGTTGGAACTTCGAACTCGAGCATGGTGTTTCCGTTTTCGGCACGCATGTTCTTCATTTCTCCCTTACGTTTACCCATCATTTCAATCACTTTTCCAGCCATTTCGTCAGGCACGTTGATCACGGCGGTCTCGATGGGTTCCATGAGTTGACCGTTTTCGGTGTGCATCACCACTTCTGGTTGAGAAATTTGAAGTTCGTATCCTTCACGTCGCATGGTTTCGATGAGAACGGCGATTTGCATTTCTCCACGTCCGTACACTTTGATGGTGTCGCTGTTGTCAACGCCTTCAATTTTGAGGCCTACGTTCGTTTCCATTTCGCGTTCCAAACGTTCTTTGATGTGACGGCTGGTCACGAATTTACCTTCTTTACCCGCGAAAGGTGAATCGTTCACCATGAATTCGATGGCAAGAGATGGAGGATCGATTCCGATGGCAGGAAGAGCCACGGCGTTTGCTTCACTGGCGATGGTTTCACCCACGTCGATGTCGGCGATACCAGCAAGAGCAACGATGTCTCCCGCTACGATTTCTTGAACTTCCACACGTTGCAAGCCTTTGTAAGTGAAGAGTTTGCTGATACGAGCGGTGCGACGTTCTCCTTCACGGTTGATGATGGTCACCATTTTTCCAGTTTGGATCTTACCTTCGTAAACACGTCCCACTCCCATACGTCCCAAGAAGTTGTCGTAAGCCAAGGTGGCTGGTTGCATACGGAAAGACGCTTCTGTGTCTGCAGGAGCTGGCTTAACGTGTTCCACGATGAAGTCGAGAAGTGGAGTGATGTCCTTCTTTTCGTCGGTCAGATGACGAATAGCGACTCCTTCACGAGCGATGGCATAGATGTAAGGGAAATCGAGCTGTTGGTCGTTGGCTCCGAGAGTCACGAAGAGATCGAAAATTTCGTTGAGCACTTGATCGGGACGAGCGGTGGGTTTGTCGATCTTGTTGATCACCACGAGCACTTTGAGTCCGAGTTCCAAAGATTTACGAAGCACAAATTTGGTTTGAGGCATAGGACCTTCGTAGGCGTCCACCACCAAAACCACAGCATCTACGGTTCGAAGCACACGTTCCACTTCGGATCCGAAGTCGGCGTGGCCAGGAGTGTCCACGATGTTGATCTTGTTCCCTTTGTAAGAAATGGCACAGTTCTTAGCGTAAATCGTGATTCCACGTTCTTTTTCTTGATCGTTGGAGTCCATGACACGGGTTTCCACCGCTTCGTGTGCTTCAAATGCCCCTCCGGCTTTGAGTAAAGCGTCCACCAAGGTTGTTTTTCCGTGGTCTACGTGAGCGATGATTGCGATGTTGCGAATGTCCATTTCTAAGAGTCTTTAAATAGATTCCCAGAGATTCTACAGCAGATTCTTGGTTTGGCAATCTATTTAGAGTTCTTTGCGATGAAGGCTTCGAGTTTTGGCATTTTTTTGCCGTATTGTTGCCAGTTGTGGCAGCCTTCCCCATGGCCTTCGTCGAAATGCTTTTTTGCGGCTTTCACCACTTTGAGTGCCTGTTTATGGTTGTCGACCAAGACCACGAAGTGCAGGTCTTTGGTGTCCATGTAGTGATCCTTAACGGGATTGTCGATGATCCATTCGATGAGCTTTCTCCACATCTTTCCCACCAAAACGATGGGCATTTGGCAAAGGTGACGCACTTGAAGCAGTTGCCATGTGTAGAACAGTTCCAAACAGGTTCCGATTCCGCCTGGAGTCACCACAACAACGTTGGAGAGCAGCATGAATTCATCCAAACGAGTGGAAAAAAGTTCATGGTTTTCCACGTATTCCAATCCCGGATTGGGTTTTTGCTCAAAAGGCAAAATGATGTTGATTCCGATGCTATCTGACTTATTGCCTTTGTCCCCGGCCTTATGACCGGTGCTGGCTGCTTCCATAAGTCCAGGACCACCTCCCGTAACCACATCCACTCCCATTTCCCCAATGCCCTTGGCTAGGGTGAAAACATCCTTATAGATTGGGTCTTCAGGTTTGATTCGTGCGGAACCGAAAATGGTGACGCGAAAATCGTTCTTGAGGAGTTCTTTTTTAATGTCGAAGGGCTGTGGATTCATGGAGGGTGATAAAATGATCTATTTATTATAGCAAAGTTTAGGAGTAAATGCTATGTTCAGAATGCACTTCACCCCACTCTATGAAACTCTTCCTCGACACGGCGAATTTGAAGGAAATTGAGACCATTGCTTCTTGGGGGATTTTGGACGGCGTGACCACCAATCCGAGTCTACTTTCAAAAGAAGGAAAAGTGAACCCTGAAAAGCACTTGAAAGCCATTTGTAAACAAGTGGTTGGACCCGTGAGCATGGAGGTGATCAGTACGGATGCCAAAGGAATGATTGAAGAAGGAAAGAAGTTCGCGAAATGGGCAGAAAACATTGTGGTGAAAGTGCCTATGACCAAAGATGGACTTGTGGCGGTGACCGAACTTAAAAAGTTTGGAATTCCAACGAATGTGACTTTGATTTTCACGGCCAACCAAGCCTTGCTCGCTGCCAAGGCTGGGGCGCGATTTGTGAGTCCTTTCATCGGACGACTCGATGACATTGGCGAAGATGGACTCATGCTGATTTCGGAACTGGTGCAAATTTTTGACAATTATGCCTTTGAAACCGAAATTTTGGTGGCGAGCGTGCGCAGTCCCAGACAAATCACGGAAGTGGCTCGCATGGGTGCCGATGTGGCGACCCTCCCCTTTGCTGTGTTCGAAAAACTCCTCCTGCATCCTTTGACGGATGCTGGTATTGAAAAATTCTTAAAGGATTGGAAATCCACTCAACAATGAAACTCAAACTCGAATCTCTGATCGAACTCGGTTTTCACGGCCTCGCCTGGCCTCGCCTCAAAGAAGAGGAAGTGAAAATCCCAACGTTTCTGGAACGTTTCTACGAACGTGAACAAGGTTTCTATCAACTTCCAAAAGTAAAATCGGCCATGCTGGCCAGTTTGCAATTGGCTGAAAAAATGAAAGGAAAGTTCAAGGACATTGTGGTCCTCGGGATTGGCGGCAGCGCTTTGGGCGTGACTTGTTTGCGCGACGCTCTCAAAGGTCCCTTTTGGAATTTCAAGAAAGACGGTCCTCGCCTTTTTGTTTTAGACAACTTGGATACCGTGGGCGATGTGGAAGAATTGATCGATGTGGATCAGACTTTGTTTGTGGTCATCACCAAGTCGGGTACAACGCCTGAGACCATGGCTCAGTACCATTATTTCAAAGAGAAAGTTTCTAAAGAGAACTTTGTGTTCATCACCGATCCTGAATCGGGCGAGCTTCGCAAAATTGGTGAACATCTTGGCGTTCCTATGCTCGACATCCCTGCCAATGTGGGAGGACGCTTTTCGGTGCTCACACCGGTGGGGCTCTTCCCTGCGGCACTGCTGGGCATTGATTTAGAAGAACTGTTGCGTGGAGCCGAAGAAATGGCAGAACTTTTTCAAAGCAAAGAAATGGAACTCAACCTTCCCTTTCAATTTGCGACAGTCCAATACCTTTTGGATTGGGAACGAGGTATCCCCATGACCGTGATGATGCCTTATTGCAGTCGCCTTTACACCTTGGCCGATTGGTACCGACAACTCCTTGCCGAAAGCATTGGTAAGGAAGGACGAGGTCTCACGCCTGTTCGCGCTTTGGGCGTGACGGATCAACACTCGCAATTGCAACTGTACAATGAGGGTCCCACCGATAAATTGTTCTGCTTCATTGAAGTGCTCAAACAAGAGACTCCACGAATCCCTCACATTGAAAATCCAAAACTGAACTTTTTATCAGGACTCAGTTTCAACGAGTTGATGGCGACGGAACTCAAAGGCACGAGGCAAGCGATTTCGGAATACAAAAAGCCCAACCTCAGCATTGAAATCCCAGAAGTGAACGCCTACGAATTGGGACAACTCTTCATGTTCTTTGAATGCAGCATTGCCTTTTTGGGCGAATTCTATAGGATCAATGCCTTCGACCAACCTGGCGTCGAACTCAGTAAAAAATTAACCCGACAACTCCTTTCCTAATGACACCTCTCACTTCTCAACAAATTGCGTTCTCCGAAGCCTTTGCAAAGTCTTGCCGCCAAAGCATCTTGCGCATGGTGGCTCAAGCTCAATCGGGACATCCTGGAGGATCCTTGTCTTGCATCGATTTTTTGTCACTGCTCTACACGCAACGTGTGGCGGAAAGCAATGAGGCGGTGGTGGTTTCGAATGGACACATCTCCCCAGCCGTTTATTCGGTTTTGGCGGAACTCAAAGTCATTCCAAAAGAACATGTGATCGCGAGCTTTCGACGACCCAACGACATTTATGAAGGGCACGTGAATCGCAAGATTCCTGGTGTGTTCTTTGGAACCGGACCTTTGGGAGTGGGAGCGAGCGTAGCGAGCTCTTTCGCTTTGGCTGATCAATTGGCAAAACGCGAAGGACTGGTCTTTTTGCTGATGGGAGACGGAGAACAACAAGAGGGACAGGCCTATGAGATGATGAATTTTGCAGCCAAGTACAAACTTGGAAATTTGGTTTTGTTCGTCGATTACAACGAAGTGCAACTCACCGATTCTTTGGACGAAGTGATGCCCACCAACATCAAAGGACACTACAGCGCTGCGGGTTGGCACGTTCAAGAAGTGAACGGCCACGACATGGCTGCGATGTGGGAGGCCATTGCCAATGCGGAAGCGGTGAAAGACAAACCCAGCGTGATCATTGGTAAAACCGTGATGGGAAAAGGAATTGCGTTCATGGAAGGCAAAGGTCTTGAGAAGAAACCGGATTGGCATGGAAAATCTCCTAAAAAAGAAGAGGCGGATGCAGCGGTGTCTTTGATTCAACTGAGCGCTGAGGAGCAAGCTGCTCTCGATGCAGGTCTCGCAGTACTCAAGATTGCGATTCCCGCTCACAGTGACCTAGAAACGCCAGCCGTGAATGCTGGTACGCCTAAAACCTATGGCGTGGAAGTGCTCACCGATTGCCGAGGAGCGTATGGGGCGGCGCTCGCCGACCTTGCGACTTTGAATCCGCATTTGGTGGCCATGACGGCGGATCTTTCTGAAAGCGTGAAAACCGATGGAGTGAAGAAGCTTTTCCCAGAACGTCACATTGAATGTGGCATTGCGGAGCAACACATGGTGAGCGCCGCCGGAGGACTTTCTCTGAGAGGCTTTGTTCCTTTCTGCAGCACTTTCGGAGCATTCATGAGCAGTCGTGCCAAGGATCAAGCTCGCGTGAATGACATCAATGAAACGAATGTGAAAATGGTCGCCACGCACTGTGGACTTTCGGTGGGAGAAGATGGTCCCACCCATCAAGCCATCGATGACATCAGTTCCTTTGCAGGATTCTTCCACACGAATATTTTCGAGCCCGCCGATCCCAATCAATGCGATCGCATGGTTCGCTACGCGGCCAGCACTCGTGGAAACTTCTACATCCGCATGGGTCGCGCGAAACTCCCCACGCTCACGAAAGTGGATGGAACGCCTGCGTTTGGTGAGGGTTATACGTTCACACCAGGCAAAGCGGAAGTTCTAAGAGAAGGAAAGCGAGCCACCTTGGTGGCGAGTGGGCCCATGGTGATTCATGCCCTGAAAGCCGCTGAACAACTGGGAGGAGACATCGAAGTGATTGCGGTGAGCAGCTTCATTCCTTTCGATTCAGAAACCATTGTGGCGAGCGCGCAAAAAACAGGACGCGTCGTGACGGCTCACGATCACAACATCAGCACTGGACTTGGAGCTTACGCGGAAAAGGCTTTGTTTGAAGCGGGAACCCTCGTGCCCATGAAACGTTTGGGAGTTTCCTCCTACCAACTTTCAGGAACCGCTGACGAGCTTTATGCCAAAGCAGGACTCAGTGTTGAGGCGATTGAGGATGCGGTCAAAGGCTTACTCTAAATAAGCCAAGACTTCCAAAGGTACTTTTGCACTCAAGTGTTTGAGTGCGGTGAGAGGCAAAACGGGCTCCCCTTCTAACGCTTGGATGACGGGCTTCTTTTCATTGCCCTTCAACAAAAGCAGGGCTTTGTTGGCTTTGCAAAGTGCCGCCAAAGAAACGGTGAGACGCTCCGTGGTTTCGTATTCAACGGGAGCCTCGGCTGCGTAGGAATATTCAGGTCTGAACATGGAAGGATCGCCTTCGAACAAAGAAGCGATGTGACCGTCTTTTCCTGCACCGAGGATGAGGAGATCAAAAAGAGGGGCTCGGAATTTTTCTAAAAAATGAAGCCGTGAATCCATGGATTTTACGGATTCAAGGCTGGGAAGTGACGTGTCGAAAAAAACACGATTTTCTTCAGGGATTCGAGCTGGGCTGAAGAGTGCTGAATCGATCATTCGCAAATTGCTTTCTTCGTCGTCGGCAGGAACGTAGCGTTCGTCCACCAAAATCCACGTCAGTTTCTCCCAAGGCAAATTTTCATGCGCGAGCAGTTCGTAAAGTTTCTTGGGTGTGCTTCCACCCGCAAGACCGATGCGTGCGTGACCATGGGTTGCGAGCGCTTCTTCGATTGCTTTTAAGGTGGCCTTCAATGCGCCAGTCCAAAATTCATTTTCGTTCATGTAGGGATGCAGCTTCATGCTTCGGGGTTAAACCATTTGTATCCATCTCGTTTGAGCAAGTCGTCGGCCGCTTTTGGACCAATGCTTCCTTTGGGATAGACGGCGAGTTTGCAGTGATCTTCTTTCATGCGATCACAGGTTTTTTGGATGGGATCCACGACTCGCCACGCTTCAAAAATTTCTTCAAAATTGAGGAAGAGATCCTGACGGTTGTCGAGCACGTCTAAGAACAAACGCCCATGTTCCACCAAACAGTCTCCGCTGCAATAAATCGGCCTTCCGGTTGTGAGCTCGTGGAAGTCGAAGGTCTTGCCGCCGAGCTTGGTGAGCAGATGGAATTCGATTTTCTCGTAAGGCTGAATTTGAATCACGATGCGATTGGGTGGAATGCCTGGTGTGGCACGTTGCGCTCGGCGAGGTTTGAACTCCACGACCACACCCGTCCATTTTTGTTTGAGGGATTTTCCACTGCGAATGTAGATGGGAACGTTTTCCCACAAACCATGTTTGAGCGAAATTTTGAGGGCGGCGTAAGTTTCGGTTTGAGAACCTTTTTGCACTCCCTTTTCTTGTTGATAGCCTTGGTACTGACCGCGTACAACGGCGTTCTCCAAATTGTGAACAGTCACCCCTTTGAGAACGCGTGCTTTTTCATGATGAATGGAGTCTGCGTTTTTTTCTTTGGGCGCGTACATCGTGAAGTACGCGAGCACTTGCAAAAGATGCGATTGGATCATGTCTTTGAGGGTGCCCACGTGATCAAAGTAGTTGGCTCGTCCTTCGATGTCGCGACTTTCGAGCGCAGAAATTTGAATGTTGGCGACGTACTCAGAGCTGAGCAAATTGGTGAGTATGGAATTGGCGTAACGAAGAGAGAGTAAGTTGCTCACCGCTTCCTTGCCCAAGTAGTGATCGAGCAAGAAAATCTGTTCCTTTTTGAAGTTGGTGTCGAGCAGTTTCTTGAGTTTCTTTGCTGTGGAAAGGTCGCTGCCAAAAGGTTTTTCGATGATGAGCCGAAGTTTGGCTTTGGGCGTGTCGAATTTGGTCTTAGAAAGGTTGTGGAAAATATCAGGGAAAACGCTGGGCGGAACGGAGAAATAGGCCGCGCGCACGCGCTTGGAATCCTTTTCAATTTTGCTCAATTCTTTTTTGAAACGTGCGTAGTCCTCCATTTGATCGTAGGATCCTGCGAAGTAAAAAACATTTTTCAGCAAGTCTTTGAGCACCACTTCGTCCACGTTGGAATCTTGCTCACGGATGGAATCTGCAAAGAAATTTCTGAATTCTTCATTCGACATGGGCGTGCGCGCGTAACCCACGATTTTAAATTCTTTGGTCAGACGTTTTTCTTTGACCAACTCATAAAGTGCTGGGAAGAGTTTGAGTTTGGCAAGAGATCCAGACGCTCCAAAAATGAAGAGCGTGAAGGGAACTTTTGCGATTTGAAACGGAATTTGAATTTCTTTTTTTACCATTGAGCATGAAAATTACCGGGCTGATCGAGGCGCTCAAAGCCATGAGCACCAAAACGATCTCTGAGTCCTTGAATAAAATTAGCGGGAAGCACGGCGCTGCGCAGTGCTTCTAAATACGAAAGATCGGCATTCAAAACAAAGAGTGGAACCCCCAAGGATGCAGAGGTGGCGACCACGCGTCTTAAGCCTTGAAAGTTTTCTTGAACGGTTTTTTGGAACCAAGCCGATTTGAGAATGGACTGCGTGGGAGCCTCCAAAAAAGCATGGTGCAAATCCTTGAGCAATTCGGCTCGAATGATGCAACCGCCTTGCCACACACGCACGATTTCTGGGAAGTTCAATTCGTAATGATAGGTTTCATCTGCTGCACGGAGCAGTTCCAAACCTTGAACAAAATTGAGCACGCGACTCAGGTACAAAGCGGATTCCAAATCCTTCACAAAATCCAAGCTCATTGCAGCAGGTGCCAAATCTTGGGCGTGCAATTTTTGAGCCAATTCCACTCGTAAGTCTTTGAAGGTCGACATTCCACGAGCGAAGACCGCGCCTGTGATGGCAGGCGTAGGAACTCCCAAAGTCAGTCCTTCTTGGCTGGTCCACAAGCCCGTTCCTTTTTGGCCAGCTTTGTCCATGATCAGGTTCAAAAGTGGAACTCCGTCTTCTTTTTTCTCGAGCACATCCACCGAGATGTGAGTCAAGAATGAGTCGAGACGGCCTTGATCAAAGCTTCGAAACACTTCGGTGATTTCATCGTGTGGCAATTTATAAACGCGTTTGAGCAAATCGTAAGCTTCCGCCAACATTTGCATTTCGGCGTATTCGATTCCGTTGTGCACCATCTTCACATAATGACCGGAGCCCGACTTGCCCATGTACGCCATGCAGGCCTTGCCTTCAAAATCCTCCGCTGAGATTTTTCCTAAAATTTCTTCGAAATAGTCAAAGGCTTGTCGGTCACCTCCAGGCATGAGACTGGGTCCGTTGAGTGCGCCTTCTTCTCCGCCCGAAACTCCGCAGCCGAGAAAGATGATGCCTTTTTCTTTGAGTTGAGTTTGAAAACGTTCGGTGTCTTTGAAGTACGCGTTTCCACCATCCATGATGCTGTCCCCTTCATCCAAGGCTCGCACTACATTCTGCAAAGCTTCTTCGGTAGCGGCGCCTGCAGGAACCAACATGATGATTTTGCGTGGGAGTTCTAAACTCTCTACAAAATCTTCAATGTGCTCGGCTCCGTAAAAAGATTGATCACCGTATTTATTGATGAACTCGGTCACTTTTTCGTGAGAACGGTTCCAGACGCTCACTTTGTAACCACGTGAGGCGATGTTGCGTGCCAAGGCACTGCCCATGGTGCCTAAGCCCATGATTCCAATGTGAGAAGCCATTTTGGGAGGGGTTATTCTTTGACTACGCTTTGATCAGCGATTGGCGTTTCGATGATCTCGATGTCAGACTTTTCTTGATGAACGGAGCGAAGTTTGAGTAAAACCGTTTGGATGCTGAGCAAAGCCACTTCGCGGATTTTGTCCTCAGAAAATTCAAGTCCGTGACGGTGAAAGTATTCTTCGAGAGAGAATTGGAGTAAGTCCAAGACCAAAGATTTCAATTTTTGATCAGGAGTGAGCACTCCTTGTAAGGTTTTTCCTGGCAATAAAAGCCCCGACTTCATGATGGAATCACCCCACGCATTGATGGTTTTCTTGATTGAATCAGGAATGAAAGCCTCGCCCGCAAAGGTTGCCAAGGCGGATTCTTCAGGATTGTTTTCAGTGAAGTTTTTCGAGAGTTCCTGCTCCATTTCTGGATCAGAAATCGAAAGAACCGCCAGAATGAAGGCACCTGGAACATTTTCTTGCAAAAGTTTGATGACCAAAAACACGATGTCGGACTTTTTTGGATCTTTCATGAAGCGCATCAAAATTTTAGCCAGTTTGTCTTCCTGCTGTTTTTGCGCAGCTTGATGAGCCCCAATGGCGGCGGCCGCTTTTGCACTTTCGCGCATCATTTCTTGAAACGCTTCGCGTGATTCGGCGCTGCCCGGAGCTCCTCCTTGTGTGTCTAGACCAAAAAAGGACTCAAGTGACATTGTTATTTGAGTTTTTTAACGAAGAAATTGTAGAGCCAGACGAAAATATAAGTTCCGATGAAGCCATCCAAAAAGCCCCAAACGAGACCGATGAAGGCTCCAGTATTCGTCACCACGTACCAAGGGTAAACGTCTTCCATCAGGTGGAGAAAGTTCCCCATGAATCCGGTTTGAGCGGACACGAGAGTCATCACAAATAAAGAAAGAGACCAAGCGAGGCCCATTGCGAGAGCCGCAGCTAAAGGATTGAGCGTGGTTTTCATAGGCGTGAACGTTAAAATTCCCTGAAAGAATACGTGTTCCCTAAGAGAAAATCAATTATTTTGCAAGGACGCTGACGATGGTGTCAAACTTGCTGTTTCCATCGAATTTAACACGACGTTTTTCAGCGTAAGTCACGGTTCCTTCTGTAAGAGCGAAGAGAGTGAAATCACGTCCAATCCCAACGTTTTCACCAGCATGCCACTTGGTTCCCTTTTGACGAACCAAAACTGCACCTGTCGTTACTTTTTCTCCACCAAAACACTTAACGCCAAGGCGTTTTGCATTCGAATCGCGTCCGTTTCTACTCGAACCTCCGGCTTTCTTGTGTGACATATGAGAGAAAAAATAAGATTTGCTACGTTGAGCGGATGGATTTTAAGTGTAATTTAAGCATTATGCAAGGGAAAATTCGTGTTAAAGTGGACTTATGCTTCAAGACGCCCTCATCACTTGGTTTGAAAACGAGCAAAGAGCCCTGCCTTGGCGGGAAAATTACGACCCCTATCAGGTTTGGATTTCGGAAATCATGTTGCAACAAACCCAAGTCACGACGGTGCTGCCCTACTTTGAACGCTTCATCAAAACTTTGCCCACGGTTCAAGATTTGGCAGTCGTTGACGAGGAACTTTTGCTCAAATTGTGGGAAGGACTGGGCTATTACTCTCGCGCTCGAAACCTTAAAAAGGCCGCGCAGCTCATCGTTGAGAAGCATCACGGCGTCTTTCCTCAAACTCATGAGTCCATTTTGGGCTTACCTGGAATTGGACGTTACACCGCTGGCGCAATCTGTAGCATAGCTTTTGAACAGGATGAAGCGTTGGTGGATGGAAACGTGATTCGCGTGCTCAGCCGACTCGATGACTATAGAGAGGACAGCAAAAAGAACGTGGAACACTTTTGGAGTCGAGCTCGCGAATTGCTGCCCAAGGGCAAAGCCCGAGACTTCAATCAAGGACTCATGGAGCTGGGCGCCTTGATTTGTACGCCTAAAAAACCCAAGTGTGACTCTTGCCCCTTGAACAAGGACTGCAAAGCTTTGGCGGCGGCCACGGTGGAACTTTTGCCGATCAAAGGACCTGCTCCGAGTAAAATCAAGATTCAGGTGGCGGTGGCAATTCTTGAAAGAGACGGAAAGGTTTTCGTACAAAAGCGTCACGAAAAGGGGCTGATGGGCGGACTTTGGGAATTCCCAGGAGGTAAAGTGGAAAAAGGAGAAAGCTTGGAGGCGGCGCTCAAGCGTGAATTGTGGGAGGAAACGCGTTTCACTTTGAAAAATATTCGACACTTCGTTCAATTGCAGCATGCTTACACGCGTTATTTGGTGGAGCTCCACTGTTTTTTGGCTGAGCCGCTTGAGTCGGAGTTCAGCTTGAGCGCCGCCTCCGAAGCACGTTGGGTGAACGCGGAAGAACTCCGTCACATGGCCTTCCCTGCGGCGAACGTAAAGATTCTGGAGAAATATTTAAAGCACTGGAAAACCGAGTAGATCGAGCACTGCGTTTTCGACGTGGCGATTTTCGCCTTCAAAAGGAAAGTCGTGAAAATAAAGCACAGGATTGAAATTGATTTCGATGATGCCGTGATTGCTGGCCGTGGGTTCTGCGCTTGGATCTTGCAAAATCAAATCCACTCCACAAATTGCTGCGGAGGCAGCGGCGGCGGCACGCTCTGCGATGCGCAAGTAGCCTTCGTTCACCTTATCGGTGTAATCGATGCTGTCACCGCCTGTTGAGATGTTGGAATTTTCACGCAAATACACGAATTGACCTTGAGCAGGCACGCTGCCCAAACTGAGATTTTGTTTAAGCAAGACGGCGAGTTCCACCGAAGTGACTTGGATTTTTTCGAGCGGAGTTCGGTGGCCTTGGCCACGACGAGGATCTTGATTTTTGCGGTCGATCAAAGCTTCCACGGTGGACGAGCCATCGCCCACCACATTTGCGGGCACCCGATGAAGCACAGCAACGCACTTTGTTCCCACCACTAAGAAACGACATTCTCTTCCTTCTAAAAATTCTTCCACCAAAATCGACTGATCGTGTTCAAAGGCCATGTTCACGGCTTGCTCGTAGGTGCGCTCCGAAAAATCAGCATTCAAAATGCTGATCCCAATTCCAAAATTTGTGGTCTTGGGTTTCACGACGATCTTCTTTCCTAGAAAAATTTTCACTGCTTCGTGCGCTGCTTGTGGCGTGTCAAAATCGGCTCCTTTCGGAACGCGAATGCCGGCTTCATCCAAAAGGATTTTGCTCACGACTTTGTTGCCCAAGGCCAAGGAAGTCACGTAAGAATCTTTGGAGGTGCGCGTGGCGTCTTTGACCAACTCTGCGTGACTACCACGGCTCAAACGTAAAAAATTTTCTTTGCGATCGAGCACCTCCACGTTCACTCCGCGACGCAGCGCTTCGGAGAGCAAAACTTGCGTGGAAAGTTCCATGTCTTCATAACCGGCAGTTTGAAAAGAAAGAGTCATGCTTAAGCGCGTTTAAAAGTGGCTTGATGTTCGCGGGCTTTGCGCAGTCCAAAGCTCATGAAGGCTTCTTTGGTTTGCTTCTGCGTGTCCAAAATTTTCTTCCATGGCACATCCACGGGATCCTCCCACTCTTTACTCATTTTTGTGAGTAGTGTTTCGTAGCCGAGCAAGTCAGCGAGCGGCTTTAAATCGGCGAAGACCACTCTTCCCTTTTCCCTCAATTCATCGGACAAATCTTGGCCGTAAAGTGCGACGTCTTGCTGCAAAGTGTTGGCTTGCAAAGATTCTTCGTAACTGAGCGTGGGACTTTCTTTGAGCAAACAATAAGTTAAAAACAAATGCGTGAATTGCATCTGATCCAAGGTTACTCCGACGGGCGAAAAAGGATCCAAATCGAAGAGACGAACTTCAAAATATCCGGAGCCCAATTCTTCCAAACTTTCTAAAAGATTTTCGTCGATGAGACGAGGCGGCTTCACGCGGATGGAAGCGTAATATTCGTTGCCCAATTGCAGCAGGTGATCGTTCAATTGGATGGGCACTCCGTCTTTGACCAAGCCGAGCGCCGTGTAAGGTTCGTAAGGCGTGTCCACCGCTTTGCGGATGTCGCGGATGTGTTCCTGAAAACTGTTGAAAGAAACTTCGATTTTTGCGGGATTGCTGTAGCCACAACGACTGAGACGTAGCGAGACGGCGCGACTGGAATCGATGTCCATTTTTTTGCACGTGTAGCTGAGGTCTTTTTGTGGCGAGGCTCCGAAAAGATAGACGAGCATCCAGCGCAGTCTTAAAAAGTTTCGGATCACATCCATGTGTGCGTCGTTTTGAAATTCCTTGGATTGCTCGTCTTTGCACAGTCGCGCCAAAACTGCCCAGAGCTCCGTTCCAAAGGAAAAATTGTAATGCACGCCCGAAATCGTTTGCATCATCTTGCCATAGCGTAAGGCCAAGGCCCTGCGGTAGGTTTCTTTCTTTCTCGCTTCTGGCGAATCACCATAACGGGCGATGGGAATCAAATCGGTGGCTGGCAAACGAGCGGGCATGCTCATCGGCCAGATCAATTCATCATTCTCTAAGCTGCTGTACACCTCCTGATGCAATCCCTTCAAAAAACTCAGTGTTTCTTGAGGCGTTTCATGAGGCGGCGTGATCAGTTCCAACTGACTTTCCGAAAAATCCGTGGTGATGTGCGGGTAAGTCATGCTGGGACTCAAGCCTTTTGGATGAGGTGTGAGAGCCAAATTTCCATCTGGAGTGATGCGCAAAGATTCCTTCTCTAAACCATGAAGGCCATTCAAAAAAGGAAGAGCCTCAGGATTATTTTTAAAGAACGCCAAAGCGTCTGCGTAGAGGAGGTTTTTCATAAGAGCATGATAACCCCTTCCCGCCTTGTTTAGAAGGTCAAAATGTGCTAGAATTAACAGATTGAACCGCTATGAAAAAACTGCTTTCCATTCTCATGCTCCTCGGGATCCTCGTCTCCCTGCTTGCGCCACTGGCTCGTGCGGAGGATGTGACGGGAGCCACAACGGATCAAATGTCCGACATTTTGGAGCAGAGCACTTTGCTCATCCAACTGAAGCAAAAAGTGGCGCAAATTCAGTATCGCTACACACTTTTGACCGACAATTTGGAAAGTGCGGAAAAGAACTTAGAAGAAGCGAATGCGGCGATCACCAATCTTGAGAGCATCCTTGCGAATTTGGACGAACAAATCAAAGATACGAACCGACAAATTTTGAACATCAAATCACAGAAAGAAGAGCAAAACATGGAGCTGCAAGACCTGCAGATTCAGGTTAAAGATCTACAAACGCAGTTGGACGACGAGAAAAAAATCGTGAGTGGACTTTTGACGCTGCTCTACATGAAGCGCGGCATTTATTACACCGACGAAGGCGTGAATCCCGTGAAGGTTTTGGCCAGCTCGGGTTCGGTTTCTGAAACTCTGCAAAAAATAACGTACTTGAGCGCCATCACCAAAGAAGCCAAGAATCACATTGAAACGGTGACCGAGCTCAGCGCTCAGCTTACGAGCACTTGGGAAGACATCCGAACCAAACAAACGGAACTCGATTTGAGTGATTCAAAATTGGCTGGTGATTTGGCCGCGCTCGAAAGCGAGAAAACGCATCAAACCGAAATTTTAGATGAAACAAAGGCGGAGCAATCCATTTTGACCGCCATGCTCGGCACTCGTGACGAACGTGAGGGCGACCTTGCGAGCGAACTACGCATCTACCAAAGCAACATCGACATGCTGGAGAAAAAACTCGCCGACTCCGACGCTCTGCTTTCGGAAGATCAAAAGGCGGTTGTCGCACAAATTCAATCTGAAATGGCTCAAGAGTTCAGCGTCAGCGATGCCTCTTCCATACTGGCTTTAGACTGGCCTGTTGCCCCTTCCAAAGGGCTTTCTGCCTTTTTCATTGACCCTGGCTACCTCGGCACCTTTGGCGTGAATCACTACGCCCTCGACATCCGTGCCAACCAAGGAACCCAAATACTCGCACCCGCAGAAGGAATCGTTCAAAACGTGGTTTACGACCCCGAATCTACCCGTTACGCCTACATCAGCATCGCTCATCGCATGGGAGTCATGACGATCTACGGACACATCTCTTCCCCTGCCGTTGCCATTGGGGATTATGTGACTCGCGGCCAACTTGTGGGATACAGCGGCGCCACTCCAAACACGGTTGGATCTGGAGCTCGTACCACGGGCCCTCACCTTCATTTTGAAGTCTGGCAGGATGGCGTTCGCGTCGATCCTCTCAAATACTTGCCTCTCGATCAGCTCGATCTCACTGCGATTCCTGCTGAGTACATGAATCAAGTGCAAGCCGCGCTCGAAAACCAGATCAAAGACCTGCAAAACGATCTTTAAAAGGTTCACCCTAAAGCATTGACTTGGGCTCAAGCCTTGATTAGATTGTCAGCGCACTATTTTGTAGTGCACCAGTGTTGGGGGTTAGCCAAGCGGTAAGGCAGCGGGTTTTGGTCCCGCCACGCGGGGGTTCGAATCCCTCACCCCCAGCCAATACG